>PAXL01000040.1 GCA_002714465.1 Gemmatimonadota bacterium | reverse complement strand
TTCAGAAGCGCAGGGGACAATTCCAAACTGGCCAAACGGTCGACAATCCGTTCGCTTGCCCTGCCGTCACCGTAGGGATTCTCCATGCCCCTCAGGGTTTCCCGAAACGACGGATCCAGACACGTCTTGAGTGCAGACAAAATCTCGTCTACACCGTGGCCGCACTCTACCACGTTTCGACCATGGATACGGCCCTTCTGTCTCGATCCGATGTTCACCACCGGCAACTCGAATGAGGCAGCTTCAATGATTCCACTCGAAGAATTCCCTACCATCGTGTCTACACACGAGAGAAGGCTGATATACCCGCGCTGACTTGCGTTGACGACCACTGATGCCCGTTCCACATCGTGGCAGAACGCGTTGACCTTCTCTATGATCACTCTGCCGGCGGTATCCGCGTTCGGGTAGGTGAACAGAATTTGGGCGTCGGCCCTAGCAACGGCATCTAGCAACTGATCCGTGTAGATCGACGTGTTCTCAAAATCCAGGGTTATGGGGTGGAATGTGACGAGAACGACGGGACGCATCGGGTCATATCCAAAGTGCTTGCCCGTCTCTTCCCGCGTCATTCGTTCCATATCAAGGATGTTATCCAAACCGGGAGCGCCGACCGTCGAGACCCGCCAGTCCTCCTCCCCCATCCTGCGNACACGATCTGCGTANNCCTNNGTNGATGTGAAGTGCAGATGNCTCAGTTTCGTCAGCGAGTGGCGAATGCCCTCGTCGATCAAACCCTCCGTCGACTCNCCACCGTGTANNTGNANNATCGGGATGTTNAANGGGAGGGCAGCGACGGCCGCACAATGNATNTCGAACCGATCTCCCATCAGCATNAGTANATCCGGCCGNGAGCGGCTGAACAACTGCCCAAAACCNATCGTCCCAAGCCCCATNGATTTCGCNATNCCCTCNGGAGAATCCGACGAGAGGAGCATTTCAACACGNTCGTNGATCTCGAACCCATCCTCTNCAAAAGCCATCTCTGTTCTCCCNAACTCNGGAGACAGGTGCATTCCCGTGACATAGTTNNGNAGNTNGAGATCAGGATGNTCACGAATGCGGCGAATCACCGGAAGATAGATCCCATAGTCGGACCGNGCGCAGTGGACAACACCGATCTTCATCCTTCCAGGACATCCCAAGATACAGGGACCAGCCCCTTCACATCACTGCTAAGCCTCTTTCCGATCACATCATCGATTCGGTCAGGTGGAATCCCGTCTGCTGGACGCATCGTGGTCAGGTGATCTAGGGTCAACCGCGTCCCCGAGAGTGTGTCATCGCTGAACACGAGGCTCTTTCGGATGATCCCTCGATTTGAATGCTCTGACGCTGCAGGTTGCTTAATGCCATCGCCCATCGCGTCCTCGACATTCCGAATGCATCGAATCATCTCGGTCATCTCGGACGGATTCAGTGACGCCTGGTGGTCAGGACCGTCCATCGACTTGTCGAGAGTCAGATGCTTCTCGATCACGCGCGCACCAAGCGCGATCGCCGCAATGGGGGTCTCGATGCCGAGCGTATGGTCCGACAACCCAACAGGCAGACGAAATGCCGACCTCATCATTATCATAGCCCGGAGATTCACGTCCACGGGGTCCGTGGGGTAGCTCGAGACGCAATGCAGTAGTGCAAGACGGTCCACCCCTGCGCCCCTCAGGACCTCGACCGCCGTCTCGACCTCGCCGAGTTTCGCCATGCCTGTTGACAGAATCACCGGTCGGTGTTTGGCGCCGACGTGTCTGAGCAATGGCACATTCGTTATCTCTCCGGAGGGGATCTTGTACAAGGGCACCCCAAAACCCTCCAGAAGATCCGCTGAAACCTCGTCAAAGGGCGTCGAGATGAAAACGATTCCACGCACCGCACANNTCTCGATNAGCCGATGGTGTTCGTCCTCCGAAAGCTGNAGCTTTTCGAGCATGCCGAACTGTCCGTCCGCCTCCCCTGTCGTCGCCACCTGGTAGGCGGCTTTCGGCGTATCTCGACGAAGAAGTCGGTCCACGTTGTATGTCTGGAACTTGACGGCATCCGCACCTGCAGCCACGGCGGCGTCTACCAGATCCATAGCCAGACCCAAGTCGCCGTTGTGGTTCACCCCGGCCTCCGCGATGCAGTAGGCGCGCCCGTCGGGACGAAGCCATTCGATCGGTTTGTCTGTCACGCAGCTTTCTCGTTCTCGACAACCGANGANTGTGTNGACCCGGTAGNATGGTGTTTCTCGCCATACTCCCGGATTCTCTTGTAGTCTCTGTTCACCATCAACTCTCGAAGACCATAAAGNTCGACCGCGTTGAACTGCTCAGAAATAACAGCCGTCACCTTTGTCGCATCTCCGAGATCAAGAATGAATGCCTCGAGATCGCCCNCATATTGCGCGAGGATGCGNTCCTTGTTCACGGTAAACCACTCCGAACCGGGGTAGGGCGTCGCAAAGAAAGGCTTTACCACNATCCCAAGTCTATCCCAAGCCCGCATGTTGTCGATAAGGCTGTCGATGTCCTCCTTAGGAAAGCCCATGATCTGGTTCGGTATCGGCCGGATTCCCGCTTCTAGCGTCCACCTATANGAACGTTCGTTCGTCTTGGGAGTCGCACCCTTGCCGATCGTCTTCATGACTTTCTCCGAGAACGACTCGTAGCCGTAGATGAGATGGGAGCATCCGGCTTCTCTCATCTTGGTCAGAATCTCCTGTGTCGCGAGCGTCGCGTGGCTTGTCCCGCCCCAATGGACGCCGCTGCAGTTCTCGTCGTGCGGCACGCCATCCCGGACACAGGACGGCTGTAGACCCTCCTCGATCCATAGCCTGCAAATCTCTTCCATCCAGGTCCGCCCCGAGAACTTGTCCATCGTCATCAGATTTTCGTCCAGGAATCCGATAAAATCGATGTCATACCTCTCTCTAGCGTGCTTCACCAGATCGACAACATACCGTGGGCTGTGATACCGAATGGTCCGATCATAGGATCCCGGTGTGTCGAAGCTCACAGTGGTTTCTCCACCCTGATCTTCGTACTTCATGTCGCCGCTCAGGCCCAGATGAAAACAGTAACGACAGATCAGAGAGCATCCGTATGACGCGTTGATGTCTAACCTTCGCTCCGAGAGCATGCCCTCTTCGCTGTAAAGTGCGGCGCTGTTCTTGAAATACACTTCCTCAACCGGGAATAGGTCCCAAGCCGGATAGGGCAAGGAGTCCAGATCCTCGAGCAGGTTGCGCGCTGGCGTCAGCTGAAGGTTTCCATCGGCATCCCGAAAGATCACACCATCGACGGCGTTCCAGTTTTCGGTTCCCGAGTCCATCTGTTGCAGGATCTCACTAAAGGTGGCAAACCCTTCACCCACAACCCCGATATCGATTCCCGGAAGGAAGTTCATGATGTCGTGCGGCATACTCGTGAGAAACCCGCCACCAGCCACAACCCTCGACTGCGGAGCGTAGGCTTTGGCGAACTCCACGATCTTCTTGATGTAGCCGTAGGCCGTTGTGATCCCTCCCACCGCAATCACATCCCAGTCATCCGCCTCGATCGCCTGCCGCAGGACTTCATCTCCGGCACGCCAAGCATTCGCGTCGTAAACCTGCACTTGGTGCCCTTCTTCGACGACGATTGCCGCAAGAAGGGCAATGCCGTAGGGAACGTGTCGGGGGTCGTCTTCTTCGCGTACGACTGGATTGATGAAAAGAACCTTAGCCATGGCTTCTCAATACCTCAATGATTGCTCAGAAATTTTGCTAGCGTGGTGAAGACGACACCGTCGCCAAAGAGGATCCCACCTTCGGTGCAGTTGTAGGTGATACAAGGGGCATCAGCCGCCATCTCAAGGAAAACGTCACGATACCAGTAGTAGGTTGGGTCTGTAAACCAAGTCTTGCCCAAGTAGGGGTTCTCGATATCGATAAACGCCTCTGCTACTCTATCCTCACCGACCAAATCGACGAGTTCATAATAGTATTGCGTGTTGATGTGATCAGTATCCTCGTAGTAGGAGAGGTCCATCCCGACCAAGGCGATTTTCTGGATCTCCAGGATGCTGTGTGCAAGGACCCAACACGCTGTTCCTACGTTTCCACCCGCATTCACGCACGGATAGCCGTTAATATCATAGACCTGCCTCGTCACACTCTCGGGTTCCATGGGGTCATCGTATAGCGGGTTCCACCAGTAGATATCCATCCCGCTGTCACGACACCGCTGAACCACNGGTGGCGAAGCACAGCTTGCTACGGCTGCTCTGATCGTCGGCCCGTGAGCATCAACGGCCTCNAGGAGATCCTGATTGCGCTTGAGTTCGTTTTCTCGCAGAGCCGGATCCAAGTCCTGACGTCGGAAATAATCATCCGCTTCGAGATCACCCGCAGTAAGATCTGGGTCCCCAAAGAACCGAACGATTCTCTTGGAGTGAGGATCCAAAGTAACGATGACATCCGGGACAAGCCCGTTCCTGAAGCAGTAGGCCATCGCGGATTCGGACGAAATGATAAGGCCCTCGAAACCGGACGCCTTGATCTGCTCAGCAACGTTGTTTCGGTGCAAACTCGGCCCCGCCGCCATCACAATCGCTGAGTCAAGAGACCTCTCCTGGAATGCCTCACTCAATTTGCGGATGGACTGACCCGGTACGTGCCTGTTGTCTTGAGCGTATGCTAAACCTACGTCAGCACACTTCTCAAGCGTTACGTCACTCAGCCTGCTGGCCAGATTTGGTCCCAGACCCTGCNCCATCNTCTCCGTCCCAAGTGAACCCCTTCTTCGACACAAAGGCGATACTGCCGCCTAGTCGCTTCAGGGCAGTCCGTTCGAACTGTTCCTCTAATCGGTTCTTCTCTTCCGTCTCCTTCTGCTCTACATGTTTCTTCGTTTTGAAGTTGCCCTTCATGAACTCTGCCATACTCTGCTCCTTTGGCTAGGCAATCGAGTTTTGACTCTCGAACTGCAGTCGGTGAAACCGGCAGTANGAACCGTCAAGTGCGATNAGATCTTTGTGTGCGCCGCGCTCGACGATTTGGCCCTTCTCCAGAACGATGATCTGATCCGCGTTCACGATTGTGGAGAGACGATGAGCGATGACGACGACTGTTCGTTCTCTNCTGATCTCCTCGATGGCTTCCTGAACNAGTCGCTCGGAAGCTGTGTCCAAGGCGCTCGTCGCTTCGTCCAAAATCAGGATCTGGGGATCCTTTAGGATAGCGCGAGCGATCGAGANCCGCTGCCTCTGTCCGCCGGACAGACGAACTCCGCGGTCGCCGACCATCGTATTAAATCCTTCGGGCAGATCTTCGATAAACGCACGCGCGTTGGCGCGTTCAACTGCATCCTCGACTGCTTCAAGATCGGCATCGGGACAGCCGTATGCGATATTTTCCAGGACGGTGGAATTGAACACAAATGTATCCTGGCTGACCACCCCAACGGCCGCCCTCCAGGAGGTCAGGTCAAATGTTTTAATGCTTGTGCCATCCGCGAGTATATCGCCCCGAGTCGGATCGTAAAACCGGGGAATCAGATCGACCAGTGTGGATTTCCCTGCGCCCGATTCCCCAACGAGTGCTGTCGACTCTCCCGCTCGAATCGAAAGCTCCACATCACGAAGCACATAAGGCGACGTGTCCTCATACCGGAAAGAAACGCTCTCAAACCTCAGGTCCTCATCCAATCCNNGNAACCTTCGATTTCCGCCAACGATGAACGGTTTGCCCTCNGGCGACAGGAGATCTAAGACATTCCGTACGCTCTGCAGTCTACTTGAAATCGCTATCCTGCAGCTGTTGAACTGCGTAACCCTGGGCATCAAGCGATACAGTACCAACAGGAAAGTCAGAAACATCGGCACAACTGCTTCGGCTTCGAAAAGTCTAGTCGCGACCAAGAAAGAGGCCGCGAATATGACCATCGTGAAAATCTCGGACAACGGAGGAACCAGGCACGTGTAAACGTGATTCCTCAGGGTAGCTCGATTTACCGCATCAACGGCTGAATCGAATCTCTTCATCTCCCCTGCCTCCTGNCCAAACAGCCGCACTTCGCGCATGCCAGCAAGACCTTCCAGTCCGGTAGAGATGTGCTTCGCGTTGGTTTCGCTGATTGCTTCTCCCGCCGCCTCGGCCTTCTTGACTAGAACCCTGAGCAGAAGAGAGAGAACACCCATCAAGACGATCGCCAGAATCGTCAAGGTTGATGAGATNGCCAAGATCAGGATCAGTCCCACNGCGGCCACGAAGATCAACGATGNTTGCTGCATNAGGCTTGTCACCACCTGCGATGTTCGATTGGTCTCCTCTGTCAGATGGTTCCAGAGATCACCGGCACGATGTCTAGCGATGTACTGATAGCCAACTTTCAGCATCTGATCGTAGACACGAGCCCTGAGTCCTCGCATGAGTTTGAGCCGAACCCACTCGGAAAGGAGAGTTTGACCGTAGACCGCGCCTCCTCTGAACACAGAAACGCCAACCAGGACTAGCATCATCACCGCCACACGCCGCTCGACGGCTACCCCCTCGAAAGGACGACTCAGCGAGTCCAGAAGGGCATTGCCGGTGCGCACAGGCCCCTCACCCGTCAGATTCTGCAGAACGGGGACCATTAGACCCAAGCCGATTCCCTCGAGACACGCGGAAACCACACCCAGGACCAGCACACCCCAAATCGCAAACCTGTAGGGTTTGCAGAACCCGACAAGAATGGGACAGGCTTCGCCGAGTCCCAACTTGCTGTTAGTGGCAGATGGTCTCATAAGTTCGATACATCACCGCGGTCAGGCATATTGTTGCAACAGCTCGTCGTCATCCATCATCTGTTCCACGAGCATGAGGTCTTCAGGTGTATCCACAGCATGGGTCACGTAGTCAGATTCAATCATTTTTACTCGGTAGCCATGCTCCAGACACCGAAGCATGTCAATCGACTCTGCGGTCTCGAGTGGTGTCGGTTCGAGATCGACATACTTCAGGAGAAACTCCCGGCGAAACGGGATGATGCAAACCTGCTTGTATAGTGGGCTGTCCGAATAGAACCCCTTTTCCCCACGGACAGTTGGGATCGGCTCCCGAGAGAAGTAGAGCGCACAGCTCTCTTGATCCANGACCACTTTCACCGTGTTGGGATCTTCAAACTCCTGCTGGCTGCGAATACGTGATGTCAGATTGGAGCACAAGATTGAATCATCATCGATCAATGGCCTGACGGCCAGGTCGATCATTGCNGGATGGGTGAGCGGCTCGTCTCCTTGAACCATACAGACAATNTCCACGTCGAGCCCCTCGGCTGCTTCAGCCGTTCGATCGCTCGCCCGCTGATGGGTATCAGCCGTCATGATCGCTTTCCCGCCAAATGCTTCAACCGCGTCCTGGATTTCAGTGTCACAAGTAGCTACGTAAACACCTTCGAGGTCGCTGGCCAACGCGATCCGCTTGTATATATGTTCGATCATCGCCATACCACGGATCCTAGCCAAGGGCTTGCCGGGGAAGCGTGACGAACCCATCCGCGCTGGTATCACTACAGCTGTTTTCATCACTTCCCTCCTTCTCCACTGAAGTAGCTCTCCCACGCCTCGAAGTGGTTTCTTCCCATAAGAGTTCCGGTGACGTCACAAACGTTACAGGGATCGAAGCGTCTGTCGCCGCACCCTAGACGTTTCCGAGAAAATGTCAGGGCCTTGCCGTTCCAGATTTCCAAAATAGACTGGTCGTTTAGGTTCCCTGCCCGAATCTTTTTCCCCCAATCGTGAGGACATAGTAAAACCGACCCATCCCAGTCCACCGTNAACTGATAGTGGGGATAGAAACATTCCTGGTTCAGAGGTTCAGCCACTTCAGCAACGCCAAGCTCTTCGATCTGGATGTTCCCTGCGCGATTTGACATCGTCAACCCGAAACCTTCCTCGCGTGACAGGTAACGGATACGTGTGATCAGTTGGTCCTCACGTAGACCGGCCCTGTGCCTGATCGATTCGAACTCCTCTTTCTGATGAGGACCGTCGTACATACTCACAAGCAGCGTCGACAATCCACTATCGAACAAGGAGCGAGCTCTCTCAACGGTCAGATAATCGCCGTTGGTCACCGACTCAATCCGAACATCCGGGCAATGCTCCCTAAGCAATCGAATCAATGTCTCCAGTTCCTTGTGCAGGAGAGGCTCCCCGAAGGCCGAGAAAAGTGCTTTACCCGAGTAATTGAACTCGCCAAGCTCCCGAGCAATCTTCTCCATGAGCTCTGGACGAAGAAACAAGTTACGATTGGGATAGACTTCCGGATCGACCCGAGGACAAAACTCACAGGTCCGGTTGCAGAGCTCCGTCGGATTAAATTCGATCACTGAAAAAGCCGGGACACCCGACATATGCTGCTGGACATCAAGGTGGCGATTGATTATCGCACTCTTTCGCTCGATGTTTGGATCCAACTTCATTGGCCACTCTCTTTTGATTCGGCGCGGTGTAAACCCATTTCACGCCATCTCTTCCCGATGTTGCCCCAGCACTTCAAGCAGGTTTTCCAACGTGGACTCGTGTACACGCTGCCAGGCCTCGGGGCTGCTGTTGGAGTTATGTGGCGCCAGCATGCAGTTGTCCAGTTCGCGCAGCTTGCTGCTCAGTGGAAGGGGTTCTACCTCAAATACGTCGAGAGCCGCACCGGCGATGATCCCGCATTCCAGAGCNGAGGCAAGTGCATCTTCATCCACCAAGGGGCCTCGGGCGGTATTCACCAGATAGGCAGTCGGTTTCATCATTGAGAGAGCAGCCGCNTCGATAATGTGATGGCTCACTGGCGTCAGAGTACAATTGAGACTCACAAAGTCGCTCGTTGACAGCAAAGTCTGTTTGTCCAAAATCTCAACATCGTACTCATCAAGAAATTCACTCTGAATCTCAACAACATCTGTTCCCACAATCCGCATACCGAAGCTGGATGCTCTGCGAACTACAGCCTTCCCCACGTTGCCAAGTCCGATCACACCCAGNGTCGTCTCNTTCAAGGATACGCCGGCTCTCTTCTTGGACCACNTGCGTGATTTGACGTCTCGATCCATCCAGGGAAGTTGACGGGCAAAGCAGAGCATATAGCCCANGACNCTATCCGAAACGGGATCCGTAAANGCGTTGGGCGTATTNCGAACGGCAATCCCAAGCCTTTNNGCCGCANCCTCATCGATCGAATCGATTCCAGTTCCCCACTTGGAGATCACCTTNAGGCGCTTAGCACGCTTGAGCACCCTTTCGGTAAAGCGATCGTCGCCACCAATCACTCCGTCAATGCCGTCGATCAGGGTCAGAAGCTCTTTCTCGGAAAGACGTTCATTCACCTTCGGGAGAACAATCTAGATTTGATTCTCTTGAAAGACGCGTCTGAATTGCTCAACGACAGGCTGAAAATACGGGGCTGATATCAAGACTTTCCAGGCCATTCGCACCCTCTTATGAGACGCGCCAGATTCGGTCTTCTTCAAGGCCAAGACGACACAACGCTTCAGCATCATGGTCTTCATCCAACGATGTCACCAATACCGCATCGATTTGAGACACCTCGGTCTCTGCGATATCCCTCACCGGGTACCCCATATACTCATTAAGTTGAGGATTTTCATCGATGATGGCGGCAACTCGTATCTCGCCCTCATTGAGCAATCCGATCACGATGCGTGTCATATCGCTAACGCCAAACAATAGGATTCGCCCAACGCCTGCCTCTGTCATTTCCCCCACGGATCGACGGATGCGATTTTCTACCTGACTGTAGTAGTCCAGCGTGAACTTGAGGAATCGGTAGGTGAGCTGTGACTTCAGTTTCATTCCCGAAGGAGTCAGGATATAGAGATACGAACGTTTATCGGGATTCCTGCGAACCTTCTGAAACTTCAGGTGGCCCTTCTCAAGTAGCTTGTGCAGACAGTAGTTGACCTTCTTAAGGTTCAGCCCGGTTTCTTCGGCAAGTTCCCGCTGGGTAAGTCCCTGCTTCTGCTCCAGCACGTCCATTACTGCCAGAAGTCCCAGGCTTTCTCGAGTTGGCGAACTCTGCTTGAGGAGATCCAAGATTCAGCCTGCCAGTTCTCGGGACACAGATGTGAACGAATCCATCGTCGCGCGAACACCGTTCTGGAGGGTCACAGAGGGAGACCAATTAAGAACTCTCTTTGCCCTGTCGGGATTCAGGCTATTTCGGGCGACATCTCCCTTTCTAGGGCTCGCCCAGACAGGCTGAAGCTCTTTATGAAATGAGTTTCGCCTGATTGTCTCGTAGAGCTCTAGCGTCGTGGTCTCCACGCCGGTCCCAATATTGAGGGTTTCGTCATCACCGGAATCCAAGGCAAGCACGTTTGCTCTAGCGACATCAGAGACATAGACATAGTCTCTGACACAGCCGCCGTCACCAAGCTCTGATACACCGTAAACCTCAGGGGAAACGCCGTTCATAAGGGCCTTGCAGAAGATGGAAACGACCCCGGACTCGCCGTGGGGATCCTGCCTCGGACCGTAGACATTGCTGTATCTCAATATGGTGTGCGTAATATCCGAAGTGCGGTAGAACCGTACATACTGTTCGCAGGCAAGCTTGCTGATCCCGTAGGGCGATGCCGCACCAACAGGGTCAGTCTCGCTGGCGGGAAACCGAATGCCTTCCCCATATACGGTTCCACCAGAGGATGCGAGAATAATCTTGCGAACACCAAATCTCGCACAATTCCGGAGCAGATTAAGCGTGCCAAGAATGTTAATCTGGGCATCGTATACAGGATCTTTTACTGATCGTGAAACACTCTGTTGAGCAGCGTGGTGGTTGACCACGTCTGGTTTAAATGCCTCGAACACGCGCTCAAGTTCATCGGAAAGGATATCCATCTCCGTAAAACCTGCTCCAGCCGCAACATTCGAGAGAGCACCCGTAGCGAGATCATCCACGATCACAACGTCGTGACCGGCCGACAAATACGCCTCGACCACGTGCGAACCTATAAAACCAGCGCCTCCAGTCACCAGAATACGCATTGCCATTCTCCAAACAATACATAGACCTACCGAGACAGAACGTTTCCAAAGGTAACGAACGACCTCAAAAGGCGCAAGCCGATTGTTACCAAAAGAAACAATCAGGCTACTGTCTTAATGCAGATGGGACCGGTAGGTTGATTCTACGTGACAGCCAAAAACTTCGAAAAGATCAGTTTCAGCCTAGATAATGGCGGCTGTGCTTAGATAATATGTTTAAAAACTGCGCGGGACTCGTTGGAATTGGGTCCCTCAAGAAACACGAATCCGGGTTCAAGAACTAAGGTCATCATGTTCCCTTGTTTATAGGCCAACACGAAAGTGCTCCTGAACGAATGATGGACAGGATGCATCCGATGACCACCATTCTTATTTAGGGTTGAGAGCCCATCGATTCCGCTATGACATTTACGAGAAAGCCATACCGAACATATCCGAGAACCGGTAGATTTAACCCTTTAAATACAGGAATTTACACCCCCCCAAGGGGGAGTAGTTCTCCCTCAGCACAGAATGCTTTGATACGACTTTCTTTGCGACGCTGATGTATTTTTCATAGGGTAGGATGACATACCCTTCTTCGATGATCTGTTTCCAAATCTCAACCGCTCCACAGGAAGGACCGACTTGGATGGCCAGTCGCCACCAACGACTTATCTTGGACAGAACCAAACCGTGCCGTAAATCGTCCGGCAGATTGACAGGATGAAAAAGTGCCTTGAGAAACTGATATAGTGTGTGACAACGATTGTAGTGTTCTGCATAAAAGTGCTTTTTGTGCCGTAGAAAGAGTAATTTCAGGACGGCCATCCAAACTCTGCACGCATATCTTTCCCAAAATGCATTCACGCAGCGCACGGTGTCTCTTTCCAAAGGGCTGAACGTGTCATCTACCTAGAAACAGATGACCTTTGAAGGGTTCCGATCAGTAGCACCGATATTAAAACTGATGGTTTGGGAAGAGTTTGCTAGAAAAAAAGGATGCCACAGTGTGGTCAATAATGTCGCCTGAACCGGATCTTTCCATGAAGGCGCAGACGAGACTTGCCCAGACTTGTGAGAGGGTATTGTAGATGTTTAACAAACAACAAGCGTTGGATATTGCGAGCGAATTACTCAGGAGAGGGATTGGTTGGGCTGGGAAAAGTAGCGCCGATCGGATTTCCGCTCAACTCGCAGAAGACCTNCCCCGCGTCGTCAGCCAAGACACCTGCCTTGGTACGCTGCGGTTTTATTGCCCTGGCAGGTTGCCCCTNTACCGAGCGAATACCCTGCTGACAAAAGAACCAGAAACTCTGGAGTGGATCGAGTCCTTTGATAAGGATGATGTCCTTTGGGATATCGGTTCCAATGTCGGCATCTATTCCCTCTACGCCTCACTTCATGGAAACAGGGTTCTGGCCTTCGAGCCCGCTCCTGGCAACTATTATCTACTGAGTCGAAACATAGAGATCAATGACTCGGATGAGAAAATCTCAGCATACTGCATTGCGTTTAGCGATAGCACTAGGCTTGAAACATTCTACATGCAATCTACTGATCTCGGCGGCGCGCTCAACAATCTCGGGGAAGCCACCGACTGGCAGGGTGAGGAGTTCGATCACTCCTTCAAACAAGCTGCCGTGGGGTATACCATCGATGACTTCATGGACAATTTCGCCCCTTCATGCCCAAACCACGTAAAGATAGACGTCGACGGTATCGAGAATAAGATCCTGANGGGGGGAAAGAGAGTCTTATCAGATGATCGAGTAAAGTCGGTCCTCGTTGAGTTGGATACGGGCAGAACAGAAACGTATGCCGAAGCAATGCAGGTCCTGAGCCAAGCAGGGCTGCAACTAGCCGAAAAGAAACACGCGCCAGAATTCGACGGCAGCAAATACTCGAGTTTGTATAATCACATATTCGCTCGCCCCTGACAGGGACTCGAGCTGATGTTCAGACGTTTCCAATTGACGTAAATTGNGAACGAACGTCCTTACCCTTCGCTACCACTTGTCAGTCGCCAGACCTGAATCTGATATGGTGGTTGCCCTCCTGTACTCGGACCTCCATAGATCGCGCTGGAGAGCTCTGCCTCTACACGGAAGATTTGCTCCCATTTCGCTGGAGGGATCAGCGCTTTAAGGGAGTCCTTGAAGTACTCATCGGCAATCAGATAGGTCACTTTCCTAGCTCTCAGGAATCGGATCAATTTTTCCGTGTTAACCGAGAGCGATTGGTTCCGGAAATCCCCAAGTTCGTTTGTCTGGGCATTCATTCTTTCCCAATAGAAGTTACCCGTAATGAATGGGTTGTTCCCCGCGAAACCGAAAAAGTAAAGAGGGGACCCGATCGTCATCTCCCCTTCGGGTATATACTCCCTCAGTTCGTCAACGAGCTCCTCATACCTCTCCCCCGGCTTCACCCAAAGTGTCGTATAGCATCGCTTGACCTGAACGATCGAGTAATACGCAACCAGTACCAATAAGAATCCGATCCAAACTTTGTCCATCTTCGGTACATCCCTTAGAGGGACACGGACATAGTCGGCGATTGTTTTACCTATCAACACGAACAAGACCGACCAGACCACAATCAGAGAGCCACTACCAGAGAAAAGTGTGTAGGCGGTCACAAGTCCCAAAAACAGCAGATAGACAACCCGTGCTCGGTTGTGAATCCAGAATGCTCCGGCTGAGCCAAGGACCACGAGAAAAAGCGGCAGTTCAATCATCGTTCCGCGCCTACCCTCGACGAAATACCTGATCCAATGCTTTCCGATCGCCTCCG
>PAXL01000039.1 GCA_002714465.1 Gemmatimonadota bacterium | reverse complement strand
ACGCCCGCCGGTCGAGCAAGGCGAGCCGGCGATCGTGATTGGCGACGGTATGGTCGGTCAATGGGCGGCGCAGACACTGGCGTGGCGAGGGGCGGATGTGATGCTCGTGGGCAGACATCCGGATCGGCTGGCAAAGTTCACTCAAGGAATCTGCGTGAACGCGCACGAGACCGATTGGGTCCAGACCGCGCTGGACCGGTATGGGAAGATCGTCCAGGTCTGCGTCGACACAGTAGGGTCAGTATCAGCGGTCGAAGCCTCATACGCCCTGATGCGGAAGTATGGACACATCGTGTCCGCGGGCTTCTACGGGACGGAGGACCAGCTCCGACTTCAGCCGCCGAGGTATGGCGAGCTGTCGATCGACCTCGTGTCCGGTTGGGCCCGGGACCGCATGGATAAGACGCTGGAGCTGATCGCTGAAGGCGTGCTGAAGACTGCCGAACTGATCACGCATCGTTTTCCGGTCGATCAGGCAGCCGAGGCTTGGGAGCTGATTGAGTCCAAACGCAAGCCCGTCCTGGGGGTCATTTTAGAGTGGTAAGAAGATCTAAACCCCAACGAGGTTGCATCATACAGCCCGAGGTTGCCGCAGGCTACCCCGGGATTTCGCATACCGATAGCCAGGACGCGCCGCTCTATTCGTGCGGATAGGCCTCAGGATCACGCACGTCGTGCTCAGTCGAATTCAGATCAGGTTACAATCGCGTTAGGAACACTCTTGACCGAAAGAATGAATGTCATACAGATCGTCGAGCCCGGTCGCGCTGAAGTGGCCGAGTGGCCCGTACCCGAGCCTCAAACCGGTCAGGCGCTGATCAAGGTATTCGGTGTGACGACCTGTCCGCATTGGGATATGCACATCATGGCCGGCGAACCTATGTTCCCGGGCGGGAAGCTCGAGTACCCGTATACACCGGGTCAGCCAGGTCACGAAGCGACGGGAGAGGTGGAAGCGGTCGGACCGGAAACGGCCGGTGTGCAGGTCGGTGATAGCGTGTCTCTTTGGCGGGATCAGGGCCCTAAACGTCCGGGCTTCTACGCGCAGTATGCGATCGCTGATGCGGCCAACCTGATCCAGGTACCAGAAGACCTTACGGAGGAGGCGACGGCGCCGACCGAACTGGCGATGTGCGTGCACGTGTCGATTGATCAGCTGCTGTCGATCTCACGGGTTACCGGGACGCGATTCGGTGTCGGTGGGCTGGGGCCTGCCGGACTGATCGCCATCCAGATGGCGAAGGCCTACGGCGCCAGCGAAGTGGTCGCCTTCGATCCGGTGGCGTCGAGGAGAGAACTCGCGCTGTCTATGGGGGCGGATCATGCCCTCGAGCCGACATCGGATGCTTTCCCCGATGACAGGTTCAGCGATGGCGCCCTGGACGTGGCGATAGATTGCACGGGACTGCCGGTTTCTATCGAGTTCCTGATGGACCGAACGCGTGATAGCGTTGCGCTCTTTGGCGTGCTCCGTGAAGAAGTGAGGTTCACGATGAACCACTGGCGGAGAGCGCTGAAGCTGATCGGCTACGACGCGCACAACCGATCGGCAGCAGAGCGAGCTGTGCAACTGATCCGGGCGGACAAGCTCGATCTGAAGCCGCTCACCAGTGCACGGTTGCCCTTCTCGCGGTACGCGGAAGGTGTGGAGATGCTGAAGGAGAAGAAGGCGATCAAGATACTCTACGATCCCTGGATGGACGGATGACAGGAGGGGCAGAGGTGGGACGGCAAGAGTAGAGCGTAGCGGTTGGACGGGGGATTGGGTTAGGCCTAAAGTCTGGGACGATCATTAATACGGATGGTCCAAAACTTGAAGGATACTCTCGACTACGCTTGGGGCAAGCTCTTCGCTGCGCGAAAGATGACTGAAGGCATAAATACATACAACGAGAATCCACTGCATAAGGGGCTCAAGGAGTGGGCGGCCGGTCCCGGTGCCGAGTACGAAGTTCCAATGGATGGGTTTATTATTGACGCGATCGTAGACGGGATTCTGATCGAGGTCCAGACGCGGAATTTCACGAAGATGCGAGCGAAGCTCAAGAAGTTGGTAGAGTCGCATCCTGTAAGGCTCGTGCATCCCGTGTCCTACGAGAAGTGGATCGTGCGAACCAGCCCTGATGGGGAACAACTGAGTCGACGCAAATCCCCCAAGAGAGGCAGGATCGAGGATGTGTTCGGCGAACTCGTGACGTTTCCAAAGCTGATGGCTGAGCGAAATTTCTCGCTGGAAGTAGCGATGATTCAGGAGGAAGAGCTTCGTGTTGTGGACGGGAGGAAGCGAGGACGTCGATGGAAGCGCGACTTCGTTCGAGAGGAGCGCAGGCTGCTAAGCGTAGTCGAAAGCCGACGGTTCGCGCACCCACGTGATATGGCCGGGCTGATCCCTGACTCGGTTGCCGAACCTTTCACGACAACAGACCTTGCGAAGGCGTGCAACTTGCCCCGATTCATGGCTCAGAAGATGGCTTACTGCCTGCGTGAGATGGGTGCCATCGTTTCTTTGGAGAGGAAGAAAAGCGGGATACAGTACGCACGGTCGGCGGAGAACGATACGAGTGTGACGATAGGGAAAATCTCCGGTTACGAGCCGATCGGTGTTGTGGCCTGATGGTCGAGCACCGTTTTAAGTGTCCGTGCTGCTGGGAAGAGATTACGATGGTTCTTGATACGAGTGTGGAGGAGCAATCGTATGTTGAGGACTGTGAGGTCTGCTGTCGACCGTTGACTATCACTTACCGAGTTGATTCCGACACGGACCAGGTTACTTCGTTCACAGCCGAGCCCGGCTAGAGCCGTCTTCGGCCGCGCCTTTGTGCTATGTTCTTCGCCCGGGTTCCTCCCGGGCTTTTTTGTTGGCCTACAACGGACGCGGCTTTATTTTCATGGCCTGATCTATACTTAAACCCGAAATCTTTGTAATTCAAAGGCTTATAGCTTTTTCGTTTCGACGGGTCTGGGTGGGGATCCGGATGATATACGGTCGTTATTTCTACTAATCCACTATTCAAATCTATTCAGGGTGGATGGGATCACTTCGTGTACGGGACCGGCAAGCGAGGACGGTATAAACTGGGCCAAACATTCTGACAACCTCGTGTTTGGGCCGAATCCAGACCGCGGCTGGGAATCCCATTACACGACGAGCCAGTCGATCCAGGTGCAACCCGACGGCTCGTTACGGATGTATTACGCTTCGAGAACGAAGCCGCCGTTTACGCAGAAGTACTATGCGATCGGCACCGCGATATGTGAAAGAATTGAGAGTGATAATCAGTTCTTGGACTGATCAGGAAAGCTTGCAGAAGCGCAGTCAGATGGTCTAAGCGTTAAGGACAAAGACGCCATATGAGCGACGAGCCGAAAATTATCTACTCGATGGTTCGAGTCAGTAAGTACTACGACAAGAAGCCAGTCATTGAGAACATCAGCCTGTCCTATTTCTACGGGGCGAAGATCGGCGTCTTGGGGCTGAATGGTTCCGGGAAAAGCACGTTGTTGAAGATTCTGGCCGGTGTGGACACGAAGTTCAACGGGGAGACGCATCTGGCTCCTGGACACACAGTTGGGTATCTGCCGCAGGAACCGGAGTTGGATGACAGCAAGACCGTAAAGGATATCGTCGAAGAGGGCGCGCGGGAGCTCGTAGATCTGGTTCGTGAATACAACGAGATGAGCGAGAAGTTCGCAGAGCCGATGGACGATGACGAGATGAACCAGCTGATCGAGCGTCAGGGCGTGCTTCAGGAACAGATTGATTCGAAAAACGCATGGGATCTGGAGTCGCAGCTCGATCAGGCTATGGATGCGCTGCGCTGTCCACCACCGGACACGAAGGTCGATGTGCTTTCAGGAGGAGAGCGTCGAAGGGTTGCCCTGTGCCGACTCCTTTTGCAGAAGCCGGACATCCTGCTTCTGGATGAGCCGACAAACCATCTGGACGCAGAAACGGTCGGATGGCTGGAGCAACACCTGAAAAGATATGAAGGTACGGTAATCGCCGTGACCCACGATCGTTACTTCCTCGACAATGTCGCCGGGTGGATCCTAGAGCTGGATCGAGGGCGGGGGATTCCGTGGAAGGGGAACTATTCGTCCTGGCTGGAACAGAAGGAGAAGCGGCTGGAGACCGAAGAGAAAGAAGCGAGCGGTCGCCGGCAGACACTGCAGCGCGAGCTCGAATGGATCCAGATGTCTGCTCGTGGTCGGCACGCGAAGTCCAAGGCCCGCATCTCGTCGTATGAGGCGATGCTCGGGCAGGACCAGCTCGAAAAGGAGCAAGAGCTGGAGATCTTTATCCCACCGGGACCGAGGCTCGGAGACGTCGTGATCGAGGCCGACAAGGTGACGAAAGGGTATAACAACCAGCTTCTCGTTGAAGATATGTCGTTTGCGCTCCCACCCGGAAGCATCGTGGGTGTGATTGGGCCGAACGGCGCAGGAAAGACGACGCTATATAGGATGATCACGGGAGGTGAAGATCCGGATACAGGAGATATACGGTTGGGCGATACCGTCGAGCTGGCATACGTCGAGCAGGGTAGGGATGACCTCGATCCTGCGAAGACGATCTGGCAGGTCATCTCCGACGAGCAGGATGTGATCGACCTCGGCGGACGAGCGGTGAACTCACGCGCCTACGTCGCCCGGTTCAACTTTTCGGGAGGGGATCAGCAGAAGCTCGTGAGCCAGCTGTCCGGTGGCGAGCGGAATCGAGTGCACCTTGCCAGGATGCTAAAGTCAGGTGCGAACGTGCTTCTTCTTGATGAGCCGACGAACGATCTGGATGTCAATACGATGAGGGCTCTTGAAGAGGCGCTTGAGAGCTTTGCCGGATGCGCGGTTGTGATCAGTCACGACCGTTGGTTCCTCGACCGGTTGACTACACATATCCTGGCGTTCGAGGGAGACAGCCAGGTCGTGTTCTACGACGGGAATTACAGCCAGTACGAAGAGGATCGACGTCAGCGTTTGGGTGAGAAGGCGGATCAGCCGCATCGGATCAAGTACAGGAGACTCACCAGAGGATAGAAGACAGAAGATTGTATGGCAGCTTCGGTTTTGGCTATAGGTGTTCTACTTCGAGTGCAGTCCCGAAATTCTGTCTGATGGAGACATGTCGAGAGGATCGTGACGAGTTACCTTTAAAGAGTATGTCTGATCTGCTTATAGAACCGACCGGGGCGGCACTTGGAGCGTATGTGAGCGGAGTTGATGTGTCGCAGTGCGTTTCTGAAAGGAATCGGCTGTATCTGCAGGGGGCCTTTTGGGAGCATTCGGTCCTGGTGTTCCGGGATCAAGAGTTGAATGAAGAACAGCAGGTCACTTTCAGTCGAGTGTTCTGCGATCCGGTACCGCACCCAACAAACGTGAAAAACGTCGGTAAGTTGCCCGAGATTTGTGTGATCTCTAATGTCGAAGAGGACGGTCAACCGATTGGAGCACTCGGAAACTCCGAGGTGAGCTTTCACTCGGATCTAGCGTTCTGTGTCGAGGCTGGGACCGTGTCCGTTCTTTATGCCGTTGAAGCGCCGAGCGACAGTGGGCAAACATTCTGGGCGAGCGGAATCGCATCGTACGACGCGCTAGACGCGCAATCGCGTGAACGCTTGGAATCTGTGTCGATTGTATATGGACACGCGAAGGCGAGCTACCGATCCGATACACCAGTCAGCCATCCGGCCGTGATCACGCACCCGGAGTCTGGACGGAAGAGCCTCTACTTCAGCTCGAATCACGCAGCTCGTGTCGTCGATGAGAATGACGAAGAGAGTGAATCTCTGATCGCGCGGCTCCGGTCCTACACGACAGAAGATCGGTTCGTCTGGATGCACGGATGGCAGCCAGGGGACCTCGTGATTTGGGATAACCGGACGACGCAGCATCGACGAACAACCGTAGAAGAGACCAAGCGCCGTCTGATGAGACGGACTCAAGCTGTCGGCTTTCCCGAGGGAGATCCGGCGATATTTCCAAAGGAGGAGGCATGAACCAGCAGGGACTCGACCAGATTCAGGTCGATACAGAGAACATGTACCGAGAAGAGTCGTTCACTGATCTGAAGGTGGCGTCGATCCGTCGGCTGATTCCGATTAAGACTGATGGCTCGGAGGACGACTCGAGACCCGCGATCTATACCGGCTCCGCGCAGATCATGTCGCAAATGGGACCTGTGCCTGTGAGCACGCAGATCGAAGCGGCCTCGCTTGAGGAAGCCCTCCAGAAGTTCCCGGACGCGATCAAGGATGCGATCGAAAAGATGATCGAGGAGGCAAAAGAGATTCAGCGACAGGAGTCCTCCCGTATTGTCGTGCCAAAGACGGGACCGCCGAATATCACCGGTCCGGGTCAGGCGGGTGGGGCACCGGGAGGAGGGAACATCATACTCGGTAGTTGACGCGAAGTGTTTTACGGGTCCCGTTATTCGAGCAGAGGCGAGCGGGGGGAAGTTGCAGTTGCTCCCACTCACCTGCTCGCCTTCCGGGCTCGAGTAGGCGCAGAAGTTGGGTTGAGATAGAGGGCAGAGCACAACAGGCAGGTCCATTGTGGCTGAAGAGTTTGACTACGACGTTGTCGTGATTGGTAGCGGCCCCGGCGGTGAAGGGGCGGCGATGAAGGCGGCGAAGTCCGGCAAGAAGGTGGCGATTATCGAGGATAAGCCGCTTGTTGGGGGGAACTGCACTCATCGCGGCACGATCCCGAGCAAGGCGCTGCGCCAGTCGATCCAGATGCTTGCAGATACGGGAACGTTCAACGAGCAGGATTATCAAACCTTGTTGGTGAACGCCGAAGCCGTGATCAAGCAGCAAGTCGATGTACGGCAGGGGCACTACGACCGGAACGATCTGGATGTCTACAACGGACGTGGACGATTCGTCGGTCCACACAAGGTGGAGGTCGAGTTGAGCGCTGGCGGGACCGAGCAGTTCACAGCTTCTGGTTTCCTGATCGCAACGGGATCTCACCCGTATCACCCGCCGGATGTCGACTTTGGAAATCCGCGTGTCGTTGACAGCGACTCGGTCCTCAAGACCGACCAGAATCCGAGAACGATTACGATCTACGGCGCGGGTGTGATTGGGTGTGAATATGCATCGATTTTTCGGGGGCTCCGGATCAAAACGAACCTGATCAACAGCCGCCATCAATTATTGTCTTTCCTTGATGACGAGATCATCGATGCGCTTGCCTATCACCTGCGAGATCAGGGCGTGGTGATTCGTCACAACGAGGAATACGAGAAGGTGGAAGCGGATGACAATGAGGTGCGCCTCTACCTGAAGTCGAACAAGGTGATTCGGAGCGATATGCTCCTCTGGGCACAGGGCCGTACGGGCAACTCGTCCGGGATCGGGCTTGAGGCACTTGGGATTAAGACGGATGAGCGTGGTTCGATCGTCGTCAACGAGAACTACCAGACGGCACAACCGCACATCTACGCAGTCGGGGATGTCGTCGGGTTCCCCAATCTGGCGAGCGCAGCTTACGATCAGGGTCGTTTCGCGTCTACACACATGGTCGAGGGGCTGTGTGACACGAACTTGATCGATTATATGCCTACGGGGATCTATACAATTCCCGAGATCAGTTCCGTGGGGATGAACGAAAAGGAACTGACGCAGAAGAAGATTCCGTATGAGGTGGGCCACGCGTTCTTCCGACACCTGGCGCGTGCGCAGATCACAGGGCGGAAAACGGGGATGCTCAAGATCCTATTCCACCAAGAGACGCTCCAACTCCTCGGAATCCACTGCTTCGGGTATCAGGCGTCCGAGATCATCCACATCGGACAGGCGATCATCGCACAGGAAGGTGAAGCGAATACGCTGATGTATTTCATCAACACGACGTTCAACTATCCGACGATGGCCGAGGCGTATCGTGTGGCGGCGCTGAACGGGTTGAATCGGGTGAAGTGAGGCGAAGAGCACTGAGCGAAGAGCGGAAAAACGGAGGAAGAGCCTTGCCTAATGGCGGGGCTTCGCTGTGTACGGCTGGATTAGCGCAGAAAGTGTCTGTGCAGGCACTAATAGCTTACAGCAGCTGCCTGAGGTTAAAAGTGCACTGTGTCCAAGTACTTGTGCCAACGTTGATAGAGGTTGTGTTGGCTAGATACGACCCTTTGAGGTCAAGTCGTCTGCGAGTTTACGGCGGTATTCGGAGAGCTCTTCCGTGCGTTCTTTGGCGCAGGAGGAGAGATAGACTAGGCCGATTGCTCTACGGGGGCGGTCGATGGACCGATTCGAGTCAGCGCGATGAATGGCAAGGGCGTGATGTGCGAGCACGTCGCCAGGAGATGCTGTATAGGCTTTTTCGTTAGTTAAGTCACCCTCGGTTCCAAAGTCGGTTATCCCTTGAGAAAATCCGAGTGTTTGCGTTCTACTGTGAGGACGAAGTCCCAGACGGTGAGAACCTTTCACGTAGCGCAGACATCCGTTCTCCTCATCCGCGTGATCCATCCCGATCCACATCGTAAGGCCCTCGACAGGTTCAATCATGAAATAGTATCCGTCCTGATGGGGTGGTGTTGCTTGGCCTGTTTGGGGTGGTTTGCACAGGTATTGTGCGTTCTTCGGTACGACTTCGCCATCCAGCAACATTTCCGCAAGCTCACGGAACGGGCTCTTGTTCAGCATCCGGTTGAAATAAGGGTCGTGGAGATGCATATGTGGCAGCTGTTTGAGCGTCGAGAGATCTGAGGTGTCTTCGTAGAAGGCGTTCTCGGGCGGTACGGTTGGAACCACTTTATTTATATAGCGATCGACGTTGTCGATCAGGTCAGTCGTTCCGTCGTCGCCTAGGAAACTCCTGAGAACGACGAATCCGTCGCGGTCAAAGGCTTGTTTTGCTTTTTTGAAGTCTGGCAACGGTGCTCCTGTTTTATGAATTCTTTTTTATGGGGTTCTCAACTCTGTAGGTCATGAGGTTACTCTCCACCTCATCCTGTAGGTGCTAAGGCTTCGTCGGGCAAGGCAGGGTGAACGGCAGTCAATAGGCTTCCTGAACCAAAACGAACAGATCGGCCTGGTTCATCCTTCGTGGATTGTTGCCGAGTCTCTCCACATTGACGGCATCGACAATTGAACCCAGATCCGATCGACAAATTCCGTAATCCCGGAGGCGAGGTGAGAGGCCTAGGTCTGATAAGAGTTGGGTCAGCGCCCCAGCAGTCTGATCGGAGGTGACCTCGGTGAACTGTGCACACACCTCAGTTACGCTACTACGGACGTAATCGGCACCACGAGTGTCATTGCAATCAGTCTCTGAGATGGCGGCGTTGTATTGGATCAGCGGTGGGATGGTCAAAGCGACGGCCAGACCGTGAGGAATCCCAAACGCGGTCGTTAGATGGTAGGATAGCGCGTGGGATGCTGTAGTCTTGCTGATGTTGATCGCCTTTCCTGAGAGATGGGCGGATCTGGCCATTGCCTCGAGGGATAGGGTGTTGGAAAGGTCGACGGCGCCTCGAATGTTGTCGATACCGAGTTTCAATCCCTCGAGTGCGAAGTCGATTGAATCGGATGTCGAGAGAATACTCCAGGCAGATTCGATGCATTGGCTGATCGCGTCTAGTCCCGTGTGCGCCATTACTGATGAGGGAGCACTCGCAAGGAGATCGGGATCGATCAGAGCAACGTCGGGAAGCACGTCCTGCCGGGCGATCGAGTGCTTGGTGCCATCGATATACAACACTGCAAAATGTGTAGCTTCGCTTCCTGTGCCCGCCGTCGTGGGAATCGCAAGCAAGAGGGGTTTGCGCGTTGGTTCTGTCGCACCGGATATGAGTTCGTTGAGATCTGATTCCATGGTGACGCTGACGAGTTTTGCGATGTCGATCGCCGTGCCACCCCCTACCGCAATCACACAGTCGTAGACCGATCCCTCTGCCGCCGCAAGTGCGGACTTGACGGCCTCTAGGGTCGGGTTTGACGCGAAGTTCGTAAAAGTGGTGAGACGGTCGAGCTGACGAAATGTTGCTTGGAGATGATTCCTCGCGCCCGATGCATCGTAGGCGACGCCGTCCGCGACCAGAAAGCAGGAACGGATCCCATAGTCGGCCAGGAGTGCTTCAGCCTTTCGGATGGAGCCCGCTCCAAAATGTTCAATCTGATTTCGACGGTTCGTCACGAGCGTTTCGCCAAGAGTATCACGTCCCTCTCTTCACAATTGAGCTTGAAGCGGTCGGACGCCTAGTCGGTATCGATTCGTGTTAGCGCAGGATGGTAACCTCAGCGTGCGAGGGTTTCGTTGAGGTAACAACATACAAGACTCCTTGCGCTCTTAGGCTGTGTGTCAAAAAAGCGTCAGTTGATCTTGCTGTCGATGTATCGGCCAGTCCGGTATCTCTCCTACGGAGATACGGGATGCGAGCATCTCATGAAAATTTGTCGCAAGCCGCGGAGCGTGGTAGTCTACCGGTGCGTGATGTAGGAAGACATATGGTTCTCGCCCTTCCCGTATCCACCCCGCTACCACATCCGCCCATTTATCGAGATGAGGAAGATTATCCTCTACGTGGGGTGGCCCCACGAATCGTACAAAGGGTCTGGGTCCTGTTGCAAAGGTTCTATGCGGAACGTGCGGCTTCTGTCGTTGCGACTCGATCAAATCCGGGTCTTCCGTCTGAACCGCCAAGAGCGTGTTTGTATGAAAGAGCACCCGATCCACGCCTCGGTCTTCGAGAAACCTGTTGGCGTCCTCTTCCGCCTCACGGAAGAACGCAGGGTGTCTGAATTCGACAGCATAAGAAAAATCTTCCGGCAGGATCTCCAAGAAGCCAGCCAGCACATCCATCGAACACGGGTCGAACGTAGCCGGCAATCCGACTAAAAACGGGCCTAGCTGATGCGCGATCGGGTCGAGCAGCTCGAGAAACTCGACGACCTCTCGCCTGACGTTACGAAGCTTCCTTTCGTGTGTGATCAACTTCGGAAACTTGAAGCAGAAGCGAAAGTGCGCGCTCGTTTCTTCACTCCACCGCTGAATTGTCTCCGGCTTAGGGTTCGCGTAGAATGTCGTGTTTCCCTCGACACTGTTGAAGACGCTGGCATACTCCCCAAGCAGCTTGCTCTGCGGCGTTTTGGGTGCGAAGAACTCTCCGATCCAGAGTTTGTGTGCCCACATGGGGAGGCCGAGGTAGTAATTGGTGATCATCTGTTTTAGTATGGGGGTGGTGTATACGGGTTCTGAGATTTCTATGTGAAGCAGAAGAGCAGGGGCTACCACACCTGCTCCACCGCTTTTGATTCTCTGCGACCGTTAGGGTTCCAACGTAACCTTGATCGAGCTTTGGCCGTCTGCAACGAGATCGATCCCCTTTTGGAACGCGGCAAGAGGTAGGCGATGGGTGACGATATCGTCTAGAGGTATCAGGCCCTGTTCGATCATCCGGATGGCGATAGGGTAGCAGTGCGGTCCGAGGTGCGAGCCGTGGATGTTGAGTTCTTTCGTGTCGCCGATGATGGTCCAGTCGACCGTGACGGGTTCACGCATCACGCTGAACTCGACGAAGGTTCCTAGCTTTCGGATCATCTGGAGGCCCTGCAGGACTGCGTTAGGATGTCCGGTCGCTTCGATGTAGACGTCGCAGCCGTAGCCCTCGGTCAACGCAAGGACTTCGTCAACGGCATCGACCGTTGACGGGTTGATTCCTAGGTCAGCTCCGCAGGCTTTGGCGATCTCCAGACGCTGGTCGTTCAGGTCGAGCGAGATCAGCAGGGCTGGATTTTTCATCCTGGCTGTTGCGATCATGCCGAGTCCGAGGGGGCCCGCACCCGCTATGACGACGACGTCCTGAAGCTCGATTTTGCCTCTTTGGACCGCGTGAATCGAGCAGGCGAGGGGTTCGATGAACGCTGCGTGGTGCGACGGGATCGATTCGGGGACCTTGTAGTTGAGTGCCTTTGCCGGAAACCGCATATACTCCGCCATCGCACCAAAGGTTGCCTGGCGAAACCCGTAGATGTCGTGCACGTCACACATCCAGTACTGGCCGCACTGACAGTATCGACAATCTCCACAGGGGACGATCTGCTCAGAAACCGCACGATCTCCGATCTCGAGACCATACTTCGCAGCCGCGCCGTCGCCGAGGGCGGCGACCGTCCCCACAAATTCGTGACCCGGTATGATCGGCGCCTGACAGTAGCCCTCCCGCGTATTATCCCCCCAGAACATCGGAGCGCCCAAGTAACATTTCAGGTCACTCGCACAGATTCCCACGGAATCCACTCGTATCACTACCTCTTCCGCTCCGGGTTTAGGAACCGCCTGCTCCTCGAGGCGATAGTCCTCCGGCGCGTGGCAGATGACTGCCGACATTGTTCGTGGCATTTCAGAACTCATCTTTTCGACCCTGTCGATGTTTCACTTCTCCCTGAAAAACTGTAGTCTCAATAGTCCCATCTCGCCAGATCCATCCACTGGGTGAGCTCCAGGCGAGTGTCGTCAAACCGACTGCGAACCTCGGGCGGGAAGTAGAAATGGTGGCAGTTTCTGGGCTCTCGGGTCATCACGTTATAGTGTGCGTGGACGTAGTTGTAGTAGAGGTTTGTTCGCACACCGTCTGTGGTCTTGGGCAGACCGTCGTGCAGTGTGGCTTCCGAGAAGATCAAACAGTCACCGGCCCGCCCGGTGATCGGGGTCGCGCCCGGCATCTCGTAAGCAGGACGAGCCTGGAGGTCGATATCGATGTTGCTTTTGTGCGAGCCCGGAATGGCGACGACACACCCGTCTTCCGGGCCGTTGTCTTTTAGGAAGTAAACAGTGTTGAGCATCCGCGTCCGAATGATACCGTTTCTATACGTGTGGTCCGTGGTTGGGATGCCTCGATGCCAGCCGCTGAATGCTGCTCCCTTGCTTTTTGAGATCGACCAAGTATTGATCAGCTGGGGTTCGCCGACGAACTCATGCAGGTAGGGGAGAACGCGATCATGACCGATCAACGAATCGAAGATCGGGTCCAGTCTGGGGAGCCCGTTCAGCCGGATTTGATTCTCTCGCTGTGCTTCCTTTGTTGGTCTTCCGCCACCGATCGCCTCGATCCACGTGTCCTCATATTCCTTGGCCTCTAGGTCCGACAACACGTCCAGAATGACGTTACACTCCTCTTGAGTTAGCACGTTCTCCAGCACGATGAAACCTTGCAGGTCGAAGAGGTAGCTGTGGTCTTTAGGTATAGACATTGAGCTATTGCTTACGGAACGTGAGTTCGAAACTGGCGGTGTCCAAAGTACTTGTGTACGTGGCCGAGACAACGGATTTCTCTTTCTGCACGTGAACATCCGATAGGTCTGTCTTAACAGAAACGGACATCCCATTTAGACGCCAAGTATCCGCAGTGATGTCACCCTCGGTCAGTCTTGGTGCGTAGAACTCGAACGTGAAGGTTGTGCTATCTCCTTCACGTGCGGAGATATTTTTGCTCGTTGGTGCCGCGATGGTGACCCGGCCCTCATCCGCTCGCGCATCGATTGAGCCGATGTGTTTGAGGCGCAGCCAGCCAACCTCTCCGTTCTCGCAGAGCCAGTGTGCCGTGACCGGGTGAAACTGGTAGCTCTGGAAAACATATCCACCTGTGGATTCCGCGCCGAGCATGTAGTCGTCTTGCATCCACGTTGTGGCGACCCGATCTGGCTCGGTCATGATCTGCTTTTCGCGCCGTCTTGGTCCGATGAAGGTCCTGAATGATTCGAGCACGTCGTCGGGCGCGTTCGAGTCGTAGATGGCCATACATGGTCCATAGACGAACTCGTGGTCGATTCCCTGCCGGGTGGTCAGGCTGCGGTCCTGTGCAGGAAACGGTGTGATGTCCTTACCGAAGGCCATCCAGAAGGCTAGGGTGACGAGTGCAGTGTAGCGCGTCATGTCCATTCCGTAGCTGCGTGAGAATGGCCCGCATAGGTTGCGCAGCCCTGCGTGGTAGTAGGCAGCCGTGTCCCTCCAGAGTTCAGCTTCCATATAAGCGCCCCATTCGTGCAACGGGGATCCATCTAGGTATCTCCGCCAAAACCCCAAGGCGTAAAAATTCGTGCCGTAGTAGGTCGGCGAGTTGTATTCCGCATAGGCATCGGTTTGGCGGAACAGGTCGTAGATTTCTCGCCCGAATGTCTCACCATACTCGACCATATCCGACCGATTCAGGCGTTTCCCGACCCAAACGTTGAGAGCTGCCTTCATCAGAGCGATGTTTGTGTATCGTGGTGGACATCGATTCGGTGGTTCACCGATAACCGCGAGTTCGAGCGACCTGTCGATGCGTTCGATCAGGTCTGCTGGAAGTCGGTGTTCGTATTCCTCTATTGTAGTAGCCAGTCCAAGACCTATGAACTGGCGCCAGTTCGGGTCGAAGTCTCGCCACATTACCGCGTCCATCCCGGGTGGGTTCGGCTCGCCTATCCATCGGTAGTAGGTGCCGTGATAGGGCACGCCGGGTTCGTCGATCTGTGCGTCGATGATCGCGTGTAGGGTGCGTACGGCACGGTCGGTGTCTCCCTTGCCGTTCCTAAGCAGGAATCCAACGGCGAGCCAGACCGAGTTCCTCACGATCGATCTAGGATTCGAAACCCCTTCTCCTGGTTTGCTGGAGAGCAACAGAGCTGACTCGGGATCCCAATAAGGTTCGGACCAGCTGAGCGATTGTTCGGCCAGGTCTTTGGCGTGGGGTGAGAGATTGTGGAATGAAGTGTCAGGCATAGGTTTTGATTGCTCCGGGTCTGTGGATTCGCTGTGGAAACTTCGTCCGGGTGTTCCGCCGGGCCTCATATCGGTGAAATTGAGGCCGGCTGACGGATGCGGGTCGAACTGACATACGTACTGCCGCGGGTCCGATAGTCGAACGTGAGTGGCGTCACCGTCTTCGGTTTCTGGGCAAGACTATCAATGAGGACCGTATTGTGCGTGTTCAGCCCGTATTCCCTCTAGTTGCTTGGCTCCTAGAGACCACCACACGTGTCTAAAAGGGATCTCCCGAGCCCGTGTGGCGAGACACGTTGATGATCGTATACGCACGGTTAGGTGCGAGGTGGCGGAGAGTAAATGTGTGGTAGTTTCAGAACATCTAGAAACCGAGTTACGAGTGATGAGTTTTAAGTGCAGAATGTAAAAGACTACATGTTTAAGACTTCGGTCCATAGATCGGGGTCGACTGGGATGCCGTTCATCAGGTTGTCCTCTCTGATGGCGAGCATGCCCTGACCCGGGTAGCGAATCTCGTTCACACCATCCAAAGGCGGAACGTCTTGGAAGTCCTTTACGATGCGGTCGACGGTCTCTTCCACGATCTGAGATCCGGCAAGCGATCCGACGTCGATTGCGATGAAGACCTGCGAAACGTTGGTCTCGTCGGATCGGGAACCGATCACAGACGTCGAATCGCCGCTCGTGACGAGGGTCGCGATTAGGTCGAGTACGAGGGCCAACCCGGATCCCTTCCAGTATCCAATCGGAAGCGCTCGCTTCGAATCGAGGATGGCCTTCGGGTCGGTGGTCAGGTTAGCGTCGGTGTCGTATCCGCCAGGCAACGGCAAGTTTTCACCGCGTCGCGCGAGCACTTCGAGCTTCCCGTTCGAGTACTGACTCATTGCCATGTCGAGCAGAACGTGTTTCCCTCGGTATGGGACGCAAAGTGTCAGCGGATTGTTACCGATTTTCTTTATGTCCGAGCCCCAGGGCGGCATAAGGACCGTTGTGTTCGTCCAGCAGATCCCGATACAGCCGGCATCGGCTGCTTGCAGGCCGTAGGCCCCAGCCCTCATCCAGTGGTTCGTGTTCCTTAGGCCCACACACCCCATCCCGTGCTCGTGTGCGATCGAGATAGCACGACCCATCGCAATTTCGGCGTTCAGCAACCCGATACCTGTCTTGCCGTCCCACTGCTCGATAACTCCAAGACTGTGCGTGCACTCCGGCTCGACATCCGTCGTGACCTTGCCGGCCTGCACACCTCTGACAAACCCCGGAAACCGATTCAGACCGTGCGAGTATACACCGTCCAGCGTGTTCTCTGCGAAAAGACACGCACATCGATCAGCCTTTTCTAATGTGAATCCAACCGACTCCAAGACACGTCTGAACTCAGCCTGGACAGTCTCGAACGGTATGCGCTCCATACTCTGCCCTCTCTTTTGTTGTCTCTGAATGCGATTGATATTAGGGCCGGTCTGCGGTGACCACAAGTTGGGATTCAAGGATATGAACTACTCCCAGGCTACGCTTGTAGCATACTCCGGTTCTAAGACACAAAGAAGGATGAGATGTGGGAGCCCCCCCGAAGGGGCGTGGAGTAAATAGCCCGGGGCAAGCCGGAGCGTGAGCAGACGCGCCGCACTATGGCAGCAGTTTGGAATAGGATAGCTCTCAGCACACCGACGCGGACCGGATCGCACAATGATTCTGCTTGGGCACCGCTATTGATGCTCGTGTGGTATATTCACATTCGTAATCAGGACCGCTGAACACCAACTGAAGAGGAACAAGAATGACGATCGACTTTCAAGAGGGATCGATCAATCCCGCCGAGTTGGAAGAGGATCCGATCCTGGAGCTGCGGAAATGGTATGAAATGGCCAAAGCGTCAGACGACATGTTGCCGGAGGCGATGTCTCTGGCGACGGTATCGGCAGGCAGCATCCCGACCGTACGGATCGTATTAATGCGAGGATTCGACTCGCGAGGTGTGGAGTTCTTCACGAGCTACGACAGCCCGAAGGCCGCTGATATGGATGGGAACCCGCATGTCTCGCTCTCCTTCCACTGGAAATCGTTGTATCGGCAGATTAGGATTGAAGGTAAGGCGGGGCGTATGGGCAAGGATGAGTCGAAAGATTACTGGGACACACGACCCCACGGCAGCCGTCTCGCGGCTATCGTGTCGACGCAGAGTGCCGAGGTCGATACGTGGGAGGAGATGGGCGATCGGGTGACCGAACTGGGGAAGCAGTTCCCTGAGGGCTCCGACATCCCATTGCCAGATTCGTGGGGTGGGTATCGTGTGAAGCCCAGCCGCTTCGAATTCTGGCTAAGCCGTCCGAGTCGCCTGCACGATCGTTTTCAGTACAACCCTGTTGGGCGGGGATGGTCGATCACAAGGCTGCAGCCCTAGAAAACTGCGTGTGAGCAGGGGGAAGCAGGTAAAAAGCAACCCCTAGTGTTGTTATCCTCTGGCCCGCATAGCTCGCCATTCGAATCACCCCTCTCCTGCTAAGCGCGAGAGGATCAACCGCGTCTAAACATCTACTAGGACGGGGTGTCGTTGGGCCGGCGTAAACTGATGGCTATTCAGGAACAGAAATGACCAAACTCAGCATAAACGTCAACAAAGTCGCCTTACTGCGGAATAGCCGAACAATCGGTATCCCGAGCGTGACACAGGCTGCAGAAGTCTGTATGGACTCGGGTTGTCACGGGATCACCGTGCATCCGCGCCCCGATGAGCGACACATTACCTACGCGGACACATACGCCCTCGCCGACCTCATCGGAGGGCGTGACGGGATCGAGTACAACATCGAGGGGAACCCGCATCCGAAGTGGCTCCAGATTGTGAAGGAGACGAAGCCCGATCAGGCGACTCTTGTGCCGGACGATCCGAATGCGTTCACATCAGACCACGGATGGGACCTGAACGACCCCGAGACGGTCGAGCGCCTCAAGCCGATCATCGGAGATCTGAAGGATCTGGGGATCCGTGTCTCCTTATTTATGGATTCCGTTCCGGCCCAAATTCAGGTGGCTGCCAAGATCGGCGCGGATCGAATTGAGCTGTATACCGAGCCCTATGCTACCGCCCACAGAGAGCAGAACGTGGCAGCCGTTTTTCGGGAGTTCGCTGATGGCGCAAAGACGGCCCAAGACAGCGACATTGGAGTGAACGCAGGGCACGATCTGAACCTGGAGAACCTAGGAGAGTTCGTGACGATTCCTGGCATACTGGAAGTGTCGATTGGACATGCCCTGATCGGTGATGCGATCTTCATGGGTCTGGAGAAGACAGTAGATGCGTACTTAGAGGTCTTAGGATACTAGAAGTCCCGGGGCTTTTAAGTGTACCTTTCTGTCTTTCGTTAACCCACCCAGTTTTTCCTGAAGAACTTGCTGCTCTCGTCATCGTTGATCAGCAGCAGCACCTCGTAAATCCACTCATCGAACGGGGCCTCATACGCATCTAGCCTTGGGAATGGATTGTCGTCCTTGTCGTTCAGCCGCTGACCGATCTGATGCACCATTCCGACACCAAGTTCGGGGATGTCCACACGGTCCACACCCGCCCGTCCGAGCACGTTGTCGTAGACATCGGCCATGACCATCCCGCCCGGGATGAACGGGAGCGCTCTAGTCCGCATCGTTGGGAAGAAGATATCGATCCATTTGCGCCCTTCCGCATAGGCCTTCCGTGTAGCGTCTTGGATCAAGTCTTTCGGCAGATACAGACTCGTCGAGTAGGATCCCCACCGACCGTATGTGGGTGAGGCCGGATCCCGGCTTCCGCGATCGAGACTCCCTCGCCAATCAGCATAAGCTGACACCTCGACGCTTATACCTGCAGCTTCGAGCGCGTCTGGGAACTGGATCGTCAGCGTACCCATGAAATTGCGTGTCGCTTCAATGCTACGTTCGGGAAGCTCAGTCAACTGCCAGTAGTACGTGCCGTCCTCGTCTATGTCCTTCACATACACAGGAGGTAGCCCCGGCATCAATCCAGAACTTGCGGCCGCGACCCCGTTCACGTAGATGATGTCCTTGGCGCACTTTGCCTTGAGAATTTCGACGATACTGTCGAATTCGTTACCTTCGACGGATATACCGTTGTTCAGCCAATGGAACTTGTCTGCGTATTCTGATGCTCTCGCTTGCAGCGCTGTTCCGAACTCGAACTCCATCGAACGTTTGATGTCACGTCCGATGACGGTCAAGCTCCCGAGCCGGTCGAGGTTGTGGAGCGCGCAGATCGATACCGCGCCGCCGAGTCCACGTCCCGTGCCGCCGACGATAACGAGGTGCTGACCGTTGAGCCAGGATGCGTCGTATTCATTCGACTCGATAAGGGCTTTCTGAGAGGACCAGGATTCGTCGATCAGCGTCGCCGCTTCATCGGGGAACCCGACGATTTGCTCTTTGCTCGGTCTCTGGATTGCGGGTGCACCTTCTTGGATGCGCGCGCCTTCTTCAACTCTCGCCCAAGGACTTGGCGAGTCGGCCATCTATGCCTCCTTCTGTATGATTTGGGTATGGATTTTTCTTAGTAGGGTTTAGATATAATGGCGATCCCACTGCAAGGTAAATCAAATAGAAGAATTTTGGAAGTAGGTGTGCAATCTAGAAGAGCTGAAAAGGGGAATGCGATGTTGTGAGTACAGAGAAGCGAATTCTGACGTCAAATTGATCTCTAGAGCTTTGCCCCCCTGCATTTAGACTTTGTCCCCCTCTTTGCTTTTTCTCCAAGCTTCTTTGCCCTCTCGCTCGATAAGGGAAAGTGATCGAGGACATTGTATTACCAAGAGTTTGGCGAAAAGGTTAAGATGAGCTTGCTGACTTCAAGACCGCAGGAATCCGGCTAAGCTTTTTCCCCTCGGCAATTTCAAGTGCTGTTCTTCCCGCCGGATTCCTTTTGCCTGCATCCGCGCCCGCTTCCAGCAGAAGTTCCGTGGACTCGGCGCAATCATTTTTCTGCGACGCATTCATCATGAGCGGTGTGTATCCGAAATAGTCCGATCCTTCCTTGAGGTTGAGCGAGTCGACATTGGCTCCCCTAGATAGCAGAACCTTCACGCTTTCTGGTTCGTGTTCACTAGCCCAATGGAGCGGCTTTCCGCCGACCCAATTGATCTCGTCCGCCTCGATGTCTGCTCCCGCATCCAAGAGCATCTCGATGATCTCGATATGCCCATTGTGTGAGGGCCAATGCATAGAGGTGTCGCCGATCCATCCACGCTGGTGCACGGCCAGTGGATCGTATGTGATGTGTTTCCGCACGAGGTGGGTCCACCCTTGTCGCGCCGCAAGCGTGATGGTAATGCCCAGGCCGTTCGTGCCTGAGGCCTTGTCTGGGATTTCGTTCAGAAAGTAATCGACGATTTCTTGCTGCTCGTTCCACGCGGCAATCACAACAGGTGGATAACTTGCCATCGGGCTCGTGTAGACGTCGGCGTCGTTGTCCACGAGTAGCTTGATCATGTCTAGATGCCCGGCTTTTGCGGCTGTGTGGAGTGGTGTTGACTCGTCCCAAGCGTCCTTGTCAGGGTTTCGGATATTCGCGAGAAAAGGGCTCTTGGTCAGTTGGTCACGAACATCGCTGAGTTTGCCGTTCCGGATGCTACTGAAAAAATATTCAGGTCCATATCAGGTTCCGTGTGGCGTGGTGACAGGTGGTTCAGCTATGCTGCGATCCTTATTGGTATACACCGACGGGTTTCGCGGTCCTCTCTTAATACTGGTGGTTGCTTTTTGGTTTTATACGCTCAAAAGGACAGTCGCGTTTAACGACAAACTCCCGCATGATAGCCTGTATGACAACCGGTTTTATATGAAGTTTGAAATGATCGATTGTGACCGCGTGTGAGAAGCTCCGACAGGACCGATCACGTCAATACGTACGCCCCTCAATCGTTAGGGGTTGGTGAATGTAGAGGGGCTGCGAGCGACGATCGACTGCAACATTTCCAGTGGTAGTCGGACGATGCGCATAATTTCCGGGGGCAGCCAGAATATATCGATGTCGAATCAGGAGGGACAACGATGAGGCTTGGGGGACGCACGGCTCTGATCGTGGGCGGTGCAGGATCGATGGGTAGCGCAACAGCAAGACTTTACGCGCAGGAAGGCGCTTCCGTATGTGTGGCTGACGTCAATTTGGAGCGTTCGGAAGCTGTGGCTGCCCAGATCGTGGAAGGCGGGGGGAGCGCAATAGCAACACACTTGGATGTCTGCGAAACAGCACAATGGGAAGGCGCCGTGGCCGCGACAGAGGAAGCATTTGGACATCTGGATTTGATGATCAACCTTTCGGGCAACCAGTACCGTGTGAGCTTCGACGAGCAGACTGAAGAGATGTGGCGGCACGTGATCGACGTCAATCTGACGGCCTGCTTTGTTGGAATTAAATCCGTCGTGCCCGCGATGAGACGCGCGGGTCGTGGTGTGATCCTCCACGTCGGGTCACTCGCCTCGATCCGACAGGGCCGTACAAGCCCTGCTTACGGTGTTAGTAAAATTGGTCTCGTCGCGCTGACGCGAAGTGCCGCGGCATCCTACGCGAAGGACAATATCCGGTGTGTTCTGATTTCGCCGGGTCACGTCGACACCAATTTCATTCGCAATGACTCCGAGCACAGCCCGAACAGCTGGGAGACGAGTATCGACAACCCCAAGAATTATGAGCGGCGCAAGGCTTCGACACCTCTAGGGCGGTTGTGTGAGCCTGAGGACATCGCGAAAACGTTCCTGTTCGCAGCCACCGACGAAGCTTCGATGATCACGGGATCGATGATCACTGTTGACGGCGGCGCCGGCATTTAATCGAGAAATGGGAAGAACCAAGATGAGTGATTCATCAACAGTGCGTCTTGCAGGGGTGAACGACGAGCCTAGCCCATCGTGGGACTTGGATGAGGGCCTAGATGTACTCGATGTGCTTGGGATCAAGTTCATCGAGCTTCGCGCTGCTTACGGAGAGATGGTTGACCAGATGGATGATGACACATTCCTGCGAGTGGCGGATCGGGTCAAAGAGAGAGGCTTCGAAGTCACGACCTATTTGGGTCAGGTCGGACGCGCACTCCCCGACGAAGCCCTACGTAAGGAAAACATCTCGCATATTACGCGCGCCGTTCAGAGAGCCGACTACATCGGGACCTCTTTTCTGAGGACGATGGGCTACAGGAAGGGAGAGGCAGGTACCGATTGGTTCACTGTCGCGACCGATATGTATCGGGCGATGGCCGAGATCGCGGAGGCTGGGGGAAAGACCCTGATTCTCGAAAATCCACCCAACCGAACCTCTGCTGTCTGCACGCTACCGCAGGTTCTGAAGGCGCTTCAGGAGGTTGATTCGCCGAACTTTCGACTTAATTTCGATCCCGGCAACTTTGGAGCGCATGGAGAAGTTGGTATCGACATTTTCGAGACACTTAAGGACTACGTCGTCAACGTTCACGTGAAAGACATCAAGGAACCGGGCGATACGAGCACATACTGCATCGCGGGTGACGGGAAGTGCGACTATCCTGAGATCTTCAAGCGCCTGCGCGAGATGGGCTACTCAGGCTGCATCACGGCGGAGCCGCACCTACTGCACTCAGAGCAGTTCCATGTCTCGGGTCGCGAGAACTACATCAAGGCAGTCAATCGGATCGCTGAACTTCTCGAAGCTGCCGGGTATTCAGTAAAGAAGAGCTAGCCTGCCTACGAAGATTACTCTTTGCCCAATGGAGCAAAACTATGAAGCTGACCTTCTTCGATGATTTCCGACTCTGCGCTGTTACCAACGATGGTGTCGTTGCTCTTGATTCACTCGTCGAGAACGTCGACGGGTTCCCTCCTCAGCTGATTCTGAGTACGGTCATTTCTCAATGGGCCGATTACAAACCGCAGTTTCAGTCTGCGATTGAGAGTTCAGATGCCATCGATCTTGAATGCGTGAGGTTGCGTGCCCCGACGCCCCAGCCGACATCGGTCGTGTGTATGGCCGGAAATTACATGGAGTTCGGAACGCTGCCGGAGAAGCCGGCGCAAACGGCGTTTTTCAAAAGCTCATATGCGATGATCGGTGATGGGGACACCATGCAATTGCCCGATGTGCCAGCATCGATCTTCGAAGGAGAGGCAGAGATGGCTCTGGTCATCTCGAAGCGGGCGACTAAGGTGAAGGTCGAAGAAGCGATGGACTATGTCTTCGGCTACCTGAACTTTTGTGATGGATCTGCTAGGGGTCTGGCTGCCGGTATGGGGCTGCCGTACTTCATGAAGTGCAAGGACACCTTCGCGCCAATTGGGCCTTACATCGTGACAGCGGATGAGATTGAGAATCCGCATAAGTTGCACGTCAAGCAATGGAACAACGGAAAGGTGACCCACGACTACAACACCGATGACATGGCCTACACGATCGCAGAAACGGTCGCTTTCGTAACGGCCAACTCGACACTCGATGCGGGCGACGTGATCGCAGTGGGTGTGAACCACGGGCAGCTCCACCCGCTTCAGAACGGTGATGTTGTGGAGCAGGAGATCGAAGGACTCGGACGACTGACGTTCAAGGTAGAGGATGCGCTCAACCGGACCTGGAAACGTGAGACTCGAGCGGAGCGCGCCGATTTGGGAGAACAGGGTGCGACACCTCAACTGACGGGCAAATACGCAGACGGATGAGCGGATCCGCTAGGAACAGACCGAACATTCTGTGGATCAGCTCCCACGACACGAGTGCACGCAACTACGGGTGCTACGGAGACACCTACTCCAGAACCCCGAATATTGATCGGCTGGCGTCTCAGGGGATCCGGTACACGAACGCCTTCACGGTCGGACCGATCTGCTCGCCGTCTCGCATGAGCATCTACACCGGAATGCATCCGACGACGTTGGGTACGCATCACCATCGCAGCGCCGTGATCCGGCCGCCAGAAGTCGAGTTGCTTCCTAAGATGCTCTTGGATGCTGGCTACGCGTGCACAAGGCCGGATCAAGACCTCAATCTCTACGTCACGCGGGAGGAGTATGAATCGTTCCTAGATTCAGACGATTTCTGGGAAAGCCGATCCAAAGACAGACCCTTCTTCGCCTGCTTCAAGCTTGGCAGTGCGCACGCCAGTGTGTTCAAGCTTACACCGGAGGAGGCGCGCAGTCAGAGATCGAACTTGCTGGACGACGATGAACTCCACGACGCCGAAAAGGCACCGGTTCCGTCGTTTGTTCCGGATACACCGCTGTTTCGTGAGCGGATGGCACTTTTCTACGATGCGATCACGAACGTTGACAAGCAAGTCGGGGAGATTCTCGACAAGCTGGAAGCCGAGGGTTTGTCGGAAGACACGATTGTTGCCTTCTGGGCCGATCACGGGTCGGGTTACCCCCGTGGTAAAATCCACGCGTATGACGACGGGCTCCACATACCGCTGATTCTCAGGTTTCCGTCGAAGTACCGTCATCTCGCACCGAGCGATCCCGGCAGCAAGATCCACGATCTTGTCCTGCACATGGATCTCGCACCGACAATACTTCATCTGGCAGGTATATCGATCCCAGAGCAGGTCCAGGGCCGGACTCTGTGTGGTTCGAATTACGAATCCAGGGAGTATGTCTGCTCGGCTCGAGACAGGCTAGACAACAACCCCGAAATGATTCGCACGATCCGAACCCACCGGTATCGCTACATCCGAAATTTTTTGCCGCACCAACCCTACGCGTCATTCTATCCGGACGGGGGTTTTTTTTCACCTATTCCTGAGGATGGGACTCCCGAGCGTGACTTCTGGGAGACATCGTGTTTGCCGGGCGAACAGAAGCTTCACGATCCGGATGGTGTCTTCCTTATGTATGATCCGCCTTTAATGGTCAGAGGGCAGGGGTTTCCAGATGAATACCGACAGTACCTGGTATGGCAAGATCACAAGCCTCACGAAGAACTCTACGACATCCAAGGTGATCTTGAATCAATTCACAACCTCGCGGACGATCCAGGTCACTTTGAGATCAAACAGGAGCTCAGAGAGGAACTCTACAAATGGATGATTGATACGGATGATTTGGGTTTGCTTGAAGAGACAGAGATTTGTGAGCGTGCTGCAAAGTATAACGGCGTCAGTCGAGAGGTCGGTCTTCGTTGTGATAATTTTCCGCGGATTCTCGAGACTGCTGATCTGCCCAGGTTGGGTGAGGATGGACGACAGGAGCTGCTACTCCGGCTGACGGATCCGGACAGCGCCGTCAGATACTGGGCGGCAACCGGGCTTCGTTCATACGATACGGACACACAGACCGTCGAGGGTCTGCTTCCCCTCCTCGATGACGCATCCATCAGTGTTAGTCTGGCTGCCGCGGAATGTCTGGTTAGTGCGGGAGAAGGATCGGCCGCGCTCGCCGCCTTAACGCGATGTCTGGAGCACGAAATCCTGTGGGCGCGACTCCGCGCAGGCGCTTACCTTTCGTATTGTACTCGTGACCAGCTTCGGCCCCTGAAGTCACTGATAGAGGTCTTGCGCTCTGCCGAGGCGAACAGCAGTATGTTTGGGTCAGAGCACAAGCCACACATCGAGACCCATCAGTTTGACGGGATGCTTGACGCGCAGCGAGACGTGATTGCAAAGCGGTGGGTGTTCGAGAGAACGAGAAGGAGAATCGAACTGGCTTGAACGGAACCAGGCGCTAATATGGTAGCAGTGAGAACAAGATAATCTCTAGGACGAAAGCGTATGATGAGCGAAATCAAGCGGAACAGTGCAGGGATCCCGGTCAGGGAACTGGGGAAGACAGGTCTCGAAGTTTCGATTGTCGGGTTTGGCGGGGGACATAGTGTGCGTCTGGACATGAGCGTGCAGGAGACCGTCAGGCTTGTCCATGAGGCGATCGACTCGGGCATGACGTTCATGGACAACGCTTGGGAGTATCATCAGGGCGAGGCTGAGCGCCGTATGGGTCAGGCGTTGGTGGGTCGTCGTAACCAGGTTACTCTGATGACGAAGGTCTGTGCGCGCGATCGATTGACTGCTGAAGCACAGCTGAACGAGAGCCTGGCTCGGTTCAGGACGGACGTGATCGATGTCTGGCAATTCCACGAAGTGAACTACGACAACGACCCGGAATGGATCTTTCAGGCGGAAGGTGCTATCGAGGCGGCTGCCGCGGCCAAGGAGGCGGGTAAGATTCGACACATCGGGTTCACGGGACACAAGAGCCCACACATCCTGAAACGTATGCTGGAGATGGATTTCGATTGGGATACGTGTCAGATGCCTGTCACGGTTCTGGATACCCACTACCGAAGCTTCCAGAAAGAGATACTACCTGAGCTCAACCGAAGAGGGATCGGAGTGATCGGCATGAAATCGCTGGGCGGCCGCGGGCAGTTTGTTTACGACCTCGGTTTGACTGCCGAACAATGCCGACGCTACGCACTGTCTCAACCCATCAGTACGCTTATCTGCGGGATCCAGTCCCAGGAAAACCTTGAGCAGGACCTCGCCATCGCGCGCGGTTTTACACAGATGCCGGATGCGGAACAGCAAGAGTTGTTGGGCAGTGTCTATAAAGAGGCATCCGACGGCCGCTACGAATGGTATAAGAGCATGCAGACTTATGACTCTCAGTATCATCGCGATCAGCACGGGTTCCAGACGACAGGGTAACCCTGTGCTTCTGGCCTCCGGACTGGTCAGGGACTGGATAACACGATATGGCGAAAGGGTCGGAGTGAACGCTACCTGAGGAATGGCTCTTGGCCAATATGCGACTGGCCGCCCTGTGTGCATCCGTATAAGATCAAACGTGGTGCTTGGTAGTGGCGCCAGTCATCTCGAATAACCAGTGTTCATACAGCCGCAGCAAAGCGAAGGCGGGCAGCCACAACGTTACCATAGGTTGCAACCTGACCAGCAGCCACAGGAGTAGTCAGATGTATCCAGAAGAAGAAGCCAACCTGCTCAAACCCTATACGCCTACTGACCCGATTTTCACGGTTGATTCGGACTACATCAGCCGAGCACGTTCGTCCTCTAAGAGGGAGGAGAGCCCGTGCGGACAGGCACTTGAGGCTCTACTGGTGGATGCGGAACGAGCCCTGAAGCAAGAGCCTCTGACGATCGTTAACAAGCCGATCTTACCTCCTAGTGGCGACAAGCACGATTACATGAGCGTTGGGGCTTACTGGTGGCCTGACCCCGATAAGCCAGATGGCCTGCCCTACATCCGACGGGATGGGGAACCCAATCCCGAAGCCCAGACGACAGATCGACCGCTCCTAGGGAAGCTCGTTTCAACGGTGAAGAGCCTCGGATTCGCATATGGATTCACGGGGCGCGAGGATTACGCGTCGCGGGCGGCATTGCAGCTACGAACGTGGTTTCTGGATCCCAAAACGAAGATGAATCCCCATCTCACGTTTGGACAGGCAAGACCCGGGATCACCGATGGCACGAACTTCGGGCTGATTGAGACGGCGGCATTCGCACGCGAGATGCTTCCGGCGATCAGTTTTCTTCGAGAATCGGAAAATTGGTCAACGGAAGACATGCACGGCCTGCAGGCTTGGTTCCACGCTTTTCTCGAATGGATGCTGACGCAACCTCTAGGCGTTGCAGAAGCGCGGCACGGCAATAACCACTCGAGCGCGTATGATGTGCAGGTGTCGACCTATGCGCTTTTCGTGGGGCAGCCGGATCTGGCGCGCGTTGTGCTCGAGGGCGTAGGTGACCGTCGGATAGCTCAGCAGATCGAGCCCGACGGTCAACAGCCGAGAGAGCTTGCTCGGACGAAGGCCCTCGGATACTCGAGCATGAACCTGTCGCTTCTGCTCGAACTTGCGGAGATCGGCCGGCAATGGGGGATCGACCTGATCAACTTCGAGACTGACGATAGGCGATCGATCAAATGTGCACTCGATTGGCTTTTTCCCTATTGGACAGGTGAGCAGGAATGGACATTCCCACAAATTCAGCCTTTCGAGTGGGAGCGTGCGTTCCGTTGTCTACGTCTTGCAGCCTATCAGTATTTGAACAAGGGTTACGAGCCGATCGACGCTGATCTCGCGGGTGTGGGTGATCAGGAGAAGGCGAGACAGCTAGACAACCTGCTTAATCCCCCGTTTGAGGGACAACGTCTGCACGGATTGCCTATCGGGAAGGATGTCGTCTTCAAGGATCCGGAACCGTTGGTGGATCCGGATTTCACGAACGGGGAGACAACACTTACAGAAGCCGAGATCGAGTTCTTCAAGGAGAAGGGATTCCTCGTCAAACGTGGCCTCTTAGACGAGAAGGAGACATTCTCCCGTGTCGTCGACCACGTCTGGGAGAATGTTCCCCGAGATCTGGTGAAGCGAGACGATCCCACTACATGGATCGATGCCCCACAAGGGGAATGGACAGCTGAGGATAGGGACAACCTCGGGCTTTTCCGGCGCGGTTCCTGGAAGATGCGGTCGCGCACGATCGGTACACAACCATTCTTTGTGGACAAAATCGCGAACAATCCGCGTATGCAACAAACTGTCGAGTCGTTCATTGGGGGGCCGGTTAAGCGAGCGAATCGCGTTCGAGGTGTCTACTGCATCTTCCCGAAGTCACCCGACCGAGATGCTAAGCTTGGACCGCACGGAGACCATACCGGTGCGCAACTCTCCGCGATGGTTTTCGCGGACACATTGCCTCCGCATTGTGGAGGCTTCACGATCTGGCCCGGTTCTCATTACATGAGCCACCCATACCACCGAACCGTCCACGGACCTCTGCACGACGATCTTGCAGACGACTACGTCAAGGCGAGGGACGAGATTCTAAGGAGGGTTACGCCCGTTCAATTTCACGGAAAAGTCGGTGACGTCGTCTTCTGGCACCCTCGACTCGTGCACGGTCCAGGCATCAACTATTCCGCAGAGCACGACCAACCCGTCGTCAGGTATATCGTGCCGTGTGAATACCAGAAAGACGGACTTACGTCCTATTTCAACCTGTCTCACGGTCCTGCTCCGAATCGCCAATGGTGGGTCGATACCAAGAACTTCCGTGAAGATGTGCCAGCGACGCCCGAAAATATCTGGGACGGCTGGGCTTTCAGAGTCGGCTAGTGGAATCTCTCGGGTTTCTGCCAGTGAGTAGGGCTTACCCTCTCTCTGTCACGTCTTGGGCGTATCCAAACCCGAGTAGAGCCGGGTGTTATTGACCACCACCTGTTTTTGGTGTTCAGAAAGGATTCACACGTGACAAACGCACACGCACTCACCAAACGTGACGAACTCGTAGAGTCAGGATTCACCATCGTGCCCTGTGTGATGGATTCGGATTTATTGGACAGACTCAAGGCGTGGTCCAATGGCATTTTCGACCGTGTGCAGGTTTCTAACAAGGTGCGATATCAGGGCAGCGATATCTTTGTCAAGACCGAGCGCAGCTGGACCGAGGCCACACCGACCATGGACAACCGGTTTCCCGATCCATTCGCGGCAGATATCCTCGATCAGCCGCGTCAGGTTGAAGCGTGCAGCCAGATCGGGCTGGAGAATCTCTCATCGGACGAGACTGTTATCATCCTTTCGAAGCCCGGGTTTGGGCCGCCTCTCTACTGGCATCAAGACTACATGAAGTGGCAGAGCCCAGAAGCAGCGACGCCGTGGCCGACCCGGATCTTTCTGTCATACTACCTGACGGACACGATGCGTGAAAACGGCTGCCTACGTGTGATTCCGGGTAGCCACCGGAAGCGACACGAGCTTCATGACGTTCTGCCGAAAGCTCACGGATCCGAGATCCAGGCGATCGAAAATCTGGACCATCCTGCATTCGCCGACTATCCTGATGCATTAGATGTGCCGCTGAACGCGGGCGACCTTCTCATCGCGGATGCCCGCCTGCTCCACGCGGCGTGGCCAAACCAGACAGCCGAACGCCGGACCCTGCTACTGGCGTGGCACGACGTCTTCGACTTTCCAAATTCGCCCAGTTGGTGGACTGGCGAAATACCGGAAGCAGTTCGGAACGCAGATTCCTCGAAGGAATACGAGAAATCTCACCAGTTCAGGACACCTAGTCACTACCTCACCTGATGATGCTCTAGACGACACCTGCTCTGTTACGCTGGTGATGAGAATTATGGGGAAAAATGGCCTACGTGGTGCTGATCGCTGAAGGAGACGCATCTGAAACGCTCAAGTCGACTTGGGCCGAAAAGTCGCAGCGACTTCGGACCTACACGCGATCCTCGGGCGCGCTCGTGCTCTATGACACCAATCTGGCACGCGAGTTCGTGAGAGACGTGAAGAAACGCATCAGCAAGGGGAAGCTCGTTGTGTTTCGCTGTGACGATCCCGACGAGACCATCGAGCCGGGAGTGACATCGTGATCGCGTATGCTCCGATCGTCACCGATTCGCCGACCTTCCCGTCCGAGACCGACCTTGTCCAGATGATGTGCCGACACGTGCCCTACATCGAACAGTACTGGATCGATGAGGACGAGGCACACGGCTACTTCGGAACGCTCGATGTGAAGGAGTTCAAACCAGCTGGTGGACCGATCAACGAGATGATCATTCGCTCGCTGGGTGATGAGCTGCGCGGCTATGCGGTCCTTTATCAAAGCGAGCATTTCGATGCGTCTGTCGCAGGGGTCAAGAAGTTCGTCCTGCTCGATCGACTAAATCGGTGTATCCGCTGGATATGCGAACACCATATCAGCGGATCCAGACGCACCGAGCCATTCGAGTGGAACGGCCAATGGGGTGATGACTGGGAATCGTCACTCTGGGTCGCGGACCTCGCGATGGCCGTCCATCACGTCGAAAACGCGCTGGACTCGGATGTGGTCGAGGCATTCTACCGGGTACTCGCTTTCGAAGCGGATCGGTTTCTCGGTGTGGATCCACCGGATGGCCGATGGGGCGACACGAAGGAGGAGGAGAACGCCTGGGACGCGTATCTACTGGCGTGGGCTTACTGCCTGTTGCCCGAACATCCGAACGCGGAAGAGTGGCTCTACCGCGGCAAGCTGTTCGCCATGAACACTTTTACTACGGATCTGGACCGGGTGGACACAAAGCTGTTCGAGGGTCGTCCGCTGAAGGACTGGATCTGCACACAGACGGCGCATCCTGATCTCACCGTCGAGAACCACGGCTCCTTCCATCCCGGTTATCTCGGATGCGGGGTCCTCCTGATGCAGGGTCGACTCGCTTTTCAGATCACCGGAAAAACGCCGCCTCCGCACTACCTCCATCACGTTGAAGAGGCCTACAGTGTTCTTCGCCGGTTTTTCCTCTACAACGGATTCACTGCCTATCCCTCCGGTCAGGACTGGACCTACCACGAGCCGGACATCCAAATGCAGCACGCGGTCATGTTCGGGGAGTTTGGAGATGTCTTCGCGGGTCACATACTCTGGCAGAACCTGAGGTATCTGGACGAGTCGATGCGAGCGGCTGGCGACGGCCGGTTCAACGCGAGAATGCCTTACGCCGCTGGTGGACGATACTTCCAGTTTGAGGCCGGCATCATGGGACTGCTGGGAATTCTCGTGATCTCGGGACTGCCCGACCTTTCGCCGATCACAGAAGATGCGTTCAGACGCGAGCAGATCGGCACGGAGGCGTATCCCTATGTATGGTTACAGGTTAGGCGGAGTAAGCAGGGGTTAGTGTCGTTTGCGTGGCGATCTCTGAATCAGGGCGTGATGGGCATGATCGTACCGGCCGGGGGAGAAAGCACGCTGGGGTCGGATCAAGACGCGTTCATCGGGAGGTTCGAGATCGATGGAGAACGGTTGACGCCGATGCCACTCTATCACACGGATCATACCTCTAATAAAGGGTTCACGACGACCGGTGTGATTACCTACGCCGAAGGTCGCATTCGACAGTATATCGCTGTAGTCGCGCTCGAAGATGGTGAGACCTCGCTCGTGATCGACTGGACGAACTCTGAAGTCGATCTCTCGCTGAACGAGGGATTCGGGATCTACGTGATGAACGATTTCGTCAACGACAACCGTGTTCCGATCTCGTTCGAAGATGGACGTCGAACTGTCAAAGGCGTCGGGGGGCGAGCGCGGATCATCGAGACCGGGTCTACCTGGATCAAGATAGCAGGCTGTCTGGGTATCGAGACTGAGGGGCAGATGCTGTTGTATGAGGATGCCTCTGAACGCAACTCTCCGGAGCGATGGAAGAACTTGCTCCAGGATCGCGTCTTTCTGCGAACCGGTACCACGAAAGGGACGATCCGCGACTACGCTTGTGTTTTGCGGCAAGGTCGAGCCGGGTTGCGTCGTGTCGGTGAGGGTATCGAGAGACTGCACACGAAGCATGAAGGAGTCCGGGCCTTCAGGTTTCGGTCACGGACTGGGGAGGCTGTAGTTGTCACGAACTTCACGTCGGAACCAATAGATGTTGAGATTACTGGACACCCAATCAAAGTGCCGGCGATGGATACTGTTCTGATGGAGGGGCTTGAGTTCTGAGCTCCTTTCTATTTGACACCGGCTGCCTGCATCGCGGCGTGGATATAGCCGAAGGTGTATGCGAATCCGACTCTGCGAGGCTCGGGTCCTGAAATCTGGGGTACATGATCCGGCATGACCATGTAGGGATAGTCAACTTCCTTGAGTGTTCTCATGACTGCGATCATGTCGACGTCGCCCTCATCCGGGAACACTTCCGTGAATTTTCGGAGTCCGCCCTTGATGTTCCGGTAGTGGATGTTGAAGATTTTTTTTCGTTCACCGAAGTAGCGGATGATNTCGTGGATCTCCTTGGTCGGTGCATCGCACTGCTCCGACATACAGCCCACACAGAAGTTCAGTCCGTTGTAGTCACTCTCATACAACCCGATCAACTTCTTGAAGCCTTCCGCCATTCCTAGAACCCGGTCGACTCCACGATACGGCGTGCCGATACCGATACCGGGGTCTGACGGGTGACAGGCCATCTGCACCTTATACTCTTCTGCAACGGGGATCACCCGTTTTAGCCAGTAGTCGATTCGCTCCCACATCTCGTCTCCATCGGCCGGTCCGTCCTGAAACTCGCTGAATCGNGTCTCGATCGGTTCTCGCTCCGTTCCCTTGTCCAGCAGTTCGGCGTAGTCGAAGGTCGACAGACTAGCGCCCCCACGTCCTTTTGTTCTCGCTGTCCTAAGGTGTCCGAGTATCGTGATGTTGTAGTTCAGACCGCGGATACCGGCTTCGCCCGCAGCACGAATGATGTTGCACGCGAGGTCGAGCTGCCGCTCGCGCAGGTCACTCGGTTTGAGGAAGATGGCGCCGAAGTTTGCGTCCTTGAACGCGTTACCCGAACTGATCAGGTGCATCATCTCGAGATTGATCCCGTGCTTCGCGCATCGATCGTGATACTTGGTGAAGAGGTCCGCGTTCCATTCTGACTTCGGCTCGCTCGGTGTCGTGTCGATATTGAAGACGCCTAGCTGTGCCAGCATCTGAAGGTCGTGCTCCTCTGGGAAGCTGCCCTGCGTTCCGATATACATCCTGTCCTCCTGTCCGTTTGACGCGATCCGGTCTACTCGAAGACTAGGACGGTTCTTGCGACCGTTCCCTTTAACATGTCGTCAAAGGCTTCATTGAGCTCGTTGAGTGGTCGATACTTCGAGATCAGTTCGTCGAGCTTGATTTTGCCCTGCTTGTAGAGATCCAGAATCCAAAGAAAATCGACACGCGCTTGTGCNGCACCGTGCCAAGATCCGATCAGCGCGCGATCTCTAAGGAGTTCCATCCCGTCGACAGCGACATCCGCGCCCGATGGCTGAACACCCACGACGACAGCCGTTCCCGTGGTCCGAACAGAATCGAAGGCCTGTCTGACAAGCTCGGGAAACCCTACCACCTCGAAGCTATAGTCTGCNCCTCCGTCGGTGATCTCCCTGATTCTCTGGACTGGATCCTCTTTTTTCGCGTTGACGAAGTGCGTCGCACCGAACTGCTCAGCCAGTTCTAGCTTGTAGGGTACGGTGTCCACAGCGATGATTTTGCCTGCAGAGGCTAAGACGCCTCCCTGGATGACGTTGAGTCCAACACCGCCGCATCCGAAGACGGCGATCGATGCGCCTGCCTTGACTTGGGCACGATTGACGACGGCCCCGATGCCCGTAATGACGGCGCAGCTGATCAGACAAGCCTTTTCGAGCGGTGTGTCATCCGGGACTTTCACGCATGCGTCCGCGGTGATGATCGACTGCTCTGTGTAGGTGGGTCTACCGTGGTGGTAGGGGATGCCGTTCTTCGACATTCGGCTGGGAGGCGCACCGCTGTGCGTCTCGCAGAGAGCAGGGCTGCCCTCGCTGCAGTTGCGGCAATATCCGCACATNCCGTCCAGCGACAGGATGATCTTGTCCCCCGGTGATACGCTGGTTACACCGGNCCCGANTTCGCTGACGGTACCCGCGCCCTCGTGTCCCATGACCCAGGGGATCCCTCGAGGGGCACAGTGGCCGTCGACAAAGTGGTAATCGCTATGACAGACACCGGCACCAACCATGTTGATCAGGACCTCTCCCTCACGCGGCGGTTCGATATCGATCTCTTCAACTTGCACCTTTTCGTGAGGTCTATAGAGTATGGCTGCTTTCATGGAATTGCTCCGTGATTAGGAAGATTTACGTCGAGGGAATCAAGTACCTGAAATCGTAGACANCCTTGAACCCAAGCCGATCGTAAAGACGTCGGGCCCCGTGATTCGTCAGGCTGACGGGCATGAAGGCTGTCGTTGCACCCGCCCCGATTCCCAGCTTGAGCAGGCCATGGATAAGTCGTGTACCGAGTCCCCGGCTGCGCAGTGTTGGGGAGGTCCAGAGCTCAGCCAACTGGAACAGGTCGTCCTGCTGGACCGCACGACCGTATGTACACGGCTGCCCATCTTGTGAAACGAGACCATACCAGGCGGGGAGCGTGATCCGTGACAGCGGTCCGCGTTTTATCTCGATGGTCTTACTAGGCATGTCCGGATCGATCGAACCGATGGTTTCGAGCCAGCCTTCGAGATCGATCTCCTCTACTTCCTCCTGATAATTACCGAGCGATGGGTTCGTAAGGACCTGATTCGGGTTGTGAACCCGGTATCCCCGATGCATCAGGATGTCTTCGATCGATTCCTGATTGGCCCCCTCTGTCAGCCTGAAGCTGCAAACGAGCCCCCGATCAGCATATTGTCGTTCGCAGAACTCGATCTTCCGTTCAGTCGATTCATCACCTGGGTAGAGTGACCAGACAGAGTTTGGATTCAGGCTTTTGCCGGGAGTGAAACGCAGAAGCCATCCATCGCAGAGCATACTGTCTTGCGGTGGAAGCATGTTGGCCATAGCCTCTTCCAGCATAGTGATANGCGCATCAGACACGTTGTCTTCGCTCCGCACTTTGTGCTTACGGGTCGCAATGTATCTCGTGACCCTCTCCGGGGAAGAAGAAGGCATCTGAGAATGCCCCCAGAGCCACACCCGATACGTAGCCAATGATCATTCCCAAGAAGAAGGGCGCATACCGACGGTAGGCCGTCAGACCGCCGATCTGCATAATAATCGACTTAGTTGCCCACATCAGGAAGATGCTGAACGCGTTGTCCTGCATCTCGACCATCCCGCAGATCGTGAAACCGATCGGATGGACCGGGAAGTTGATAAACCGGTAGCGCAAGTAATAGAGTACCGAAGTGAAGATGGCACCAATCCCCAAGAACCCGAGTCGGTTCCACTCAGTGAATTTGGTCGCAGCATCCTGGAGTCTCGATACAGCCAAACGGCTGAACCCCACACCGTTCAGCGAGCCAACACCTTTGAATGTCGTCCTGCCGAAGTTCGCACTCCCGACGCCGAAGTATCCCTCGTAGATGACGAAGCCGATCACGACCGACGCGCCAAGTATGCAGCCTCCAAGTACAGTCGGTGCGATCGACTTTCGGCTCANCTTGGCCATGGCCATGCTGAAGCGTGGTACGTGACTCATCTGGGTCATCGCGAACCCCTTGCCATCCGCCACGAGACTCATGGTCAGAGTCAGGATCGAAGCGGCCTGAGGACCCAGATGGCCGGGGCCAAAGACGTGCCACGTGAATCCCTGTGCCGTAAGTGGTACACGCAGATACACGAGTCCGCTTTCGACGACGATTCTCGACATGCCGACAAAGAGGATCAGCATCGCAAAGGACCAGGCCACGGTCGGCCACAATCCCATACCTGAACGGAACAGCCAGATGATGACGAAGGCGGACGAAACAAGGAACAGGAACGTGGCCGTCCGGTAGGACATGATCTCTTCCGAGTCGTCGACGTCGGGATCGTTTAGGAAGGCTTTTCGGAATATGTCTCGGAAGTGGTCGCGTGCGATCCAGAAGCCCCATCCGACAAACACGATCATGCCCCCGAAGGTCATGAAGGCCATCGCCGGATGGGCGGAGCTGTAGGGATCGTTGGCCCCGAGGTTCAGACCGAAGCGGTTCATGATTCCGACGATCAGAATGTTGATCGCGTGGAAGAACCAGAGGCTGAAGAGCACTTCCAGCTTGCAGAAGTAACCGAGACAGAAAGTGAGGAGTACAAAGGTCGTGACGATGCTCGGGAATCCTGGTGCGATTGGGAGGACGTGGCGGCCGTATCGCCCTGCCAGGAACGGGAACATGGGGAGGTTGACCGTGAACCAGGTGAAGACGTTCCAGCTGATGATCACGAAGGTGATTCCGAATCCCCACCGGAAGAGCCGGTTGCGAGATAACGTTCGAATAGTCCCAGACGAGCCTGAGACACCCGTGAGCTCCAGCATGGCCGTCGCCACGGGGAATGAGAGGCGTTCATATTCCATCCACTGTTTTCGAAGAAGCGTGCTCAGGCAGAGATGGATGCAGAGAATGGCAATGATGAAGGCGCCCCACCAGAACAGGACCGAGAACCAGTCAGCCCAAGGGAAAGCTGTTCCTGGGAGCAATCCTTCGTAGAAGCCACGAACGGCCTCACGGTTCGTGATCGTCGTCCACGAAGGCATGTTCGGGAGTAGGAATTCGTCGAATCGGTTTTCGGCAGATGCGTAGTAGGCGGGCATTGTGAGCATCTGAAGGAACCAGATTGTTAGCCATTCGCCCTGCATCGTGGACGCTACGAATCCGATACAGCATACGGTCAGAAGCTCCGTCGGTGAGAAGCCGATGCCGCGTCTTTCGAGGAAGGAGTTGATGCCCAGAAGAGCCACAAACGGAATCAGCATGGCCATCGAGAGGTGGGAATGATCAGCCCGTGTGGAGTGGAGCACGAGGCTCGTGTAGGTCGGCCACAACGGCATCANCACGGCCATGCCGATGCCCACGAGCAATGCGCGCTTCGTAATGACGGTAGTGCCTTCTGTGCGATCGCCCTCAGGATCCGAATAGGGCGCCTTGGGATTCCGAGCCAACTAGGCTAACTCCTTCGTTTGGATCTTGTGTANTAAGGTGGTTACAAATTTNTTGAGATCCTGCGCGGGTCAACATCCTCNAGGCCCCCACCTGAGAGGGAGGGAGCTACCCGGTATACTCGGACCCACAGCTAAGTCTGTGATTTCTACTCCTCCCAGAAGGGGGGCGGCGCGCAACGGTTAGGGGGAGGAATCAGTTTGCACTCTCTATATACGTCTCCACATCGATCGGTTTTCCACCTTGCCGTGCGGACTCCCAGCCAGCCAGCACNGGACCGAGCGAGTAGAGTCCGTCGTGGTAGTCGTTAAGCAGGTGGCTGGAGTTGCCTGTTCGGATAGCTTCGCAGAAACGGCGATCGAGCTCGTACCAAGGGTTGATGGCGGGTGTAGGGGGTGGGGCGTCGGGTGTGGGATGGCGAGGCGCGGTTCTGTCGAAGTCGGCTTTGTAGACTGTTTCACCGTTCATTTCGATGTGGCTGTAGCCATGAATACCAAGGTAGCCGTTCTCGAAGTAGACGAGGAAGTAGGGCTCGTCAGCGGGCTGGTTCTCTGTGGCGCATANGAACGTCATCGTCATGGTGGCTTCGTTCNTGAGGTGATAGTTGAAGGAGGCGGATGTGGGAGCGCGATGACGGTCGGGATCGTGCTGCAAGTAGGCCTGTGCTGTCCGGATGTTCAGACCCGTTATGTAGCGGGAGTAGTCTACGGCGTGAGGTCCCCAGTCGAAGAAGGCTGATGCACCTTTCTCGAACTGGCTGTGCCAGCTGTCCGAGGTGCGGAATTCTGGAAGTGGGCGAATGCTCTGGTAGCGGACGTGGACGATCTTTTCCCCTTTCAGAAGACGCTTGGCCTCNTGGAAAATCGGACGATAGCGTTCGCGGAAGCAGACGGTGCTGATGACACCGGCATCTCGGATGGCTTGGTCAATTCGGCGTGCAACCGACATTTCAAGCGCTTGAGGCTTCTCGCTGAAGATGTGCACGCCCTTCGAGGCCGCCGTTGCCTCAATGTCCGTTCTCGCAAAGGCGGGTACGATCGACCAGAGTGCGTCGAGATCTTCCTTCTCGAGCATCTCGTGACCGTTGGTGTAGACACGCGGGATGTCAAACCGGCCAGCCGTATCGTGAGCGGCCGATTCGTTCACATCGCAGACAGCCACAACCTCGGCATTCCGGATGCGAGCCAGGTTCGGCAGATGCTGCTTGTTCGCGAAGCTTCCGGCGCCGTAGATGCCGACACGAATAGTTCTGGTCACGCGATCCTTTCTGTGAAAGATTGACCCGTTTTGGGAAGTTTGGTTCAGCTGACGAGCCGGCGGAGAGGTTCTGTCCGCGTGTTGCAGATCATGAGGTCTTCGATCGTTTCTAGTCCCTGCCTGATAACGCGCAGCGTTTCCTCCGTAGCCTCAGCGGTGACTCTGATGTCTTCATCCGTGTGGGCAAGGGTTGGTCCGAAGCTCANGTAGCCGCGAATCCCCCGTTTTGCCACCCGGTGTCGTAGNCCATCNGGAAGACGATGTCGGGGCGNCNGTCACTGGTATTCGCCGGTGCTTGTCCACGTTGCCCGACCGTGACAAGGTCTGCTTTTGTACANTTTCTCTGTTGGAGGAAACACCTCCTGCTAAGACGATGCGCTTTCTGATCATACTAGTTCGCCCGTTTCCCCAAGAAAGAGGTCTGTGTGCCAAGAGTCTTGTTCATCTGTACAGGAAACATCTTCAGAAGCATGATTGCAGAATATGCCCTGAAAGCTCAAGTGCTGCATGAAGTGGGTCTGGCCGTGGCATCGGCGGGGATTCAGGCGAAGCCAATGGAGATGTATGGCGTGGCTCGCGACCGGCTGATCGAGTTGGGAGTCGATCCGACTGGGCACGTACAGAGGAGGCTGACAGGGGAAATCCTGGAGGGGGCCGGGCTCCCGGTGGCTATGAGTGTCGACCATCAGGCTTTCGTTCACGAGACATTCGATCGCGAAGTCCCGCTTTTCAATCGCGTTTGCTATGGAAGGGACGAACCGCTTCTGGATCTGGGTGAGAAGCTACCGGATTGGCAGGCGAATACGACGGAGGCAGAGACCTACGTCAGACAAATGGTGGATAGGATCTGGGAGGCGATCCCGCATTTCAAGGCGAACCTGACGCAGTTTCTTCCTAGATCAGATGGGAACTGATTTTCTTACGAGATAGTCCGGCAGGTTTGCAAGCGATGGGCAGCCCAGCTGTCCCATTGTCGACTGGAGCTCCGCCTTGAGTGTGTTGATCAAGTGGTCGGGCCCCATCTTGTCGAGGGCAGCTACGGCGAACATGAATGCTCTTCCCATCAGGACGAAGTTTGCCCCTAGAGCGATCATCCGGGCGATGTCGAGGCCGGAACGGACGCCCCCATCGGCAATGATCGGATAGTCGGGTCCGACGGCTTCGCGCACGCGCGTCAGAACACTGACCGCCGTTGGCGCAGCATCGAGCTGACGTCCCCCGTGGTTGGAGACGATCACACCGTCAGCCCCCGCATTTGCGTAGACACTGGCCTCCTCCGGGTCCAATACGCCCTTTACAAGCAGATTACCCGACCATTGAGACCGGATTTCGCCGAAGACATTCCGTGTGATGTGGACACCCATACGGTTCTTGATGAACCGAGCAGAGCGATGGATCTCGGATCGGCGCTTCTTGAGCGTTTCCGCGTCGTAGTAGGGTGCCAAGTTCACGAACTTCGGTACGCCTGATGCGAGCATTCGGAGCGCCCAAGGCGGGTGGATCATCATCTGCCAGAGCGTCCGCAGGTTGAAGCTCGGTGGGACGGACAAACCATTCCTGATGTCGTGCTCGCGCCGCGTCCCATAGGGCACATCGACGGTGACGATCAGCGTATCGTATCCCGCGTCGGCGCAGCGCTTGATGAGGTCCTTTCGGATGGCCGGATCCTGAGGCGTGTAGAGCTGGAACCAAGTGTTCTCGGCGGCCAGTTGGCGAGCATTTTCCAGGGTGATCATGGCAACGGTACTGAGTGTAAACGGGATGTTGTGGTTTGCGGCGGTACTGGCGAGATGGGCTTCAGCTTTCGGCCAGACGAGACCTGCCAGGCCGATCGGTGCGACACCGAACGGTGCATCGTATTCGCGACCCAGGAGGTTGCACCCGTAGTTGGGCTGGTCGATTTCTGAAAGATACTTAGGCATGAGCTCGACTTCGTCCAACTCCTCTCTGTTCTTCCTCACTCCGACACCATTCCCGATTCCGTATGCGAGGTAATCGTGAACGAACTTCGGTAAACGCTTGAGCGCAGCTGTTTCGAGATCTGCCACGCAGGTATAACGTCGTTCGTATCGCTTCATTCTTGCTGCACCTTTCGTCTATTTAAGAGTCCTTCTGAGGAATATGAAGATAAGACGGTTAGACTGACCGAGCCACCGGGTTGACGGAAAGACAAGGCATTCTCTTCTTGAAATCGACTACACAGCTTTGACCCCAAGCCTAACGAGGACGTCGTGAAGCGAATTCTGATTGCAGGGTTCAGACAGGAGACTGGAAGCTTCAATCCCAAGCCTACGGTTTACGACGATTTCGATGTGCTCACTGGACAGAAAATGATCGACAAGACGTCCGGGGGCTACGTCGGCGGCGCCCTGAAGGTGTTCGATGCGCGTGACGATATCAAGGTCGTTCCCACATACTCGGCCAGCTCGGGAACGGGAGGGCCCGTGGCCACGGCGGATCTTGACAGGCTGATCGGTGAGCTGCTTGAACGCGTGGAGGGGGAATCGAACATCGATGCGGTGTATCTGTCGATACACGGCGCGATGGCTGGAGAGACAGAGGAGGATCCGGAGGGACGCGTCCTTGAAGGGATCAGGAAACACTTAGGCGACGTACCTTTGACCGCGTCAGCTGATCTGCACGGGATCATGACTGACAAGCTGGTTGATGGTATCGATGCGATCTCGTTTCTGCACACGTATCCACACATAGACGCGTTTGCGACGGGAGAGCGAGCGGCCGTGAACCTGCTACGGATTCTGGATGGTGAGATCAAGAGCCCTGTGACGGGTCGGGTCAAGATTCCGATGCTTGCCAGAGGAAACGAGCTGATCACGAAGACAGGCAAGTTCGGCGCGGCGATCCGGAAGTGCCAAGAGATCGAAGCGTCGGAGGGAGGTGTCGCAGCCGGCGTGAACATCGGGAATCCATTCACGGACGTTCCGGATTTGCGTTCGAATACGATCGTGACGGTCGATGGGGATCAACAGCGAGCGGATGAAGAAGCAATGGAGCTCGCCCGCTTCATGTGGGAGAACCGGAATCTCTGGTTCGCGAGTCTCCAGTCGATGNAAGAGATCGTCAAGAGATCGGAGCGCCAGGAGGGGCTGACCGTCTGCGGTGATCCGGCCGACTCGACGTCGTCCGGTGCCTCGGGGGACAGCAATGCGATCCTGAAGGGCCTGCTCGAGTACGGATACAGCAAGAGAGCTCTGATCTTCATCGTCGATGCGCCGGCGGTTCAGAAAGCCTTCGGGGCCGGGGTGGGTAGCACGATCGAGATTGGTTTGGGCGGATCGATCGATACCAGGCTTTTCACGCCGTTGAAGGCTGAGGTTTATGTCCAGTCACTGAGTGACGGTCTATACGGCAGTGGGCCTGTTCCCGGGAGACCGGGGCGCACAGCGAAGCTCAAACTGAATCAGCACACGGTTGTGGTTTCGGAACGAGCAGTGGCAACGACGAGCTCGATGTTTTTCCTGTCGCAGGGCGAAGACCCGCAAAGCTACGATTTCGTGATAGCCAAGTCGCCAAACGGCTTCCGCACACACTATGAGCCTCTGGCTGCACAGATCCTCTACGCAGATGTCNTGGGATCGACGAGTGCGAACCTGAAGACACTTCCCTACGAGCGGTGTCCGCGACCGATCTTCCCTCTCGACGAAGGGGTCGAGCCGGGGTTCTAGATCATCTGTCTCTCAAGTGCGTAGACACCACGCGTATGGCCCGGGACCCGTTCTCCCAACCATCCTCGCGATCGACGCACGCATGCTTATAACACGGTCTGTCTGCTGGGCAAGGCTGGCAAGATTCCGGAGCTCTTCCGGATCCGATGCGAGGTCGTAGAGCTCATCCAAGTCGGCGCGGTTCCTCACATACTTCCACGATCCATCAAGCATCATCACGTGTGAAGCGAAGTGCTCTGGTTCGTTCGAACCCCGGTAGATCGTTTCTTGACTGGCAATCTCTGCGAATACTGGGCGAGAGACAGGTTCCTCTCCGGCGCGCAAGTGTTTCGCCACGGACTGGCCGTCGATGTCCGTGGGAACGGATGAACCGGANAGCTCGGTGAGGGTTGGCATCAGGTCAACACCACCCAGCGGTGCACGGACCCTTTGGGGAGGAAGGCCTCCTGGCCAGTGGAGGAGGCAGGGTACACGGACCGAGCTCTCATACATGAAGCATTTTTCGGTGTAACCGTGATCGCCTAGCAATTCGCCGTGATCGCTCATGAAGACGAGGATTGTGTCCTCGAGCAGACCTTCAGTCTCCAGCGCGGACACGATCCGGCCGATCTCCGAATCGATGTGGGTGACCAGAGCATAGTAGTAGGCCGTGAACTCCTGCACCTGTAGATCGGTGACGCTTTCGGGGATGCGGAACTTGCCGGTCTTGTGGTAGTCGGGCTTTTCTTCAAGATTGTCGCGGAGCGTTGCCGGGATCGGCATACGGTCCGCCGGATACAACTCCAGCAGGTCCTGTGGAACCAGCATTTTCGGATGCGGATCCTTGATGCTGACGAAAGCGAAGAACGGCTCTCCATCTGTCTGGTCCAGAAACCGGAGTGTGTGATCGACTGTCCACGTGGTGCGTTGCTGACGGGGGTCGTCTAGGACTCTGAATCCCAGCGTGTTGCCGTGCTGGGTGAATGCGCCCCTTTTTCGGTAGAGATCCTCGACGCCTTCCTCCCTGAAGTAAGCTTCAAGTGGATCTGTATACTGCTTTCCCAGGTATCGGTAGGCCTGCCAGTAGTCGTCGAACCCGTGCTGTGGCTTATGATCGTTCCCTAGATGCCAAGGCCCGACCATCCCGCATCGATACCCTTCGCGTTTGAGGACATCGCCGATGGTGGTGTGATAGGATGGCAAATGGGAGCCCCAAGCCGTACCACGCACGGGGCCATAGTTGCGCAGCTGCATATGTGCGTGCGGGTACAGCCCGGTCAGCCAACTCGCCCTGGCAGGTGAGCAGACGGGGGACGCGCAATAGGCGTTCTCGAACACGACGCCCTGTTCAGCCAGCTTGTCAAGCACTGGCGTCTTGATGATCTCGTTGCCTGCGAAGCCGGCGGCATCGAAACGCATCTGGTCACACATAATCCAGATGATGTTGGGTTGGTTAGATATCGGCGCTCTCGCGTTTCGGATACGTGAGATCGAGAATGACGCCGTCCTGGTTTTGGGCGGAATCATCCCCGTAGTATCGACTTGAAGTGGAACCAAGTTTATATCGCTTCCCACAAGGAGGAAGTGACACGGCAACCCGAATCGGGCGCTTGAGACGTTCTCTGCTGCANTAGTCAGGAGCGCGGGCTGTCGACTGTCGCGAAGCCGCGGTATACCAGAGGCTGACCGCCCCTAGTTGTTGATTTTCNCCCCGTTGAGGCTTGCTGCGTTCATCCTACGTCTCGCCATCGTGAGACAGACCCGTTGGGTTGCCCTGACCATTTTCTACGTCCTCCCCACTCCCTGCCTTGAGGCGTTATTCTCCTACACGTGGAAGATGTAGAGATCACGTTTCTCGAGGGGCAGGTCGATCCAACTGCCGTCAGCGCGGTGACTTTCGGCCACGGCAATGCAGGCTTCCGTGATGTGGTGTGTCACATCGATATCTCCGATCGTTGGACGATCCTTCTCATACGCATCGATGATGTCCTCCAAGCACGTGACCACATGGCTGCGCGCTTCGAGCGGCTCCGTTTCTCGATTCTCCCAGGTCTGACGTTTTCCACGCATCCCGCCGAGCATGCGAAGCTGTATGGCCTGGCCGTTGTTGAGTGACCGGATTGATCCCTCTGTTCCGACTACCTCGAACTCCCACGGTCCGGCCGGGATACTTGCTGCGTAGATACCGTTCTCGAAGGCCAGCTGATAGGTGGCTCTCGGGTCGAATGCGATATGGTTGTTCTCGATTCGGGTATCAAGGGGCTGCAGCTCCCCGCGCACCGATCGAATTCGTGGATCACCAACGAGGTAGGACACGGTGTCGATCGAGTGGATGTGACCGTGCATCAGGCTCGATGCGGCGAAGTGCGTGACGGCAACAGGCTTTCCGATGTCGCCCTGGTCTATTGAAGCCTTTACTGCCTGGTAGTGCTCGTTGAACCGACGCAGGACACCACTGTTGAACACGGTGCCGTTTTTCTTTACCGCATCCCGGACAGCATCAGCCCGAGACACGGAACTCGCAATCGCTTTCTCCACATAAAGCATCGGCACACCTAGATTCGCCAGATCGACTGTCAGGTCTGCGTGCGAATCCCCTCTGAAACTGCTGTCCGGGGCCGAATTCGCCGGCTTGAACAGACCCGATGCTGTCGTGCACACGGCGACCATATCCAGACTCTCCTTCTCGACCATCTCGCGGTAGTCCTCGTAAACGGCCTCCACACCCCAGCGTTTCGAAAAGTTGGCACGCTTGTCTTCCTGGAGATCCGAACCGGCGACCAGATCGAGCCGATCCATCTCGGCACAGCAGCCGGCAATGGCGTATGGCTTGATGGCGTGGTTCTCGTCGTCGATNGTACTGCCCATTCGGCCGAGACCTATGATTCCGACTCGGTATGTATTCATCACTTACCTTTCGTCATTTGCGGTGCGTCAGGAGTCTCGCCGAGACAAACAAGTCTGCCGCTTCGGGACTGCATGCGATTGGGGTGTCGTGTACGACGGCAAGTCGAGTCAGAGCGATAAAGTCGGCATCGTGAATCTTCTCCGTCATTGGGTCCGAGAAGAAGATGACGACGTCGATCGAGTGGTCCACGATCCGGGCGGCGATCTGCTGGTCACCTCCCCGAGCGCCGCTNTGTAAGCGTTTGATGTCCAGGTCGGGGAAGGCTTCCTTCAGCATTGTGCCTGTGCCCCAGGTGCAAACGAGCTTGTGGCCGGTGAGCTTGTCCACGTGTCGACCAACCCAGGCTGTCAACTGCGCTTTTCGTCCATCGTGGGCGACAAGCGCGATGTGCTGCTTTCCAGGATGTGCCATCCGGGCGTTTTCGGCCATTGTCAGGATCGACCTGACCTGGTCTGTCACGCCGGGCGCCTCCGCTGGAAACTGATCGGAGAAGGCGGCCGTCCCGACCGTAAATCCGGCAGCTCCTGCTTCGGCGATTGCATCGACGCGTTCTTCTCTGTCGATGCTGCCCGCCATGATGACCGGTCCACGTGAGGCATAGCACACCGATTGCATTAGTGTGGGTGCGTCTCCCGCGAACCTGTATGCCAACAGATCCAGACCGTGGACACCCGGTGTCGACGTGAGCTCGCGGGCCGAGTCTGTGATCGCATCGATCGTACCTTTGAGTATGCTCGGATGCCCGGTGATTTGACCCGGAAAGGGGTAGTAGAGCACGGGAGAAGGTTCGAGGGTCGGAATGACTTGTTCCGCTCGTGTTCCCCCAAGTAGACAGTCCACGTTCAGTTCTACGGCCGCTCGTGCGGAGGCGAACTCGCTCTCCTCGTCGAGGCTTACTACCTCGATATAGCTTCGAGCGCCAGCAGTTCGGATGTCGTCCGAAAGCCTTTGCAGCTCGTCGAAGGGCAATCCGACATCTTTGAATCCGATGTGTCGACAGCCGCCGTCGAGGACCTCGTCCAGACGTTCTCTTGCGTTGGGGATCGTCTGGTCGTTCTGCGTCATCATAAAAATGAAATCAAAGGCCATGTGGTGCTCCACACTGAGAAAGCTCGTCCGGGGTTGCAGGGGACATGATAGGGGCGTTGTCTATAGTCTGCTAGGGGCCTCGGTCGGAGGCCCCTAGTGCCTCTGGTGGGCTCGGCGTCTTGATTGTTCATTCTGGTGTCACATTCCTATTCCCACAACCCGTTCGCGATATCCGTGAAGCCCCGGATGTGCATTGTCCCAAGTCGATCCTCGTGCATGACACGNTCCACGCGATGGTTTTGATCGCCGGCGGATAGTTCCAGCAGCTGGTCGAAGAGGGCGCTGATGTCCTGATCACGAGTACGCACAAAACGCTCGCCGGTCCACAGGGTGGGATGATGATAAGGAACGGCGCAGGGCTCTTTGAGCGAATCTGAGAGGCGACGGCCCCACTGATCATCGCGAATGCCAAGGCGCTTGGTGTGGCACTGGAGGCTGAGGGGCTTCCGACTGNGGGAGCAGACTAGGGACATAAGGAGTCTCACACTGCTATTCCTGTCGTTTATGTGCACGGAACGGGCAGCGATGTTGCGAGGGGGCTAGCAGAGAACCACATNATCGTCGCTGGGACTGGCGTTCTAGAAGACTACGGTCCCCCGATCGGAGTCCAAGAGATGACGTGATTCGGGATGATTCCGAGCGACGCTGAGAGGACCNCGCATCTAATAGTCAAGGCGGCCTTTGATGAGCACGTCAAGGACGAAGTCGTGGCNCGTGCCGAAGGATAGGACCCTATTCGATTTACTGCAGATGATGATTAGACGATCGCTAAGGCACGAACCTCGCCAAATTCGCGGTCCAGTTTTGCCCAGAACTCCCCGCAGTCGGTACTTTTGTAGACTTCTCCGCTGACACTGTAGGCCACGATCCAGTCGGGGTGGACCGGATTATGTTCCACTTTCCAGATCGTACTATTGGCCGTCCCGCCGAGATCNGCACGCTCCCAAGTGCTTCCCAGATCTGTCGTGTAGAATAGGCCACCCTGATCGCCCGGTGGTCCATTACCGGCACCGATGTAGATGCGGTTTGCACTCTCCGATATCAGGATTGCGCTCCGGGTGTATGCCCACGGGAAGTGTTCCTTGATACCAAGGGGCGTCCATTTGGCCAGGTCCGTGGTTGTGCAGACGTCGTTGTTGGTTGCCGCAACCAGCGTCTTTGGTTCCCCTGGGACGACGGTCAAACCGTGGATGTCGAGACTGGACAGGCCTTCGTTGCCTGCCTCCCACGTTTCGCCGCCGTCGTGGCTGTATCGCATCCCGTCGATTTCGATCCCGGCGTACACCGTCTGACTGTCTTCAGGGTCCACGATCATGGTTGTGACCCGCGGGATAATGGATCCGCAGTTGTCAACCAACTCCGCTGTCAGCTTGCGCCACGAGTCACCTCCATCCTCTGATTTGTAGAAAGCTGAGGGACAAGTACCGACGTAGATGTTTCGGGAATCGTTCGGATCGATGGCGATCGACCAAATCTGCAGTTCGTTCAAATCGGAATCGAGCTGAGCCCATTCATCGCCGTCATTTCTGGATCTGTATAGTCCAGCCTCAGTACCCGCGAACATGATGCTAGGATCTGTCGGGTCGAAAGCTAGGGCTCGGATGTCACACTCGGAATGCATGCCCTTCGTGCACTTCTTCCACGACTCGCCGCCNTCTTCGCTACGGTAGACGCTCTGTCCCACTGTTCCTACGTAAAGCCTTGGTTGACCTACCATCAGTTCCTCCTGGATTTCTATCGAAGTATGTTCACAATCTGTGCTATTAAGCTCTTAATTTCAAGGGAACTGACCAGGCGATTCGGGTTTCGCTTTCGTGAGCGAACTCGTGCATGTTGAGGCTGTAGCCAATGCAGTTATNAGATGGTCGAAGAAAGAGGAGACACGCATGAAAGGCGTGGTTTACTTGGGAGACAGCGAAGTCGAGGTCAGGGATTTTCCCGATCCGNAGCCCGGCTCGGGGCAGGTGGTCATTCAGATGAAGATCGGGGGGCTTTGCGGGAGCGATCTGCACAAGTATCACAGCAGCCGTGAATGGGCCGCTGGCAGAGAAGGCATGATATCGGGACACGAGCCGACCGGTGTCGTGGTCGAGGTCGGCAAGAACGTGAAGAACGTGAAGGTTGGTGCCAGAGTCTGTGTCTACCATCGAGTCGGGTGTGGCTACTGTGTTGAATGCGTTTCCGGGACACCCGCCCACTGCCCGACCGGAGGTGCCTTTGGACGAACTCAGGACGGGTCTCACGCCGATCTGATGCTGACCGAGTCACGCTACTGCCTGCCTTTGCCGGAGTCGCTTTCGTTCGAGGTCGGAACACAGCTGGCGTGTACGGCCGGGACGGCTTTCGCAGGTGCCAGCAAGATCTTGGGACACGCAGGAGACACGTATGTTGTGTTCGGTCTCGGCCCGGTCGGTATGACCGCCTTACTCGTCGGTCAGGGAATGGGGTATCAGACGATCGGGATCGATGTTCAGGCTTACCGTGTCGCCCTCGCGGAACGGATCGGAAACGGCCGCGTGATTGATGCAAGCAAGGACGATCCTGTCGAAGTTATTCGGGATCTTACGAACGGACGGGGAGCAACGGGTGTAGTCGAATGCTCCGGGAACTCGAAAGCTCGCACTCAGGCCGCACAGGTGGCCGGTCGCAAGGGCACAGTCGTTTACGTCGGGGGGGGGGTGCGGCCAATCTTATGGTGAGTATGGGCGACCTGATCGGCAAGGACGTCACGATTCGGGGCAATTCGGTATACCCGGTTAGCGCCTATTACGAAGCCGTCGAATTCCTCCAGAANACGAGTGTACCCTTGGACGATATGGTGACGCATCGGTATCGGATCGAAGACGCGGTCGAAGCATTCAATACCTTCGATTCGAGTCAGACGGGTAAGGTGGTTTTCGAATGGGACTGAGGATCTGAATGAGCGTCTCGGTCGTTGTCGATGGTTAGGGGATCTCGGTCTCAGGTACGTTGAAGTCGGTGTGAACCCGGGGCCGAGACCTGCACGCCGCACTAGGCCCAACCCGGGATTCCTTTAGGTATTTGACCGTCGGTGATCCACCCGTGGCCGACCTTGAAGGTGTTGCAGCANCCCTGACTTAGTCTACTGTGCCTCCGCTTGGCCTCGACGAACTCCCTGTTCACCNTCTTCTTGACGACCGTGATGCGAACCGTGCTCGGGTTCATAGGCATCGCTTCTAGTCTGCCATCATGTCGTCCGCTGAATCNTGCGCTTCATACCCCAGGACTTCGCGTGCGTGCGTCATATCCCTATAGGANTACTGGTTCTTCGAGACGACAAAGAAGATGTCGTGTCGGATCTCTTCAGATGCCTCGATACAAGTCCGCACCATTCTCGCGACGTCTCCTTGACTGCAGAATACGCTGTTCTGCCGGGTCTGAAGTGGGCGATCCTGATCGTTTACGGCTCCGATCCGCAGACCGATCATCGACATCCCTGACGAATCGGAATAGTGTCTCGCAAGTGCTTCCGCCCACACTTTTGTGCAGCCGTATATCCCTATGGGGTGGAGGGGGCACTCGTGCGTGATATCCTCCCAATCACCGGCATCGTCGTAGCGTCCCTCACTCAGAGCTTTGTAGGGTTCAGACAACTCGTAACCGGAGATTGTCGAACCGCTGCTGGCGTAAGTGACCCGCTTGACTCCCGCCTGTTTGGCGCACTCGAAGACGTTGTATGTACCGATAACGTTGAAGGGAAGGAGCTTCTCCCACCCTGGGCTTCCGTGAGCGATCGCGGCCATGTGTACCACCTGATCGACGCCATCGAATGCTGGTCGGATCGCGCCAATGTCGGAGATGTCGGCCTGGACGCAATCCACGCCTTCCAAGGCGCTTCGGTTCAAAGCCCGTAGCTCGTAGTCCGATTCCAGCTCCTTCCAGACGGCCTGTCCGATCAGACCACTCATGCCTGTGACGAGGACTCTCATTTCGTCTCTCCTTCCTGATCGGTTTTGCTAGTCCCACTCCAGTATGACGCCAAGAGCCTGATCGGGATGGTTATAGAGCATATGATAGGCGTCAGGAACCTGCTGCCAGGTCAGTCTGTGTGTGACNAGCTCTTCCACGCATACACTGCCGTCGATCAACATTCGAGCCGCGTCGACCATGCAGTCTTCTCGTGGCGTGCTGATTCGCATCCCGGCGATCAGCTGTTTGTCCATGAAGTCGTCGCCATACAGGGGAAGGGGACCCCCCTGATATTTCGAGATCAGATGGATCGTTCCGCTACGAGCCAGCATTTCCTGCGCCTGCCTAAACGACTNGATGCCGGCGTTGCCTCCAACGCACTCGATGACCAGATCTGCGCCTCTGCCGTCTGTCAGGCGTCTCACCTCTTCAACGGAATCGGCCTCCGACACGTTTATAACCTCATCGGGTCCAAGCTTCGACGCGATCTCGCATCGGAGCGGCTGGGCGTCTACAACGATGATTCGACCGGGATTGCGCTCGCGCAGGATCTGTGCGCAAAGACACCCGACGATCCCCTGACCGAGGATGACTGCGGTCTGGCCGGGTTCGATCGGTGAGCTTCTCATCCACATCACCGAACTGGTTGTCAGAGGTAGGAATGTGGCGGTCTCGTAATCGAGCTTCTCAGGCAGCTTGAACGCCCTTTTCCGCCGGCCGTCCAGGTTGGCGATCACAAACTGCGCGTGCGGCGCATTGACCATCACCCGATCACCGGATGCGAAATCCTTCACGTCTTCGGGGACNTGGACGACTTCGCCCGCATCCGAGTAGCCCATGATGTCCGGTGGCATAGCCTCCTCGAGAACGTATCGCCGAAAGAGCTCAGAGCCCCGGCTGATAAGGCTCCGTTTCACCTCAACCAGTATCTGCCCCGAATCCGGCTTTGGCTGATCGACTTCCACGAGCTCGACATTACCGAATCCCTTGAGCTTCTCAAGCTGCATCATCCTAGACATAATTACCTCGGGTGTGGGCGATTATGGCAACGTTGGCAGATACCGGTTGGGCAGATTTTCCATTCTCTATCATCTATTTTCAATTTCTACGACCAGACATACGCCTCCGGGTCGTTTTCTGACAAACCGATAAAAGATGCGAGGACGACGCGCGGTCTNGATCCGACGACGAAGGGGACTTCGTGGATCGTTTCCGAGTAGAAAAAGTAGAGATCGCCAGGTTCGAGATGGATCTGGATGCGCTCGATGCCCTGCTCTTCCGAATACGCTCGGAAGCGCTTCTCGTCGAGTGGGGTTTGGTATTCCGGCGACATCGGTGCACGGTAGAGCACACCCTCACCCGCGCCGGTTCTAATCTCACTGTTCTGGAAGCACATGACACCCGCGTACTGGTGCTGAAATCGGGANACCTCGAAGCCGTATCGCTTGTTCCGCTTTGAGACGGAATCATAGTGCGGGTAATGACCGCACCCTTCGTGGTAGATTCGAAAAATACTCGGGCCATACAGTCGTCCATCCGGCTCTCTGGCGACCTTGACCTGCTTATCTGGGAGGAATCTCTGGAGCGANGCGTATAGGGTTTCGACGGGGTGGTCATATCCGTCGAAGAGCGATGCGAAGAGATCGCGAGTTACGCGTGAGTGTTCGTAGAACTCGTCCGGGTCGTCTGCGTGCATCCCCAGGCTTGTCCCGATATCGACACGGTGAGGTGTGCAAGCACCGCGGTCTCGCGGATCGTACAGCAGCCCGCGTTCGTAAAACCGCTTAACTAGATCTGCGCAGTGATTGGCGGGGAAGGCCCGTCGGATGATGACGCACGGGATCTCGGCAGCTCGCATTGACGTAAAGGGATCGGGATCCCGGGCAAGGATCTCGTCGATGGTTCCTTCGATTGGGACCCAATNAATTNTTACCGGCATAGAAGCCATCGTGAGATGTAGAAAGGCAGATCGAACATACGGGTCAGTCGACGATGACTTGGCTCTGCCACCAGTCGTCATTCGGTTTCCAGTCGGGATCCAGGTAGTCGGCGTGCTGCTTTTCGAGCTTCGACATGAACTCTGTCTCGAGATCGTGCAATCGTGCCTTCTCCTTATCGAGGTCATGCTCCGGATCAGGGATAGGGAGCCTGGCATCGACTGCGTTGAGCCACGAGTCCAGTGACGTCCGCATCTCGTGCACCAGATCCGGATGGTCGCGACTGACGTCGGTCTCCTCTCCTTCGTCGATGATCAGGTCGTACAGCTCATCCCGCCCGTCTTCAAAATAGTGGATGAGTTTCCAATTATTGCGTCGAATAATTGCAGAGGGGTCACCGCCCTGGTTGCCGTAGTGTGGGTAATGCCAGTGCAGATCCCGGTTCTCGATCAATTCGTCATCCTGTCCACGAAGGAGTTTCACGAGGCTGAGTCCGTCGATGACCTGCTCTTCGGGTATGTCACAGCCTGTAAGCTCCAGGAACGTCGCATAGTAGTCGATGCCTGAGACTGGGGTTTCGCAGGTAGATCCGGATCGGGTAACGCCCGGTGCTCTGATGAGAAAGGGCTCCCGGAGTCCGCCCTCCCATTGACGACCCTTGCCTCCGCGTAGGGGAAGATTGGATGTCGGGTATGAGTCCCCGGAGGAGACACCACCGTTGTCAGATGTGAAGCATACAATCGTGTCGTCGGCCAGATCCAGCCTGTCGAGTGTGTCGAGGACAACGCCTACNCCGTCATCCATGGCCGCAATCATGCCACCCATGATCGGGCAGTCCTGCACCTGCCGGACTGGCAGGTTGCGGTCCATGATGAATCGTGAATCTGCTAACCCCTGTGCAGTCGCCTTTTCACGGTATTCCTCCCAGCGGTCGTGACTCGTCTGGATGGGACCGTGGACAGAGTAGAAGGACAGGTAGGCGACAAAGGGCTCGTTCTTGTGTGCCTCAATCCAGCTTGCTGTTTCGGTTCCCAGTCGGACCGGGAGAGATTCGCCGGCTGGACCGTCGGGAAGCTTTGAGTTCTTGTAAGGCGAGAAGTAGCCGCCCGGTGGACTGCCTGCCCGAAACCCGCCTACGTTGACTTCGAATCCGAATTGCTCGGGATGGTTGCCCTCGTCACCAAGGTGCCACTTCCCGCCGAAGAAGGTTCGATAGCCTGCATCTCGAAGGACCTGCACCCAGGTGATCTCCTCCTTCCTGAGACGGTGCTCGTAGTTCGGAGGCAGCAGCTTGTTGTGCCGCTCAAGTTCCCGCCAGGTCTTCCCGGTGCGCGCCCCGATCCAGTCCGTGATCCCGTGTCGCGGTGTCACCTTTCCGGTCAGGATGCTGGCACGGGACGGGCTACATACCTGGCAGGCCGCGTAGCCTTGCGTGAATCGCATACCCTCGTTGGCGATTCGATCGATGTTCGGGCTTTCGTAGAACGCGCTGCCTTCGCAGCTGAGGTCACGCCAGCCGAGGTCGTCGGCNAGGATGAAGACGATGTTGGGTCGAGACATAATCCTCCACTGTTGCGTCATCTAGCTCTGCCCGATCATAAGAATTCCGAGATATCTACTCGTCGCCGCGCTCGGCACGATGACATTCGGTTTGGGTTCTTCGATAGGACCTGTAAGCTGCTCGTTTCGTGGCTGATGCCTCCGATGGTCACTCGCATGTCAATCCTCCAGTAAGTGACTGAACAACGGTCGAACGTCGTTCGGGAGGGAATCGTAGANGTCGCGTGGCACCGATGGCTGTAAGTTGTCGTCCAGCCCCGTCTGCTCCATCAACATCCTCCGCTCTTCGGAGTTGGGCATGAGCACCTGTGTGTTAAGCCACCAGGGGGCGTAGCGAACGACGACCGACACGCGTGATTGGTCAGTGCGGTTTGGTGCAGTCGAGTGCCAGAGCCGACTGTCCATAACAAGCACGCTACCCTCGTCTCCCGATGCATTCACTTCATCCGGATGAGGTGCAGCTGGATTGACACCGTTGTTTCCGGTCGGGTTGTTCTGCTGTCGATGGCTGCCCGGGACGATCAGCGTCCCACCGTTCTCGGCACTAAAGGCCGAGAGCATCCATAGGGTCGTAACGTGCACGGGCAGGTCGGGATAAGGTGCCGCAACGTGTCCTGCGCGTTCCTGGTTGAATGGCCAATCAGCGTGCCACGTGCCTCGNGGATTTCCCGCCAGGTTTATCGTGGCTGTTGTAAACGAGACTTTGATTTGGGGACCGAGGAGTTCTTGGATCGGACCTATAAGCCTCGGGTCGGCTAGATACGGGGCCATCGACTGGTCAAACCGCATGAATCCACCTACGTGCCCGATACCCTTGTTAAGCGCATCGGGCGTCGCGTTCGCGTTGGTGGAGGCTTGCACAGACGCACGTATTCGCGGCATCTCATCTTTCGGGATGATATCCGGAATGACGATATAGCCNTCTGTTCTCAAGCGATCAATGTGGTCAGACATAACTCATACAAGAGGTGAAGGCTGATCTTCACATTTTTCATGTTCATAGCGTTTCCAAAAGCGCTCCCTGAAAGATAGCGTGTGCCGGTTCCGAACGACACTGTGGTGCAGGATTTCGGAGACCAAGCCTTCGAGATCCTCGAATGTATAGCGTCAATAGTAGCGATGGCCTACAACGACGTTTGCGTCGAAGACGTTGATGGTGGCTATGAAAAAGAGTGACATTTCAGGGTCAAGTATCAAATGATAATTGGCAAAATTTCGTTTTCATAGATGACGCTGTTAATGCGTGGAGTCTCGATCTGTCGGGCTTACNCTTTCGATGTCTTCATACCAAACACCTGAACCTTTCAACGCAGAGAGTACGGACGCAGGGTACGAAGTAGGATGGCGTCAGCGGCGCAGACCCAGAACGCGAAGGAGGCGATCGTCTGCGGCCGCGAGAACCTCGTCCTGAACAGGGACACGGTTCATCCAGCCGAAGCGGCGAAATGCCCAGTCGACGGCATATTGGTTCTGCATCAGATATCGGATACGGTTCGATGTGTTCGGGGAGCCGCGATGCCAGCATTGAGGGTCCTGCAGGTAGATATCTCCCGCTTTACAGAAGATGGAGACAGGCGCTTGGCCCTCGAACTCGGGATATTCCTGGCTGTTAGGATGTTTGCCTGATAGGTGGCTACCCGGCACATACTGCGTGGGACCATGCTCGATCGANTCGATATCCGTGAGAGCGATCTGCACCGTAAACCAGAGGACCGGTGGGCGCACTCCCTGCGTGTGCCGTGAAGCGTCTTCAGGTGACGGGAAATGCAGGGCGCCGTCCACGTGCCAGCGTTCGATCGAGACATCTGGCTGGTTTCGCAAGACGTTCTGGCCNCAGAAACGGCAGTTCGGACCGACGAGAGCCTCTGCGAGGCCGAGGATAGGCTCGCGCATCAGCATCTGAGAGAAGATCGGGTCCAACGCAAGAGTATTCCGTAGAATGAATGGGATATCCATGACCTGCGCGTTAAACATCTGAACGTAACGCTGCTCGTGGAGCTCCGGACATTCTCTGGCGAGCATCTCCGGGTCATCCATCAACCGATCCGTGACGGACCGCAGCGCAGCGATCTCGTCTTCTTTCAGGACATTCGGAATGTGGACGAATCCGTCCCGATGCATTGCTTGAACGATCTCATGTGTTCGATCCTTGTTGAACGGCTCGCCTGATCTGATCACAGAATTTGCCACGCTTCAGAATCCCGATGTTTTCCGATTGGCTGGTTTTCAGATGAGAGGGTAATTTGTGCGTACGCTGCGGCGAACACCATAGCGAAAGTCGCAGGTTAACGAGGTACGACCTCGACGAAGATCAACTCGATCGGTTTATAGATTCTCGAGGGCAAACTTGTTAAGTCGNAATGGCGACCTTTTCGGACGATGCGGGAATATCTCGAACTTGGACACTGGCGGATTGGTCCAGACGATGTNGTCGTGGAACTGCCGAAGAAGGAGCGAATAGCAAGGAAGGCAGAGGTTCTAGAAGCTGTGCAAAAGGCTTACTCAGAACCGAATCACACGGTCATTTGTTATGATGGGAAAGAAATCTGAAGAGACCCGAATTGCATTGTCCAATAGCTTATTAGCCATAAAACATTGGTCAATGCCTCTAGGCTTCCTCTTGATATCCCAGAACGACCAACACACAGGGACCACCCGCAATCACATTCAGGCCTGCATCTTCTGCTCTTTGGATAGCGCCAGCGTGCGTGGCGCCCGGCTGCATCCATATGTTGCGGACACACGACTTGATAGCCTCTTCGACGACTCGTGCGGTGACATCGGGTGAGGTGATGATCGAAAGCGACTCGATCGGTTCGGGAAGAGCGGAGATAGAAGTGTAGCACTTGTGCCCTTCGACGTCGGAGCAACCCGGGTTAATCGGGAAAGCTGTTCTGCCGTTCTGCAGGTAGCAGCGTAGAATCTTGTTGCCATACTTTGAACGATTCTTCGAGGCGCCGGCGACGGCGAATGCCGGTGCACTCAGGAACGTGGTGATAGCCTGCTGAATCTCCATTCGAGTCTCCTAACCGAGTTGTGAATCTCTACAAACATCTGATCCGACCGGCTGCGTTTCGACTGGACCCGGAANGAGCACACGACTTCGCGATTGATGTCGCGTCGGCGGTCTCAGACCTGCCTTTTGTCGAGGCTGTCCTTTCACGATACACAAGATCGCGAGATCCGCGACTCCGTGTCTCGTTTTCCGGGCTCGATTTTGAGAACCCGATTGGGCTCGCCGCGGGCTACGACAAGAGTGGTCGCGCCGTTGATGGAATGGCCGCGCTCGGCTTCGGTCACGTGGAAGTCGGATCCGTGTCGATCGATCCATCTGACGGGAACCCGAAACCGCGACTCTTCAGGCTACCCGATGACGAGGCTGTGATCGTGCACTATGGACTCCAGAACGACGGGGCCCTTGTCGTCCGTGATCGCCTCGTTCGCCGTCAATGTGACGTTCCGGTCGGTGTGAATATCGTGAAGACGAATCGAGGCATCGGTGCATCGCCCGAATCCACCGATCAGATTATAGACGAGTATATTCGTGCCGTGCGTTCTCTGGACGATTCCGCGGATTACCTGACTCTCAACCTCAGCTGTCCGAACACCGAAGACGGGCGTGATTTCTTTGCAGACGTCGAACACACACGTCTTCTGCTGAGCGGACTGTCGGACCACCCGATCGCATCGCCCCTTTTCCTCAAGATTTCTCCTCTCGGGAGCGATAGGGAACTTGATCATTTACTCGATGTGATTGACGGTTTCGAGTTTTTGGACGGGTTCGTGTTCAACCTAGCCCCAGGAGTTCACGCCGATCTGCGCTCACCTCCGGCAATGTGGTCACGGCTCCCAGGGGCGCTAGCAGGGAAGCCTGTGGAGCAGCAGATGAACGAAAGGATTCGGTTTATGTACGACCGAATGGACCACCACAGATACCGGATTATCGGGGCTGGAGGCGTGACGTCAGCAGCTGATGCCTACCGGAAGATTCGTCTAGGGGCTTCGCTGGTTCAGCTGCTGACTGCGCTCGTCTACGAGGGCCCGTTGATCGTCAAACGAATCAACGAAGGCCTTAGCGACCTGATGGATCGAGATGGGATTGGACATATCAGCGAAGCGGTGGGTGCCGACACGGAGAAGGGGTGATCCCAATGGATCGCCCCTTTCACAATCCTGCCACTGGAGGTCTTGTCTTGTTCGTNTTTAGGCCCGGTCTACGCGCGTGGCCGACATTTTTNTAATTTCCGGAGATCCCACCAACCGAAGCTCGTCATCGTTTTCTGCGAGCGTCTGCGCGGCAATCACCAGCGCATCCAGGATCGAGGTGCTAAACGAGTGTGCCCAGCTGAAGTCGAAGACGATCTTGCATGATCCCCAATGCGTTTCATCAACTCGATATGCAGACTCTCCCGGCTCACTTGGAATACAGGCGACTNTCCACTTCCAGAACGACCGGCTGCTCATTACTCTGAAAACCTGCGCTTATCTCATCNTCCCGTTTNGAGGGATNCTGTCGTAATGAGTAAGGTCACTTCCCGACCGTGCCCATGTAGACAGCGAAGTGGTCATTGCCATCGAGACCCAGTGCGCGATTGAGCTCGTCGTCGTTGAAGGCGGCCGTGCAGCAGACACTACACCCGACCGCTTGGGACGCGAGATACAGGTTCTGGCCGATGTGACCGGCCTCTAGGTGAATATATCGGTATCCGCGGTCACCGTATCGCCACGTTGTTCGGTAGGAGACGGCCGACCAGATGAAGGTGGCTGCGCTCGTCTGGATCATCTCGGGTTGCAGGTTAGTTTCTGCGATGGTCTCGCCGATGTCTTTCGGAGCTTTGAGATCCTGGATCTTGTGTTCGGGCCCGACGTATCGGTATAGACCGCTGTCAAGACCGTCGACACGCTGTGCGAGCAGGAAGGTTTCGAAAGGGTGACGTGCTCCGGCAGATGGCACCGTCTTGAAGGCGTCCATCTGGTCCGCTTCCTTCACGCCCTGCGTCGTCCAGAGCAGGTAGGCGATTGCGTCGAGCGAGATCGACTGGTCTATGAGGAACTCTCGTTCGGACTTCCGATCGTCGATCGCCTTGCTGAGAGAGACGTCTTCGAGTTTGATGCTCTGCGGATCGGCGAGGTTGATCAGCGGGAGCGATGGATGCGGCGGAAAGAAGCTCGGAGGTCCAGGCTTGTTGCGCTGCTGATCGCTCGGGTCCATCATCTTGAACTGTGTACGACGCATGAAATCGCGGCCGATTGCCGGTCGTTTCTTCTTCTTCATTTTCCCTCTGATTCCTCGGGTTCAGCGAATGCAGGGATGGTATCTGCCTGTGCCCATTGTCCGCGTTCACCGATGCTCACGCAATAGTGCGTGAGCCCGTTTGTTACGGCGAGATGGTGTGCCCGGATTACTTTGTTGTACTGACCGATCTGGTCGAAGGTCTTCTGATTGATTCTGATTCCGGGGGCTTTGCACTCGACTGCAAGGAGAGCAGATCCGGAGCGGTCGTAGGTGACGATGTCCGCCCTGTAAGGGATCCCGTTGAGATCGAAGCCTTTCTCGATCGCGGTCAGCCCCGCGGGGTAGCCTAGATGATTGATGAGATAACGGACCATGTGCTGCCGGACCCACTCCTCGGGCGTCAGGACCAGCCATTGATTCCGTATTGTGTCGAAGATCTCGTCCTTGCTGTCCCGTTTGCGAACCGCGAAGTCGGAGACGGGCAGGTTGAGTTTTGGGTGGATATCCTGACCCATGGTCTCAGCCCGCGGCCGCTCCGAACCGGTCCTTGTATTCTTGCTCGAAGTCGTTGCTGCCGTCATCGATTCTTCGATCGAGCGAGATACCGGGGAGGAATCCTGTCAGTTTGCCCTGCAGAAACGCCTCGCGGTAGTCACCGTTGGGATAGTGCGTGTCGCGGCCATCGGGCCAATGAATCGTGTGAATCTGACGCGGCGTGGGTTTCACGAAGTGGTCTTCTACACGATACCTTTCGACCGCGTCTTCTGAGATTGTCACACCCAGGCCGGGAGCGTCCGGGACGGGGACGTGTCCTCCCAAGATGGTGAATTCGTCGATCAATGGATGCTCGTAGATGTTGGTACACGGGATGTAGGGCCATCGCGCCATCTTGAGGACAGCACCCAGATGGACGGACCATATCGTGGTCAGGCCGGTGCCAACA
>PAXL01000038.1 GCA_002714465.1 Gemmatimonadota bacterium | reverse complement strand
TGATATTATTTTGTGCGATTTTACTCGATCGGGGTCTTAAGATGCCTGTAACACGAGACGACTTGCAGAAAGTGGCTAAACTAGCCAGACTCCGGCTCACTGAGCCGGAGGAAACCCGTCTCGTCACCGACCTCAACCAGATGCTCGAGTATGTCGCAACCCTCGGCGAGTTGGATACGAGCCACGTGGAACCGACGGCTCACGTGCTCCCGCTTGCGAACGTATTCAGACCGGACGAGCCAACACAATCGCTGTCGCAGGAGGCCGCTCTCGCCAACGCTCCTAAATCCGGTCACGGCCACTTTCGTGTCCCCAAAGTTATCGATTGATCCGGCGCCGGTGTCAGCACCATCGCCGTTTTTTTCTCCCCGATCGCCAAACAGCACCACCAAACCCTTACGGGAGGCGCTTTGAGCAGCGACTATCGAGGTCCAAAGTATATCGTCGTCAGCGGCGGTGTGATCAGCGGCGTAGGAAAGGGACTGGCCACCGCCTCGATCGGGAAAATTCTCCAGCAATACGGCTACAAAGTCACAGCCATCAAGATCGATCCATATCTCAACTACGACGCGGGAACCCTCAGGCCGACGGAGCACGGGGAAGTTTGGGTCACCGATGACGGCGGCGAGATCGACCTAGACCTCGGCAACTATGAGCGCTTCCTGGCTCTCGACCTTCCACGGCAGCATAACCTCACGACAGGCCAGATCTACCACACCGTTATCGAACGGGAGAGAAGGGGTGAATATCTGGGTCAGACGGTTCAACCCGTCCCGCACATCACCGATGAGATCAAAAACCGTGTAGCCGAGGCAGCCGAAAGCTCCGATATCGCGCTGGTCGAGATTGGCGGTACCATCGGTGATGACGAAAACCGTCCCTTCCTTTTCGCCATGAAGAGCCTCGAGCGCGACGTAGGCGAAGAGAACATGCTTTACGCGCTCGTCACGTATCTCCCAGTGCCTGCCCATATATCGGAGATGAAGACCAAGCCGACCCAGCAGGCCATCCGCCTGCTCAGCGAGCACGGCATCTTCCCTGACTTCATCCTCTGCCGTGCCGTCGACCCGATCGACGAGCCCCGCAAGAAGAAGATCACGGTATCGGCGAACATCCCGATCGACCGAATTATTTCCGCTCCCGACTCGGACACACAGTATCAAGTCCCTCTCGACTACGAAAAGGAAGGGTTGGGCGAGAAGATCCTGAATCACCTGAACCTGGAGCCAGAAACCACACCAGACTGGTCGAACTGGTCGAAGCTTATCGGTCGGATTCGTGATCCTCAGCACCACGTCAAGGTCGCGATGGTTGGCAAGTATGTGGAGATTGGCGAGTACGAGCTCACGGACTCATATATCTCCGTAAATCAAAGCCTCGAACACGCCGGGGCGTCGCTCGACACGGACGTCCAGATATCCTGGATTGATTCCAAACGCCTTGAGGGACTCTCATTTGAGGCACTCGCGGAGTTCGACGGTGTGATCGTTCCGGGTGCCTTTGGAGAGGGTGGGGCGGACGGTGTTCTGGAAGCGATCCGTTTTGCACGGGAGGACGGCGTGCCCTTCTTGGGTCTTTGCTACGGGCTTCAGATGGCGGTCGTCGAGTATGCGAGGAACGTCGCAGGTCTTTTGGATGCCAGCTCCGCCGAGATCGATCCGGACGGACCGAACGCCGTTATCGACATCCAGTACTCGCAGCGTGAGATTATTGAGGAAAGCAGGTATGGTGGGACGATGCGCCTCGGCGGCTACGCGGCCGTTCTCAAACGCGACAGCAGGCTCATAGATTTGTATGAGCGCTTAGGACGCCTCGAAGATGACGCCGCACGACTCGAGAAAATGCGCCAAAACCCGAACGAGAACTTCCGTGTCGGCGTGATTCTGGACAGCGAACGAGCCGTGATCGAACGCCACCGCCATCGCTACGAGGTCTCACCGAAATTTATCGATCTGCTAGAAGAACACGGTCTCGTGTTCTCCGGATTCCATCGTCGGGATGACGGTACGAAGTTGATGGAGTTCATCGAGTTGCCGAATCACCCGTTCTTTGTCGCGACTCAGGCTCATCCAGAGTTCAAATCCAGACTTGAGCAGCCCTCACCGCTGTTCTATGGATTTATGGAAGCCTGTGTGGCCCGTCAGGCCATCAACCGCAGACAGGAGAACGGGCAGCCCGAGACCGTCTGACTCAGCCGTGGGCGTACGAATCCTGCTGCTGGCCCTTGCGCTGGCCTGTTCAACGCCTGACGAGCAACCGCCAGGCGAGCATTCAACGGATCTTGGGACAGGCCGCCCAGACCAAGAAGCCTGGGACGTCATAAAAGAGGTGACCCGGAACGGGAAGTTACGCGCCCGGATCACCTCGCCCCACCTTAGCAAAAACGACCGAGAATACGTGTCCAGGCTTGATGGAGGCGTCTCGGTCGTTTTTTACAGTGAGTCCGCAGACTCGATCATCTCCACGCTGATCTCGCAGAAGGCCTTGATCGACGAAGGCCGGCGCATCCTGACGGCCATGGACAGCGTTGTCCTCGAGTCCTCCCGTGGATCCCTCCTCTATACGGACACGCTTCGGTGGGAAGAGGAGACCGAGATGATTCAGGGACCCTCCAACGTCCGCATCGTGAGTGACCACGGTGTTGAAACCGGTATTGGCTTCGAGGCCACATCCAACCTGTCGACATGGACACTTAAGGAAGTCGTCACCCGCATCGACACGAGCCGTGGCTAGAACGCTGACACTATTCGTTCTTCTGTCCGCGGGACCGATCGCCTTAGGATCGAGTCTCGCGGACGAAATCCGTGCGTCCAGAAGTGAAACTCGCACCCGCAACGGTCGCACAAGCCGGAGCTACGCCGGAGAGGTTACTGCGATTCTTCAGCACAGCAGGATTCGGGCTGATTCGGCGGCAGTGACTGCAGAGGAACAGGCCTACCACTTCTACAAGAATGTTCAGTTTCAGGACGACCGATACACGCTCTTTGCGGATCGGCTCACGTTCGACTCACATACTCGCATCACGCGACTTTCTGGTGGCGTGCGGCTTGCGGATGAGGCTAGAACACTATCCGCTAGAGAAGTCACCTATAGACAGGCTGCCAGCACCGTGAACGCGAAGGGTGATGTTAGGATCGCCCTCGCAGGCGGGGGACACGTCAGGGCGAACCGATGGTTCAGGAGTGTATCCGGGGATTCCTCAGTTGGATCGGGCAGTGTCCGGTATCGTAATGGCGAAAATGGCACCCTGACGATAGAGTCGCCTGCACTGACTGCATATGAGGGAGGCGATTCTCTCAGATTCACAAACGGTTCCAGCCTCGCTCAGGGTGCGTGGGCCAGTCATTCGGCCTCCACGACCATTCTAAGAGATGCCGGTCGTGTCGAACTCGAGGGCGAACCGAGTCTCACCCGAACCGGGCGGGAGGCATACACTATCCGGGCGACCGCGTCGATGGCGGTGCTGGAGCTGGCTAACGAAGTGCTTTCTGTCGTGAATCTTCTTGGCTCGGCGGACCTGACGGTGTCACGGAAGGAGTCCGCCGCGACGATCCAGGCCGACACGTGCGCACTGAAGGTCGACGGGGACCAGGTCAGCCTGATTGAGGCACAGGGCAATGTCCGGATTCACATAGGTTCGAACGAAGCTGGAAAGAGTTCGGTCAATGGCGGCTCGTCTCTGATATCGTTCAAGGATGGTGAACCCGATCATATCCGCATCGACAAAGAGGGGAGCCTTCTGCACGCGTCCTCTGACAGCTCGCTTGTCATCGACATCGACGGCTATGGTCTCACGCTAGACCTTTCGGGATCTGACCTAAAAACGGTTCGAATCGACTCTGCCGGTTTGTGTCGCCTAGGGGGCAACCAACCGACCCATCTGTCGGGTGATCGGGTGTTCCTCCTGTTCGAAGAGCGTAAGCTGGTAAGGGCAGAGATCGAAGGGCACGTCAAAGGACACGTCCGAGAATCTGGAGTGGACCGATGAAGCTTTGCGTCAGGGCATTAACAAAACGGTATGGGCGCCGTATCGTTGTCAAACACGTCGATCTGGATGTCGATGCAGGCGAAATCGTCGGACTGCTCGGACCGAACGGCGCCGGAAAGACGACCACCTTCCACGCGATCGTGGGCCTGATACGGCCCGAAGGGGGGCAGATCCAGCTGGGCGATCAGGATATCACATCACTTCCTACCTACAAGAGGGCACGGCTCGGTATCGGATACCTATCTCAAGAATCCTCGGTGTTTCGTCGACTGACGGTGGCACAGAATGTCGAAGCGATTCTAGAGACCATGGAACTCGACAGGGAATCGATACGGGCACGATCCGACGAGCTCTTGGGGGAACTCGGTCTGTCTTCGCTTTCGTCCAGCTACGCCGACCAGCTGTCAGGGGGGGAGTCCAGAAGACTTGAGATCGCTCGCTCGCTCGCAAGAGATCCCAAGCACCTCCTGCTGGATGAGCCATTTTCGGGGATCGCTCCCAAGGCCGTCGAAGATATTCAGACCATGGTCGTGGAACTTCGCGATCGCGGGATCGGTATCCTCATCACCGATCATAATGTCAGGGAAACCCTTTCGATCACCGATCGCAGCTACATCCTGTCGGANGGAGAGATACTGGCGTCTGGAACGGCACGAGAGATATCAGAGGACAATACGGTCAGAGCNGTCTATCTTGGCGAACGGTTCAGGCTCGACACCTCTGGGTGAGAGTTCTGAAACCACGTTGGCAACAGCTCCTTAAGATCTCAAACATCCTTCCCAAAAAGCACTTGAATACAGGGGTAAGAGTGNACTAAGTTTATTCTTGTCGCGGTGGAATGGAATTTGTTCCTGACATGTGGATTGCCTGAATGATTCGTCTTGCACAAACAGCTTCTTTGCAGCAAAAGATGGCGCCTCAGCTGATTCAGTCCCTGAGATTGCTGCAGATGCCGACTCTCGAGCTCCAGAAATTGATACAGCAGGAGTTGGAAATCAACCCCCTGCTTGAGTTGAACGAGGAGGAGGAGACACAGGACGAGGAGACCGAAGAACAGGAAACCGTAGAGGATACTGCTGAGTCCGAGGAAGTCGAGGCAAGTGGCGAAGAGGAGGCTTCGGCTGAGGAGGACGCACCGGATGAAGAGCTCGACTTCGACGAGGCGGACCTNGACAAGGAGCAGTTCGATGAAGAGGACTGGAACGAGTTCCTCAATGAATCCGGCTATGTCAGCACGAAAGAGGAATTCGACCCGAACGTAGAGGAGTGGGATAACCANGGAGCCTCGCAGGCCAGCCTTGAAGATACTCTTAAAGAGCAACTACTCCTGTCCGAGTTGAACGAAGCGGACCAGCAGATCGGTGAGTTCNTTATCGGGAACATCGACGAAGATGGATTCTTGATCGCGGCAACTGGAGACATCGCCGACATATTGGGGGTGGAAGTTGAGGACGTCGAGCGCGTGGTCGCCGTCATTCACACGTTCGAACCGTCTGGTGTCGGGGCAAGAGATCTTCGGGAATGTCTGATGATCCAGTTACGCGAGCAGGGCGAGGAGGGCTGCCTTGCGATGCTCGTCATTCGCGATCATCTGGACGACTGGATCGGTCGCCGGTACTCGCAAGTCTGCCGCGCGCTCAACATCGGCAAGGAAGATCTCTCCCACGTCCAAGATGTGATTGCAACGCTAAACCCGAAACCAGGGTTCACGCCTGAACCGAGAGTCAACTTCAACCTCGTCGTCCCGGATCTCGAGGTCACGAAAGTCGGAGAGGACTTTGTTGTTTCACTGACGGACCGGAATGCACCGTCCCTAAGGATCAGCCCGATCTACCGAACCCTGCTTAGTCAATCCGAAAAGTCCGGCACAGACGCCAAGAAATTCGTCGTCGAGCGCCTCAACTCAGCTAGGTGGTTCATCAGCGCGATTCACCAGCGCCGGACGACCATGCTTCGCGTGATGCGGTGCATCGTCCAGAATCAGCGAAATTTCTTTGATCACGGACCAGGACATCTCCGGCCGATGGTTCTCCAGGAAGTCGCGGACAAGGTCGGGATGCACGTTTCGACGATCAGCCGGGTCAGCAACGGCAAGTATGTCCAGACACCTCACGGCGTGTTCGAACTGAAGTACTTTTTTGACGGCGGCCTGAGCACCGACGAGGGTGCCGACGTGGCGGCCAAGACTGTAAAGGAGAAAATCAGCAAGATGATCGCTGACGAGGACGCACTAAACCCGCTCAGTGACCAGAAGATTGCCGATATACTGAAGAAGGAGCAAGGTACCAATATTGCGCGTCGAACCGTCGCGAAATACAGGGACCAGCTGGGTATAAACGCGGCACGGTACAGGAAATCGATCTAAGCAGGGGGGCTTAGGTGTGGACCTCATCTTTATGGGACTTTCACTCGGCTGCGGCGTCTTCGTGGGAAAAATCGTCATGGACTATCTGAATGAAGTCCCGGTGTGGGAGGAAAAGATCGCCGCCGCCGACATTGAGATGGCCCAGTACGAGGTGGAAATCGCTGATCTTGCCAAGCAGAAAGAGAGTGCTTCGGTTCAAGGCAACATCATCGATGAGGAGATCAAGAATATGGAATCAATGGCAATCGAGCTAAAAGCTGAAATCGACCAGATCAAGAAAGAGAATGCCCGGACGGGCAAGGTCGTCNTGCGCCGCGAACCGGATTCCGGNCNAGCNTAAGNCATTGTCCTTTCATTNTTTNCGCCTCCTCTTTGCAACAGCACTCATCTCCCAGGCCTGCGGGGTACCTCGCTATAGCCTTGAAGGTGTTGTCGTGCCTGAGGCTACTCGTATAGCGATCCTCGACAGCACGGCTTCCCGAAAAATCTCCCAGATCCACGACCTCTACACACGGTCGGCCGACTCTCTCAGGCGGACGTTTGCCGATTCTCTCGCAGCACTGGACAACCGTCTGGCAGGCCAGGTGAAACCGATTGTCCGAGCCGAAAAGCGTCTAAAGTCCGCTCAGAACAACTACGCTGTGGTCTTCAGAGGGATGTCGGCGTTCACCTCGTTCGGCGGAAACCCAATTTTCGATTCATCAGATCGGAAGGTCAGGACGAAGGAACTGCTGGAGGAAATCTCGGATCGGTTCTACCGGGGAAAGGCGTTCTCCTTAGAGACGGGAGGCCAGATCCGGCGAATGATCCGGACAAAGCTTGTGCCGGCTGAGCGGAGGGTGTCACATTCCAGATCCATCCTGAGCAGACTCAAGAAGGATAGAAAGGCTCAGCAGGCCATTCGATCGAATGTGGCCGATCAGATTGAGGCTGCAACGGCACAGCTCGTTGACCAGTACAACAGACGTGTTGTCGATCGTCTGGAGGGAGCCGTTATTCGTGAGGCCACTATCAATCCGGCGGGCTCGTTCGTCTTCGATCGGGTCCCGGCCGGCCGATACAATCTCTACACGCCATCCAGTAAACCCAAGCTGGTAGAGGTTGTGGTTGGTCGACACACCCGCGTCAGGGTTCTATCCGAGGACGTGTCCCCGTTGGTTCAGCCAACAACGTAATCGGGCGCTCAGAAACTAGTGCTGGACCGTACTGATTTCATCCTCCGANATCTTGTGGACGCTTTTCGGATTAAAGGTCTGTTTTGTGTCCACTCGCAGCGCGACTTCGATTCGACCTCCTGACAACACAAAGAACTGCAGCAGATACCCACCACCTTCCATCGCCTCGACCTGATACTCTTCATCGGTCAACCCCCTGAACCATCCGCACTTTCTGGCATCTAGATCCGCGTGATCGATTACTTCGGGGGGTAGTGCGGCAATCAGTGTACCTGGCTCATCTCCAATCGCTTCACAGATCTTCTGTCTGGCCTCAACCATGAAGGTCACGATTGCCCCGGCATAGTCGATTTCCTCTTGACCGGTCTCACGCTTCGGAGGCACAATGCCCCAAGTCAGGTGATGGAGAAACGGATTCCCGTAGCCCTGTGAAAGCATTTGGTTAAGAGCCGCTTCGTCCACTGGATGCACGACAGCAACATAGCGGAACCATCCTTCACAAAGGGCCGAGTGGCCATCGGGCAGTCGAGAGGATACGTTGATGTAGTCTTCGCCGTCGACGGGCGAAGGATAGCATCTCGCGTCCCAGCCGTTCACGTAACCGATCTGCTTCAGGGGGCCTGCCAGAATGTAGGGGGGGTCGGCGAAGATTGCTGCGTGATCAGGCGCATCAAGCAGAGGCACACCGGCGGCCGCGATCCGATCGCCCACGCGCTTNGCCTCGCTCAGTCGCTCTTCAGCGTTCGGAATGTTCAAATACTCGCTGAAGTTCGCGGGTAGCTTTGGATTGCTCATGGATATCTCCCGTATTAAAGGAGGGAATCGTAATTGGCATCGCCTTCTCTAGTCCCAAATCAACTTGCATCGAGAACAAGTCTAATCCGATGGCATTCCCGAGCAGTATGTGCCGGTGACACGGCATCAATGTCGTTCACCCACTGGGCTCGAAATTAACTCTGGGTNTGGACGAGTAGAAGCGGGCAGGTCAGTGTGCTGATTAGCGCTTTTTTGCAAGTCGCCATCAACCGGCTGGGAAGCACTTGGGGTAGGGGGACTTGCTTGGCAGATGCTGAAAACTAGTCACTGCAGGAGGCAGCCGAACTATCGGGTAAGGGAAGAATTTAAGCTACGCTCTGCCCTTCTGGGGGGCCCTGAGAGGCCGATTCAGAGGGNTCTCNGGTGACCGNACTCGTCTGATCCGCTTCAGCTGGGGGATCTTGCTGAGTCAGCGGCTGGTGCAGCGCCTTCTTGATCAATACGCCCGCTTTAAAGTAGCTTTTCTTCCTCGCGGGCACATACACGATCTCACCGGTACGCGGATTCCTCGCTGCTGGTTTCGGTTTCGTGTCTTTGACGCCCAAGACCCCGAATCCACGGATTTCGATTCGATTTCCCTGGATAAGGCTCTCACGCATCGCCTTGAAGAGGGTATCGACAACCTCGTAGGCCAGCTGTTTCTTCACGCCCAGCTTCTCAGAAATCCGCAAGGCGAGGTCCTTTTTGGTTGTTGTCATACCATTCTCCGTCGAGGTGTTCCAACAAAGACGGCGGTTAATATATCTCGACTCACTGAGACGACGCAAGGTAAAAATTTACTAGGGTCTACACCGATTTTGACCCTCTTCGAAGCCCTCGAAAACAACAATTTCNGGNAATTCTGGCGATTTATCCCTTTTGCACTGTCGTTTCCGCCCATCTATTTGATAATAAGTCAATTATGNATATCNCGTGGCTGATTGGACAACATTAAAATTTTTAAGCCCCAAGACTGTTTTCCAGCCCTCTCAGGAGAAGATCGCGAACCTCGTCCGCGTTATCCGATACGGCCTGCTTACTGGGTTTCCTAACTCCGGTTTTACGCGGATTCTTTGTGCTCTCGCCTCGCGTAGAATCCAATTCGGGAACCACTGTGCCAAGTTCCATGGGAGATCTTGCCTCNACGTTACTAGGAGTGACCGGTCTTGCGGCGGAGGCAGATGGCCTCGTGTTTACAGAATTCCANGCGAAGGAAGACAGGCCCTGCGTGTCGGGGCTAGGGCAGTATTAAAGTGGAGAACGACCAGCGGATTGTGTTCACCAAGGTTGCGAGAACCAGATATCTGGTCCAAGCGGACCCTAGCGAGCGCGGCTGACGCACTCCAAGAGGTATTCAATCTCTTCGGTAGTGTTGTAGTAGTGGGTGGACACACGAATCTGAACATCGCAACCCTCCCGGTCTTCGAAAACGGGAATGGTAATGCCGTCCTCGTTGTTGAGCCGCGCTTGAAGCTCTCGGTTGCCAACACCTTCGAAACCGCAGGTCGTGATCGAGCCATACATACCTTCCGNAGAGGGAGAGACAACATCGGCCCACGGGATATTCGCAATCTGTGCCCTCAGATAGCCCGAAAGCTCGCGTCCTCTCTCAGCAATAGACTCTTGCCCGATCCGCTCCTGAAAGGCAATCGCTTCACGCACTGCCGCCTGCGCTGACAGGTCCATCGTACCCCAGGTCTCGATGCCGCGCATGAACGGGGCCCCGTTGATTTCCGGACGGTCCGGTCCTACGGTGTATCCATTACNGCTATAGCCCCAGCTCACGACAAGGTGAGAAAGCTTTGCCTGCACCGTCGGATCGGCATATAGAAATCCGACGCCCTTGGGGGAGCAAAGCCATTTGTGACAATTTCCACCATAGAAGTCAGCTCCTGAATCTGTAATATCTAGAGGTATCATGCCTGGGCCGTGAGCACCATCGAACGCCACTAGAGCACCGTGTTCGTGGGCAAGCTCAGTGATGGCCTTGATTGGCGTGATGATCCCGGTACGTGTAGTTATATGGCTGCAAACCACGAGTCTTGTAAAATCACTAAAACACGCTCTCATCGAATCGACTATGTCAAAGGGCCCTGTCGGCGTCATCGGGACTTCGGCTGTTACGATTTCGACACCCCAGCGACGGGACGCATTGTGAAGGCAGTTCAGGATGGCGCCATACTCCTGATCCGTTGTAAGAATTTGATCGCCGGGNTCCCAGTCAAAGCCGTTGACGACGACGTTGATGGCTGCAGTCACATTCGGGAGAAACGACATATCCTCAGCTTGTATATTCAGGAATGACGAAAGTCGGTCTCTTGCCTGATTTACCTTATTGATCAGTAGCTTGCGACTGAGCGTTGGATTGAGCTCCAGTTCACGCAGGTTTGCGATGTATGCGTCGAAAACGGGGCGAGGCATCATCCCCCACGATCCCGTGTTCAGGTATATGTGGTCCGGATCGGTCAGAAACTGCGACCGAAGCTCCGACCAATCCTGATCGATCTTAGCCAATCCAATCCTCCAGTTTGAGTGATGGACCTACTGTAACACCTACCGAGTGCGCTTTCAAGACAAACAATATGNATGAAACCTATNCCTTACCTGCCGCAGTCGTTTTCGATCTCGACGGAACAATCTACCTCGGTGACTCCTTGATCCCTGGNGCGGAAAGAGCCGTTGCCCGACTGAGAGAAGAACACATCAAGACCGTCTTCCTGACCAATAAGCCGATCAAGTCTCCCCAATCCTACGCCGAGAAATTGAGTAACCTCGGAATCCCGTCGCTACCCGACGATGTCGTGACTTCCGTTACACTGACACGCGACTACCTGCGTGAAAATTTTGCTCGAAGTCGTCTGTTCGTGATAGGCGAGGCCTACCTTACTGACACGTTAGTCGAATCAGGACATCAGCTTTCCGACAATCCTGACGAGACTGATGTAGTCGTTGTCTCCATGGACAGATCGGTTGATTACTCAAAGCTCAAACACGCATACGATGCCGTTCAGTTGGGAGCCAGCATCGTTGCTACAAACCCTGATCTTGTCTGCCCTGATCCGGAGGGAGATATTATCGACGCAGGCGCTTCGATTGCAGCACTNGAGGCGCTTCTTCANAGGAGGATCGAAGTGATCCTTGGCAAACCNACAAGNAGCTGTGCGNNNGNGGCCCTAAGGAGATTGGGCTGTCGTCCTGAGGAGACGATGATGGTCGGAGATCGCCTCGAGACAGATATCAGAATGGCCGTTGAAACAGGGATGCGGTCCTGCCTCGTGTTCTCCGGAGTAACAGGCCAATCCGATCTCCATAGGTTCGAATTCGGCCCCGATCTGTTGGCGGATTCGGTGGCTGATCTTCCACGGCTGTTGGGGATCGAGTGACCAATCTCGTCCACATTCTGATGGCAACGGCTCGTGCTGTTCCGGATGCGCCCGCCCTTCTAGACGATAGGGGGATAATCGACTACGAGACGCTGGCCGAACGTGTCCTCAGGGTGGCCGGGGCCCTAAAGGATTTAGGCGTTAAGACTGGCGACCGAGTCCTGTATCAATTACCAAACAGCCCGATGGTATCGGCTTTCTATTTCAGCGTTCTCGCTGCCGGTGGAGTGGCCGTTCCGGTTAATCCGCTGCTAACGCGAGATGAAGTCGATACTTTGCGTTACCAAACGGCCGCAAAGCTGTTCGTGTCGAGTAACCATCCCGAAGCTGACCTTGCTGTCGAACATAACTGGAACGTCGCCGATCTGCCTTCCTCAGATCCAATCACACCGGTCGACATCAGCCCGCGGAGTCCAGCGACGATCTTTTTTACTTCGGGTACGACAGGNCANCCGAAGGGAATCGTCCTGAGCCACGAAAACATTCGCTCAAACGCGGAATGGGTCGGGCGGGAAAGCCTTGANGGCGAGGTATGGGGTCCTGGNACCATCGTAACTGCTGTCCTCCCATTGTCTCACAGCTTTGGCTTNACCTGCACACAGAACGCGCCCCTGCTGGCGGGAGGGGCCGTCACTTACCGAGAGCGATTCGAAGCTGCTGACTTGATCGATCATCTCGTGCGCCACCGTGTCACGACGACCGCACTCGTCCCGAGCGCTGCCCGTTTGCTCTTGGAAGTTTCCGGTGCCCCGCTTGGAGATCTTTGTCTCAGGCACGTTCTGATCGGTGGGGCACCCATCCCGGAAGACCTCGTCGCCGACATCGAATCAACCCTCAATGCGACGGTCTTAGAGGGATATGGTCTCACGGAAGCATCTCCTGTCTGCGCATTCCGGACACCCCAGACANCTAGAAAACCAGGCAGNGTGGGGCGCCCAGCNGGTTACGCNGAGTTGGCTTTACGGACAGACTCGAACGCACTCTACCAAGTGGGTGAAGGAGAGCTAATGATCCGTGGCCCTGGTGTGTTCGAGAATTATCTAGGTTCTACTGATTCTCCGCTCGCGTCGGGATGGCTACCAACCGGAGACATAGCGAGAATCGACCGCGATGGATGCGTTTTCATCATTGATCGCAAGAAGGACCTTATCATCAGGAACGGTTACAATATCTCGCCCATTGAAGTCGAGACCGTTGTCTCCGAGCACCCGGATGTTCTAGATGCGGGCGTTGTTGGAGTTGCTGATGATGTGGTGGGGGAGGAGGTCGTTGCCTACACCGTGACAACCGGCCAATGGGTTACGGAATCGGACATTCTGGCTCATTGCAGGGAGCGACTCGCGAGATACAAGATCCCAGGATCAATCAGGTTCGTCTCGTCTATCCCGAGGGGATCAAAGGGGCAAGTGCTTCGCGGTCAACTTAGGCTCGAATCTTGACATAAGGTATTGCGACATAATATATTACTGGTTGTAACTAGCCGATCCCTCGACTACTGAACGGACGGAGAATGGCAGCCCACACGGAGGCAGGCTTGAAAATAGAAGAGAACATCCAAGAAAACGTCGCAGTATTAAGTATCTCCGGGGCACTTATGAGCGGACCTGAGGTTGGCGAATTCCACGACCACATCAAGCGCCTCGTCAAGGACGGAATCGTTAACGTCGTTGCAGACTTTTCCAAAGTGAAGTGGTTTGGCAGCTCGATGCTGGGTGTGATGACTGCGAGTCTGACGACACTTCGGAACGAAGGAGGCGACCTGCGCCTCACGGGGATCACAAAGAAGATCGAGAGTATCCTCATGGTAACGCAGTTGGCGTCGATATTCCGGACGATAGACAACGTCAATCGTGCCGTAAGCAGCTTCAAGACCCAGCCCCCCGATCCCAAGCAGGCGGACTAACCCGAGCCACCGGCTGATTTCGCTTGCCACCTCTTCGGGCACCCGAGAGGTGGCTTTTTTTGATCCCATTAACGGCCTAACTTCCATCCGTGCAGCGAACGAACTCACAGATCCTCGACTACTGGTCGCTACAGCCTGCACCCCTTCTTGGGGCATTGCACGCCTTCCATGATCGCGACGGAATCCTGTCCGAAGAGGCCATTTCCGCCGTCTCAGCTAGGCTTCGCATACCCTTGGCCGACCTGTATGGGACCGTAACCTTCTACCACCATCTCTCTCGCGGCGAGACCACCAAGCATACTCCACGCGTCTGTTTCGGTCCTGTCTGCCGTCAGCGAGGTTCCGAGACCTTGCTGATGGAACTTGCATCCGAAGGTGCAATCCCCATGGCCTGTCCTGGCCGATGTGACGATCCCGTTCCCGTGATGAAAGGCGACACAGTCGAAATCCTGTCGCCGGATGGATCACACAGCGAAGTATCTAATCTGCCATCCCCCAACCCGGCAGGCAGTCCTGAATGCGTTTTTGCCGAGATTCGATCGCCCGGACGGCAAACCTTACCCGGCTACGAGGCATCCGGAGGCTACGAAGGTCTGGCGAAGGCTGTCCATCTAGGACCAGAGGGTATAATCGAAGAGCTCAAAACCGCTCGGCTGACCGGAAAGGGTGGCGCGGGCTTCCCCACGGGCGTCAAGTGGCAAGCCGTTCGAAACGAGACACGGGGGCCGAAATCGGTGGTATGCAATGCGGACGAGGGAGAACCTGGCTGCTTTCAAGATCGGGTCATCCTCGATCACGACCCGCACGCGCTAATAGAAGGGATGGTGATCGCAGGGATCGCGACGGGTGCCGAGCGCGGGTTCATTTATTTGAGGTACGAGTATCCGAACGCTCAGCTCGTACTGGGCAAGGCCATCTCCGAAGCTGGCGAAGCCGGGATACTTGGGAACAATATCCTGGGATCAGGTCATCGCTTCGAGATTCACGTCCGCCGTGGAGCCGGGGCATATATTTGTGGCGAGGAAACCAGCCTCCTGAACAGCCTTGAAGGCAAGCATCCCTATCCAAGGAACAGACCACCCTTCCCGGTCACGCACGGGTTCGAAGGCCTGCCAACGGCGGTGAACAACGTAGAAACACTGGCCGTGGTCCCGCAAATACTGCGGAAGGGCGGTGACTGGCACGTTTCGTTAGGGATGGGTGATCACGCGGGAACGAAAGTGATCAGTGTATCCGGAGATGTCAGAAGGCCGGGCAACTACGAGATCCCGGTAGGTCTAGAGCTTTGTACGCTCTTGGAAGAATGGGCGGGTGGCGCCAGTCAAGGTCGGTCGATCCAAGCCGTTACGATGGCAGGCGTTTCAGGAGGTTACCTCGCCGGCGCCGATCTGAACGTTCCGCTGGACGAGGCGAGCGTAAGAGAGAAGGGAGCCTTGCTCGGAGCAGCGGGAATTATGGTCTTCGACGACAGCCGCGACATCGTAGAAGTTACCGAGAGCGTCATGCGCTTCTTTGCTGAGGAGTCCTGCGGTAAGTGCTTCCCCTGCCGAATCGGCACGAAGCGCCTGCACGAACGACTGTGTGGCGAGCACGGCCCCGGGGCACTCGACGAATGGCGGAAGGAAGTCGAAGACATGGCCTTAACTATGCGAGCGACTAGCGCGTGCGGTCTCGGCCAGGCCGCACCCCTGATCATCGAGAGTCTCGACAGGTATTTCCCTAACGAGGTCGAGCAACACGTCGAGAAAGGCTGACGAAACGACATGGCAAATAAACTTACCATCAACATAGATGGCGTCGACGTTCCCTTTACCGCCGGAGAGACGATCTACGAAATCTCATCCAGGATCGAGAAAGAGGTACCAACGCTTTGCTATGACCCGAGACTCGAACCGTTCGGCAGCTGCAGGCTCTGCGTCGTCGAGTTGGAAGGAGCCCGCACGCCTGTTGCGTCCTGCACGACAAAGGCCGATTCCGGGATGGTAATTCGAACCCATACTGTCGAGCTCGAACGTCATCGCAAAACTCTACTCGAAATGGTCGCCTCGGAGAACAGGGAAATCAACGTTGACCCCCTTCGCGGATACGCTTCTCAGGAGCTGTCAGAACTCGTAAACAGCTACGGGGCACGGACCGATCGTTTCAAAGGCGAGCAATCCGGGTGCAGCTATGCCGACGACGATAATCCATTCATCCTGCGCGACTACGACCTCTGCATTTCGTGCAACCGTTGCGTCAGGGTCTGCGCTGAGCGCGAAGGTGACTATGCGATCAGCGCAAAGGGGAGGGGATTCGGCTCTCAGATCACGACCGAGTTCAACGGGCTTCTCAAGGACTCGTCCTGCACATTCTGCGGCCAGTGCGTTCAAACCTGCCCGACCGGAGCTCTTGCAGACAAAAAGGCGCTACGCGCGGCGGACGATTCAGAGCCGATCGAGAAGACCCGCTCCGTCTGTCCCTACTGTGGGGTTGGCTGCTCAGTCGATCTGATGACTAAAGGGGACAGGCTTGTCGGTATCCAGCCCGCCATGGACGGTCCTGCGAACCAGGGCGCGCTGTGCGTGAAAGGTCAGTTCGCATTCGATTTTGTACAGCACAGGGATCGTCTAAAGACGCCACTGATCCGTGGCACAGACGGCGAACTGCACGAAACCGATTGGGATACCGCCCTCGACAAGGCCGCAGAGGGCTTCCGTTCCGTCACCGACGAACACGGCCGGCACGCGATCTATGCAGTTGCTTCAGGTCGCACGCCTAGCGAGGCGAACTATACGATTCAGAAATTCATACGGGCCGGCTTCGGCACTAACTATATAGATAACTGTAGCCGTGCCTGACACGCTCCCACGGTTGCCGGTCTGGCAGCCACGATCGGAAGAGGAGCAATGTCGAACCCCTTGGCGGACATGGACAAGCCCGATGTGATCTTTTGCATTGGCACGAACATGACCGAATGTCATCCCGTCGCTGCTACCCGAATCAAGCGTGCGATCAGCAATGGTGCGAAGCTGATCGTTGCGGACCCGCGGAAGATACCACTTGCAGAGATGGCAGACCTCTACCTGCCCCTCCGCGTCGGATCTGATACAGCACTACTGCTGGGTATCGCCCACGTAATCGCTCGGGAAGGCCTGATCGACAGGGACTTTATCGTAGGCCGAACACGAGACTCCGACAACTTCCTCGAACACATCACGCAGTTCACGCCGGAGTGGGCAGAGCAGATCTCGGGCGTTCCCGCCGCCGACATCGAGAAGGCAGCCCTGCTGTATGGGGACGCTGACAGGGGCGCAATTTATTATACCCTAGGTATCACCGAACACATCTGCGGTGTCGACAACGTTCAAAGCCTGTGTAACCTGGTTCTGATGACTGGAAATATCGGTCGCGAAGGAACGGGCGTGAACCCGATGCGTGGCCAGAACAACATACAGGGTGCCGGAGATAGCGGCGCCATTCCCTCAAACTATCCCGGTTTTCAGACTGTTGAATCGGTAGAAAACCAGGCCAAGTTTCGCGAAATTTATGGCCGTGAAGTCGACATAGAAAAGGGAATCACAAAGGTTCGAGCTCTTGAGGCTTGTGGCCAATCCATACACGCTATGCTGATTGATGGGGAAAACACCGTCGTGTCCGATCCCGACCGTCAGCACTGTGAGGAGGCACTCAAAAACCTCGAGCATCTGGTCGTTATAGACATCTTCTTGACAGAGACGGCTCAGCTTGCGGACGTCGTCCTTCCGGCCACAGCCTGGGCTGAGACCGATGGCGTGTTTACAAATACGGAGCGTCGGGTTCAGCGTGTCAGAGCAGCTGTTTCCCCAGCTGGGGAGGCCCGCCCTGACTGGCAGATCGTGTGCGAGATCGCAAAACGCCTCGGGTTCGAAGGTTTCGATTTCACAGAACCCAAAGAAATCTTCAACGAGCTTTGCAATGTCTCGCCCATCTACAACGGCCTCGATTGGGACCGTATAGAGAAGGGAGAGTATCAGTGGCCCGTTCCTCAGGCGGGGCACCCAGGCACGCCGATCCTGCACGAGGACGAATTCCCCAACGGCCGCGGAGTCTTCAAGGTGATCAACTATCGCGATCCCGCAGAGACCATCAGTGAAAACTATCCCGTGTGGCTGACAACCGGACGTCGTCTTGCCTCTTACCATACGAGGACACAGACAGGGCGGGCCACTGGGATCGAGTATCTCTTGGCTGAAGAGTCTCTCGAGGTCCACCCGGATGACGTCGAAGCCTGGGGACTGGAAAACGGCGGCATCTGCAAGATGTCAAGCCCGAGGGGGACCGTCGATGTCCGCGTCCGGGCAACCGACCGATCTCCACGTGGGACCGTATTCGCCAGCTTCAGCTTCAACGACGTACCGGTCAACATACTGACCGGATCAGGTTATGATCCCGTCACCGAAACAGCCGAACTTAAGGTCTGCCCGGTCCGGGTCGAACCGATCTCTAACTAACATGCCCGAACAGACCTCCAGCAGGAAGGTCGCCCGCTACGCTTCCGGAGACAGAGTGGAGACCTCCGACCTGCTTGCAGTGGAAGAACCACTCGAGATCCGAATCGCAGGCGAGCCAATAGCCGTAACCATGCGCACGCCGGGCAGTGACCACTGGTTGACCGCCGGCTTCCTCCTGTCAGAAGGAATCATCGGGGATCTGGGTGACGTTTCCCGCATCTATCACTGCGGAAGACCAGGGACAGATGAATTCGGCAATACGGTCGACGTCACACCCGCTCCCGGCCACTCTTTCAATCCGGATAGCATTACCTCGTCCAAAAGAGGAACCCTGACGACATCATCGTGCGGTGTATGCGGGAGGCAGAATATCGACGACCTGCTTGATCGCCTAGAGGCATTCTCTGAGGATATCTATGTTAGCGTCGACTTAATTCACCAAGCCATCGGAACCCTTAATAGGGGACAACCAACATTCAATGCAACAGGGGGAGTACACGCTGCCGCCATCGTGACCCTGTCCGGGGAGACCCTCTCCTGCTGTGAAGATATCGGACGCCACAATGCTGTCGACAAGGCAGTTGGCTCGCTCCTCTACCGTGATTCCTGGCCCAAGGATGCAACTATCCTCTCGGTCAGCGGACGAGCGAGCTTCGAGATAGTACAGAAGGCGGCTGCCGCTCGAATACCGGTAGTGGCTAGCGTATCGGCCGCAAGCAGCCTTGCAACTGACCTCGCCGATCAAATGGGCATTATTCTCGCCGGATTCGTACGTGGAGACAAACTCAACATCTATACACACTCTAAACGAGTGACTTGATGCCGTCGATACCTGAAAGACTTAAGCTTTTGAGAGAGAAAATGCTCCAAGTCGGCGTGCAGGCGTATCTGATTCCAAACACAGACGCTCATCAGAGCGAGTATGTTCCCGCCTGCTGGCAGCGCCGCCCTTGGATTTCAGGTTTCACCGGCTCTGCAGGAGATGTCGTGGTGACGCTCGATGATGCTGGTTTGTGGACCGACAGTCGCTACTTCCTTCAGGCGGAGGACCAGCTCGCAGGAAGCACGATATCGCTGTTCAAAAGTGGCCTCACCAATGTCCCTACGAAAGAAGAATGGCTTGGCAAGACGCTAGAAAAAGGGGACCGCGTGGGGGTGGATCCTCGAGTCGTCGGGATCAAGGCGGCGCGGGAGATAAAAGAAACACTCGGCAATTGCGAGCTGGAGTTGAATTTCCTACCGGACAACCTCATCGATTCCATCTGGGAAGGTCAACCCAGCCCCTCCAAAACTGAAGTGCAGGTGCTCGGCGAAGGCTACTCAGGGGAACCGATCCAAGCAAAACTCCACAAGCTACGAGAACGCATGGGAGAGGTGAACGTTGATTCGCACGTGGTCACAGCTCTCGACGCGATCGCCTGGCTCTTCAACCTGCGAGGCCGTGATGTCGACTACAACCCGGTCTTCATCGCCTACGCGGTCGTAACCCGGGACGACGCATTCCTGTTCATCGACGCGGAGAAGGTATCAGAAGAGGCCAGGGAAGCCCTGGAAGGGACCGTCTCCACAAGACCCTATGAGGAGATTGAATCATTCCTGTCTGATTCAGATAAATCAGGGAACCACGTCTGGCTGGATGAAGGCGCAACAAACAAGTGGATCGAGGATCTGGTAGGAAATCGGGCGAAGCGCGCGGTACGATCGCCCATTGCGGAGTTCAAAGCGATTAAGAACCACGTCGAGCTGACTGGAATTCGGAAGGCGCACCTGATAGACGGCGTGGCGATGGTCAAGTTCCTGAAGTGGCTCGAGGAGACGGTCGGGCAAGAAGCGGTGACCGAACTGTCAGCCGCCAAGAGATTGCTCGAGTTTCGTTCAGAAGGGGAGGGTTTTGTCGGCGCAAGCTTCCCTACCATCTCTGGATATGGTCCGCACGGGGCAATCGTGCACTACTCGGTCACCAAGGAAACTGATATCCCAATAGAACGTGACAACCTCTACCTCGTCGACAGCGGTGGGCAATATCTGTTCGGTACAACCGATATCACGCGCACAGTCGGCTTGGGCAACCCCACAGATGAGCAGATCGAGCTCTATACGCTCGTTCTCAAGGGTCACATCGAGCTCGCGACCTTGTCTTTTCCCGATGGCACGACCGGGCAAATCATCGACCTCGCTGCGCGGCGTCCTTTGTGGGATACCGGCCGCAACTACCTGCACGGCACAGGTCACGGAATCGGACACTACCTGAACGTGCACGAGGGGCCGATCTCGATCGGGCCCCGGGCCCCGGACGTCAAGTTCGCCGAGGGGCATGTCATTTCGAACGAGCCAGGATATTACAAGGACGGGAGCTTCGGAATTCGGACCGAGAACCTTGTAACCGTGGTTTCTGATGCGGAAAAGAGTTCGAACCTGCAGAAATTCTGGAAGTTCGACACTCTAACACGCTGCCCAATCGCTACGAACCTCGTAGACCGCGACCTGCTCGGTGAAACAGCGACGGATTGGCTGAATGCCTACCACGAGACAGTGAAGAACGATTTGACGCCGGAACTAAACGCTGAGACAGCTGACTGGCTAGCTGGGAAGACGCAACCCATTTAGGAAAGGAACACGTAACCATTTACGAATACGCTTGCGACTTGTCATGCAAGGAGGTTCACCCTCGCCTGAGTTTGAACCCTTGACTGGTCTTGGCTTAGAGACCGGCAGAATGCCCGACCTGTGGAGTAGAAGCTGACTAAGAAACTGTCAGCCCTCGGCGTCAGATCGGGAACGGGTGCCGATACCCGCCACCGTGCCCTACGTCCCTAGATCCCTGAGGCGCCGGTGCACGCTCACTGAACTAAAAAAAGCGTCGACCTTGACGGATCAAGGCCGACGCTTGGGGAATGAAGCACCGACACACACGCTTGCACATAAGACTATCGGCAGGATTTGCAGCCAGTTCAGGAGATTCTCAGCGAACTTGTAGATTCGGTAGTGCCGAGGGATCGTTGGAGTGAAAAGACCCTCGGCAAGCTCAGACACCGCATAGACAGTCTCTTTTGAATTGCTCTTGTCAAGGTTGATCACATACAATGTAGTCGTCGGGAGTTCTAACCCATCTTTTTCAGCAACACGAGCAGCCCGTGGCTCAACTCTTCCATCGTCGAGCCGAATGTGACGGGAATAATCATTCAAAATGCCTGCACGGCTAGTGCTTCTCACCTCTCCTCTCTTTATTTGCAAGGCCATCTTCACTGTCACAACAGGCCCGAAAACTCGAAAAGCTCTTTCCTGGGGCTTTTTCTTTGGCATTGGACGAAACCTAGACCATCCTCGCTGCTGCAGTCGCTCCCGTACGATGCACGTCGGTTATAGCAGGCTCAGGACGCACCGGCGACAAGGTGCCATCGCACGAAAATCGTACGCCCTAATCTGTTAAAAATCTGGTCCCTCGTCAGGGCAAACGCCTTGAGGGTCGACATCTGCATCCCTAATCGACGAGTCACTGGCCCGATCGTTTTCGGCCATAACAGCATTTTCGTTGGTGTTTTCGGAAAGTCTGTTCCGGATGGACTCCAAGTCACAGCGGGCCCTGATGGCGGCCGTGATAGCGAGATAGATTGAAGCGATCGCATTGGGGTAGGACCCTGCAGTCGCGACCACGGTGGCGAATGGGTTGAACACGGCCCTTTGAGGCACGCACCTCTCGGATTGTAGCTTCCAGCCTCTAAACGGACGCGGCAGCCGGCTGCCCTGGAACTGTCCACCCATCCCCACCTCCACCACCGGGGCCAGTCCATCCAGGTCGTCGTAACGGAACACATCCGTGGCAGAGTTGATGCCATTAGCCGCTCCGTTAACCACCCAATGTCAGCTGCACGCCAAGCCAGCTGAAATTCGCTACAACTAAGGATCCGTTGCCACAAAAGCCCCGAAAAATTCATCATCAAGCAATGAACCCGGATTGACCAACTCTGTATAAAGAAACCATCCGAGGCTCAGATTTCATCGCCCGCTGCATCTATGGGGGCGCAGGTTCCTGCGCTCGCGCCCGTGATCTGCCCTTTAACTGGTTCTCCGACCTCGTCCGTGGGGAACTTATCAGCGAGATTGGGCTTGCCGGTCTGCGTCGATCGTAGGCAAACACCATAGCGAAACTTCAGTATTAAATCCCGAACTCAGGCCAGATAGATGCTCCTGAGAGCCGAAAAAACACAAAAAGTATCGGATTTTGTAGAAATCTCTAAAGTAGGTAATACGGCCTCCGATATATAGAATACGAAGTAACACAAAGACATATTGGTAGATACTGCTTACGGTCTAAATAAATAGGAGACGTTAGGAGGACACGCCAAATGCTCGGACTAATGGTCAACAACAACATTCTTGCGATCAACGTCGATCGACACCTGGGGAATACAAGCTCTAGGCTCGGCACCAACTTGGAGCGCCTCTCATCGGGACTCAGAATTAACAGGGGTGCAGATGACCCCTCAGGTCTGGTGGTTTCTGAGGGGCTGCGCACGGAGATCAGGAGCCTTGTTGTCGGCAACCGAAACGCCGAGCAGGGGTCAAACATGATCCAGACTGCCGAAGGGGCCCTAAACGAGGTCTCGGCGATCCTGCTCCGAATGCGTGAGCTATCGATGCAGTCGGCGTCTTCGACGGTCAGCGACCAGAACCGCGAGGCTATAAACGCAGAATCTGTTCAGCTCATAACCGAGATCAACCGGATTGCGAATGGCACGCAATATAATGAGCAAACCCTGCTGCGAGGCTTTGGTCACGTCGTCAACACGGATCCGATCACATCAACAGCGTTGCAGTCCACCACGACAGGCGTGACCGACGTGAAAGTGACGGGTGCTGCAGCCGGAACCTACACGTTCGTCGACGCCGATCCAACTGACAATCAGATCACGATGGGTAACGGTGTTGCCACCCAAACGATCGATATTGGCCCAGCACTCGACATCGACGGTGCGGGCGGTGTTGTGGCGACCGGATCTAGCATCATTGCAAATTTCGATAGACTGGGCGTCACCTTAACTCTATCGGGGAACAGATCGGCGAGCCTCTCGGATCCCGCAACAGACGGTTACCGGGATGGGGAATTGGAGGGTCTCTCACTGGTCGTGGAAGGTAGTACAGGTGGAAGTATACAGGTTGGTGGAGATAACAGAGCCTCAGACCGGATTGAGATCACAATAAACGACCTCAGTGCCACAGGACCGACCCTGAATCTCGGAAGCCTTTCACTAAGCACACTCGAGAGCGCCCGTAACGCGCTTTCAATGGTCTCTTTGGCGATCGAATCGGTTGCACACATCCGAGGCGACCTCGGTGCTCAGCAGAACCGATTGGAACACACGATCCGAAAAAACAACGTGGCTGTAGAGAACATGACTGCCTCAGAATCGAGTATCCGCGACACGGACGTAGCAGAAACGGTGACTGATTTCACGAAAAACCAGGTTCTTACACAATCCGGAACGGCATTACTCGCTCAGGCTAACGCCGTCCCGCAGAACTTCCTGACCCTGCTCCAATAGTTGGCAGCACAACGCAGTCTTAGAGCGGCTCCTCGTCGAATTCGGCAGGGGAGCCGCTTCTATTTTCAGGGCTTTAATCTTGCCTTATTTGTTGTTTTTCTTTAAAATGACGCCGCCATTACTGAATGACCTGACCACCTGATTCCCATCCGGAATGAAATGCAAGGCGATCGCAAACGACTGACCAAAGAAGAGCTTCACGACGACGAATTTACGACGACCATGTTCCGGCTTTTAGGATACGTGGAGAGCAACTATACGAAGATCCTGGCAGCCATCTGCGCCGTCGTCGTCATTCTCCTGATTGGGTATTTCGCGCAACAGAGCTCCCAGAGACACACACAGGCTGCCCTCGAGGCGCTTGGGGACGTACAAGTTGCTCTTATGCAAGGAAATACAAGCAGTGCCATAACTAAAGCTCAAAGCATTGCACGGGACTATGCAGGCGAGGACAGCGAGGGACGAGCCCTAGTCATGCTGGCAAACATCTACTTCGACCAAGGACGTTACGAAGAGGCCAGCACCCATTACCGAAAGTTCCTCGACGCCACCGAGGACAAATCAGGTCCCCAAGCATTCGGAGCTTGGTCAGGCTTAGCGTCTGCCATGGAGGCTCAAGGCAACTGGTTTGGTGCCGCGCAGCAATTTGTGACTTATGCGGACCAGCACAGCAAGACGCCGTTCGCACCTTTCGCACTAAAAGAGGCCGGCAGATGCTATCGGTCTGCTGGCAATCTGGACGACGCGAAATTGACCTACCTCAGGATTCGGGCCGATTACCCCAAGTCTCCCGAAGCTCGCTTTGCTGCGACCGAACTTGCCATACTCGGGACGCTTGTAGAATAACTCCGCCACCCGCCCCAAAGCCGGCATAAGATACATTATGTAAACCCGAGAAGGTTAGTGTCTTTGCCGGGAGTAGTTTCCTTCAATCCCCAACTCCGACTTCAATATTTTTTAATGACGTCTGAACAATCATACCGGACACCACTGTACGAGGCACACCTCGCTCTCGGCGGGCGAATGGTGCCCTTTGCGAGCTGGGAGATGCCTGTTCAGTACTCCTCTATCAAGAGTGAACATCGCGCCGTCAGGACTGAGGCTGGCCTTTTCGATGTGAGTCACATGGGTGAATTCGTGTTCCGGGGAGAACAATCGGTCGATCTTCTTCAGCATCTTACGACCAACGATGTGAACAGCCTAGCTGTTGGGTTCTGTCATTACTCTTTCATTCTAAATGCATCCGGCGGGATTGTAGATGATACGATGGTCTACCGTCGCACCCTTGACGACTTCTTGGTTGTTGTGAATGCGGCGAACATACAAAAGGATTGGGATCACATCCAAACTGTCGCAAGGCAATTCCCCTGCGCAGATATTGTCGATGAGAGCCAAGATTGGGCTTTGTTGGCTCTTCAGGGCCCGGCTGCTTTTGATGTGATCAGTCCACATGTGGACGTCGCGCCATCCCATATGCCGTTCCACACCATCCAGCAGGCTCGATTCGATCAGATTGACGTCTGGATTGCAGCCTCGGGATACACGGGCGAGAATGGGCTTGAAATTTTTGCCCCTTCAGATTCCGTTCAGGGCATCTGGAACGCCCTCCTGGACGATAATTCTGTCAGTCCCTGCGGACTCGGGGCAAGAGATACGTTGCGCTTGGAGGCGTCATTGGCCCTGTATGGTCATGAGCTGGATGACGATACGACGCCCTTGGAGGCTAGATTAGGTTTCGCCGTAGCCGCATCCGGGTCCTACGTCGGTGCTGAAGCAATTACACAGCAGCGAGCAGAAGGACCGCAGAAATCGCTGATTATGATCGAGATGGTGGACCGCGCAATCCCCCGACAGGGCTATCCGATCCAATCGAGTTCGGGCGAGTCGATCGGCGTGGTCACGAGCGGATCACTGGCGCCTTGGCTAAACAAGAACATCGGTATGGGCTACGTCGACCCCTCGCACACCAGCATTGGCACAGAGCTCTGGATCCAGGTTCGGGACCGTGCGATGGCGGCGAGTGTCGTGCAGCGGCCCTTCTACAGTCGCCCAAAGCGTTAGTGAGTGCCGACAGGCCCAGTTGCACGAATCGATCGGCGTTTGGCTATACACGCAGAAGTCAGAATCTGGAAGCAGCGTGGACAGTCCCTTGCGGAGCTCAAAGACTTAAACGTCGATACCGATCTTCTTCCCTTTGAGCGTCCGTCCGATCGATACTCGATCAGCGCGTCTCTTGGCCTCGTCAGACGATGACGTTTACCATGCGCCCCGGGACTACAATCACTTTCCGCGGCTCATTCCCGCCAAGATGGCGAACCACGTTCTCCTGCTGCAGCGCGAGCTTCTGGACCTCCTGCTGCGACGCATCTGCAGCGACCGTGAACTTCGCGCGCATCTTCCCGTTCACCTGAACGGGCATCTCGATTGTGTCGACCGCAGCAAGCTCTTCTTTCGCCTCAGGCCAAGGCACATAACAGATGGTAGGCGCCTCCCCCAACATCTCCCAGATCTCTTCGCACAGGTGAGGGGCAAAAGGAGACAACATGATCACGTAGTTTCGATAAAGCTCTTCCGGAAGGGTCTCCATGCCTGTGATCTTGTTGTTCAGCTCAATCAGCGCGGCTATCGCCGTGTTGAAGCGCAGTCCTTCCAGATGATCCGTCACCCTGATGATCGTCTGGTGCATAAGCTGTTCGATTTCGGGTAACAGCGAGCCACCGACTTTGGGTTTGCGATCCTCTGTCACCAGGTTGCGCCAGGCACGTTGCAGAAAGCGCTGCATGCCCCGAATGCCATCCATGCTCCAAGGCGCGGTTGCATCGAGCGGGCCCATGTAGACCTCGTAGAGACGCAGTGCATCGACTCCGTGCTCATAACCGACCTCTTCGGGTGGTAACCCATTCTTGTATCGCTTCCCCATCTTGCCGGGAATCCTTGTCAGTTTCTCGCCACTCCCACGGTCGTATCCCTCGCCGTCCCTAACATCCACCTCGCGAATGTCGACATACACACCTCGCGAGTCCGCATAGGCATCCGCCGTCACCATGCCCTGGTTGTAGAGCTTCTTAAATGGTTCTGGCGTAGCGACGTGCCCCAAGTCATACAGCACCTTGTGCCAGAAGCGCGAGTAGAGCAGGTGCAGTACTGCGTGTTCCGCGCCACCCACATACAAATCCACCGGACCGAAATACTTCTGCTGGTCGTCTCCACAGAAAACGTCCCCGTTCTGCGGATCCATGAAGCGGAGATAGTACCAGCAGGAGCCCGCCCACTGCGGCATTGAATTCAACTCACGCTCGTAGACGTCTCCATCCACATCGACCATTCGCCAGTCGTCTCCCGCTCTTCCGAGGGGTGGACGGATCGGCGCATCCGGCGAGTCCGATGTTTCTGGATGGAAATCCTCCATCTCAGGCAGCAACACGGGAATGTCGACGGTCACGGTTCGTCCATCCGGTGCATGAGCGAGAGGGAAGGGTTCGCCCCAGTAGTGCTGCCGCGAGAAGACCCAGTCCCTCAGCTTGTAGTTGACGGCCGCCTCTCCCTTGCCCGTCGAAACCAGATCTGCAATGATCTTCCGTTTTGCCACCGGCGTCTCCAGGCCCGTGATGGCATAGTCCCCATCCCCGGCCTCAGGTGACCGAACAGAAAACCCGTCACCGGTGTAGCATTTCTCACCCGCACCTTCGGGTGCCTGGACAACCTCGATTATGTCGAGCCCGAACTTCTCGGCAAACGCGTAGTCTCGGTCGTCGTGCGCAGGTACGGCCATGATGGCGCCCGAGCCGTAGTCCATCGACACATAATCTGCTGAGAAAGCAGGCAATTTCGCGCCATTCACGGGATTCACGCAGTAGAAGCCCGCAAACACGCCCGTCTTCTCCTTCTCCTCCCGCTCCTTCGCTAACTCGGCACGCTCCGTTTCGCGAGAGTATTCAGCCAATGCAGGCCCAATTTCGTTCTCCGGATCGTCGCCCTTCCAACTGTCCGGGGTGCCTTCCGGCCACGAATCCGGCACGTTGTAGCTGTCTGAGTTTGGATCCAGCAACGGATGCGCTGGGGCCAGCACCATGAATGTCGCCCCGAAGAGGGTGTCGGGTCGGGTCGTGAAGATGCGAAGGGACCCATGAACATCGTCGCTGTTGGGACTCAGCACGCCAAAGTCCACTTCGGCCCCCTCACTCCGACCGATCCAGTTGGTCTGCATCCGCCGCAAGGCATCCGGCCAGTCCAGTGCAAAGTTACCACCCTTCCCGTCGGGCATACCCCCGGCGTTCAGATCCGCAAGCAGCCTGTCTGCGTAGGCCGTAATACGCATGATCCACTGCCGAAGTGGTCGCCGATACACTGGGTAATCGCCCCGCTCACTCAGCCCGTCGTGCGTCACTTCCTCGTTGGCAAGCACGGTTCCCAAGCGCGGACACCAGTTGACTATAGCCTCTTCTTCATAAACAAGACGATAGTTGTTCAGGACGCGATGTATCTGCGCCTCGTTCAGGTCACCCCATTCTACCGAATCTTCAACCGCGATTGCGGCGAAGTCCGTATCCGTCAATTCACGCCCCAATTCAAAGGCCGAGACGAGTTCGGCGATCGGACGTGCCTTCCCTTTCTGGATCACCCCCACTTCATCTTGCCACTCAAAGTCGGCGTCGAACCAGGCTTCGAACAACTGTAGGAAGATCCACTGGGTCCACTTGTAGTAATCAGGACGCGATGTAGCTAGCTCGCGATCCCAGTCGTATCCCAAACCGAGATACTGGAACTGCCCGGTGATCACCTGGATGTTATCTTCGGTATAGGCCTGCGGATGGATGTTGTGCTCAACCGCATACTGTTCTGCCGGGAGCCCGAAACTGTCGAAACCCATAGGATGGAGAACGTTGAACCCGCTATTCCGCTTATAGCGAGCATAGACGTCTGAGGCAACATACTGCTTGGCGTGACCGATGTGGAGACCATCCCCGCTTGTATACGGGAACATGTCCAGCATGTAGAACTTCGGTCTGCCAGGGTCGAACCCTTCGTCTCCCGGTCCGTGTGCCCGGAAAGTCCGCTCTGAGACCCAGTACTCCCGCCACTTCTTCTCGATATCGCGGAAGTTGTATGCTCCCTGGTCCATAAGTCACGACACTCCTTGAGATTTCTGTTCTACGGCGACAACCGTTGCAGCATTCGCGGAAACGGGATCGTTTCCCGAACGTGTGGAAGACCACACAACCACGCGACCGTGCGCTCGATTCCCATTCCGAACCCGGCGTGCGGAACGGAACCGTATCGTCTCAGATCGAGATACCAGCTAAACGCCTCGTCTGAAAACTCGTGCTCGTTGATTTTCTTCTGCAGGACACCGAGATCGTCTTCTCTCTGTCCCCCACCGATGATCTCGCCATACCCTTCTGGGGCAAGAACATCCATGCATAGCGCAAGCTTCGGGTCCTCGGGATCACCCTTCATGTAAAAGGCTTTGATATCCGACGGATACCGGTGGACGATAATAGGTTGATCGTAGGATTCTGCCAGAACCGTCTCTTCGTCTCCACCGAAGTCTTTACCCCACTCGTGTTTGACACCCAACTCTTTGAGCCGGCCAACCGCTTCTGTATACGAGACACGAGGAAAGGGCTTTTCGATTCTTTCGAGAGCCGATACATCCCGCTCAAGATCTTCAAGGTCTTTGCGATGCTTCTCAAGAACTCGACCGACAACATAGCAGATGAAGTCCTCAGCCAGATCCATATCGCCATCCAGATCCATGTAAGCGACCTCTGGCTCGACCATCCAGAACTCGGTCAAATGCCTGCGTGTCTTCGACTTCTCTGCACGGAAAGTCGGCCCGAAACAGTAGACCTTTCCAAAGGCCATCGCTGCCGCTTCGGAATAGAGCTGCCCACTTTGCGTCAGATATGCTGTCTCCCCGAAGTATTCTGTCCCGAACAGCGTCGTCGTTCCCTCGCACGCGGTCGGAGTGAAGATCGGTGCATCTACTAGGACAAAGCCGTTCTCGTCGTAGTAGTCACGGCAAGCCTTGATGATTGTGCTCCGAACACGAATGATCGTATGTTGACGCGAAGACCGCAGCCACAAATGCCTGTGGTCCATAAGGAAAGCGGTCCCGTGCTCCTTTGGCGTGATCGGATAGGGCTCGGCAGCCTGGATTACCTCGATTGCTGACACGCCGACCTCGAAGCCTAGCGGAGATCGTTTGTCTTCGCGAACCGTGCCGATCAAACGGATCGAGCTTTCCTGTGTCAGGTGACCTACAGCCGCGAAGGTCGCCTCATCAACATCCTCCTTGAAAACCACACACTGAATCGTTGCAGACCCATCCCTGACCTGAAGGAAGTGAAGCTTACCGCTCGAACGTTTATTGTAGAGCCAGCCCTGGATGGTCACCTCTTGCCCGTCGCGCTCGGCAACGTCCGTGATTCGTATCAAATCAGCCATTCGTTCCTCCGCCCCAGCGCTATCAACTCAGGGTCCAACGGTCACCTGATGCATACCCTGTTCGTCGTGAAGCGTCTGGCAGGCATCGTAGACCCCTTCGAGGGTCACGCTTTCGATTTCTTTCAGCGTGTCATCCATAGACAGATACCGCTGCAGATACATCTCATCATACGCTAGGTTGCTCATCCGATTACTCATGCTTTCTGCACCCAAGATGAGTTCCCCCTTCAGCTGGGCCTTCGCACTCGCAAGTTCAACCTCCGTGATCCCGCACTCCTTGAGCACAAGCAGCTGGGTCCACATGACCTCGACGGCATCCTTGAGTCGGCACCGATCACAGGCCATGTAGGTACTGAAGAGACCTGTATCTTCGAGCGTTTCCACATACGAGTAGACCGAATAGGCAAGTCCCCGTTTCTCCCTGATCTCTTGGAAGAGTCGAGAGGTCATTCCGCCGCCAAGTACCGTGTTCGCAACCAGCAGGTCGTATTGCCTCGGGTGAATGTAGGACCAGGAAGTCGTCCCAAGGCAGAGATGAGTCTGTCCGATGTCCCGATAGTAGTGTTGATATGAGCGTGGTGCGCTCGATGGTGCACGCCGCGCCGGTGGTGACGCCGGGACCGAGCCGAACAGTTTCTCCACTTGTTCAACCACGCTTGCATGGTCAAGATGACCGGCGGCAGAGATGATCATGTTAGAAGGCCTGTAGTGTCGTCCCGTAAACTCGAACAGGTCATCCTGTGTGAAGGCGTTGACCGTATCGGGTGTCCCGAGGATCGGGGCGCCTACAGGATCTCGCCCCCAAACCGACTGCGCAAACAGGTCGTGGATCAGATCTTCCGGTGTATCCTCTACGCTCTGGATCTCTTCGAGGATGACACGACGTTCCTTGGTAAGCTCGGCGGGATCGAACATCGGGTTCTGCAGCAGATCCGCAAGTACGGCAAGTGCGATATCGAGATGCTCGGCTAGGCACCGCCCGTGGTAGCAGGTGACATCACGACTCGTAAACGCATCGAGGTTGCCACCGAGCGATTCAAGACTGTTTGCGATGTCGAAGGCATCCCGAGAAGTAGTTCCCTTGAAAACGGCGTGCTCGACGAAGTGGGAGATGCCCTGCTGTTCACTCACCTCGTCTCGCGCTCCCACGCGCACCCACAGACCGAGGGATACGGACCGCAGGCCCGGAACGCTCTCCGTCACAACCGTGGGACCGTCTTCACCGACGACGGTCCGTTTATAGATTTCCATCATCATTCAACTCTGCAAAGAGAAAAGACGACCGAACAAAGGTCGGTCGTCTTTTCTCGTCTCAGCTCACACTGGGTCTAATCACGAACCTCCTCGACGACCTCCTCGGCGGCTGCCCTTTTCGGGTGAGGGTGATTCACCCTCACCCTCTTCGGGAGGATCGAGAAGCACTTTCCGACTAAGTCGGATCTTGCCCTGATCATCTATACCGATCACCTTAACCTCGGCTTGGTCGCCTTCCTTCAGAACATCCTCCACCTTCCGTACCCGGTAATGCTCTAGCTCGGAGATGTGGCACAGGCCGTCCTTGCCGGGCAGGATTTCGATAAATGCGCCAAAGTCCGTGACGCGCTTGACCGCACCGCTGTAAACCTTCCCGACTTCCGGATCCTCGACGAGCGAGCGGATCACACCCATCGCCTCCTCGCCGGCGGATGCGTCGACGGATGTCACCGTGATCAGACCATCGTCTTCGACAGATACAGTCACCCCTAGCTCTTCGATCGACCGGATCATCTTCCCGCCGGGACCGATCACAATACCGATCTTCGATGGGTCGATCCGGATCGACAGGATCCGCGGCGCAAACTCCGACAACGCCTCACGCGGCGAGGCGATAGCCTCTTCCATCTTTCCGAGAACATGGTTCAGAGCACCTCGTGCGCGATCAAAGGCCACCTGAAGAATCTCGAAGCTCACGCCACCGATTTTGATGTCCATCTGAACACCGGTCAGACCGTCTTTGGTCCCGGTGATCTTCAGATCCATGTCACCGAGGTGATCCTCTTCGCCTAGAATGTCTGTCAGAACCTCCCAGCGCTCGTCATCCATCACTAGCCCCACACCCGCACCGGCTGCCGGGGTCTTTATCGGTACACCTGCATCCATCAAAGCAAGGGAGCCGCCGCATACGGAAGCCATCGAGGACGAGCTGTTCGCCTCAAGGATCTCCGACACAACACGGATCGTGTATGGGAAGTGGTCTTCAGCCGGCACAACCGGCTCAATCGCCTTTTCCGCGAGCGCACCGTGGCCGATCTCTCGGCGCCCCGGTCCACTCGGGCGACGCACCTCGCCAACACTGTATGACGGGAAATTGTAGTCGAGCATGAAACTCTTGAACGATTTCCCTTCTAAGTCATCGACCATGCGCGTATCCATCTTGCTGCCCAGCGTTGTCGCACACAGTGCCTGGGTCTGACCGCGGGTGAAAATGGCCGATCCGTGGGCGCGTGGGAGCACACCCAGATCGATCGAAATCGGTCGCACTTCATCGAGTGCGCGGCCATCGATTCGAGTTTTCTCATCGAGGATCATGCTGCGCATATCCTCTTTCGTGATTTGGTAGATCTCTTCGCTAATCTCGCCTTCGCGCTCGGGATGGGCCTCCGCAAGCTTCTCTTGCACCTCGTCCTTAAGCAGGGAAAGGGTCGTTGCGCGGTCCTCCTTAACAGGGAGCCTGTTGGCTTCCTTGATCCGGTCCGTTGCCAGATCGGCGACAACCTTAGCCAGCTCCTCGTCGCGTTCGGCCTCGATTACCTCACGCTTCGGCTTGCCGGCGCGTTCCACGAGCTCGGTCTGGAAGACGATGACTTCCTTGATCGCCTCATGGCCGACTTCGAACGCCTTAAGCACGTCATCATCATTCACCTCGTGGAACTCGCCCTCGACCCCGATGATGGAGTCAGCGGTTCCAGTTAGGACCATGTTGATGTCGCTTTCTTCCATCTGGGAGTTCGTCGGATTGACGACAAACTCCCCGTCTATCCTGCCCATCCTGACGGCGCCGATCGGCCCTTGAAATGGGATGTCCGAGAGCATGATGGCCGCACTCGCGCCATTCAGCGCTAGGACACTCGGATCATTCTCGTTATCGAAGGAGAGCACGGTCACGTAGACCTGCGTCTCCACTTTCGTCAACGGGAACAGTGGACGAATGGAGTGGTCGATCAGACGGGCGTGAAGTGTTTCACTTGTCGAGGGCCTTCCCTCGCGCTTGAAGAAGTTCCCGGGAATCTTTCCCCCCGCATAGAACTTTTCTCGGTAGTCGACGGTCAGGGCAAAGAAAGGTAGGTTCGCGTTCTCCTTGTCCGACGCAACGGTGGCGACGAGAACGATCGTATCTCCATATCGGAGCCAAGCCGATCCGTTCGCCTGCTTGGCAACGCGCCCCGTCTCAATCGACAGTGTACGCCCCCCCAATTCCATTTCCGACTTCTCTATCATTACTTTCCTCCTACGCGCACTTCTCCCGGCCGGCTTGAGTGATTTGGAGGGAGTGTTTTGTTGCCGGATGGTGGTGCGGTTGTCGTTCTCTTATGTCTTACCCGCGGATTCCAAGCTTCGCAATCAGCGCTCGATAGCCGTCGAGGTCCCTCTTGGCTAAGTAGCGCATTAGGCGACGGCGCTGCCCAACAAGCTTAAGCAGTCCACGGCGGGAATGGTGATCCTTCTTATGAACCTCAAAGTGAGAAGTAAGATCTTGAATGCGTTTCGTCAACATCGCGATCTGGACAGCGGCTGAACCCGTGTCCTGGTCGTTGATCTTGTGCTCGCCGATGATCTCGGCTCTTTCTTCGCTCGTCAGTGCCAACTTCTCATCCTCCGTCCGTACTGTTGTGCGCATCCATCGAGATGCTCGTCTGCTCGAGGCGGCGCCTGGCCTCCACGATATCCTTGTTGATCTGTGATTTCATTACTTCCAAGCGGTCGAATTTCTGTTCAGCTCTGAGCCTAGTGTTAATTGCTATTTCAACATCCCTCCCGTAGAGATCACCCTCGTAATCAAGTAGGTGAACCTCAAACTTCCGATCAGTTCCGTTAAAGGTAGGACGCGTCCCGAGATTGGCAACCGCCATGTAAGCTCTGGCCTCCTCCTGAACCCAACCTGCGTAAACGCCGTCAGGCGGCAGAAGCTTCGAGCTAGGCAGGGCAAGGTTCGCCGTTGGGAAACCGATTGTCCGGCCCCGCCGATCGCCTTCCTCCACGCTCCCTAGGATCGGGTAGCCGCTACCCAAAATCCTGACGGCTTCGTCGAGTTCGCCGACCTCAATGTGAGCCCGAACTCGCGTGCTGCTGGCAGGCTCACCGTCAAGCAACGTAGGCGGAACCGCGACAACGTCGAAGCCTCTTTTTTTAGCTATCCCTTGAATGGTGTCCAGATTTCCTGCACGGTCGCGACCGAACCCGTGATCATAGCCGACCACGACGGTTTCGGCGCCCAGAAAATCCACGAGATATCGATCGACAAAAGCCTCTGCGCCGAGTTTCCTCAGATCCTTCGTGAAAGGAACGACAGCGAGTAGATCGACTCCCGCTCGTCCTAAAACTGCCGACTTCTCCGCAAGCGAGGTGAGGAGTTTAGGTGCCGAGTCCGGCACGATCACCTGACGTGGATGCGGGTCGAATGTCACCACGATCGACGTGCCGTCTCTGAGACCGGCAATTTCCTTTACCCGATCCACGACTGCTCTGTGACCGATATGCAGGCCGTCAAACGAGCCTACGGTCACGACTGCCTGGTGCTGCCGCTGAGGCCTTTCAAGCAGGATGCGTTTCACGCGCCCGTTCCAAGTCTCTCAGGACACAAACCGGCCGAAGCCAGCCTTCCTCTTCTGACTTCCCCATACCCCAGAAAGCGCCGTGCTCACAGTTAACCCGGCAGGGCGTAGGAACTTCGCGTGCAAGATCGACTTCGTTACCGTGGCAAAATCGCTCTGCCTGATCATCAGTGAGAACGACTCCCGGAATATCCGCGAGCGCCTCGTTCGGGTCGATCGAGAACTGCGTGGCAGTAGCCTCCGTCACCTCATCAAGCGGGATGCAAGCGTCTTCACTGATCGAGCCGCTCTCAGTTCGACGCAGGGCCTCTACGGATCCACCACAACCGATCACATCTCCGAGGCCTGATGCGAGAGACCGGATGTAAGTCCCCTTCGAGCACTTCACGTCGAGATCTACAAAAGGCCGCTCGAGACCCAGGACCCGAAGGTCGTGAATCTCAACTTGGCGAGGTTCGCGATGGACTGTCCGTCCTGATCGTGCCAGCCTGTGCAGCCGCTGCCCGTTCACCTTCCGTGCCGAGAACATCGGTGGGATTTGTTCAATCAGACCAATGAAGCTTTGAGCGGCTCGCTCGATCTCGTCTACTGAGGTAGGGATGTCCTCGGATGTCCGCACCACCGTCCCGTCCGCGTCAAGCGTATCCGTTTCGACCCCGAGACGTATCCGGGTCGTATAGCGTTTCGATTGACAAGTCAGATACCCGCTCAGGCGCGTCGCCTTCCCGATGCAGACCACCATCACGCCAGTCGCCAAAGGATCAAGCGTGCCCGCGTGGCCCACCTTCCTAGTCCGGAGCGCTTTGCGAACCCGATCGACGACGTCGTGAGAAGTCATCCCCGTCGGCTTGTCAACCGGCAGAATCCCCAGCTCCGTGACCTGTCTCCTCGCTATCCTTGATCTTATCGAGCAGCTTGCTGATCCGGGCCCCACGCTCGACAGAATCGTCGTAGTCAAAAATCAGCTCCGGTGTATGACGCATCCTCAACTGGCCGGCCAGTTCCCTTCGCAGGAACGCCCCTGCACGATTTAGAGTCTCCATCGAGGCATCGCGGTCCTGATCGGAACCCATCACGCTCACATACACACGAGCAACCTTCAGGTCTTTCGACACCCGGCACCCCGTAATCGTTACAAAGCCGAGTCGGGGATCCTTCACCCGAGATTGGATCAACTCACCCAGCGTTCGCTGTATGAACTTTCCGACGCTTTCAGGTCGCCAGCTACTCACGTTACAACATCTCGATCGCGCAGTCGATCACCTCGACCTGGTAATCCGAGTCGAAAAAGTTTACCACCTTCGAGATCACACTGTTCGCGAACCCGGATTCGTTCGCTACAACGGCAACACCCAAGACTGCTTTCTGCCAAACATCGTTGGCATCGATCTCGGATACGGAAACGTTGAATATCTGTCGGGCCTTCGCGATCAAACCCTTGATGGTCGACCGTTTTTGTTTGAGCGATCCAGCACCTGGGAGATACAGTGTTAGCCGGCAGAAACCAATCGTCATTACTCGAGCGTTCTCTCGATTTCGAACATCTCGTAGGCTTCGATCACGTCACCAACCTTGATGTCCGTGAAGTTCTCGATTCCGATACCGCACTCGAAACCCGACTGAACCTCGCGTACATCGTCCTTGAAGCGTCGCAGCGATCCTACAACACCCTCGTAGACGACCACACCGTCCCGTAGCAGCCTGACCTGACTGGAACGAAGGATTTGCCCTTCCGAAACGAAGCAACCGGCGATCGTTCCAATGCGGGGAACGCTGAATGTCTCTCGAACCTCAGCCGCAGCCACCACACGCTCGTCGACGGTAGGCTTGAGGAGACCTGAGAGGGCTGCCTTCACGTCTTCTACGGCTTCGTAGATCACGCGATACATCCGTATATCGACCTGCTCGGCAGCGGCGACTTCACGGGCCCGCCCGTCGGGTCTGACATTGAAACCGATGATCACGGCATCAGATGCCGTCGCGAGAAGCACGTCGTTCTCGGTGATCGCACCGACGGCCCGGCTGATCACATTTAGCTGGACCTCGTCATTCGAGATCTGCATCAGAGCGTCCTGCAGGGCCTCGACCGACCCATCCACATCGCCCTTGATTATGATCCTCAACTCTTGGACTTCTCCGGCAGCAATTTGGTCGTGGATGGCGGTCAGGCTTACACGGCGAACCTTGTGAAACTCCTGTTCGCGCCTCAGCTGCTGCCGCTTCTGGCTGATCTCCCGTGTCTGTCGATCGTTCTCGAGGACGTGAAACGTATCGCCTGCCTGAGGCAGGCCGCCCAGACCGAGGACCTGCACAGGAACCGAAGGCCCCGCGTCCTCGATGGAATTGCCGCGTTCATCGAGCATCGCGCGCACACGACCGCTGTGCATACCGGTGATAAAGGGGTCTCCAACCTTCAGCATACCCTCTTCGATCAGGACGGTTGCGACGTTACCACGCCCGCGATCAAGACGTGACTCTACGATCGTGCCTTTCGCTCGGCGCTCCGGGTCAGCCTTCAGCTCCAGCAGCTCCGTTTCAAGCGCCAGCATCTCAAGCAATGTGTCGACTCCTTGGCCGGTCATAGCCGAGATCTCGCAGCTTTGAACCTGCCCGCCGTAGTCTTCGACGAGTACTTCACGCTCGGACAGCTCCCGCTTAATCTTATCGACGTTTGCCGTCGGCAGATCAACCTTGTTGATCGCGACGAACAGAGGAACATTCGCTGCTCGCGCGTGATCGATCGCCTCGACGGTCTGAGGCATCACACTGTCGTCTGCGGCCACAATCAGCACGACCACATCCGTTACCTGAGCACCGCGAGCACGCATCGCGGTGAAGGCTTCGTGACCCGGCGTATCGAGGAACGTGACCATCCGCCCGCCCTCGAGCTCCACGTGGTAGGCGCCGATGTGCTGCGTGATACCGCCAGACTCGCCCGCAACTACGTTTGTCCGCCTGATGTAGTCGAGTAGCGATGTCTTGCCGTGATCGACGTGACCCATAACCGTGACGACTGGTGGCCTCGGTGCCAGCTTCTCTTCGTCGACCTCTTCGTTCAGCTCCTCGATCATTTCCTCGGCGACTTCGTCGAGTTTTTCGACCTTATAGCTGAACTCGTCGGCGACGAGTTCGATCGTGTCCATGTCGAGACGCTGGTTGATCGTGACCATCATGCCCATTTGCAAGCAGGCCGTGATCATCTCCGTGGCGCTCACATCCATCAGCTCTGCGAGTTCGCCGACGGTGGTAAACTCGTTCACCTTAATCGTGAGCTCTTGGATCTCCTCCTCGCCAGCCTCTCCATCCTCGCGTCTTCGGCGACGGCGGCGAGACGGAGCCGACGACATCTGCGCCATCGTTCTGCGAACGCTGTCGGCTACTTCCTTCTGATCAACAGCCGACTTGCCCTTGCGACGCCTTCTCTTGCGGCCACCCCGGTTATCGCCTATAGGGGGCAATTGGGGAGCCGGAGCCCCACCACCGGACCGACCACCTCCACGCCCACCCTTTGCGGGACGTCGGCTGGGACGGGTGTCTTTCGGGATCTCGACGACCTTGACTTCATCCGTCCTGGGTGGGGCAGCCTTAGTCTTCTTCGTTTTCTTGGCGGCCTTTTCTTCCTGCACGCGCTGCTTTTGCTGCTCGGCCTTGCGCTTAATCTCTTCCCTGGCAGCGCTGCGTTCCTCTTCAAACTTGCTCTTGACCTTATCGATCATGTCGTCTGTACAGACGGCCATGTGATTCTTCGCTTCAAAACCGAGACCGCGAATCACTTCTACCATCGCCACGGACGAGAGGTTGAACTCGCGCGCGACCTCGTAGATGCGCTTCCTCTTCGCTTTGTCTGCGCTTGCCTTCTTTGCCTTTTTGGCTTGGTTTGCCAAGATCCCTTCCACCTCCTCAAGAGCCTAACTGGCTTCTGACTATTTGTTCCCTTCGGACTCCTCAACGGATGCTTCCTTTGACTCCGAATCCGGTGACGCATCGATGGAAGCTTCGGTCGTCGATTCCTCAGGAGCGGCTTCAGACGAAGACCCGACCTCCTCTTGTGCAGTTTCTGCAGACTCTGCAGATGTCTCTACCGCAGACCCTGTAGACTCAGAAGGCTCGAACGGCTCTCCGTTTCCCGGAACAACGGTAACGACCGACGGGGTCTCGTCTGCCCCTGCCTCTTCGGCGACCGAACCCTCCCCGTCTTCCACGATTGCTTCCGCAGGTGCCTGCATTTCATCGGTAGTAGCTAAGTCGGCCTGAGCCGCTGCCTCGGCCGCCTCCGCCTCTGCTTTTGCTGCCGCCTCTGCTGCGACCGCCTCTGCTGCCGCAGCCTTTGCCGCCGCTTCCTCAGCTGCCTTCTTCGCCTCCTCCTCCGCCTTAGCCGCTTCCTCAGCCTCTTTTCGGATCCTGACTTCCTCCCGATAGGCGGAGACCTTCACGTCCACCATTTCCTTCGACGCATCCAAGATCTTCTCCGCCGTCGCCTCGCCGACCCCCGGGACGGCGAGCAGACGCTCGAGCGTTGACTCTGAGATATCGTTCGCAGAACCCAGTCCATACTCGACCAGCCGCTCCTGCATAACCTTTCCGACGCCGGACAGTTCGCTTAGCGAAATCCGCGTAGCAGCCTTCTCCTCTTGGATCTCTGCGAAGCGCGTATCGGTCAGGATGTCAACCTTCCAACCCGAAAGCTGCGAAGCCAGCCTTGCGTTCTGGCCCGACTTGCCGATCGCCAGTGAGAGCTGGTCATCATCAACGATTGCCGCCATAAGCTTGCTTCGACGGTCGACGACCACGCGCTTAACCTGAGCGGGACTCAGTGCCCTAGACAGGAAGAATGCTTCGTCCTCGGTCCAAGGAACGATGTCGATACGCTCGTTGCTTAGCTCGCGCACGACAGCCTGGACACGCGATCCCTTCATACCGACGCAGGCACCAACCGGGTCGATACGCTGGTCGTTCGAGTGTACCGCGATCTTGGCCCTTTCGCCAGGCTCCCGAGCTACTGCCTTGATTTCGATCACACCATCATATATTTCAGGGACCTCGAGGTGGAACAGCTTAATCAGCAGGTTTGGATGTGTGCGGGATAGCACCACCTGGGGCCCTTTGCTTGTCTTAAGCACATTGACGAGTATGGCTCGGATCGGATCCCCCTGTCGATACCGCTCTTTCCGGATCTGCTCCTTCAGCGGCACGATGGCCTCTATGCGTCCGATGTTAATCAGAACGTCGCCACGGCTAATCTGCTGGACAGTGCCGGAGATAATCTCCCCGATTCGCCCCTGATAATCCTCGTAAACCCGCTCGCGCTCGGCTTCACGAACACGCTGGACGAGAATCTGCTTTGCAGTCTGGATGGCGTTTCGACCGAAGTCAGAAAAAGGCAGCTCTTTCTTGATCTTCTCGCCCACCTTCGCTTCTGAAGTGATATCGAGGGCATCAGTGAGCTCGATCTCGAGTCCCTCGTCCTCCAGCTTCCCGTCGGCAACCACATCTTTCTCCACGAAGACACTGATCGATCCAGACTCGGTGTCGACGATGACCTCGACGTTGTCGCCTGTGTTAAATCGCTTCTTGGCAGCAGAAATCAGCCCGATTTCGAGGGTCTCCAGCACCAGATTGCGGTTGACGTTTTTCTCCTGGGCGATCTGCCTGAGCGCCTCGAGGACTTCGTAGTTCAAGCCATCCTCCTTACAGCCCTAAATCTCGAAGTGTAGGTTCGCTTTTGTAATCTCGCCGAGGGAAAACGATGCCCTATCTCCCTCGACATCAAGCGAAACATGCGTATCGGTTACTTCCTTGAGTGTTCCCGTGTGGTCATGTCCTGTCACCGTGATCAGGCGAACCGGCTTATTAAGGGCTCGCTCGTAGTCACGTTTCGTCTTGAGCGGTCTCGTCAGACCCGGCGAGGACACCTCCAGTGTGTATGAGGACTCGATCGGATTGTGCGTATCAAGCACATCGGCCAGATCCCGGCTCAGCTGAGCGCATTCGCCGATCGAAATACCGTCCGGTTTATCCACGTAAACCCGCAGAACATAGCGCCTGGCGTTACCCGAGATGCGCAGTTCGACGAACTCTACGCCTCTATCCGAAAGAGCCGGCTCAATCAACTGTTCGAGCGTTATTTCAAGGCCCTGAGAAGGCAAAAGGCTCATACAGAAACGACCATATAGTCAAAAGAGTGGGCAACAGGTGCCCACTCCGGCTCCAAGACTAGTAAGTATAAGAATTTTCAACGCTTGACGCAACAAAGGAGGCAGTCAGGAGGCCTCCTTACTGCAGAGAAGATCGCGTATTTCGACGAGAGTTTTGCGTATGTCTGCTGCAAGGATCGGATTAAGCTCTGGGAAGGGAAGAACGGGCTGGGTAACCTGCGCGGACTCCTGAAGGCGGGCGCGGCCCTTTCGAAGCTGCTCGCACGCACCCTGAATCGTAAACTTCTGATCCCAAAGGAGATGTCGGATCTCCTTGATAATCTCTATATCCCGGTCCTTGTATGTACGGTTCCCGGACCGGCCCCTCCGCGGTCTGAGCATCGGGAACTCCTTCTCCCAGAATCGTAGGACGTGTGCCTCGACGCCTGCCAGCTCAGAAACCTCTCGAATCGAATAGTAAATCTTCTTCAGCTCGTGCGGCACAGCACCCTCACTTCTGCTTAAAAACGACTCGAACAGGCGTGCCTAAAAAATCAAACCGATCCCGTAACCGATTCTCCAAGAACCGTCTATAGTGATCAGGCACGTCTTTCGGCCGCGAGGTAAAGAACAGGATGGTGGGAGGATTGGACTTGGGCTGAACGGCGTATGACATCCGCGTCACACGACCCCGCTTGGATGGGGGATCCGTTGTTTCATTCAGCTCGGCCAAGAACCGGTTCAACTCCTGTGTGGAGATCCGCCGAGACCGGCGATCGTGCACGGTCAAGGCCGTATCGATCGCACGCCACGTCCGCTGGCCGGTCACGCCTGACGTAAAAACAACGGGATAGGGCGACAGGAACGGAAAGCGCTTCAGGATCTTCTGCCGATGAGCTTCAGAGGTATTACTGTCCTTCTCGATCACATCCCACTTATTAACACAGATCACCAGACCCTTTCCGAGGGTGGTCGCCTGTTCGCCGATCTTGACGTCCTGAACCGTCATCCCTTCAACCGAGTCGAGCAGGAGAATCGCCACATCGCAGCGCGCCAGGCTGGTCGACGTCCGGAGCGAGCTGTAATACTCAACCTGTTCAGTGATCTTCGCCTTCCGTCTCAGGCCCGCGGTATCAATCAGAAGAAAGGGTCGCCCATCCCGCTTCATTCGTAGGTCAATCGCATCTCGCGTCGTACCGGGGATCGGGCTGACGACCAGTCTGTTGTTGCCCGAAAGCTTGTTCACGAAGGTCGACTTGCCCACGTTCGGCCGCCCAACAACAGCGAGTCTAGGGATCTCGGGCTCTTCTTCGATGGCCTCTTCGCCCTCCGGAAAGAACTCAATGACCTTGTCGAGCAAGTCCCCCGAGAGCCTGCCATTTGCTGCCGAAACAGAAACGGGATCGCCCATTCCTAGCGAGTAGAACTGCGCCGCTTCGGCCTCGTCCAAATCCTGATCGACCTTGTTGGCGACCAAGATATAGGGTTTGTCGCCCCGAACTATCATCCTCGCCAAGTCCTGATCGATGTATGTGGGCCCTGCTTGGGTGTCAACGACAAGCAGGATCACGTCAGCCGTTTCGATGGCCGTCCGAACCTGCTCGCTCACGGCATCCGGCAGTCCGTCGCCTGTTGGCGGCAAATAGCCTCCAGTGTCCACAAGGGTGAAAACCCGGCGATTCCAAGCGACTTCTGCGAAGTTGCGGTCACGCGTCACCCCCGGTACGTCATCCACGACCGCCTTCCGCTCACCAATAAACCGGTTGAAAAGCGTCGACTTTCCGACATTCGGGCGGCCGACTATCGCGACCAATGTGGATGCGACTGACAAGTGCTAGGGTTCCTGATATGAAGCGATGTAGGGGTGATCCATACCCGCTGCGACCTGTGGCGTCCGCTGTGTTCCGCCAACAATCGATTCGATCAGACTGTAACTCCCGACCTGAACGCGCTTATTGACTTCACAACCGAGGTCTTCGGGCGTCCAGTCATCGAGCAGTATACCTTCGTGGTTAACGCAGTTGGGCGGCAAGATGATCCGGTCACCCAGCCTTGGGCTGGATTTGAGAGCCCTTAGAATGTCTTCCCCTGCTAGCAGGCCAGATACTGTGATGTCGTGCCCCAAGAACTCGTTCGTCACGGGAAGGACGTAGGTCTCGATCCCCTGCGCTCTCAACCGACCCGACATAGGCCGCAGGAATTGTTCGCCGAGCGCTCCGGTAACAAGAGTCACAGAGTCAATAACGTTGGATGCTACCATATCGGGAAGCCGCTGCTCAAAGTCGTCGAGGAACCGACGAACCATACCGATTCCGTTCTCAACGAGCGGAAAACCGTCGTATCGTTCCGGACCCGGAACCGGAAGCCCGCTCTGGAGGTAAAACTCGTCTCCTGCATATACGAACCGCGCCCCAATCTCCTCGATAAGCCGGTCCTGATGTGCGTGAATCTGCTCCAGCGCTCGGAGACAAGTCGTCTCGGTTACGGGTGTGAGTTCGGGCAGATTCTGCCTGAACTTCGTTAGCCCAAGAGGTACGACACCCAGTGAAACCACATTGGGGTATCGGTCGGCCAAATCCGAGATCGTCTCGTCGAGCAGGGGTCCGTCGTTGATTCCCGGACAGTAGACAACCTGGGTGTGGATCGAGATCCCCTTGGAGATCAGATAATCCAGCCGTCCCAGCACATCAATCGGCCCCTTCCGACCGAGGAGATGCCCACGTACATCCGGGTCCGTTGCGTGAACGGACACATACATGGGGCTCAGCCGCTGCGAAACGATCCGATCGAACTCCTCGTCGGATAGGTTGGTCAGCGTAACATAGGCGCCGTGCAGGAATGACAGTCGGTAGTCGTCGTCCTGATAGTAGAGAGTCTTCCTGAGCTTCTTAGGCATCTGGTGGAGGAAGCAGAAGACACACTTGTTGTCGCACTTTAGGATCGACATGTCTTCGAAGATAACCCCTAGGACTTCATCCGGGTCCTTCTCAATATCGAAGACCAACGTGTCATCGCCGCGAACGAGCCTCAGCGTCACCTGATCGTCGTTGAAGTTGTAATGGAAGTCGATCGCATCGCGAACGGGCTGACCGTTCAGGGACTCAATGGTGTCACCGGGCTTGAGCTCCAGGTGTTCTGCGAGCGAATCGAGCAGCACCTCCTTGATAGCGAGCCCTGCAGCGAGCTCTTCGACTAGAGGAGCTCCCTCGAGCACTGTACGGTCCTTTGCGCCCTGAATGTCCATATATCACTTGGTAACAGCCGATTACGCCTAACACTTAAGCCTAGCGTAAGATAAACAAAAAGCGCGGTCAACTCCGTGACCACGCACGATACCCACTCATTGAAATGGAGCGGGATAAGGGAGCCAAACCCGAGACCTCAGGCTTGTGATGCCGATGCAAGCCTTTCCTATTCAATTCGGTTTGATTCGTATCCCTTTGTTTCAATGCAACTTGAGTAAGGTAACCTGTTTTGTCAGTTTCTGTCAAGTTGAGGCATTTTAGCTCCATTCCTACAATCTTTCCAAGCGGGGATCCGACTATCCAATCCTCGGCGCATAGGTTATCTTCGCCTGTTGAAGCAGGCCCATAATGCGTTCTTTGATGTAACTCCCCAGGTTATATGGCCTCCTTCAGTCCCACATCGGGCCTGCAGGTATAGACCAGATTCTTGTGAAGCAGATCAGTTTCCACTTTCGGCACCTAGGTTAAAGAAAAACGAGTTACGCCACTATCGACGCAACCCGTTCTTCTCTGTTGGCGCTTTGGAGGGCTTGGAGCCAACTGGTTCAAAACCAACATCTGCGGCAAGAGGACGGTATCAATAGCGTTAACAACTCCGTCCGTAGTGTTGTTTTCAGCTTGGACGATTGATCCACCATCGATCACCATCCTGCCGTCTGCAGCGTTGATTTAGTTGACACTTCTCAATGTATCGGCAGTCATCAGGCCAGGGGAATGCGTATACAGAATAAAGGAGCACAGCAGAAGTAGGGAGAAGGCAGGCACTGACTTGAGGAGTGGGTCCCTCACCTTAACGTGCATTACAACGGCGGCGCCCATCAAGGTCGCGAGGCCTATCGCTGCTGGTTCGGTAGCGGCAGGCACGAAGATGCCAAGTATCAAGAGTAGTGCGCAGATTACCTTTATAGTCCCGACCACGGGCATAGACCAAGCAGGCAGCCCATACACCGCGAACTCCTCACTCATATTCCGCGCATCTCCGCCACGCCACTTTGTTTCCTGTCGACGCCGGAAGAGCCAAACGTTGATGATCGAGACTGCTACGATTGCTTGTGCGATCTGTGCTGCGGCATCCATTTATCCCTCCGTCTAGTTCGATAAACACATTCACCTTGNGCCGGGCCTTGGACTGACCGCGNATTTTTAGTGTANGATGAAGTTTACCTGTGTCTGGAGTTCGTCAAGGCCTGAGAACGTGGCTTCATCGAATTCGATGTCACTTCACGTGTTGATTGCCTGTTATCCATTGGTATCCTTTGAGCAGGCAAAAAAGAAAGGTAGAGAAAAGTGAAAACACTTACACAAGCTCTTGGGGTGAGTTTGAGCGTGCTGGGGCTTGGCGGCTACATAGGCACCGGTGGCTCTTCAGTCACAGCTCTAATCCCTGCGGTNTTCGGGATCCCACTCCTGATTCTTNGGAGGCTNTGGGATCGCAAAGCTNNTGCAAGGATCGCGGCAGCNNGTCTTTCTTGCATCGGGTTTTTGGGTTCCGTGCCGGGACTCGCTAAGGCTTTCGCTTGGGTCGGTGGCGGGTCGGTGCCGAGACCGTCGGCCGTCATCCTTCAGTCGGTTATGGCAGTTCTTTGCGGCACGTATGCGCTGTGGTTTTTGAGTCGAAAGCTCACGAACCGACTACAGGCTAGGGAGAGCGCGTTGAACAGCCAAGACTCCCCCACGCCANTGAACTCGAAANCACTTGAATGAGTTGAAAAGGTGTTTGGGTTGGTCAGCTTTCNNNATATNGGTCGAATCGATGGCAGTGACGCGAAAAAAACGTGACTTGCCCGCCAAATCCTGCTCAGCCTGCGGCGTTCGATTTNCTTGGCGTCGCAAGTGGCGAGAATGCTGGGAGGATGTGAAGTTCTGCTCCGCAAGATGNAGAAGGGCAGCTCGCAAAAAGGGAGGGACCGTTGAAGACGCTCTGCCTCATCTTGGGTGACCAACTGAGCCTCGAGATTAGCTCGCTTAAGAATGCGGACAAGAAGATGACTACTCTTCTTCTTGTGGAGGTATCCGAGGAGGCGACTTACGTTCGGCATCACAAGCAGAAGCTTGTGCTCTACTTTTCGGCTATGCGCCATTTTGCAGGGATCTTAAGGNAAGAGGGGTTTTGTGTAGAGTATGTCTCNCTGGANTGCCCGGAGAACGTCGGATCGCTCACGGGTGAGCTGGAGAGGGCGGTTGGCAGACTCAAACCCGATGCAATCGTTGTGACGGAGCCCGGCGAGTATCGCATCCTCGCAGCAATGAACGACTGGGAGACTCTCCTCGGTTTGCCTGTAGAGATCCGCCANGACGATCGTTTTTTCTGCTCTCGAACTGAGTTTGCGAAGTGGGCTTTCGGCCGCAAGAGCCTGAGGATGGAGTTCTTCTATCGCGAGATGCGCAGAAAGCTGGGCTGGCTAGTCGATAAAGACGGGCAACCCGAAGGCGGAAAGTGGAATTATGATAAGGACAATCGCAAATCATTGCCTCAGGACATCCAGCTTCCGAAACGCAATCGATTCCCCCCCGACTCCGTCACTCTAGAGGTGATTGAGGTAGTCGCCACACGGTTCAACGACCACATCGGCGACCTCGATTCATTCGGCTGGGCCGTCACCCGTGACGATGCACTGCACGCCCTCGACCACTTCATCCAAGACTGCCTACCCTATTTTGGCGACTATCAAGACGCTATGAAAGTGGGGGATAATCTTCTCTACCACGCGGTGCTCTCTCCCTATCTGAACATCGGCCTCCTCCTCCCAGAGGAAGTTTGCCACGCTGTAATCCACGCTTACGACCAAAACGCCGCCCCCCTCAATTCCGTGGAGGGCTTTATCCGTCAGGTCCTCGGCTGGCGCGAATATATTCGCGGCATCTACTGGCTCAAGATGCCCGACTACGCAGACACGAATTTCCTAGAGGCCGACAGGCCGCTACCCGGCTTCTACTGGACCGGTGATACAGAGATGAACTGCCTTAGGGAGGTCATCGAAGGAACAAAACGNACCGCCTACGCTCATCATATTCAGCGGCTGATGGTCACTGGCAACTTCGCATTACTCGCCGGCGTTTCGCCAAAAGAGGTCGAGGCGTGGTATCTCGCCGTCTATGCTGACGCCGTTGAATGGGTGGAGCTGCCGAACACACACGGAATGGCGTTATTCGCGGATGGTGGCGTCCTCTCCTCGAAACCTTACGCCGCGTCAGGCGCGTACGTGAATCGGATGTCGGACTACTGCAAGGCGTGCATTTACGATCCGAAAAGGAAGACCGGAGATGGTGCCTGTCCGCTTAATTACCTCTATTGGAATTACTTGGATGTGAATAAAGCGCGACTAAGGAACAATGGAAGGATGGCTTTGCCCTACAANAATCTCGCCAAGATAACGGCGAAGGAAAAACGAGAGATGGCCCAGGCATCCAAGATTTTCCTTAACCGTTTTTTTTGAGGCGAATCTTATAAACGAGTTTATGGGAATCCAGAGCGATACACGGTGGCGTAACAAAATGCGTCTTACTCGATGACCCACGATTCAGAACGGAAATTCATCTGGATCAACCGCTCTGGTTCATCTGCGCGACAAAGTGAGCACGGGCGAAAAGCGACGACAACAAATCCGGACGGCCAGACGTGAAACCTAAAGGGTGATGTTGCATCTGACGCAAACTTGCCCACTAACCCACTGTTTCAGGCAGATTTCATTCGCCCACGCAGTCGCGCCAGCCCTCCATCTACGCCTATAACCTGGCCACTCACCCAACTGTTTCGTGCGTCGAGCAGCCACGCGATCGCACTTGCGACGTCGTCGGGCTCACCAACGCGGCCTAGTGGATGCATCGCTTTCGANACCTTGAGCGAATCGGNATTGCTNGTAAGTTGCTGCGTCATCTGGCTTTTCACCAGGCCGGGGGCAACACCATTCACGCGGATACCACGAGACGCGTAGGTAGCCGCTGCGGACAGTATTAACCCTTCGACCCCTGCCTTTGCCGCCGCAATCGCTTCGTGATTAGGAAGACCGACGCGAGCAGCGGCCGAGGATACAAGCACGATTGAGCCACCCTCTCGCTGCATCGCCTTCGCTCCGGCTTTAACGGTCGAAAACGCGCTGGTCAGATTNACGCGGATAACTGAATCCCACTCATCGCNCGTCGTCAGATGCGCNGGCTTTAGTAGAAGCGACCCTGCACAGTTGGCAATACCATCGAGGCGCCCGAACCGCTGCTTAGAGGTATCTATACACGCCGCNACNTGNTCCGGGTCCGTCACATCCACGACACAGGGCTCAGCATCAAGCCTNCCGGCCAATGCTTNAGTCCGTTCAGCATCACGCCCACCAACCACGACGGAGAAACCATCCTGCCTCAGCCTAAGACTTACGTTTTCCCCCACGGCTCCGGTCGCGCCAAGCACGACGAATGCTGCATTCCGCTCCATCACTTCAGGACCCTCCATTATTTGTTACTCACTTCTTCATGCTCCTGATGTGCTGCCCCGACAGCCGTCGATATCTCTAACGACAGCACCGACAGATCGTCCACATAAGGAGCGGATGTTCGCCACGACTTCACAAGGCCAAGCAATGTGGAGACGGTCATTTCTAGCGGCTGCGCCCGCGCGCTCTCAAGAACATCGATCGTCCGGTCGATGCCAAATTCCAAACCGTCAACATCACCAGACTCCAGCACGCCATCGCTGAACATGTACAGACGGTCTCCCTCGGAAAGCTCGACCTCCTCTTCCGCGTAACGTGCGTCAGCCACAAGCCCGACCGGAAAGCCCGTTCCGCCAAGCTGTGTCGAGTCTCCGCCAGATCTTACGTGAATGGGTGGCGGATGACCGGCCGTCACGTAGGAAAACTTGAACGTTCGCGTATCGAGAATCCCGTAGAGTAACGTGAAGTATTGTTTGGTCTCCGCGTCCATTGGGAAATGCGCGTTCAGTTCCTCAGCAACTTCCGTCGGTGTCGCAACCCGTGTTGACCCTCCCNGTGTCCTCCGGAACAAAGCCTCCCCACGGCTGGGCTCGAGCCAGTGATTCAACGTCACAGAGAGAAGGGCCGCGGAGACTCCGTGACCCGACACATCTAGCACATAGAGAGCTAGGTGGTTTTCATCCAGGCGGACCACATTCAATGTGTCACCAGCCAACTCGTCAGTAGGCTCGACCGCCCACGCAATCTCGGCGCCATCGACGGACGGCAACGAAGTGGGCAACAACGTTCGCTGCACATCTGCTGCTAGCTCCAAGTCACGGCGCATGCGCTCATTCGAAGCCTCGCAGACCGACATAGCCGCATAGTCTGGTCTTTCGCCAGCGTGCGCGTGACGAAAGGCTCGCACGATCTGCCCATTTTGGATTAGAAACACCCCGGGCATCTGGAGTGGATCCTCCTTTGGCAAGGCCACTCCATGTCCAGCCAGCCAGGCCTGGATCCCACGGGCAATTACGCGTGGACCAAACAACTGACCAAACCTGCCGCGTCGCAAACCGACGGCTCGATACAGCACCCGGTCGGGGTCCGATACCCGGTCGAGATCAGAAAGACCGAACTCGGCGAAGACACGTCTCNCCTCAAAGTCATTGGATGACAAGTGCACAAGCACTGGACGAACGCCATTTGCCTTGAGTGCATCGCGACGAGAAGCGATATCNGTCAACGCTTCCCGGCAGAACGCGCACCCCAAGTGGCGCAACAGTACCAGAAGGACAGGTGACCGATCGGAAATTGCAGCCACAGTTTCACGGTTCTGCGTCTGAGCTTGCTCAAGGGCGGCTCTGNCNGACAGTAGACCAGCTGATGGGGCTTCAGCGCTGCCTTGATAGGCTTTACGGAGAATCAGAAAAAAGGGGCCCCACCAAATGATATCATTGGTGACTATTGTCCATCCCCAGGCGACCGGGAAGCCCCCCTCTAAAACCGCAAGCAAGAAACCAATCGGACCGAAAATCTTACCAATTAGACCAACAAACACGATGGGCCAATGACGGATGGGGTCGAATGAGGCAATACCGTAGCCGATACCGTAAACTCCAACGATCATCCCCACACATTGCCAGATCTGCGGATAAAGAGGTCTCTGGATTCCGGTCCAATCAAAAAGGGCGTGCGGGAAGATGACAATGCTAATACCCCAGACCAGGTTGTAGGCGGCAGCTGCTCGGAGAATCGAGACCATCCAGGTCGGCTTGTCTTCAACAAAGGGTATAACGTGAGAATTCACAGGCGCCTTTCATTCCGTATAGATGAACAACCCACCAATACTAGACATAGTATAGACACTTCCGCCAAAAGTCAAGGACTTTTGGTGCTATCTGCACTTAACGGGGCCTGTATCATTGACATTTCCTAGACAATTCGTAATTTGATTTGGGCAAGGCGAGAAGCGGATTAGTGAATATGGGGACGACCAAGGGGCATAACCGTCTTCCTGTTCGTCTAGCCAACGGTCTTTCCAGAGGAATTATGTGCCTCACCCTTAAGGTCTCACGGTGCTCAGTCGACCTATGGCTATCGCTCACAGCTTTGGCGCAGGCTCTGCCATTTGATCAGCTGCTACGCTTAAAATCTCGGTAAGGAAATCTTCACTCAAAGGCAAAAGTTCGCCACAGAGGCTGATGCCAATTGGCGGAGAGGTAAGGATGTAGTTTTGAGATGGAGCTCTAGCTAGGGTGAATTGAGAGCATCCTACGAGCCCCGCCTTCTGTCAGGCCCTTAGAAAAGGAGAGAAATGTGTTCACCAAGTCAGATACACTCTTCCTTGCAGCTGCATTCGCAAGTTTCCTAGTCAGCGTAAGTCTCTGGTTCCTCTACAGCCGTGAATACGGGCTTTTTGTTGGCATTTGGGTGCCAAGTATTTTGAGTCTCTGGNGTGGTGTGCGAACCTGCCTCGCGGATCTCCAGTCCGTTTCCGAANCGAGAGGAGGAAAGGATGCTTAATGTAAGCTCATTAGTAGTCCTTTTCGCGTTCGGGCTGGTGATTACGGGATGCGTCTATCTGGGTGTCGTACAAGCTCGTTTCGACGCGAAGGGCCGACAACTGAACCATGAAGCCGTTTACCCTGACAAGAAAAAGTGAAGCGTGGAGAGAAGAAAGGAATCGCAATGATCGGCTCTCTTGCAGTANTGTTCCCCTCCGGACACCTCACCACCCGTCTAACCTGTCTTGATCTCGTTCAGGCCCAAGTCACCGTCACGTCGAATACCGAAACGTGCTCGCGGAAAGTGGCCGTCATATCGGCAGAACGACTCGCCTCCTAAAGGGCATATGGATATCACTCTTCTAGTTCACTCTGCATCGACTTGGTCAATGGTGGGCCTTATCTGGTTAATTCAGATAGTCCACTATCCCCTGTTCGCCCACGTTGGCTCCGATTGCTTCTCAGCCTACCAGCGCCTTCACATTAGGCGAATGTCCTGGGTCGCTGGACTACTTATGCTTACCGAGGGCGCTACGGGTGCATACATCTTGCTAGTCCTTCCANGAGGACTCTCCTTCACCCTTGCAACGCTCGGCTTCGCGCTACTTCTCGTTATCTGGGGTTCGACACTACTGCTCCAGATACCCTACCATCGGACGCTCTCCAGCCATTTCGACAAAAGCACGCACGCCAGCCTCATTAAGACCAACTGGATCAGAACAATAGGTTGGACTTGTCGCGGTCTCCTGGTTCTTTCGCTTTTAGCAACCCTCGACTGAATCAACCAAAGACAACCCAATGAGCCTCAATACCATCCGGGATGTCTAGGTTTCTGTCCTCCACCTTTTATTAGGCTTATTCGGACAGCAAAAACGGGCTTNGACCTTAAAGGGTCGAAGCCCGTAACCTACTGTATTACACCAAGAAAAATGGAGCGGGATACGGGACTCGAACCCGCGACATCAAGCTTGGGAAGCTTGCACTCTACCAGCTGAGTTAATCCCGCTCGCAGCGAAAAAGGTAGCGACTGCTCGGATTTGTGTCAAGCAGATGCCGATTTGACAGCCTCGTATCGACTGATGATCGCCCCCTTAAGGTCGTCACGTTCGGGGTCGAGCCAGTTAAGTTGTGTGCGGTTTCTGAACCACGTAATCTGCCGCTTAGCATACTGTCGAGTTCCAGTTTTAATCGCATCTACGGCATCCTCAATCGTCATATTCCCAAACAAAAAGGCTGCGGATTCTCGATACCCGAAGCTTTTCATTGCATCTGCCTTGCCATAGCCCTTAGAAAGCAGACGTTCTGTCTCGATGATCAGACCGTCTTCGATCATCCTGTGGACACGCAGGTTGATCCGGTTGCGCAGCTCTTGCCGCTGCAGACCGATCCCGAAGGCAAGCGGCGTGCGTGTCGTCGCAGGGACACGAGGCAAGGTTTGGAAGTGACTCAGGGGTTTGCCTGTAGACCTGAAGACTTCAAGCGCCCTCGCGATGCGCTGACGATCCGTCGGTGCCACCCTATCCGCTACCTCAGGATCTACATCTTTCAAAGAGCTATGCGCGCCCTCAAGGTTCTGTTTGATGAGTGCAGCGACTTCCGATTTGATATGATACGGTGTTTCAGGTATCGGGCTGAGCCCCTCGAATAGGGCCTCGAAATAGAAACCCGCGCCCCCCACTACGATCGGGACCAGACCTCGGCCAATTAGGTCTTCGATATGATTGCTCGCCGCCAAGGCGAACTGTCCAGCGCTAAAGGTTTCGTTCGGGTCGACGACATCGAGGAGGTGGTGAGGCACAACCGCCTGTTCTTCGACGGTCGGTTTAGCTGTGCCAATATCCATGTATCGGTAGATCTGCCGTGAATCGGCGGAGATGATCTCGCCACCCAGAGCTTGGGCGACGTGGATACTCAGTTCGGTCTTCCCCGATGCCGTAGGCCCCGCGATTACTAGGACTTCGGGGGTCATGGCTCTAAGGTTCGAAGCGCCTACCGATGTCTTCGAGAGACAAGCGGGAAAGAGTAGGCCGTCCGGACGGGCTCTTGTAGGGTTCCGAGCACGCAAAGAGCGTGTCAATAAGGTTTTCCATCTCGCGCTGCAGCATCACCTTCCCGTGAGGTATAGCAACACGGCGCGCGTAGGCCAACGCAAGGAAATGGATTGTTGGGTCGATAGCACGATCACCCAGATCGAGATGGGCCGTCCGATCCGAGAGGAAATCGTCTACGATCCCTCGGAGAAGCTCTCCTTCCCGGGAGGTTTCGAGTCCGGAAGGAACCGCATCGACCACGACCGTGTTCCCGCCGAAGTCGCGAATACCGAACCCAACTTTTTCCAAGAGAGGCATAACCTCCCGGACAGTCACAATCTCGGTCAGCCCGAATTCCAAGGTCACTGGAAACAGAAGTGCCTGCCCTGAACTTTCTGCACCTTCCGACATCGAACGAACCGTGTCTTCATAAACAACCCTTTCGTGTGCCAGATTCTGGTCGACAATGAGGAGTCCCTGCTTTACCTGAGCTAGGAAATAGCGGCCGTGAATCTGGAAGAATCGGTGCCGCCCAATCTCCGCGTCCTCTCCCTTGGCTTCGCTCGCTACATCGGCAGGCGTTTCGACGTCCCCCTGAAGCGAAAGTGGTAGGGCGATCTGAGAGTCATCGAATGACAGAGGCTCGCGAAGGCTTGCCGGGGACTCAGAAGCCATACCGTCCGCACTCAACGGCATCGGGTAGGCAGTGGACCGTGAAACCGACTCATCATCATAGCCAACACCTGAATCGATCACCACGGATGTCGACTCCAGGACCGACCAGTCCGGGATCCCTCCCTCTTCACGAACGTCGGCCCGCACCGCATCGGCTACTGCCCGGTAGATGCGACGCCCATCCGCAAACTTCACCTCTCGTTTGGAGGGGTGCACGTTAATATCTACAGCCTTCGGATCGACATCGATGCAGAGAGCGAATGCAGGCAACACATCCTTCTTTAACAGTCCACCGTAACCGTCGGTAACGGCTTGGGCAATTCCTCGGTGCCTGACCCATCGTCCATTGACTATAATCACCTGGTTTGCTGTCTTCTTCGTATTCTCCGGCGTATCCACGTAGCCGCGCACAGCGATGCCCGCAATTTCTCGGTCCACGAGGACCGCGTNCTCGCCAATCCTTACTCTGAACAGGGCTTCGATCCGCTCTTCGATCGAGCCACGTGCAATCTTGAGTATCTCGCGTCCATCGTGCCTGAGTGAGAAGCTGATCCCGGGGTTCGCGAGCGCGACGCCGGTGACCGTCTGGCTGATGTGACGCCACTCCGTCTGAGCCCCCTTCAGGAACTTTCTGCGAGCAGGTGTATTGTAAAAGACCTGATCGACTGAGACCGAGGTGCCCAAATCTCTTCCGATCTCAGAGACCTGACGAATTTGACCGCCTTCGACATTTATTCGGGTCCCAACCGAAGACGGATGATCTCGCGTCTCGATCGTCATGTGGGACACCGCGGCAATGCTCGGGATCGCTTCTCCCCGAAATCCCAGTGTTTTTAGATCGGCAAGATCATCGGCCGTCCTAATTTTGCTAGTCGCGTGCCGTTCCAGGCTCAGCATTGCATCATCCTGCGACATGCCGCAGCCCGTATCTGTGACTCGGATCCTGTCACGTCCCCCAGCCCAAACCTCTATCGTAATACGATTGGGATTTGCGTCAACGGCGTTCTCGACCAACTCCTTCACGATGGACGCGGGGCGTTCGACAACCTCCCCGGCCGCGATCTTGTTGATTGCCTCATCCGGGAGAATGCGGATACGTGTCGCCACAGAGTTCCGGTGGGTATAAGGGTGATGCGGCTCAGCCGAGCACGCAGGGGAATAAATCCGCTTCGTCGATGTCTGCCGTGGCCGCTTCGATTAGCACGTTGATACCACGGTCGCCGACGGCCAAGGTTCCCAGAACTTCGGAGTGTAGCTCCTGATGGACGGTGAGGATGGTTCGCTTCTCTTCGTACATCGGAAAAGTTGCGGGTCAGGAAGGATGGTCACGATCTGCTACTACGGAAGTAGCGCGGAATTTATAGGGGTGCTGACCAATACGCAACGCTCCCTTGGGGGTGCTTCAGGCCAGTAGCTTTGCGAGTTCACCGGACCTTGCGAGCCGGGCAAGATCATCGTCATCACCGATGTATCTGTCGGCTACGAAGGCCTGCGGTACATCCCACCGTCCACCGGTCATTTTATAGAGCTCTTGCCGCATTTTGAGCTCGTTTCCATCGATCGAGATTTCGTCATAATCGGTCACGCCGCCCGATTCGAGAATCGCCCGTGCCTGATCACAGTAAGGACAATAGGATTTTGTATATAGCCGGAGCTTGGGCATAAAAAAACGCCTAATCTGCCAGGCGCCGAAATGATTTGTCGAAGTTGCACTTAGGTCGGCACAAAGCCGAACGGAGCTAACTTCCTATGGGGCACCCTTTGCAGATTCAAGGCGTTTTTTGGGAGACGAATCTCTTAGTTATAATATCGGCAAGGACCCGTTCGGCGTCAAGCTTTGGCTTATTTGGTTCCTTGCTTCTCAGAGTTCTCGAACAAAGTCTTGTTATACCGGATTTGTCCGGATATCTTGTGTTCGTGATCAGGAACTCAACCATCCGGCTCTCAGGGCTCGGCTTCGCACAATCTAGCCTGAGGGCTTGCGCCCAGGACACCGAAAACACGTCATCGGACCGATTCACGAGCCCCCGGGTGGTCGACTCTGAGGCCAGAATCGGCGTCTTAGCAATGACCGTAGACGCCATCGATACTTTTGGACAGGAGGGCCAGATTTCGGAAGCACTTCTGAATCTGCACAACAACTTCAATATCGCACTCGAAACGGTCAACCGGATCGCGGCCCAACGATCCTTAGAGGCCAATGTTCTTGAGTTGAGAGCTCAAGACCAGATGACTAGGAGTCTTCTCGACCTGGCTGCCTGAGTCCCCCCCAGCCGCCATAATACAATCGCCACACCGGCCCCTAGGAGGGGCTATTTTTGTTGCCTGAACAGATCGACGAAGTGCTGCTGTCAGAGAAGATCATACAATCGAGAGTCGCGGAGATGGGACGAACCCTCACCCAAGACTACGCGGACAGTGACTTGGTCATCGTGGGTGTCCTGAGGGGCTGCTTCGTCTTTCTAGCGGACCTGATCCGTCACCTAGACATCCCACTCGAGGTCGAAACGATCGCCGTGATGAGCTATGGGGATGCGACGAAGAGTTCAGGACACGTTCGCACCATGATGGACCTCCAGAAGGACATCCAAGGACGTGACGTGCTGGTGGTTGAGGACGTCGTCGACACGGGGCGCACGATAACCTACCTACTGAAGACGCTCGCGCAGCGCGGCCCTAAGTCCCTCCGAGTTTGCACCCTCCTTGACAAGCCGTCCAGACGCGAGGTCCCGGTCGATCCGGACTACACGGGCTTCGAAATCCCCGACAGATTCGTCGTCGGTTACGGTCTCGACTTCGCCCAGAAGTATCGCAACCTTCCCTACATCGGCATTCTCCGAGAACCTCTATCATTCGATGACTCTCAGATCGCGTTACCACTTTCGCTTCAGGGGGAAGCGGAAACGCCTGCCGATGCAGCGAGCGAAGCCAAGGTAGAGGACTCGGAATAAAAAAAGGGCGAAACGCCTTCTGGCGTCTCACCCCTTCTCTGTGCTTTATCTGAACCAGGTCTATTGCTGGGGTTTGAATGAAATCTCCACCGGTTGACTCTGGGCCACGCGGGCCATTTCCTCGTGATCTTCGTCCGTACAGGAACTGTCGGTCGGCACTTCCGGCTCGGGACCCGCGACCTTGAAGCTGTTCTGTACGAGCCACGACTCCAGTTCGTCACCACTCACGTCCGCAAGCATTGTCTCGCCGATCTCGACGCAAGGCTGATACGGCTGCCCGGTCTTCTGAACCATCTCCTGATAATTCTCAGGGTAGTTGATAATGTCCTTGTCCTCGTATTCGAGGCCATACTTGGCGAGAACCGCACGGATTCCGCCACTCCAGCCACACGTCGGCTTCAAATATGCTGTGATTTTTAGATCCTCTGCCATAATCGGCACCTTCCTCCTTTACGAACTCGGGGAGAAATCAAGTAGTGACCGTAAAGATAACTTAAATGCCTGCCCTGACAAGGGATTAGGCTAATCCGGCCCACCCTTCGCTCGCCGACACTTACAATAACTGGTTATACAACAGGCACTTACAGTTTATTGGCATATTCTTTTGACATGATAAAATTCTCAGGGTCTGCGCACGTTTGTGGCGATACGCCAAATAGAAACAAGCCAGCGCATTCTCCATATCTAGCAATCACCCTTTGCTGCCGAAATCGCCCCTCAAGCCATTGACTCTCTTGATCGTCGCTTGGCTATGTGTTGTTCCCTATCTCAAAAGTCTCGGAAATACCTTTACATCCAACGGTTACTCTTTGGTTGTGTCCCTAGAATTCGAGCTGATCGACAATTCGTGCAAACTCCAAGTCGGCACGTGTAACGGCGTTCTCGCTGAAGGTCGTGATGCTCACAATCAGCGTCTTGGAACGCCCATCCAGAGCAAGGTTTGAGTGGTGGTTTTCCGTGTCCATGACCTCTGTTAGCTTGCGGATAAACACCATCGTGGGGACAAATTTCTCAAACGACCACACCCGAGTCAGTTCTCTTTTCTCCGCATCATAGGTCCAGCCGTTGAGCTCACTCAACTCGGACTGGATTTCCTCTTCGCTTACGAGCGACTTGTCTTCGACTTTCATCTGTGTCCTCCATTCGCAGGTTAAAGAAAATATATCACGCAGGGAAGAGGCATCAAGCTCGCGAATCGAAAGTCCGAAGAGCTGCTATGTATTCTTTCGGTGTGTTGATCCCAATCGAAGCCCGAATGTTTTCACCTAGTGAGGCCGGAGAGACTTCACTGATCTTCAGAGGAACCAGAATCTGGGAAAGCCGCCGCTCACCGGCATTAACCAGTTGCTGCACGTGACCAAGCGCACACACACGATACCACGCACAAAGCGGCTGTGGATGATCCGAGGCGACTGTTGCACAATCACCCTCGCCAAGAGAATCAAGCAGGAACGAAAGAAAGCCCGGTGTCAAAAAGGGATGGTCACATCCGCAGACAAAGACGACCCCAGTCTGTCCGATTGCCTCAAGCCCACTTCCCAACCCTGCCAGGGGGCCCTCGCTGATTAGTTTATCCTCGACAACGACGCACCGGTCATCAAGTATTGGGAGTTCCTGACCACAAGCACTCACCACAACGACGCGGCTAACAACCTGCGACACAGTCCTGCAAATCCGTGTCAGCAGGGCCTCGCCACCAAAGTCAAGCCAAACCTTGGCCTGCCCCATACGCCGGCTCTCGCCGCCCGCCAGAACAATCGCTTGTCTTGTCTCCTCGATCACTTGCATGGACCGTTCCTTTATGGACAATCTTTCAGAAAGCACGCAGTAGCTAGGCGGTCTTTAACGGCATCTAACACCAGCAAATAGCAATACAAGAAGAACCCATACCAAAGAAAATTCACAGGCGATATGTCGTTGCCACACGACCAAACACAGAAGCCGAACAGTAACAAGCCAGCGAAACACCTGATCGGAATCTGTCCCGCAATTCTTTCCGGTCTATTTGCCTTCATCAAGACAACCCATATATTCCAACAACTTTATGGGGGTTCGTGTGTATAAGGCTTTGACATTTCTACTCTTCAGCCAGCTGGCAGTCGGCGGACTGTGGTCGATCAGTCTCATTCCTGACGAGGCAGGCAAGAGCTTCTTCCGATTCTGCACGGTTATCTGCGGACTCCTTCTTGGCGGATCGCTGCTTGTCGCGGGACCGCTTCCCATCGCGACCTTGACGGGGCTCACCGTCTCACTCATCCTGACCGTCATCTTATTTGCCCTCATTCTTCTCGACCGACTAAGCATCGCGAGACGACTCTTGCCGCTCCCCGCGCTGAGCGGGACGGCTGGCCTGGTTTGGCTAGGCTACCTTGGCGCACCAGTGGACTGGCCTGCCTGGGTCGCGATCAGTGCGGCAATCTACATGATCGCGACGGCGCTATTCCTAGGGTCCGTTATCTTCGCCATGGCCCTAGGGCATTGGTATCTTGTCCTGCCGACCCTTTCGATCGATCCGCTTCGGAAGTTGACAAAGCTGATGATCCTTTCAACTGTGGCCAAGACCATCATCCTAGGACTTGTGTTGTATCTTGGCGCATCCTCAACAGTCGCCGAGATCGCTGAAACTGTCGAAGGTTTCGGGAGGCTACAGGGCCTGTTGTTTTGGGCGCGAAGCCTGTTCGGGCTGATCGGCCCGATTGTCATCTGCTATATGACTTGGGAAACGGTCAAGCTAAACGCGACACAGTCAGCAACAGGCCTGCTGTATGTGGGCACTATCTTCGTCTTGGTCGGTGAGACACTTTCGGGATTCCTCTACCACACGACACATCTACCGGTCTAGCGTGCGCATCACCACCTACTGCCAGAACTGCGAGTCTGAGCTCCAATTTGACTCCGCGACCGATCACGAAAGAGATACGGCGTGTCTGTCTTGCAATACGCCTGTCCGAATTGCCTTCAGCAATAGGATCCGTGACGACAACACTATAGACACCTGTCCTTCCTGCGGGAAGCGGGCCTTTTACATCCAAAAAGACTTCAATCGGAATCTCGGTCTCGGGGTGGTCATCATCTGCGCTCTGGCCGGACTGTATTTTGTGTGGGTCGACAAACCGTTCCTGTTCTATGTAGCTCTTGGTGTCGCGGTCGTCTTCGATGCCTTGCTCTACATTCTCCTGCCAGAAGTTACCGTCTGCTACGCCTGCAAGACAATATTCAGGGGCGCTAGAAAAAACCACGAACATAAAGGATTCGATCTGCACATAGCAGATGTTTACGAAGGGCGTTCCCAAGGCTATTCCGACCCCTAACTTTTCCCTTATAGACATTCCGAAAAAACCATGAAGGCAATACGTAGTCACGGAGTTAACAGTACTCCGCCTTCATAGATAGAAGACGCGATGCTGTCCGAACGTGTATCACTAGAACACCTACGCGAGATCCTGACACCAAGGGAGAATTACACACCCTACCCCAGGGGATCTGACCGCGCTGCCTGGACTGAACTGCCCGAGAAGCTCCGCGATGCGCACGTTTCCCGCGGCGAAAAATCGCTCGGATTCGAGTGGCCCCCCATCAACGCCTGGCTTTTTCTCGACTTCGTCCGCACAGGCAAACAGGACCACGACATCCATCTCTGGGGCATCCGAAGAACGACGCTGTGCGACCTTGTCATCGCCGAGTGCATCGAAGGCGACGGTCGTTTCATCGACGACATTATCAACGGCATCTGGGCGATCTGCGAAGAATCTTATTGGGGCGTCACACCGCATCTCACGGCGCAGAAGGCTGGCCCTGGACTCCCCGACATTTCAGAGCCTACCGTCGATTTGTTCGCTGCAGAGACGTCCGCCCTCCTGTCTTGGACCGACTATCTGCTAGGCCCTGCACTTGATGAGGTCTCACTGTTGATCCGTCAAAGGATCGAACTGGAGATACAGCACCGTATCTTGACGCCGGTTCACGAGCGGGATGACTTCTGGTGGATGGGGCATCAGGAAACACGCAAGTCATCAGATGGCAAGCCGTCGAAACGTCGCGTCAACAACTGGAATCCATGGATCTGCTCAAACTGGCTGATCACGACGTTGTTGATGGAGCGGAACCCCGACCGGCGAATCGAATCCGTCCACAAGATGATACACTGCGTCGACAGGTTCATCGATCCCTACCCGCGTGACGGGGGATGCGACGAAGGTCCGGGATACTGGGGCCGTGCAGGCGCGTCTCTGTTCGAGTGTCTCGACTGGCTCCAATCTGCCACGGCAGGGCACATCGACTGCTATGACGAGCCACTCATACGTGAGATCGGTAGGTTCATCTACCGCGCGCACATCAACGACCGCTACTTCGTCAACTTTGCAGACGCCCCACCGATCCTCGTCCCCCCACCTGCTCTAACCTTCCTATACGGCAAGCGCATAAACGACGAAGCAATGATGGCTTTCGGCGCCTGGGCGGCCGAAGAGCAGGGGGTAACCACGTCCGGTTTCCTGGAAAGCATCGGACGCCAGCTACGAGCCCTCAACAACGCAGAAGACCTGCTTGCACAGAGGCCACAGCCGCCCCTCCCAAGGGATGTATGGCTGCCCGAGATCCAGGTCGCGATCGCCCGCGATAACGGCGGATCCGTTGACGGGCTATACCTAGCCGCAAAAGGCGGTCATAATGAGGAGTCGCACAACCACAACGACATCGGTAGTTTTATCGTCTATACAAACGGAAGACCTCTGATAGTCGACGCGGGTGTCGAGACATATACCCGAAAAACCTTCAGTCCCGAGCGATATGACATCTGGACGATGCAATCCGCGTATCACAGTCTGCTCCCAAAAATAGACGGTGTTCAGCAGTCTCCCGGTGCAGATTTCGAGGCGACCAATGTCTCCTACTCCTCGACCGATGAACGAGCGGTCTTCAGCCTTGATATCGCGTCGGCTTACCCGGAAGAAGCAGAAATCGTATCGTGGCAGAGAACGATCGATTTCGAACGCGGCAAGGGTATCACAATCCGGGATGCCTTTACGCTGATGAAGACGCCGAACGAGATCAGCAGCTCTGTTGTCACCCCTGCAGAGGTGACGATCGATGAGCTAGGCGCTGTCGTTTTGAATCCGCGCGAGTTCAGCGACGGCAGGACATCGGGTGGAGGCACGATTTTGTACGACACGACCATGCTGTCGGCAACTATCGAGGCGATGCCGATCGATGATCCGAGACTCAATAGTGCGTGGGGAGACATACTCCATCGGGTTGTTTTTTCGTTCATCTCTCCTTCCGAGACGGGGCAGGTGAAATACCAAATCTCGGCGTGCGAAGAGCTGGGGTGAATTTCCCGCAACGCAGCATCCTGTTCATAGGGTAAAGGACAGGTGCATAAAGTCTTGTCAGTCCCGGGACCGACAGTATCTGCTGCCGTCAATCGATCGCTCTATCACCCTACGCGAAATCCTCTTGGTGCACTCGCCTGTACCCTGATCAGCTGTTGAATCAGCCACGCCCGTTAGGGTGCGTCCGAACTCTTCACAACAAGGTTGTCAGGGTATCCTTTAGTCCAAAATTGCCGAGACTATCGAAAACAGAAAGAGCGACGATCCACGAGTGATCGTCGCTCTTTCTGTTTTAGCGTCTGCTTGTGCGGCCTTCACGTCGCTTCGTTTTAAGTCTCTTCTTCCGACGCTGTCGCCGCCTGCGCAGTTCCTTCTGTCGTTCCCTTGCCATCTGGCCCTCCCTTAGAATGCGCCCAATACCAACCCTACGCTGAACCGAAACGAGCTGTCGATCTGGCTGTCGGCGATCACGATCTTCATCTCCGTGAACCACCCCAAGCCACCACCCATCTGCTTCTGATACCCTAGAGGAATGTTCAAGCTCCCCTTTGTCTCGTTCGTTGCGCCAGTCCCGGCTTCAGGCCGGAAAAGATGGACACCAACCCCAGCGCCGGCATACCCGATCGCCTTGTTCTTCTGGTAGAAACGGTAGCGAGCTTCCGTGTTGATCACGTAAATCTTGAGGTCGCTCTCAATAACAGTATCCAAGCCGGGGACAAGATCGAGATTTTCAATTACGATTTCACCCAGATTTACGAATCCACCCACTGCCAATCGAGCGGAGTTGAAGCTTGTGCCAGTACCGGTCACCGTCGGGGAGATCATTACTCCCGACTGAGTTAGATCAAGCCCAACGCTGGCCCCGATACCACCGAACCCAAGAGCTTGACCTTGGCCGGGCAACGAGATAATGGTAAAACAAGCCAAAGCGATCAGCCGACAACGCACGTTTGTCCCTCCTTAGTAGCAGCACCTCAATGGATCCAGATTCGCCTAGCAGGCGTGCTAAGACTAATGTTCGAATATACCGGAAGCCGTTTAGCGACACAAGTTTACGCCTACTTAGCCTTGAACAGGAACCGAATCACATCACCATCCTGAACCACATAATCACGGCCTTCAACTCGTAGACGCCCTGATTCTCTCAAAGTTTCCATCCCCCTGGCTTGGAGGATATGCTCGTACGACGCCACTTCGGCCCGAATGAATCCGTTCTCCATGTCAGAATGTATTCTCCCGGCGGCTTGTGGGGCTGAAGATCCGCTGGTGACCTGCCATGCCTGGAGCTTTTCGTTCGCTGTCGTATAAAATGAGATCAGCTCAAGCAAACGATGGGCGGACAGGATAAGACGGGCGATCCCGGTGGATTCCAGTCCGTAGTCCTGTAGGAAAGTCAGCCGGTCTTCGGAGTCAAGTTCGGCGATTTCTGACTCTACCTGCGCACAGACCGGCACGACCTCACTGTCGGGATGCAGCGTTCGGAGCCTGTCCGTTTGCTCCCCCCCATCGGGCAAATACGCCTCCCCTACATTGGCCAAGAAGAGCACACGCTTCATAGTCAGGAAGTTGTAGGAATGGAGGACCGCGCCGGCCTCTTTTCCGAGCGCAACAGAACGCAAGGGCTCTCCCCTCGTCAAAGCTTCCGTTGCCGCCTCTAGTGAATCCAATTCCAGCTTTTCAGGACCTCTGGGATTTGCGCGCAGGATCTTCCCGACACGTTCCTTCCCTCGCACCGCGGTCTCCAAGTCAGCGAGCATGAGCTCCGCATCGATTGTTTCGACGTCCCGAACGGGATCTACTGCGCCGTCCACGTGCGCAACTTGCTCATCCTCGAAACACCGAACCACGTGAACCAAGGCATCGCACTCTCGAATGTTCGCCAGGAATTGGTTGCCAAGACCTTCCCCCTGGCTTGCTCCCTTCACAAGCCCTGCGATATCTACAAACCTAACCTGTGCAGAGACGACTGACTCGGGCTTCAGGAGACTCTCGAGGCTTGCGAGACGTTCGTCCGGTACTTCTACAATACCAACATTCGGCTCGACCGTGCAGAACGGGTATGCGGATGCCTCAACCGCTGTACGGGTCAACGCATTGAACAGCGTCGACTTCCCCACGTTGGGTAACCCCACAATTCCGACAGAGAGTGCCAAAGGCTTCCTTACAAGCGAAATCGGCCAGCGATCGTGTCGCTGGCCGATTCTCGACTGACTTTGGCGAAGAAATCAGCCACAGCCTCCGCCGATCGCCGCCACAAAGTGTATTTCGTCCTGCTCTTCTACCCGGCTCCGGAGCCCATCGTTCGTGATCTCTCCGTTGATGGACACCGCTAATCCCGGCCTGATCCGATCATCCTCGATTATCCGATCCCGTATACCGGGATGCTGAGCCTCGAGGTGCTCGACAACCTCACGAAGAGTCCCTCCCAAGACTTCGATCTGTTCCTTGTTGTCCGTGAGTGCCCGCATCAACGACGGGATCCACACAACCGGCATTGAATAACCTGCCTAGCTGTCCTTCTTCCAGATCGCGTCCAGAACTGCGCCTGGGGACATGGGCAGGACCTTCATCCGAACCCCGATGGCGTCATAGATGGCATTCGCAACCGCAGCCGGCGGAGGCACGATCGGAACCTCACCGACACCACGCACACCATAAGGATGTCCCGGGTTCGGGACCTCAACGATAGTCGCCTCGATCATAGGAAGATCCAACGCCGTCGGCATCCGGTAGTCTAGGAGGCTCGAATTGGCCAGCTGACCAGAGTTGCCGTAGAAGTACTCCTCGTTCAGCGCCCAGCCGATGCCCTGGGCCACGCCGCCCTGCATTTGCCCTTCCACGTAGCTTGGATGGATCGCCTTGCCTGCATCCTGACAGAGTGTGGCGCGGAGGATGTCGACCTTACCAGTGTCCGTATCAACCTGGACATCCACGATCATTGTTGCAAACGCTCCGCCGACACCCTGCGGGTCTACCGCGGCTCGACCAACGACCGGTCCACCGGTTTCATCGAGCTTTCCTGCGAGCTCCTTGAATGTCAGCTTCTTTTCGGGATCCGACTTCGATTGGAAGGTCCCATCCTCAAAGTCAACATCCTCATCCGACATATCCCAGAGTTTCGCCGCACGCCCGATCATCTGATCCTTGATGTCATTCGCCGCCTCGTAGGCTGCCCAGCCGGTTGCAAACGTTGTACGGCTGCCACCGGTCACGTCCGTATAACCAACCGAGTCGGTGTCGACGACTGAGGGGTTCACGTCTTCAGCCGGGATGCCGAGGACTTCTGCAAGCTGCATGGCGATCGATGTTCGCGTTCCGCCGATATCCGTGGAACCCTCGACCAGGCCGACGGTGCCGTCAGTGTTGACTGACGCCGATGCGCTAGACTTGAGCCCCACGTTGAACCAGAACCCGGAGGCAACACCCCGTCCGACGGCCTTCGTTTTATCAGACTTGTAGTGATTGCTCTCCTGTGCTGCTTGGACGCACTCTTCGTGACCAATCCGGGGAAAAACAGGACCGTCGGCACGACGCGTTCCCTCTTTGGCGCTGTTCTTCAAACGAAACTCGAGAGGGTCCATGCCTATTTCTTCGCAGATCTCGTCGATCACGGTCTCCGACGCAAAGGCCGCATTCGTCGCACCTGGCGCCCGGTACGCCATTGTCTGAGGTTTGTTGACGAGAACATCGAAGCCGTCGATCAGGACGTTTTCGATGTTGTACGGAGCAAGGACGCACTGCGAACCGGGAGCAGCCCAAGACCCAGGGAATCCCCCAGACTCATAAGCCATGTAGACTTCGGCCGCTGTCAGCTTCCCATCCTTTGTAGCGCCCATCCTGCACTTAATATACGAGCCAGCTGTTGGCCCTGTTGCCTGAAGCACCTCCGTCCGACTCATCACCATCTTAACCGGCTGCCCTGTTTTCTTTGAGAGCACCGCGGCAAGCGGCTCAAGATAAACACGAATCTTGCCCCCAAAGCCACCACCGATCTCAGTCGGGATCACTTTGACCTTGGAAACAGGTAGCATCAACAACTGGGACACCTGCTCGCGAACAGGGAAAGAACCCTGTGTACTGCACCAGACCGTGACGTGACCGTCCGACTTCCAGTGTGCGGTACCATTGTGTGGCTCGATATATCCTTGGTGAACCGTGGCGGTATCGAACTCTCGCTCAATGACGACGTCGGCAGCCGCAAACCCTTTCTCTAGGTCGCCCAGCTTGTGCTGGAAGTGGGTGCTAACGTTACTCTTTTTGTCCGTCGATTCGCCTAGCGACTCCGTGACCTGATTCTCGTGCAGGAGCGGTGCGTCATCCTCCATTGCGCGGCGAACATCCAGAACAGGCTCAAGGACATCGTAGTCGACCTCGATCAGGTCGAGGGCTTCCTCCGCTGTGTTCGCATCGACGGCAGCCACGGCAGCCACGGCGTGACCGTGATACAGCGCTTTGCCATCGGCCAAAACGTTCGCACGCAGATGACGCAGGTTTGCCGCGCCCTCACCGAGTTCGCGAACCTTGTCTTCGGGCATCTCGAAATCATCGACCGTTATTACCGCCTTGACGCCCGGATACGACTTCGCCTTGCTCGTATCTATCGATTTAATTCGTGCGTGGGCGTGAGGGCTTCTCAGGACCTTCCCGGACAGGAGTCCTGACATATTCACATCGGCGCCGTAAATCGCACGCCCCGTTACCTTGTCTTCGCCATCGTGACGGATCGGGCGAGTGCCCACAACGTTATAGTCGGCCTTGCCCAGATAGGCTTCTGTCTTTGTTGCCATTAGGCCTTCTCCATCGTCTCAGCTGCGTCCATGACTGCACGGATGATCTTGTCATAACCCGTGCAACGGCAGAGGTTACCCGCCAACCAAAGTCTGATCCGCTCTTCGCTCGGGTTGGGCTCCTTATCGAGCAGTGCCTTTGCGGCTACAATGAACCCGGGCGTGCAGATCCCACACTGCAGAGCAGCGTGCTCCAAGAACTTCTGCTGGAGTGGGTGGAGACCCTCCGATGAGGCGACCCCCTCAATCGTCGTGATCTCGGCTCCCTCCGTCTCGACCGCCAAGACCAGACAGGAGTCCACGACTCGACCATCTACGAGCACGCTGCAGGCTCCACAGTTGCCGTTTCCACAGCCCTCTTTTGTGCCGGTTAAGTTCAAGTCATCTCTGAGGACTTCAAGCAAAGTTTCCCGTGGCTCACACAGGAACTCGGATTCTTCTCCGTTGATCGTTGTAGTTACGTGTGTCTTCGCCATCGTCAGGATACCCTTGCCCTTTCAACTGCACCCTTGATCGCTCGGCGGCTCAAAACACCCGCCAAGTGAACTCTTTGCTCAACGGTTCCGCGCATATCCGTGATCGGATTCGCAGCGTCACGCGCAATCCCAGCCGCCTCTTCGATGATTTCGTCCGTGACCTCTTTGCCAGCCAGCAGGTCACCAACGGCAGTCAGATGAAGAGGCGTCGGGGCAACTGCGCCGACGGACAGCCTAGCCGAAACGAAGCTCTTGCTGTCACCGCTCAGGACGACATAAGCGGCTGCATTCGCGACTGCGATATCCATCTCGTTCCTCGGGATGAAACGGAGGGAGAACCCACCCGAGTTCGGCTCAGGAGCGGGTATGCTGATCGACACAACAAACTCGCCATTCTCGAGGACGTTTTGGCCCGGACCCGTGCAGAAGTCCTCTGCGAGGACCTGACGAGTCCCGTTCGGTCCCGCGATGTTCGCGGTTGCACCTAGCGCGATCAGAGCTGGAATCGTGTCAGCCGCTGGTGACGAGTTACAAAGATTCCCAGCGACCGTTGCGCGGTTCTGAATCTGAATCGATCCGACCAGCTGCGTCGCATCAGTCAAACACGGGTAGGCGGCATGGATTTCAGCATCCTCGTATGTCTTGTAGCACGGAACGGCTGAACCCATTTGGAGACCCGATCCCGCGGTGTAGCTGAGCTCGTTGGTCTCAGGGATCTTCTTAACGTCGACGAGCACCTTGAGTCGACGTCCATTTTCTTTCAACTGCGCGATGATATCCGTACCCCCTGCGAGAATCCTGGCATCGTCACCGTTTTCGGCCAGGATCGAGACCGCATCGTCGACAGAGGAGGGTGCGGCATACTCGAACTCGTACAAGGTGTTCCTCCTAATGATTTTGGCGTTTTCTGTGCGGCAGCATAGCTGCCCGAGCTTGCCGGTTGCTTGCGGATTTATTGAAGGAGGCTAAGGATAAGTTCCGCCATCAGACCTGTCAAGCGGGTTTGAGCCACAAAAGCCCCTGATCTAGAGGGCTTTGTTACGGCTTGGGGTCGCGCCCGGAAATAACGGAATAGGTCTCGTCCGCCCTCAGAATCTGGACCTCGCGGTAGGCTCTTTCCAGCGCCTGAAGATATGGCTCGGGGCGCATGCAGACCAAGACGATCCGCCCCCCGGGGGCCAGATGCTGGGGAGACCTTTCGACCAAGGGCTCAAGCACAGCCGAACCTTCGTGAAAGGGTGGATTCGAGGTGATCAGGTCAAAACGCTCGTCACCGAGCTCGTCATACAGATCACTCAAAACGACCTCAGACCTGCCCGCCAGCCCGTTTGCTTCTGCGTTCCGTAAAGCACACTCTTCGGCGAGAGTGCTGGCATCACACATCAAGACCGACGCATCAGGCGACTCTGCCGCCAGCGTTATCCCGATTACACCACACCCGCACCCAACATCCAAGATTCGACTCTGCCCCACCGGTCCGATCGTGTCGACAAGAAGACGACTCCCCTGGTCGAAACTATCGAATGCGAAAACCCCCGACCTTGAGACAAAATTCAGGATCTCGCCATCTAGGCCACGGGCTTCGAAGGCACACCAAGGATCCGTGACCTCAGGTCCAAGCTTCGATGTGGTCGCACGGTATACGCGGATCCTACCAGCTCTTCCGACCTGAGCGACCTCCCCAAACAGAGCCTCGGTGTGACGTCTGTAGCTTTCGATACCACGGTTCTTCTGACCGGCAAGAAATAGCGCCCCCTTCTGACTCAAAGCCCGAGAAGCACCCTCGAGTAACTCGAAGACCCTGAGCTTTGCCTCCCTCTGCGGCGGCGAATAGAGCACAACATCCGCGAAGAGGTCCCTGGCCCAGCCCGTGATCGCCCGCGTTTTAACGCCGCAGTCCCTTGCCTCACGCAAACGACGGATATCATTCGACACAAAGGTCGTTTCGTAGGAATTCGAGATCTCGAGGATCGGACGCCCGCCATCTCCGACGTCGAGTACGCAACTGCCCGGGGCGATCTCCGGGATCCTCCACCAGACATCGGCCCGAAGCACGGCTAGCCGCTCCGTTTGAGTCGGCCGGTCTTCTTCGCGTAGACTTCTGCCACGTGGAAGATCCAAAGCCCCAGCGGAATCATGATCGCACCTGTGACCATAAGAATCCACAGGTCAGTGGCTACCTCGGGGATCGTCGCGCCCTCTAGAAGCGCTGCACGGATCGACCGGAGTGCGTAGGTACCTGGCGAGATAGTTGATAGGGGTCTCAGCCAATCTGGAAGAACGGATACGTCGTAGTAGACGCCGGAGATGAGCAAAAATAGCGTCCCAATAATGTCTGTTGCTCGGGCACCTTTCTCAGGCGACAGAAGCGGAAAGACAGCTGCCATCAAGCCCATTCCCAGGAAAGACAGGCTCGAAGCGGCCAGCACCACGGCCGCGGTCACGAGATTGCCCGCCTGGAGGGAGAGATCGAAGAAGAGGACCGAACTAACGAGAACGATCCCACTTCTAAGGAAGCCGTAGACAATCGCATAGACGCACTGGCCGGCAAGATGAGTCAGCCGGTAGACGGGCGCCATAAAGGTGTACTCGATGGTGCCTTCCCACCGCTCCCACGCAACAGCGTCGGCCACCTCGAAGAACAGAAGACGCAGGAAGTTCCACAGAACCGCCCCCACAACGAGGAATAGCACGCTCTCTTTGACTTTGGCCGGATCGTCACCAGCCATGAACACGCCAATCAACCCGATCGTCAGGGCGTGCACGACGTTCCAGCTTATGAAGATGATCTCCCAACTGGCATATCGTCTGGCCAGATTGAAGTTCCGCTCTACAAAGGCGATCGTGGCTTTGAGCTCGGATGTCAGCGTGTTCACGTGCCTTCCCCCTCTTCCTCGCTCTCCAAGTCCGCGTGGGCGAGATCCTTCCCCGTCATCTCGAAGAACACGTCCTCCAACGACCCCTCTAGGCAGCCCGCCTGCACTTTGAGCTCCTCGATCGTACCCATCGCAATGAACCGCCCGTGATGGATGATCGCTACCCGATCGCACACACGCTCGGCTTCGTCCATATCGTGTGTCGTGAGCAGAACTGTGGCGTCGTGCTGTTCGCGAACACTGAGAGTGTAGTCCTGAACCTGTCGTTTCGAAACGGGATCCAAGCCCGTTGTCGGCTCATCCATCAACAGGAGCACAGGTGACGTGAACAACGCCCGCGCGATAGCGACTTTCTGCTGCATACCCCTGGACAGGTGCTCCAAGGGCTCGTCGATCCTGTCGCGACCAAAACCCATCTCCTCCAGAATACCCGTAACCCGCTGGCGAGCGTCACGCACGGGGATGCCATACAACCTCGCTGCATAGCTCAGGTTCTCCCAGGCAGAAAGCTTCTTGAAGAAGGCCGCATCCACACTCACCCGGTTGATGTGTCGCCTTAGGGTCATGGAATCGCGTATGACGTCCAGACCAAAAATTTCGCAATCCCCTTCGTCATGGAGGACGAGCGTTGAAAGGATACGGATCAGCGTCGATTTCCCGGAGCCGTTCGGCCCGAGGATTCCGAAGATCTCCCGGCGCGGCACCTCGAAGGACACACCCATGACCGCTGAAACCGATTTGACGCGGCCTCTCGCCCACCCAATCACGCCCGGGTCACGCTTCCCCTCCTTCGTTTTGACCTGGAAAGATTTCTCCAGGTTCGTCACACGGACCGCATCACGGTCAAGATCCAACCCCAAGCCCTGCTCCTTCTTTAAGACCGTACACAAAAACGCCCCGACAACTTTCGTCGCGGCAGTATTGCAGATTCTACGACGTGGACCGTACACTGCGGCAGGAAGGCCTGCAGTTCACTTGGCAACGTATAGCTAGGCAGATCAGGCCCGCCCCTTCTGGGCCTCGTATGAGTTCTCTTGCGTGGCCCCGGACTCGACATCGTAGCCTTCGTCCTGCCAACCAGGGATCACTTCGCCGGTCCCCGGGTCTTGGAGCCCACCGAATCCCCCACGCATGTTCGTCAGATCCTGATACCCGGCCTTCTCCAGAATTTCAGCAGCAGCCTGAGATCGCATCCCAACCTGGCAACCACACACGATCTTGGCATCCTTTGGGAGAAAGGCTTCGACAACCCCCTGAAAGTCTGCATTGAGAGCCATCTGCCCGCCGGGACCGGGGAATGCAACAGGAATGTTGATCGCGCGCGTAGGATGGCCCGCCGCGAATTCACCCTCCGTTCGCACATCGAGGTAAATCGCGTCGGGGTAAGCATTGAGAAGGTCCTTGACCTCCGGGGGTGTCGACTGCTCAATCGGCATGAATCCTCGCTTCCAGTTGGTTTCGTCCCAAGTCAGATACACCTCGGAGATCGGTCTCTGCTCGTCCAGCTAATCCATCGTCCCCCGGTAATGCAATGATCCTGTCGACACATACTGTAAACAAGAGCGCGAACAGGTGCAATACTCACCTGCGAACAATTAAGCTAATCCTGGAGTATTTCAGGATGGTTGTTCACAGCGTTAAATGTGGGCACTCAGATCACTTTTGTAGGGATCTAAGAGTACTCTTATCGATTTCCATTATCGCAAGACTCTAAAGACAGTACTAGCACTGCACGAATTCATCCACGTACCTGATGTGATAAAGTAGTTTATATTCCCACCTCTCAGATCCAGACGACGGCCTGCAGAGCTGGGGTTATTGGAGAAGTTCCGTGAACGAAAGCCTACACTTTAGTCATATCCACCTCACTAGTGCCGATCCACACAAGTCCGCAAATTACTACGAGGAGAAGCTCGGCGCATCGATTGTTGGAGAGATTGACTTGAGGAGCGCACCACAGATCACCGTCAANCTTNGTGGCCTGGCGATCTTGATCNNTGGTGTTCGTCANGGTGAGAAACCGTCCAATACCCAACCCTTTCAAAATTCCAAGGACTATGCTAGTCATAACGCACACGGCGTCGACCACTTCGCCTTCACTTATCACGGCGACCTGAAGGCCTTAGCGAGGAACTAAAGCCTAGGGGCGCGAAAATAATTGTTGAACCCTGGGAGTTCAACCCAGGTAACCTGATCTGCCACATTGCGGACTCGGACGGAGTCAGCATTGAGTTGATGCAGGTCAACACGTAGCCGCTAGATTGAACTCCACAGGAGAATACCAGTGAAACTAAATCCGAATAATGTCTTGGGAGTAATGCCGCCTCTGATTACTCCTTTTGATNCAAAGGAAGAGCTAGACGAAGAGGCTCTGATTCGAGAGATACGATACCACCTGGTATTTGGTATAACCGGTCTGATTTTGGGCGGCAGCACCGGAGAAGGCGCTACCATTTCTCCCGAAGAACTTCAAAGAATCTGCAGAATCGCGGTCCAAGAGGTAAATGGGAAAATTCCTGTGATCGCAGGTATAATTCCGGATTCAACGAAGGAAGCAGTAAAGAAGGGAAAGTTGGCTAAAGATTCAGGCGTTGATGGTCTAATGGTAACCCCGACTCACTACCACATCCCTACAGAGGATGGGATAGTAGAATACTATAGCACTATTGGGAAAGACGTCGGACTACCAATTATCATCTACAATGTCGTGCCAATCGTTCCTCTATCGGCAGACTTAATTGCTAGGCTTGCCGATGTAAACGAGGTAGTTGGAATAAAGCAGAGCATTGGTGATGGATCGGCCTCGCCGGGTGGTCAAGTCGAGATCCTTTCAGAGATTCTAGAACGAGTTGGTAATAAAATTTCAGTACTTGCGTCCTATGATCCTCTTCTTTTTCCTGGTCTGGCTCTTGGTGCCAAGGGAACAATTGGTGCGATAAATACAATACTGCCAGAGCTGTGCGTGCAACTTTTTGACGCAGTTCAAGACCATGAAATTGAGAAAGCACGCGAACTAAACAAAAAAATCTTCCCGGTTTCAATTCAGATTAAATCAAGTAACTGGGCTTCCCGCGTAAAAACAGCCATTAACTTGCAGGGCAGGGATGTCGGTTTAGCAAGAAGTCCGATGATGCCAATAAGCGACGAAGAAAAAGAGGAAATGGTGTCTGTTCTAACGGCCGCTGGTGTTCTTTGACTTCTGCATAAACTCCTTTTGCCTTCAAGATGGGAACAGGTCACACGCACCTAAAACGAGGAGCCAGCTGATTACTCGGCCAACTCCCCACCCAAAGCTTGTCATATCCGCAGACAGGAGATTTCAGGGACGGCGCTTCCACGTCAGGCCCTCCGACACCGCAGACAATTCTAGTCGCGGTTACTCTGCCTTAAGTCTCAGCTGAAGTTGCGCCTCATACAAATCGGCTGGCCGCAGACCTTGGAGGGATTCGATCCACGGTCCCTTATCATCTCCAGTGGACGTCTCGTAGCCTGACACACCCACGATATTGAGCTGAGGGAACATGCGNGCAGGTGAATTTGGGTAATCCACCTCTCCGCCAGAGTGTGTCAGGTTCCAGGCGGTGGTCCGAGCCCCGGAATGCGGACCTCGATCACCCCTGCCACTCGACCGCCAGAGCCTCTTAGGATTACCCACATCCAGGTTGCTGAACAGGTTTTCGTAGGGCCCATTCCTGTGATGATCGAGGNTAACCGATCGCCCTGAGCCATTCCTGAAAACATTCCCGTGTGCAAANGATTCAACTGTTAGATCGTGTACGTAGGTCGTTTCGACTCNGAAATCCTGAAATAGACATTCCTGTGAGTTCCCGACCGCCCAGATTGCGTGATGTCCGGTCAGCCCCTCACGCTTTGCCTCGACGAACTCAAGTCCCTCCCCCTGGAAGAATTTCGCTCCGCCGACTTTCAACCCCATGTCGGCATCGATGAACCGGACATCCCGAACCCAGCTGTTCATCACGTCCCCAAACTGGATAGCGTTATAGCCTTCCTCGAGAAGGTGCTTCTTCTTTGGAACACCTTCGAACTCGAAGGTCAGGTGTTCGACCCCGACTTCATCAACGGTAGGACGGTAGTGGTGNAGGACGGCGTTCCATTCTGGTCGCGCATCNATGCGTAACGGCCTGTCGAGCATCACTCTGTTGCCCTCCACACCGGTCACTCGTGCAACCCACTCGATCGACCGCGGACGTGACAGCGTATCCTTGCCGGCATCCTGACCACCGTGCAGNTGCCTCCCCATCTCCGGGTNGAGCTTCTGAACGAGCATCACCCAGTCATCCCTCGCCACACCCCCTCCAACGTCGCACACNAGCGACGATTCTCCGCGTGTCGCCTCCTCGATCACATCACCGATCCTGACCAACCCGTCCCGACCTCGCACCTCAATGAAGGCGCCACCGAATGAATACTTCAGCTTCGGGACACCCTGCGCTGTGAAACCATCCAAAGGAAGCAGTTGCTGCAGGGACTTGGGGACATATAGGACCGTCTTGTCGGGACCTTCGCCCTTCAACACGACCCCACGACGCTGAATCCGCAACGTTCCCGTAATTTTNTAGCGCCCAGAAGGGATCAGCAGTGCTCCCTCATCCATCTCTTCGAGAGCAAGCGCGAAGGCCGCCGTGTCGTCAGTTACGCCATCCCCAACTGCACCGAAGTCTCTGACGTTCGCGACAACCGGAACATTGGGTAAAGGCCGTTCACCATTGTGATATCCCGCCCTGGAGAAGTCAGGCAGGCGGCTCCGAGGATCCCATTGCTCACCTGCTCTTCCCCACAACCCACTGAATGTTTCGGCTTCAGTCATACTCGCACACATCANCAGCAAAAGAACGCTCCCAGACCGCAGACAATTCACCTTGCAACTCCCGTTGATGTGAACCGCTTCGCTGTACAGGGCCTAGAGTGACACCCACACCCATCGCAGAGACTGCCGAAGTCCTCACCCAAGCAAGTTGCGCTAGCGGCACGCGTTGGTTGTTGTCTACCGCTGTCCTCACTTAGGCCCACTGGTCCCAAAAAGTGTCCGCCCATCCTAGCGACAACGTCATCCCCGAGCCGCCAGGCGAAATACACACAAACACATTTTCTGCCGGCTGCAAACGCAGCAAA
>PAXL01000037.1 GCA_002714465.1 Gemmatimonadota bacterium | reverse complement strand
AAGCCACCGACACCCCACCTGCCCTGCAGATCCTGAGCGTCAGCCGTCGTAACAGCAGCGCCGCAAACCAGCAAAGCAAGACACAGTATCTTGATTGACTTCAATGAAACCTCCTTCGGTGTAGCGTCGGGTTGAAGGACCCGACTGAGTGACATTCTGCCGCCCCGAATGACATCGGGCAGAAGACTTAAAAACATTATACCGAATCTATCGATATGGTCTCCTTCTTCTAGGCGTGGTCCCTCCTCATTACTTCCAGATGAACGATGACAGTTTTTTTCGTCTTCGCAAACAGACCTGTGGCCTTGGAAAGATTACTCCCGAGACCGACTTACAAATGAATATATATCCTCTAAAACACAAACCGCAACCTAAATTTCTATGAAAAATTAGGCGTTCTAATTAAAAATTGCCGGGAATGTAGCGCGCATTCTAGGCTTCTTGTCGCTCGAAAGCACTCATTCTGCGTCAAAATTCAATTTTCAAGTTGTTTTCTGGTCTCGAAAAATCTCATCCAGCTCCCAATGCACCCAGTTTCCTTAGCTTCCTGGCTTCGCTTCTGATCTTGTCGAGTTCCATCTTCATGAACACGATGCCCTTCCAATGCGTGTAGTCCGGGGAGTTGTGGTAGGCGCCCTTGAAGGTTGTCGGATGGTAGAATTTGAACAGCCTGAAGAAGGCCTGCTCGATCTCCGACGTATTCTCATAGAGCTGCTGACCGCCGAGCTCGAGTGCGTGCCCGATCACGGGGTTCGGCGGCCGGTCTTCGGGCATCGGATCCAGCAACTTCTGACTATACAGCTCTTGGATGATCGCGTGCGCTTCTGACAGAATTTGATCCGCTTCCATCTTGATCCCATCTGCACGCTCCAGGCTCTCCCGGCTGAACCGTGACCCGTGACAGGGCGCGCAAACGGCCAGCATCTCCTTTCGGTTGCTGTCGAACTCCTCGCGAGTGATCCGCTTCATCGGAATGCTCGGATAATACTGATCCTCGAGCACCGCGCCGTTGAGCACCTGTCCGAGCGTCATGTTCGCCACGTGGCCGTGGAAGCCGTCGGGCATGTGACAGCTGGCACAGGTCGGATACTTCTCTTCGTCTCGATCGATGAAGTAGAGGGTGCCGTGGACGCTTGTTCGGTAGGCCTCGCTGACAGGATGGTCGGGACCGCCGTGGCAAACCTCGCAGGCTTCGGGCTCGCGGGCAAAGGAAGAGCTGAACTCGTGTCCCGGATGACACTTGTTGCACCCGCCCACGCTACCGTCGGGGAACCTGGTACCGGTGGAGTGGCACATCATGCACCCCTCTTCCTGCATCTCCGATGACTGCGCGATAAACCGGGCATCCGACAATGCGGCCACTTCCGCTCGCGCGTGCGCGCTACCCGCGAAGTCCTCGACAATCTGTGCGTGACATTCCCCGCACTTCCCAGCTGACACTTTACCCTTGGCCGCAAAAACGGCTTCGTGATTTTCGCCGTGGCAGTCCGCGCAACCGACGTTCGCCGCGTAGTGCACCGAGTTTCGCCACGCCACATCGATACCTGGATCGAGCGTCCGGTGACAGCCCTCGCACGTCTGCTCCCCCGTGGTCCTGTAAATGAAGACGGGCTTTTCGGCCACCCGTTTCAGGTATGTCGTACCTTCCGGGTAGAACAGACCGAACGCGACGACACCCGCGATCGCGCACCCCAACGCTATCAGAATCACCTTTCTGTATCGACCGATTCTATCCAAGATCCGACTGATCATCCCATTTCTCTCTGTCCTATCCACCGATCTGGTTCAACATCGTGCCTGCATCACCGTTCCCGGGGTCGGCTGCCAGCAATCGTTCCAGGACCGCCTTTGCACTGTCTCTCTTCCCTTGACTAATGTATAACTGAGCAAGGTTCACCCCAGCATCAGCAACTGAGGGGTCAAACGCTAGGGCGAGCCGGTAGTGCTTGATCGCCTCGTCAGGCCTGCCTGCGCTCTCCGCGAGCGAACCCAGCACACTGTGTCCGTCCGGGAATGCGGGTTCGAGCAGTGAACCTTCGAGGGCCTGCCGGCCGGCCTCTTCCTTCCGGCCCAAGTCATCGAGTGTCAACGCGTGCAGGAAATATCCGCGCGAGTCCTCAGGACTCAGCTCGATACAGTCCCGAAAGCGCCGCTCGGCGTCAACTAGGTTTCCCTCACCATAGGCGCGGGTTCCTTCTTCGAACGTCTTGCCGGCCCAATGCTCAAGCTGGACCTTCCCACCCCGCGTCACACCGACGAGCGCGCTGACGTCGGCGGAGTCGGCACCCATCATCATCTGTTCTTGATCGAGGCTCATTGCAAACGCGGAGCGCGCTTCAGGAAAACTGCCTTGGCGAACTCGATCGAGGCCTACATCCCACCACCCCCAAGCCGTGTATGCTGCTGGGGGATCTGTCTCTTCGACGGCCGCTCCCTCACTCATCACAAGCCGGACGAGGGTCTGGGCGGCTGCACGATGGCGGGGATGACGATCGAGCATCCTGATGACCGAATCGATAGCGCCACGCACATCCCCCGAACTGGCGGTGACGCGGGCCTCCCCGAGCAACGTCGCGGGAGAGGGAATCCGGACAACAGCCCCCCTGAGCTGCAACCCCGCCTTTTCGATCCTACCGTGACCTGAGTAGAACTGACCGAGTCTCGCTCGCGCGACGAAGTCTTCGGGATCGGATTCCACGCCTTTGCGGAGAATCAGCTCTCCGTTTCTGAACGCATCCTGCAGAAATGCGATCCGACCGAGATCTTTGTCGGTCTCGGGGTGGCTGGGGTCCAGTTTGCGAACACGGTCGAAAAGCGCCCTAGCCTCATCATATTGGCCCGATCGCTCGCGAAGTTCACCGAGCCCGTCGAGAAGTCCCGGATTGTCCCAGTGCACTTTGTCGACCATCACCTCGTACTCGGCGAGCGCCAGATCGAGTGCCTCTAGATGAGCGCCCGATGGCGGCTGATAGTCCAGGTCAGACAAAGCGAAAGCCGCATAAATACGGATCGGCCGAATCGGATCGCTCAGGGCCTCCACCAGCGGCTGAACCGCACGCAAATCTCCGATCCGTCCAAGCGCGATGGCGGATCGCAATCGGACCATCGGGAACGGATCCTTGAGCGCATCGATCAGCATCTGAACGGAAGACTGCGACACAAGCTGACCCAGAAGCGTCGCCGCCACAGCCTTCCAGACCGGGGCGGTGGTCTCCGCTTTCAGCCGAGCTTCCAGAGACGCGATGGCTGCCCGGTCACCGGCCTTGCCCTGCGCATACGGGCGAACCCGTTCCTCTTCCCGATTTTGGAACCCGGGATACCATTGATCCACATACCCGGCCGCCCACGCCGTCGACTTGTCGGCGTGACAGCCCTTTGAGTTGCACGAATTGGGTACGCCAAAGAGCTCCGAATTTCGCGGAGAAGGTGAGACGATCCTATGGTCCGTCATCTTCTCGCCGGTAACTTGATGGTAGGGCATGTGGCACGCGACACACGTGTTGCCGTCACTCCCAAACCTGTGGTTCGAGTGTCCTGTCGGATTCGCGGCGATCTCCTCGTGGCAGCCGGTACAGAGTGCGGTCGTCTTCTTGTCTGAGAGGAGATCGGTCTCGTGTTCAGAACGGTGGGGATCGTGGCAGCTCGTGCAGACCAATTCCCCTTCTGTGTAGCAGGAACTGATCAAGTGGAGGGCCACAGGGTATATATATACCCTGGGCAGACCGTCCGGATAAAACGTCTCGTCATCGGGAAGCACGAGGGTGTAGTGATCATAGAAAGCCTCCCCCGGTGCATAACCAAGGGCGATCACATCCTTTGCCGCGTGACATTGTGCGCAAACCTCGATCTGCTCGTCGATCGGCAACTTCTCGAGATCGACCATATTCAGGTCCGCACCGGGTGTCTCTCGGATCTCATCGTGCTCGCAGGCAACAAGCACCAGTAAGACCCACGAGCAAAGCGGGAAATAGCGCAGAAACGGCGCGACAGAGAACTGGCTGCCAGGAGAGGAACGGTTGTCTGTTGCGGTGGGCAAATCCGTGGAACCTTTGAAAAACAACAAAGTACCATCGCAAAGAAACCCAAGAGACAAAGAGGAGTCAAGGCGAGTCAAGGGCAGAAATAGACCTCTTGACCCAACAGAATCGTCTGGATTTATTCACGTGACCTTCCGAGTGCGGAGGGGTCGCAACCTGAACTGCCCAGACGCCTGACCGCGAGACCCTGTGACAGACAAAGCCTCAAAGTGGCTCCACCTGATCGTCCTGATCGTCCTGTATGTGGCTATCGGCACGACAAAGAGCCTGCTCACCTTCGCGAGCCCCTACTACGACACTTACGACGAGACCAACCTCCACTTCACAGAGAACGCGGTCCAGTATCGATACGCGAAAATGATCGCCAAGGGCGAGGGTATTCCCGAGACTGACACTCGAATCCAGCACCCGGAGGGCGTCAGGGTCTCTGAGGAACTCACCATCACCCTCGAACGCGTCTCCGGCTGGCTCTATAGGATACTCGCACAGATCAGCATCGACCCGCCCTTCCACACCTACAGCGTCTACTTCATCGCATTTTTCTCGTCACTCGCCGTGTTCCCGCTCTACCTCGGAGCGTCCCGTCTCTGGGGCGGGTGGCTAAGTGGCCATCTGGCAGTCGCCTTCTATGCGGTCATGCCCCCAGCCTGGCTGCGAACCATCACCTCGTTCAGCCGCGAGGATTTCACGCTCACCTTCCTGTTCACGGGACTCGTCTGCTTCGGGCTATCGCTGGGCGAACGCCGAGAACGCTGGATGCCATGGGCCGCCGGATTCGCTTTCTCGATCGCGGCGATAAGCTGGCACATCACCAATTTCGTTCTGGCGATCCTGTTTCTTTACGCCGTCGTGACCTACCTGACCGCAAAAGAGGAGCGCAACAGGATCTTAGAATCTCTGTGGCCGATCGTAGCAATGCTCTTCCTTGCGGGAACCGCCTCCGATCTCCTCACTAACAAATGGTTTGTCACGTCAACCACAATGCTTATCGCCTACGGGTTGATTGCCGCCCACCTGCTCGGTGAACACTTCAAGCTTGGGCTCGTCCAGCGGGTCGGGATCCTGATCGGTCTCCCCATCGCGCTTCATCTCGCCCTATCAGCAACCGTTGGAGAGAACTACCGCGCCTACAGTCACGCCTTCGACGTGATCTACTACAAGCTCAGGTTCGGTCTGATCAAGCCGACCGACCCGACGCTCATGAACTACGACGCTCGCGGTATGTGGTCTTCCTCTTTCCGATCGCCGTCTCTCGACAATGTCTGGTCCATGTTCTCGACACTTCTGCTTGTATCATTGGCAGCCGCAGCACTTGCAGTCCGGGATCTTAGGCGTGGCGGGCTCGATGCATCCGAGCGGTTCATCCTCTACTGTTTTGCTGCATTCCTGGCCGGCTACATCGCGTTCGACCGGCTCCAGGTCTTTCTCGTCTTCTTCGCCGCCCTTTTCGCGACGCGATGGCTGGTCACGCTCGCGAAAAGGCGGCATCTAGCCGTCTTCGGCCTGTGCGCTTTCATCGTATATGAAATCCACAACGACACGAGGCTCTTTATCACCATACACCGCTCCCCCGGTCTCGACCCTCTCGTCGAGTGGGTACGAGAGAACACCGGTGAGAACGACGTCATTCTCACCGCGTTCCACATCGCCCCGTCGATCCTGACCTACACGAACCGACCAGTCATCCAGCATCCGAAGTTCGAATCGCACGTGATTCGCAAGAAATCAGAACGCTTTCTGAACGGTCTCTTCTCGACGGAGAAGGACTTCTTCGGACTCGCACAAGAATGGGAAGCCGATTACTACGTCTACGGCGCCTCGATGGGTCTGGACACATCGACCGAATCGCCCCGATACGTCGCCGGACGGACCTCCGTACCCGACGAGTCCGCCCTGTTCCGTTTCCACTTCGCTCCGGACGAACTCCAGCACTTCCACCTGGTCTACCAGGACAGCTACTACCGGGTCTTCAAGGTGGGGGATCCGCCGAAGAAACGACCTAGGATCAACTACCAGCCGGTGTATGACCTCGGTGTATTCACGATGAGTGGGGGGATGCCGCCAGATGACCAGATCTCGCGTGTCAGTCGTGAGCTGAGCGACCCCAAGGTGCGTGTCAGGCTCGCCGTTGCCCTATATGAGGACGAACGGTATTCCGATGCAGCCACCGAGTATGTGCGTCTCGTCGAGAAACGACCGCAGGACCCAGACCTTCACCTGTCTGCTGCTAACGCGCTCGAGAAGTCCAGTCAGGGTGAAGCTGCATACAAGCATTACCTAACTGCCCTTCGACTGAACCCGGATTTGGCGAGGCATCGGTTCGAAACGCAGAGAGGTGCTGTCTTCAGGGATGGCGCCAGGATGCTGTTGGGTGCGGGCAGGAACGAACGAGGTATGCGCTGGTTGGAGAAGGCCGTTCAGCTTCAGCCGCACGATCTGGAGGCAGCGAACAACCTAGGTATCCTCTACGGGAAGGCAGGAGAGAATGCGAAGGCCAAGGAAGTCTTCGACCGAATGCTCGAGATGCGAGACGACTACCCGCCCGCCTACCTCCAGATCGGATTGTTTCTGCAGCGGGAGGGAAAACACGCGAAGGCGATCGAACGGATGGAACGCTACCTTCTACTCGCACCAAATGCACCGAACAGACGAGCCGTCCAGGAGGCCATACGGTTCAGCCGAGAATCGCTGTCCTCGGACTGATCTACTTCGCCTGCAGCTCGTCGATCAGAACCTGCTGGTTGGTTTGGACACCCGACATTCTACTCATTCTACCCGACGGCCACACCACCTCGACATCGCACGCCGTCGCATCGCCCAGCCCGAAGTGTACCCTGAGGTCGTTCGCGGACTGGTAGCTTGCCGCGCTCCTCACATCCTTCACCTGTGCCTGTCCCCCGGCAATCACCGTGACTCTAGTACCCACACCGTCCCGGTTCGTCCATCTCCCCTCACCGACCCGACCCGCTCCACCCGCGAACTCGAGAGTCAGCCAGTTCCCGGCGTTTGTCTCGTTAATCAACAGGTCCGCGGAGTCCATCACATTTCCGACCAGGAAGTCGATATCCCCGTCGTTGTCAATGTCCCCCGCTGCGAGGCCCCGACTCGCCTTAATCACGGCCAGACCGCTACCTGCACCACCGGATGCGTCGATGAAGCGCCCGCTTCGATTTTCCATAATCTGATTTGGCTGCTTATAGGTTGCCACATCCGATCCCTCTTCGACGTTGTCGAGAACATGACCGTTTACGACTAGGGCGTCTGAGTCGGCATCGTTGTCTAGATCCGCGAAAACAAGCCCGAAGGTCACGCGAAGTCGTGAAGGTGGGCCGATCCCCGTGGTCGTCGTTTCATCAGAGAACATAAGGGCGCCGAGATTCCTGTAGAGCGTCGAAGTTTCGTCGTCGTAGTGACCGATCAGCAAGTCGTAAAGCCCGTCTCCGTCAATGTCCGCAAAGTCCACCCCCATTCCTGCTTCGGCCTCACCACCCTCATTGTACGCCGCCCCCGACAGGAGCCCAATCTCGTCGAATCGGCCATCTCCCTGGTTGTCATATAGAAAATTCTCCATCTCGTCGTTGGCGACATAGATATCGAGGTCTCCATCTCGATCGAAGTCCGACGCGACGATCCCCATGCCGCGACCTTCCCGATGCACACCTGACGCCTCAGAAACATCTGTGAATGACCCGTCCCCGTCGTTCCGATACAGAACGTCGTGTGCTCCCTCGTAGACATCGGGAGAGCAGTAGCCTGGCTTTCCGTCAGTCCCGGGACAGAGCTTGTTGGTCTCGAGAGTGAATTGCACGTAACTCACTGAATACAGGTCTAGATCACCGTCCGCGTCGTAGTCCAGAAACCCGGCCGACGAGCTCCATTGGGAGTCACCTGTTCCAGTCTCATGAGTCACGTCCGAAAATGACCCATCTCCATTGTTCCTATACAGCACGTTGGGACCGAAGTTTGTGACATACAGATCCAGATCACCGTCGTTGTCATAGTCACCGACGGCACATCCCATCCCGTAGCCGGGATCCCCGACACCTGCGAATTCGGTCACATCGGTGAACGACCACCCAGATTCGGCGCCATCGTTCCTAAACAACTTGTTGATAGAGATAAGATCCGTTTCGAATCCCGGCAGGACCGCACCGTTCACGAGATAAGCATCGAGATCCCCGTCTCCGTCGAAGTCGAACAGACCGACTCCACCTCCCATCGTCTCAACAGAGTACTTCTTTCCGCTCGCACCGTTCGTCTGCGTAAACGAGATGCCTCTTTCAGAAGCCACTTCGATGAAGTGGAATTCCTCGCCGACAGTTTCGAGCGGACAGCAGAGGAAACCGAGCAGGATGAGTCGGGTGGTTGGCAAGAGAGGTTTTTGCATAGACGTGTGTAAATTTCTTTACAAGTGTTCCCCGCCTTCGAACAATGTGCTTCGACATTGTAACAAGACAGCTGCCAAGTTTCAGAGACTACTGTGCGTTCAGCGGTTTGCCCATTCGCTCGGCCACGCGGGCGGACACTTCGTGGTAAATGCCGATGTTGTGGTCGCGCATCTCTTGGAACTGGAATCCCTGTGCGGTATCGAACCCCATGTTCAAGTCGTGCTTCTGCGGCACGTGACAGTCGATACAGTTGTCCACGATTTCGCTTCCAATATGGTCTGACATACCGCAGACCTCGACATTCTCGTGACACTTCATGCAACGTTCCGAGAACACCTTCAACTGACCCCTCTCCTTCACGTGTGGGTTATGACAGTCGACGCAGGTCATTTCCTCGCTCTTCCGGAAACACTCCGACTCGGTGAGCCGGGCGATCTGGTTCGCCGAGTGCACACCGAGATTGCTATGAGAGCGATGTGTCGAACCATATCGTTCAAAGTCTGTCAGCTTGTAGCTCTTCGCTAGATCTCTGCCAGGACGGTGGCTAAAAGGCTTCCCCATCGCCTCCACACTCGATCCGGAGTGGCACTGCGCGCAGATCTCGATCGACAGCTCGGAAGACAGCTCGGACGGGACCAAGATGTACGGTGAGCCCTCAGTCTCCTCCTCCGATCCATATTTCTGGTTTTCGTAGTGCTTCGACCCGGGACCGTGGCAGCGCTCACACGAGATTCCCAAGATATGCTCGTCCCTCTTGTAAACGTTCGTGGTGTAGGCATCCACTTCGAAGTATGTGGCGTGACACTCAAGACATCTCGGTGCAATCGGACGGCTGAAGTTTGCTTTGCCGTCCTCGTATCCCGGGCTGTTAATCCACTTGTCCGTAGCCGACAAATACGAGATTGGAAGTTGATGCAACCGATTGCTGTCCCAGTAGACGTATGTCTGACCGAGCTTTCCCGATCCCAAGCTGAAATCAAACCGCTCCTTCTGTGCCCCCTCAACCCCGTCTTCGTTCGTAATGTAGGCCGTCTGGTAGTAGGTATCCCCCTCCTGAGTCATCTCGAACGTGAGGCTCTCGTTGCTCGTGACCACCTGATTCTTACCGGGCTCAAAGCTTCCGAGGATCGAGCCACTCGAAGCCTTGGCTGACGTAAGATGGTGTGCCGTTTCCCTGAAGGTCTCATACCGATCCTTGTGGCATTCCGCACAGGCTTCGGCACCGATGTAACCGGCCTCGAAGGAGGTCGCTCCGGACTGGGCCTCGAACAGGGAATCGTCCTCTAGGGGACCCGGGGCAGGAAAGTCGCCGGACCTGAAAATCGCGAACTGTGCGTCGCGCTCTGCATTTAGACCCAGGCGGTTGTAAACCTGGATCAGCCGATACCGTCCCGCCTCGTGCTTGGGATGTCGTTTCAGAAGCTCGTGCAGAACCTCAGCGGCCTTGTCGTCGAAACCCTTCTGCGCAAGACGGCCGGAGAGCGTGAACGAGATCTCCTTGAACTCTCTCCCCTGGACTCGTATAAGCCTCTGGAGCGTTCGATACGCGCGTGAAGCTTCGGTAGACTGTCCCTGGTTGCGATGCGCCAGCCAGATCAGTAGATGCGTCCCCACGTCTCCCGTCTTGTGGTCCAAGGCTTCCTCGAACGAAGCGACGGCTGCCTCGAAGTCCTCCTCCCTCTCTTTGACCAAACCATCCTGCCAGTTCGAGATAAACTTTGCCTGCTTATTCTTGAGCGACTTGTCGTTTTGCTGCATCTCGCGGAAAATTTCAAGCGCGTTCTTCGCCTTCTCCCGTTCACCAGCCTTCATGTAGGCCTGGCCGATTCCATAATGCGCCTCGCTGGTCTCCGGATTCCGAAGGATCACTTTTTCGAATGCCTCTATAGCACCGTCGGTATCTCCCGTCTTCAGCTTGGCCATCCCGAGTTCCTGCAGGTGATCCTCATGACCTTGGGTGTTGGCGAGGGCCTCGTTCAGCATCTCCAACGCTTTGTCGTTCTCACCAAGCTGCCGGTAGACCTGGCCCAGAAGCAACTTGGCGTCCCAATATTGCGGGTAGGCAGCGACCAGCTGCTCTAGGGTCCGCTTCGCATCCTCGAACGAACCAATAAAATGATCGAGTGTCGCAAGCTTTACGCGAAACCGCGGATCGCGGGGGTTGGCCTGGATGGCCCGGCGAATCCACTTCTTCCCTTCCTCGATCGTCCCTTGCTGGAAGTGGAGATACGAGAGCGTGTCATACAGATGGATCTTCTGTGCTCCCATCCTAACTGCCCATTCGAGCATCTCGATCGCTTCCGGTCGATCCTCGGCACCGAATGCGAGCATCCCGAGGTGTTCGAGGGCGTCGGCGCGTGTCGAATCGAGATCGATCACTTGGCGAAGCTCGAGTCGTGCCTGCAGAGGCTGGTTATCGAGCGCGAGTGCAAGATCGAGCCTGAAGCGGGCTTCGACATCCAGCGAGTCGTGCTCAATCACCTCGTTCAGAAGCGCGATCGCCTTTTCGAACTTCTTTGCCTGTGTTGCTCTCTCGGCTTTACGGATGGCTGCAGATTTGTCGAACGGCTCCGCACACCCGGCAGCGATGGCAAGCAGCAGAAACATCCGGACAAATTCTGAGAGCAAGGACTTTATTAACACTATCTTGTACCCTTTTGTTGACCGAAGCAACCCATGGGCATCAACGCCCTACTCCGGATTCTCCTTCGTGAACGACAACAACCTGATCCGCCGCGATGTCGATCAGACGATCTTGCTTTCCCGACGGCCAAGTGATCAGAATCTCGTCGACGCGGTTTTGGCTGCCCAGGCCAAAATGGATCTCTCTTGGGTTCGCTGACATATAGCTTGCCGAGGATCGAACATCCCTGACCTGTGACCGACCTCCAGCCTTGATCTGAATGCGTGCGCCCACGCCATCGCGATTCGAGACATTCGGATTACCCGACTTAGATAGGCCCCTTGCAGCACCCACTGCCCGCACGACGATCCAGTGGTTTGAGGTTTCCGTCTCATTGATCAACAGGTCCGGCTTTTCGAGTACGTTAAGAATTAGAATATCCAGGTCCCCGTCGCGATCGATATCTCCCGCCGCTAGACCGCGGCTCGCCAAAGCGCGCTCAAACCCCGGGCCGGCTTCCTCTGTCACCTCCTCGAAGGTGCCATTCCCCCTGTTCCGATAAAGCTGATTCCGCTGTTTGTACGTCTGAGTTTCCGAAACACGCTCAATATTATCAATCACGTGCCCATTTGCGGCGGTAGCATCGGCGTCGCCGTCATTATCCACATCCAGAAACAGCAGACCGAACGTCACGTAGGACCACGTAATGGGGCCAAGACCAGAGGTTGGGGTCACATCGGTAAAGAGGCCATCCCCGTCGTTCTTATAGAGGGTCGATGTCTCCTTGTCGAAATGCCCGATCAGAATATCCTGCAGACCATCGTCATCAACATCTGCGAAATCGACCCCCATGCCGGCTTCAGGCCGACCGGTCTCGTTGTATGCGGTCCCGGAAAGAAGAGCAATCTCCTCGAAACGACCGTCGCCCTGATTCTCGAAGAGAAAATTCTCCACTAGATCGTTCGCCACAAAAATATCAGCATCGCCATCACCGTCGTGATCGGTTGCGATTACACCCAAACCCTTTCCTTCTTCGGAATAGACTCCGGTTTCTGTCGTCACATCCGTGAACGTCCCGTCTCCGTTATTCCGATAGAGCTTATCAGGCGAACCGTAGTAATTCTCAGGACCGCAGTAGATCAATGACCCGTCGGACTGCGTGCAGACCTGTCCGTCGTTCAGATCGTAGTTCGTGTAGGCGCAGACATACAGATCCAGATCGCCATCCTGGTCCTTGTCCACGAACACGGCGGATGTATTGAGACGATCATCCCCAACAGCCACGGTCGATGTAACATCGGTAAACGTACCGTCTCCGTTGTTCCGATACAGTACATTCGCACCAAAATTCGTCACATATAGGTCAAGGTTACCATCATTGTCATAATCGCCAACGGCGCAGCCGAACCCGTATCCCGTATCCCCGACGCCAGCCTCGTCAGTCACGTCCGTAAAAGTCCATCCCGACTCGGCTCCGTCGTTTCGGTATAGTCGGTTCGTTGGCATCGTATCGGACTCGAAGCCGGGCAACGCGGCCCCGTTGACGAGATACACATCGAGATCCCCGTCGCCATCATAATCGAAGATCCCGCATCCGCCGCAAAATGTTTCTACCGTATACTTCTTACCAGTTGCGCCGTTCTCGTGAGTGAAATCGATGCCTCGTTTCTGGGCCTGCTCTACGAAGTGGATGTCTTGGGCCTGGCTGTAAAACGGAATAAGTAGCGAAATAGCCAGTAGTGAATAGAAATAGACAGCCGCCCCTCCCACACCCGGGGTTGCTGATTGGGCGTGGCTCACCTTGCGCACCTGAATCCCACTTGTGCGTCTGGCAAATCTGCATCGATCAGGAACACCCTCCCACGCCTGGATGCGCGCAGTTCCTCTGGCGATGAACCCCATCCACCACCACGGATCGTGTGGTCGGGTTCGCCGTTACTAACGATCGCAACAGGATTTCGTACTGGGCCAGAGTGGTAAAAACCCTCAACGTAGTGATCCCGCACATACTCCCACACGTTCCCTGTCATGTCTAGCGCCCCGTAGGGACTAGCACCATTCGGGAAACTCCCGACCTGTATTGGACCATCGTCGGATCTATACCTCGCTAAAGATTGTGACGGTGGATTATCTCCCCACGGGAAAATCTGTCCATTATTCCCACGCGCGGCCTTCTCCCATTCCGCTTCTGATGGAAGTCTCAAGCCCGCCCACGCACAGTAGTTGTTCGCCTCCTCCCAGACAACTCCAACAACGGGTTGGGAAGACTGGTTGAACAAATCGCTCACAATAAAAACGGGTTGATCAGCACCTGTAGCTTTGGCAAATGCAAGATATTTTTCATTTGTGACTTCAAATTTGTCGATGTAGAACCCGTCCAAATGTACTTGGTGTTGAGGACTCTCGTCACTACGCTCACCCTCTGCGCCCATCGTAAAGACACCTTGGGGCACCTTAACCAGCGCGTGTTTGGTCCCGACAGGTGTCGTGACAAACTCCTCTTCGATTTCAGATGTAAAGGGTGGAACGTTATCACACGACACCACATACATCAGCCAAAATAAATTGCAAAGGACACGTCTGTCTTTCACAGAATTCTCCCGTCAACCTAGGCACAGACTGCTTCCGTAATCAGAATAACCCAGGTATANCTGGATCACCAGCTGCACGCTCGTATTCCTTGAAAAGATCCCAGTGCGCGTTTCCTTGATTCACGTCTCCTCGTGAGTAGGCCACGATAGCAAGTCCTCTATGGGCGTTGGCATGCTTATCGAAGATCTCAAGTGCTTGATTATAATGGCGCTCCGCGGTCACGAGATCGCCAGCACGCCGAAACCCATCCGCCATCCCTGTTTCTACCAGTTCGGAGTCAATTCCTTGAGCTTTCACCTCTCTGAGCAGATTGATACCTTCCGTTATCAAGCCCTGATGGATTTTGGCGATTCCCAACGCCACTTTGAGCCGTAGATCCTTGTCCAGATGGGGTGTGACCATGTCTCGAAGCTTCGTATACTTCGATTTTGAAACTTCTAAAAGCTCCACGCGCTGCAGCGCCTTGGTGTCTAATCGTTTTACACGGAGTGCCCGACGATAAGACCCTTCAGCAGCCTTGAACTGAAGCAGCCCCTCGTGCGCTTGTCCGATATTCACGTGGGTTTTCGGGCTGTCGGCAAGTATGCCGAAACTTGTCGCCTCGTGCTCTGACATAGCATGCCTGAGTACACTCTTCTCTGACTCAGTCGGTGGGACATACTCGAGCTGGATCAGCGAAAATGCTGCGCGTATCCGAACGCTATACACTGAGTCTCNAGCAAGGGGTTTAAGTGCCGGGATCACTTGGGGATGGCCGATCGCACCGGAGGCCAATGCCGCCCTTGATCGAACCACTTGATTCGTATCAGACAGCGCTGTAATCACAGTGGGCAAGGCAGATTCTTCACCGATCTTGCCAATCAGTGTCACAGCGCCAGCACGTAACAACGGATCTAACTCACCGTCTTTCACAATCTTTATCAGGCCTGGCAGTCCCCTTGGGTCCCGCTTTCTTCCCCAAGCAATCGCCTGCGCGCGGTCTACACGATCCGTCTGGTAATCTCCCCACCAGTCTGCCGCTTTCTCCGATGCCCACTCTGCAGATTCTCCGCTGTGGCACTCTGCTTGGTTGCAGGAATTCGGAATACCCAGCCGAACGGTGACTTCGGGAACGGGTGCGGCTAGCCTGTGATCTGTTACCGTCAGATAGTTCAAAAACATCCCNGGCATGTGACAGGCCTTGCAATCACTACCCTTGCTCGTCAGCTTGTGGAAAGTGTGAGCCTTCACATCGACCATCACATTTGGGTGACATCGCGCGCAGAGTGCACCTGATCCCGGGTCTGCCGTCAACTCGACAGGCATATCGCTCCCGTGGTTGGCGTGGCAACCCGTGCACGTCAAGTCCGCTTTCTGGAAGCACTGGCTACCTGCGAATTGGAGATACGGGTAGGCGAGTTTTTTGACCAAACCGTCAGGCCAAAATGAGTCTGCATCGTCGAGCAGGTTGATTTCGAAGTAGTCGAGGAAATGGTCGCCTGGTTTGTAACCGTTCCGGATCGGTGTCTTAGTTGCGTGGCATTGAGCGCAAATCTCGACCTGCTTAGCTGGCGACAGGCTTGTAGCCCGAATCAGACTCGCATCTTTTCTTGCCTCAGAATCTGGGTTCGGATCAGTCAGTGCCTGCCTCCAGAAAACCGTATGTGTTTCACCGGGACCGTGGCAAGTCTCACAATTGATTGACAAGTCTCCGACAACCGTGTCGTATGTGTCTGTCTTTAGATCGTAGTTCTTCCGCATCTGAGAGGCGTGGCAATCAAAGCAGCGATCATTCCACGTCCGTCCCTGATTCGCCCAGAACAGCCAGTCATCCGGTGTTAAGGCGCGTCCAAACTCGAGAGTTCCTTCTGCCGCGTCATACCATCGGTTCTCGATCAGATCCCAATAGACCGGTAAGACCTGCACTCGGCCATCGGGCAATCGAGTCAGATAGGTCTCGTGCTGCCGGGCTCCAAGGGTATAGTGAACCAGGAAATCTTCGGGTGATCCGCCTCGTGTGGGCGCGCGTATGTAGAAGCTTTCGTCGCGACGAAACATCGTGTAGGACACTCCGTCNTAGGTATGTGTGGTGTCTGTCACGAAGTCACCCCGAACAAACTCGGGTGTCGCCTCCGTCATCGCCCGAGCGTGCGCACTGTGTGACCAGAGATCGTATTCCTCTTGGTGGCATTCTTTACACGACTCTGCGCCGAGGTANCCCTCGCCCGCGATTGCGCGGGAATCCTCCTCTGGCCTAACCGTCTGCTCGGGTCCCTCAACCGAGCAGGCGATGACCAGAAGCGCAAAGAGTGTCGGTATGTAGTAGCGGGGGGGCAAAGGCAATTGTTAGATGTAGTTGGTAGTTAATAGAAAGTCTTAAATTGATAGCGATTTGGNGCCTTGAGCAANGAGGCATCAGATGCGTCTCCATCCCGCGCTGCTGGTCTCCGCCTTGCACTTGGACCAAGGCTTATCAGCTTCCTCCAAAGCTTACACCTAGGAGGCGCCCTCAGGCTTTTTTTCAACATCCCTTTGGGGCTACACCCTTCCATATTTTCGGTGGCTCCCACCTCTACGCATCCCAATCGATAAAGTTCGCGCTTTCGCTCATCAGGGTCTGCACATACTGGCCGATCAGGTGCTCGTCTGGCTTGGTCTCGAGCATACGCATCGTGAACGGTCGCATCACCGGAATCTGCATGATCGGATCGGTCCAGTCCTGCACATAGACCGTATCCGAAAGGGACTCTAAAATTGTTCTGATGTTCGTCTCTAAATCGTCGGAGTGGTGGTTCTGAAGCTTCGTGACGTGGATGGGGGGATGGAACGTCTGCAGGTCGTGGACGGACCGGGTCTTGTGGCTCTGGAGCGTTTCGTTGAACGCGCGCTGAAGGGCGATCTGGCCGTCAAGGTGGGCACAGGAACGGACATGCGGGCCGATATCGCGCGGACACACGATCGCGTGGATCGTCGTCACTTTCGGGTTCTCACCCGGCACAGCAACAGCCAGCATCTTCTCGGCGACGATCGGGTGGAATCCGGTCAGGTTCGGGTCGATGAACTCGCGATGTGCAAGCCCTAATCGCCCGAGATGCAGACACACGTCCAAGTGCTCATACATCTCAAGCAGACCGTGAAGCACGCATTCGAGAACGTTGTTCCCAGCAGATACACCGTCTGCCGTCTCGTTCAGGTGCTCGATTACATCGTCCGGCATTGTGGCCGGAACCAGCTTGAGATCCTCTGTCATCTCATATACGGGCGCATTGCCGCCTTGCTCCAGCCTGATGAACAGTGAGAGACGTTCGATAGCCTCCGCTAGAGCCCCTGCGGACACCTGATCTTTATTTAGGCCCTTCCCCATCGTACGCATGGCTTCGCCTTCCATCAGCGGGCCTTCGTATCTTCGGAAGAGCACAGGATTCTCGTAATCCGTGTAGCAGTCTGAGATCCAGACCGTACCGTAATAGCGTCGCGCTCGAACCCTGTAGTTGCATCGTCGGCCTAGGGCCTCCTTGAAGTTTCGTATCGTTTCGNCGAACGCGACCGTTCTGTCGGCATTGACAATGTGGCTGTGTGCGTGGTCGAGGTGCACACTTGTGGATTCAGCAATGGCCATAGGACTTCGTTCTACCTGCTCCCCGCTCTCTCGAGATCGGCTGTGGCGTCAAGGAACCGTCCCATCTGCCTGTAGGTCTCTCCTCTCCCTGAGATCGCCCAAGTGTCCTCCGGATCAAGCTCAATCGCGCGGTTGAAATCGTCGAGTGCCTCGTCGCAGCGATCGAGTTGACGATACGTCTCTGCTCGTCTCGCGAGAATCCACGAGTCCCTGCCATCTATCCCGATCGCGCGGTCGAAATCCTTCAGAGCGGCCTCATACTCGTACATCCGTCGGTAGGTCTCCCCACGACCGGCGCAGGCTGACGCATCCTCAGGGTCCAACTCAATCGCCCGATGGAAATCGGCTAGAGCTGCTTGATACTGACCTTGTTGACGGTAAGTCTCTCCACGGCCGGCTAGCGCCGACGACGATTCCCCGAACGATTCGATCAATTGCGTGAAATCCTGGAGTGCCTCCTCACGGCGTCCCGCCTGGCGATAGGCGATGCCTCGACTCATCAAAGCACTGTCGTATTCAGGGCTGATGGAAAGAGCTCGCGTGAAATCCTCGACAGCCTCCTCCCAGCGCTCTTGAATCCGGTAGACTTCACCCCGGCAAGCATACGCTTCCGGGTTTCCTGGATCGCGCGAAATCACGGCGTCGAAATCTGCGATCGCCATGTCGTAGTCGCCGATCTCGCGGAAAATGTCGCCACGGCCAACAAGCACACCGATCATTGAAGCATCCAGCCGAAGCGCCGTCGTAAAGTCCGCTGCCGCCTCTTCCAGCTTCCCCATCACACGCTTAGTATCAGCTCGGCTCGCTATCAGGATCGGATCGTTCGGCGACAGCTCCACAGCACGATCAAAATCAGCGATTGCCGCGTCAAACTTGCCGGCAAGGCCGTGTGCGATGGCCCGATTCGTCAGCAACCAGCTGTTATTTTTGTGCCTGGAGATCGCTTGGCCTAGGACTTCGAGCGCACTGGGCAATCGACCCATCTGTCCGAGCGTGATCGCGAGTTCGCCCGTTGCCTGGACGTGATCGGGGTCTTGCTCCAAAGCTGCGCGGAGGGACTGGAGGGCATCATCGAACCGTCCCTGTTCACGGAATTCGAGAGCGTGGTTCACTAAATTTTCAGCTGAGTGGGTGTCGCCGGACATTCAGGCCTGGATGGGGTTTCGAAAGGCGTATCGATCAGCAGAGAGGAACCTGAGAACGGAACGCTACTGCTAGAAATACAAGAAGATATCGAAAAAGAAACCCACCTGTAAGGGCCTTGTCAAGCAACTGACCCAAGCCTCAATCGTGAATCCCCTTGACCCNCAATCTTGCTTCGGTTAAGTAAGATTCGCTGGGATCATCTTTATCGACTGGAGTGAAATGGCTGGAGAACAAACTCGCTCTCCCTTCGAGCGTATCCTCGACGCTTCAAACCGAATCCATCTCGACAACCCGTTCAGGACGTCAGCCGAGCTCAGGGGTAAACACTTCCCTGGTGCCGGTGGAAAGCTGTCGCACGCGAAGCTTGTTAGTGCCTATCTCGCCGAGCTCGCGGACCCCAACCCGGACTGGCAGCTTCTTGCGCACGGAACATGGCCATGGCTGATAGGCCACGCGCACGACCTGATCACCTTGCGCTCAGATCTCGAGCGGACCATCGAATCCGGAAAGAAACCGCTGNACGCAGCCACCCGNAAGTCATACTTCAAGCGATTCTCCGAAAATGGCACGGCTGAGATCGAACTCTTCCTGCGTATTTTCGCCAACGCAGGATCTGAGTTCCAGCAAGCCGTGTTCAAGCGGCTCGAATCCCAGTCCGCACAGTCTTCGCCCGCGTCAGTCGAACCCAGACCAACTGCGCCGTNCGAAAATCCGGANCCTGTGCCAGCACCCGAAGCCTCACGACCCAGCGTCGAGGAACTGGATCCGATCACGCGCGCCAAGATGGCATTGATCGGAACGCTCTTCTGCCTCTTCCTGTCTTTGATTCCTCTGGGTATCCAGTTCTGGCGTCAGCCCGAACTGGATCACTGGATCGTCGTCGGGATCACGGGTGTGCTCGCTTTGATGACGATCGGGTTCGCGATCGATTACCTGCGCAAGAAACCCTGATCTGCGCAGAGGGGTGACATAAGGCCCTGCCATTCACAAGTGACGGGACTTCGCTTTTCTTTAGATANGATCGCCTAGTTTACGACCGAACGTCCGAAGTTCTCGATAAAGACGAGAAAGTCCGCGAAGTCGACCATCCCGCTGCTGTCGACGTCATACACCACGGCTCCGGTTCCGAAGGCACCTGCGAATCCGAGAAAATCCGCGAAGTCGACCGTCCCGCTGCCATCGAAATCCGTTCGTGCATCGGCAGGTATGACCTGTCCGGATCCTACTACGTTCACCTCGACGGAACCCTTGTCCGGGTCGTCGCTCGCGATCCAAACGGTCCCGACAAAGGCACCCTCGCCCGGTGGCTGGACGGTCACCGTGATCGTTTTCGATTTTCCTGCACCTAGCGTGAAGGACCGCTCGGATATCGTTGCGCCCTCGAGATCGGTTTCGACGCCCGTCACGGTCAGAGGACCGAGGCCCGCGTTTTGGATTTCGATCTGTCTCGACAAGGTTCGTCCCATCTCGATTAGACCATAGTCCACGGATTCGTTCGAAAGAACGATCGCGGGGGACAGACCTCTCTCGATCAAGAGGCTCGTGATCGGCAGTGTCCAGTTTCGCTCGTTGGTCGTGATTTCGACCGAGCCGGTCAGCGTGCCTTCGCGGGTCGGGTTGAGCGTGACCACGAACTGCTCTTTACCGCGAGGCGCAACCGTGAGCTCCGTCTTGTCGGCCAAAACCTGGTCGGTCGTCGATCGNATTTCCGAAACAACCAGATCNGTCAGNCCCAAATTCTCGATCGTCACGGTAANGGTTCGCTGGACACCGACCTCGCCCGTCGTTCCCCAATAGATCGACTTCGGTTGCACTTCCGAAATCGCTACAGGCTCGTTGATCAGATCGATTAGATCGATCACCTTGTCCCGGTCCACAACACTCAGGATGCCCTGGACGATGCCTTCCGGGTCAACAACAATGATATTCTCGACGCCCAGACCCCAAGGGATCTCGGAGTTCGTTCCNCGCTGAAGAAGGGGAAACTTGACCTGTGTGACGAACTGGAACTCTTTGAGCTGCGAGGCGGACCCGTTCCACAGGTCCACACCGACCATCTCGAAATTCTTGTCACGTGCCACGTCTACGATTTCATCTTGCACGAGCGGCGCCGCCGCTCTACAGACGCCTCAGTCGTGACCCAGCAGGAAGATCCCTAGGATCTTGCCCTTGAACTGGCCCGGGCTGAGGAATTGCCCGTTCAGGTTAGCAAGTGAGAAATCGCAGATTGGCTGACCCACGAGCGTCTGAGCGCTGGCCGGTGCGACAGATACGAAAAAGATCGCAATCGTGGTAGCCCATCTCCTCATGAATCCCTCCAACNAACCCCGGCGAAACAGGTCTGCTATCGACNCGTCCTCTGCAAATATGCCAAAATCGTCCCTGGAAAGTATCACAAGCAGCATTTTGTGGCCTTAGGCTCCGAAACCAATGTGCCATATCCGAGTAGGAACCGAGCTGTCCCGGTTGGCTGCATAAGACCTCAATCGCACCGTCTTGCTTCCGGATAAGCGCTAGAACCGGGTCAGAATTCGGAGTTCCGCGCCTCGGAAAGCGAGCACCTCGTAGCAGGTTCCGGATCTGCAGGTGGTACCTCCTCGACGATCTCCCGCGAACAGATAGGCCTCATAGGGNCCGTATCGCGCGTTCACGGTCACGCTGAAGAATCTGACGGGATCACGCTCGACTTCGAGCGTCCCGGCTTTGTCCGTCTCGGACAGGTTGGTCGACCGATCCAGCACAAGTGCCACACCGACCCCCATCGGGGACTGCCAGGACGCCTGCGAGAACGTGTCCCAGTATGACGGATCGGCTCCGAACGGCAGCTTGCCTCTCTGAAGCTCGAACATCACCTCCATCGCGTGACCGGTCGCCTTCGTGGTCCCGACCACGATACCACCCGTATAATGGGCGGCCAACCCTGCCAACTCGTCTTTTCCCCAATCGAAAAACACCGATGCGGAGTGTGCATCAGGCAGGAAATCTAGGTCAGCGGACACGAAACGCTCTTCGAACACAGTCGAGATCCGGGAAGAGAGCTGGTTCTTGCCTCGGCTCACATTCCCGGTCACCGTCGCCAGACCCGGAATCGGATACACCGCCTCGACCTGATATCCCGATTCGCTGAGCGTCTGGAGAACGTGCGTGTTCCGGTTGAGCAGGCATGAGATGTGTTGCCGGACGAGCGGCGGCGGGTCGTTCGCGAGCAGGTCGAAGTTGTNGTAGTCCTTCCATTCGACGCTCAGCCCGAAGGAGCCTATGCCGAGGTTCCCGGAAACATACCGTCCGTGACCCTCGCTCAAGAACCGCTCCCGTCGACCAAACTCGGCATAAATGTCCCCGTATACAGAGCCTAGNCCTAAACGCTCGAAGACGGTTCCGAGCTCTAGACCCGCCAGCCACGACCAAGCATAACTGTCGTCGGACTGTCCCCCCGGACGGAGATTCACAACCGTGCCACCAATCTTGAGATTCGGAACCGGTCGTAGGCTCACTTCGCCACCCACGACCCAGTCCTGTCTGCGGTCACTGCCGAATCCGGTGATCTTGTTGAGAACACTTATCGAGTCGGGATATCCGGGCGGAATGTCACCCACCACCGGCCGGCCGGCGAGAGCCTTCATCTCGAACCGCTGTTCCATCCAAGAGGCATAAACTCCTTCCATATCTTGCGTGTTTGTGTGTCGCTTCCGGAACAACGTACTCTCCAGGATCACGCCCGGAACCTCGAAGGCTCGAAGCGTCAGCCCGCGACCAAGAATGCCGTAGAAGTTTCCACCAACTACGTAGGCCGACCCTCTCGACCAGGACACGTATCGCTGGCTGAGAAACGTNACGCTTCGGTTGTCGACTGAGGCCCGGTAAATCTCGAACCGTCCACCCGTCTGAAAGCCGCCGCTGCTATAATCGAGGTTGAATTGTTCATAAACGTTCGCGATCGACTTTGGGTCCTCATCCGGGACCCGTCCGCGCTGCACTTCTGTTAGACTCGTGATGGACAGCTGCCCCTGTGCGGTGGCCGACAGGAACAGAAGACCGAGACTGAATGCTNTCAATGCTCNAGTGATCACTCCAAGGACACCCCTTCTGAGGTGACGAGGATCGCGTCAATCACCTTGACCAGTTTCTCCTCCAGCTTCTGCGAGAAGCCTTCTTGTCGGAACACGATCTCGCCGGTTGTGTCNACAAGCACCGTTGCAGGCAGTGCGTTCACACGCATCCGCTTCAGCAGGCCGCCATCGAGATCCAGCGCGATTAGGAATGTCAGATTACGCGCTCTCAGGAAGGGTTTAACCTTCGACTGACCGCGAGGCCCGTCCTCATTCACACCAACCACGGTCAAACCCTTCTCACGATACTTGTCGTATATNCTCTGCAGCTTCGGCATCGTCTTAANGCACGGCTTGCACCAGGTCGCCCAGAAGTCGAGCAGGACCGGCCCATCTTGGAGAAACGTTTTCAGGTGAATACGCNTGCCTTCGGGTGATCGAAGATTGAAGTCAGGTGCAACTTCGGATGCGATCACGGGACCTGAGAGTGACAGGAAGAGAGCGAACGTAAGAAACCGTGCGCCGTGTCGAAACATTTGAGCCTCCGGCTTGGATCGAATGAAATGCGTGGCGCCAGACCTTAATGCAATAGGCTGACCAATCCTGTACGGTCTGTCCAGATGCCGGCGTATCTGCCAGGTTATAAAGAAAAAAGTCTCACTTTTATCGAACGTCTTACTTTGATGTTGATTGCCTCAAGAAAGGTAACTCTAACGCGAATGTGGGATACCCTCCTACAAGTACCTCGGTATCACCCATCTACCCTGTCGTCGCCGTGCAGAGCGCGGCGACAATTACTGAAAATCGATACTGGGTTGGCAGAGCCGCCATCAAACTGGGATGTGTGTCGGCACAGTGATGCCAAAAGCCGAAAGGCGTTCCATGTTCCAAGACAACCTGGAACCTGAAACGCCTTCCTTGGACCCCGAAGACTTTGGCAAAGGGGCTTGGTATTTTGGAACACCTTTGAGTTTCTAGGTACAACCCGTAGGCGTCGGCAATCCTGCCACCTTACAGGCCCCATCCGCCGGNCCATCGGGAAACAGATCGTAAATCGTGTCGATATCCTTCTGCGTCATCTTGCAGAGTCGTCGGATCAGCGGCGCAATCTCGAACTTCAGGTAATACTCGCGTATATAGTTGACCACCGACCAGTGATCTTCGGTAAGATCGGGAATCCCGATTCCTTTCGCAATATCTCGGGCGATNTCTTCGTTCCACTTCTCCGGCTCCTGGATGAACCCTTCGTCGTCGACCTCAATCTCTTTGCCACCCAATACAGTCGTCGTAACAGCCATAGCTGAAGCCAAGAGCGTATCAAAAGACCAAAAGCGTTCCAGATTCCAAGAGGCTTCTANTTGGAACGCCTCTCCTTCAGTTTTCAAACGCCTTCGCTGTCTTATCCTCCNTGTCTTTGTGCGATGTCCGTCAAACCTCCAATAACAGCATCGACGTGATCAAGCGTGTTAAAAGGTCCAAGACTAATCCGCACTGTGCCCTTTCGTGAAACAGTCCCGAGCCTTCGGTGAACGCGCGGCGCGCACTGGAGTCCGGTCCGAGTCGCGATACCATGCTTCACGTCCAGTAGGGTGCCCACATTGTTTGCCGTCATCCCCTCGACGTTGACCGACACGACCGGCAGATGATTCTCGCTTCGTGTGTCGCCATAGACCGTCACGCCGTCCGTCTCACCAAGCCCCTTAAGCAGTCGCGTCGTCAATTCAAACTCTGTCGCCACGATCTGATCCAGTCCCTGCTTTTCTATCCAGTCCTGGGCAGCGTTTAGAGCTGCGATCCCGAGCAAGTTGATCGTGCCACATTCGAGTCGCCACGGATACTCTTCTAGATGATCCGGATACTCCGATCGCACGCCGGTTCCACCGTACCGCAGTTGAGCCACCTCAACACCTTCTCTCACATACATCCCGCCGATCCCGCTCGGACCCATCAGGGACTTGTGTCCCGTGAAGCACAGGATGTCGACCCGCATCGCTTCCATATCGATCGGAATCATGCCGGCGGTCTGGGCCACATCCAGGATAAGCAGGATACCGTTCTCTCGGCAGATGGCCCCGATCTCGGCGATCGGCTGAACAGTACCCAGCGCATTCGAACCGTGAGACATCACGACCGCTTTCGTGTTCGACCTCATGGCTTCTCGACAGACCTCGGGAACCACACGGCCCTCATCGTCGAAGGGCAGGTAGGTCGACTCAATCCTCTCATACTGCGTGAGATGATAAATCGGTCGCAGGACGGAGTTATGATCGAGGTCAGTCGTAATCACATGATCTCCCTCGCTCAAAACACCCTGAATCGCGATGTTCAGCGAGTCGGATGCGTTCTGCGTGAAGACGAGCCGGTCCGCATCTCCTGTTGCACCAAAGGATCGTGCCAGCCTCTCCCGCGTCGAATTTACCATCTGTTCGGCCTCGAGCGCCAGATCCGTACCGCTCCTACCCGGGTTCACGCCATACTGGGCATACCACTCTGTCGCAAAAGACATCACCTCTGGCGGCTTCGGGAACGTCGTCGCTGCGTTGTCGCAATAGATCAGCTCGTCAGCCATCGCTCACCGTCTCACCTTCGAGCACGATCGCCGAATTGACAAGCTCGTGCACACCCGTGACCCGCTGAGTCAGCTTGTAGTGACGCACTAGTTCGCGGAGTTGTGTGCGACACTGCAGACACGACGTCGACACGATTTTAGCATTCGAGGCCTGCAACTGTTCGAGCTTCTTTTTACCGGAAATGTCCATACGAAAATCGTGCACTGATCTCAGCGCCGACAGGCCACCGCCGCCTCCACAGCACCATTGGGTTGGACCGCCACCCTCCATCTCTTCGTAATCTGAGCACGATGCCTTGACGATGTCGCGCGGCTCGTCGACGATGTTACAGCCAGCGGCGAACTGGCAGGAGTCGTGATACGTCACGCGGTCCGGATTGCGTTCGGGATCAAGCGTGATGGCGCCCGACTCGATCAGGTCTGCCGTATACTCGAAAGCGCTAGTGATCTCGAACGACAGCTTGCCCCACCACCAGCCTTCCGCAGCCATAAACTTTATAACGCGGTAGGCATGTCCGCATTCCCCCATCACCATCGTCTTGCACCCGATTTTCTCCGCCTCGTCGATGTAGTGCTTAGCCTCGAAACGCATCGAGAAGTTGTTGCCGGTCGTGAACCCAAAGTTTGCAGCGTCGAAAGCCCGACTGCTCATTGTCCAATCAGCACCGACTGCATAAAACACCTTGGCTATACCCATCAGGTTCTCTGCGTGGACAAGCACATCGCCTGAGGGAGGCACGAAATAGATCTCGGCACCCTCCTTGTCGATCGGGATCCGAATATCGAGACCAGTCTCCTCCTTCAACTCCTCTTCCAGAAACTGAACGCAGTCAATCATCGCTTCGGCGGACGCCCCCTCAAGATTCCCCGTATTGAAAGAGTTGTCCGTTCCCTGAGCCAGAGCCTGCGGCGTCAGACCCATAAAGTCGACCAGCGAGCGTCCGACCCGTGTCACGACCGAATGGTCGATCCCGACCGGGCAGTACGCAGCGCACCTCCGACAGGTCAGACACTCGTACATCCTTTCGGCAAAAAGCTCGGCATTGTCGTCCTCGAAATCCGGCTTCGGCCATATCGCGTTCTTGAGACGACCCCACCAGGTCGCGTGCTTCCTATAAAGCTGGATCACCTGCCGTGAGCGCTCCACCGGATGCATGCGCTTGGTAGGCTGTCCGTAGTAGACCGGACATTCCTCCGCACAGACCCCGCACTTCGTACAGATGTCCGCATACAGCATGAATGCNGAGGGCTCATCCTGAATGTCGCGCACAAAGGGATCCGGATCGGCGATACGACGAAAGTAGGCACCCACCATTCCCGCTGGAATGAACTTCGTCTCGCGCTGCGCGCGGTTATGAATATCGGTTTCAGCCATGATCTACCGTCGATTAATCAAGTCGCCAGTATCTGGACCGCAAAATATACCGAATGCGGTTCTCATTGTGTGCCAGAGTTGGCCGCCACATACACGGCGTGGACGCGCCGAGAAATTTCTGAAAAGTGAAAAAATTCATCGCACCGCTTCCGCGCACGCCTCGCCATCTTCGAAGCCTCATCCGGAGAGTTTAACAAATCAACAACGGCGTGGGAAATAGCTTCGGGGATACGAGGAAGGACCACCCGGCCGTGCACCCGATCCCTGATCACCTCCGGAACGGACCCAACCGATGTGGCAACCACAGGGACCCCCAACCCCATGGCCTCTAGCAGCACAGTCGGCATCCCTTCAGAAAAAGAGGACAGAACAAGCACATCGAACGACCGAATGANCCCGAGANCGTCCTCGGACAAGCCGGTAAATGAAACACGGTCCGCGAGTCCCAAACCCCTCGCGGACTGGCGAACCTCCGCATCCATGGGGCCGACACCATCCATTACGAAATGGACATCGGGGATGTGCTTTGCGATTCTCTCCGCGGCTTCGAGAAAAACGGTCGGCCCCTTCATCCAATGCAAGCGTCCGACGAAACCGACAACGAACTTGCCGCTCAATCCCAGCGTTTCCTTCACAAAGCGAGCACGATCGTCGATGTCCGGTAAGGTCCCAAGGTTAAACGATACCCCGTTCGGAATGGTGTGAATCCGCCGGTCTTCCACGCCGAAGCCTTTAATTTCCGCTTTGCTTGCACCTGAAAAGACAACGAAGGCCGTTGTAATCCGCGCCAGCAGGCGCTCAGGAAGAGGAGCCCACCACTGAGCGTCTCGACGCGTTCCCACGACCGTTCTAATTAGCGGGACTCCGGCAAACCAAGCAGCGGGCGCCACCCAGAAATAGGGCTCGAAGATATGTGCGTGCACGACCCGGATGCCCTGCCGCCGGATGTACTGGTACAACCTGACCATAGCCAGCAGGCTACGAAGGGGGGACCGAAAGCTAAAGAGGTGCCTTGAAACATGGGCCATCGGCACGCCCAGCCGTGCCGCTCGATTGGTCATCGTACCTTGATGCGTGAACGCGAGGTGGGAATCGACACCGTGTACGCGAAGCCCTACGATCAGCTGCATAGCGTAGACTTCGGCACCACCATGGTCCAAAGCGTTTATGACGTGAAGAACGCGAATTTTGTTTGCCTTACTTGTCGTATTAGCACTTGAAGGGAAGAACATNGACGTTTCGTAGCCACGATCTTGAAACCGGATCCCAGCCCCACAGCCCCAGAATTTGCATAGTCACAACAGAGGCAGCTATGATCATCGCGTCTTAGATAGCCACCACCGGGACACCGAACGCGTAACAGCCGTTCCTCTTCTGACCCGGAGCCCGATTTGCAATATCGAGCGTAAAAACGGCACGACCGTCCACAGTCACGCGATGTTCAATTCTTCCTTTGTGATCCCCATAGCGCTCGTTCAGTTCGAGATGCACGGTATAGGCCTGACCCTTCGATGCCGACAAACGGCAACTAATCCTCACTGCGTCGGAAGGGCCTTCCGAACAGCACAAAATACCGGNTCATACATCACCCGAGAACGAGTTGGGTGATGCGAGGAATCGCCGGCTCACGAAGATGCCGCCGGAGTGAAGCAGATGGCTGAAGGGCATCAAGACCAAGAGCAGCTGGAAAGACAGCAGATGGAGAACGAGACTCAGCCCGAAATCAGGGACGATCGGATTGAAAGACACGAGTCCTTTCAGGAACGAATAGACTTCGTGCGCATCCGGTCGATCGTATCCGACCCAGAGCCCGGTCAGAACGGTCAGGTTGAGAACAATCTCTGAAGTGTAATCTGCCTTGGATGTTATCTGACGCACTCTTGCGACCAGTAGCCTTCGAACGAATAGAAGCATTCCGCTCCCTATCGTCGCCCAGCCCGCGACCTGAGCCATTCGACGCAGTGCATCCTCTCCAAACCACGCCACAAGCGGAACAAGCCACTTCAAGTGCACAATCAGCAGAACGAGCATCGCCACGTGGAAGGTCCACGAACCAAACCACAAAACCTTGTCCCGCCCGAACAGGCCTGCGAAAAGGACAAAACCCTTGAAGTCGCGCCAGANTCGAACACCCGGTTTTCGATTTCCTGAGGGGAACAGGTCGATCGTAGGACGATACTGCCTTGCCCAAAGGGCTCGTGTAGTTCTCGGACCGGGGATCAGTTTGAGGGCAGGATTGTAAAGCTTCATCCAAAACCAGAGACGTTGCAAGATCAGGATGACATAAAGTGGAATTACGAGATATGGCAANAAAACTAATGTTATGTATTCGAGAAGTTCCATCACGGGTTTCCTTGCGCCGGGCGCCCTGGAACAGAGACTGCCAAGATATACACCAAAAGAATCACAACATAGTCTCTGAAGTTAGTAACCCCTTGTCACTTCAGAATTCTAAAATTCAGATCTTCCCCTGCGAAGCGGCTGAGGGAGGATCTTCGGACCCCCTTCACGCTGACGATCAGAGTTAGAGACGGTTGATGGTCTATCACACGCGCCCCCTTTTCTTCGTCTCTAATTACTCCACCCCACCCTCAGCAATATCCTCCGTCTCCTCCCACGGCAGGACTGCTGGCTGCTTCGAGAACCAGCCCTCCCGCACATACGCGCGATACGCATCCGGTCCGATCCATCGTGTCAGCGTTTCACGGATCATCCGTTTGTGCGCCTCTGAATCCGGGAACGCCTCCGTATTGGGATACGGGTAGGCGGACATCCCNTGGAAAGGCAGTGGAAAAACCGTGTCACCCGTGACCGTGTTTCGATCAGAATCCTTGTCCCATCCGTCGCTCAGAAAGAAGAAGCTTCGCGTCATCCCAGGAGCGAGATCGGGCAACTCCTCCGCCTCGAACCGGATCGTAATCTCGTCGCCCGCCGTGAACACCGCCATCAAATCATCCGTCTCCTCAAGCAGCGACGTCACGTCCCCGTATTTCGTCGCATAACCGGTCATATCCTTCCAGAGAGGAATCGACACCTTCTTCGAGTAGTCATACAGGTGAGGACCATCGGGTGCGGGTCTGTACATTTCCGAGAACCCGCCATACCGCAACTCTGCTGATGACGCTTTCAGTCTCGTAATACGCGTTCCCGCGTCCGAGACCGCGTCAGATACAAAGGCCATATCATAGTAAATTTCGTAGTTCGTTCGAATGCGGACACGCGCATCCTTAGGGTCGACCTCTCCGGCCAAATCGAGCACGATCCACTTGTCCTTCCCCTTGGGCAGACCGAACGGGCGGTCCATCGTCNCCCACTCACCGTCCCGCCAGACGTCGATCATCGGAAAATCCGGCTTAAGTNCTTCGCCCTGTGAGAGATTGACGTTGATACTTGTGTCGGACCAGAAAATCCAACCCCGCATCACAAGCGTCGGACTCTGCATCGTTGACACGTCCCCAAATTCCATCGTCAAGACGTGGGGCTCGACGAGTCCTTGGTAGCGGGTCGACTGGAAGGTGTTCGGATACTGGTAATCGTACGCGCGGAGCTTTGACGTAACTTCCTCGCCCTCCGTATTCATCGCCTTCTTCGCGTAGCGTCGGCTTCGCGTGGTAACAATTTCCGGTGCCGTGTAAGGTGGCGGCAGGAACCGCTCGTCAGTAAACGCTTCGACACCCTCGGGATGATCGACCACCCACAGACCGACCTCATCGAGGTAGATCGTCTCCCAAAGCTCCTCCGTGAACTGGAACACATACTGGCCATCCTTNAGGGCCATCATCTCGGCGTCGATCTTCAGAATCTCGCGGGGATTATCCGGAGCGATCACGCCGTCGGCGAGTTGCAGACCGAGCGGAGCCGCACCCAGCAGATCGGTAACAAACCGGTACGTCTGCCCGTCCCAGACATAGAGGTAGGGACACGAACCCTTGAGGACCTGCTTTTCCCGGAGCGTCTGATTCGACGCCGGACGGAATACGTTCTGGGGTACNCCGTTGCTCCACGTCACGCGAACAAGATCCGCCTGCGTTCGGCTACCGAGCCCGAAGTGGGTCACCGGCCGATCCGCATACTGAACCTGATAGTGCAGCCCTGCCTTGACCTCGACACGGCTACCGTATCCATGAAGGTTATTCTTCGTGCCCCGTGTCTGCAGACCGACAAGGCTGATCCGGAGCCATCCGTTTGCGTTTCCACCCTCGTTCTCGAACGTCTCGACGGTCCCGTTAGCCGTCAGCGCTACAAGATCGAGATCCCCATCGGCATCCGTATCCGTGACACCCAGCGCGATGACCGACGCACTGACTTGCCCTACCTCGCTCTGCAACCATCCGCCCTGTCCGTCGTTCCTGGCTATGTGTAACCGATCGCCCGTCGCCATCAGGACATCCATCCATCCATCGTTGTCAACATCACCGGTCNCCAGCTGATCGATCGGTCCATCCGAAACGGGCAAATCGCTCGCGAACAATCCCGACCGCCATCTCCGAACCGTCACGTCTCCCTCTTCAGTCAGGAGGACAAGATCCAGCCAGCCGTCATTGTCTATATCCGCTGGAACAACGCGGGTGTATGTCGCTTCGCCAAACCCTCGATCCGCAACCTCGAACCGGCTCAGCCTCAGGTTGTCAAGCAGTTGCAGACGACCATCCCGGTCGACCACAACGAGGTCCGTGTCACCGTCGTCATCGTGATCGAAGGGAACGATCGCGCGTATGCCGCCGAACCCCTGAATGCCAATCCGCTCGTCAATTGACAGGAATCGCCCGTCCATCCTGTTCTGCCAAGCGTGAAACNCATCCGATGCGGCGACAGCTAGGTCCAGATCACCTTCGTTGTCAAGATCGATGACCGCTACATCCTGAGCCGGCGGCGAAGTCAGCTCAGCTTCGACCGTTACATCAGCGTATTGTCTCGTCGCCCCCCCCTTCGCCAGCCAGATACCCGAGCCCCCGATACCTAGAACATCAAAGTGGCCGTCATTGTCGTAGTCCAGAATCTTCGAAACAGACGCGCCTGGACCCAACCAGTCGGCCAGAAAGTCTCCTGAGCCGGAGCNATGAATACGAGAAAGACCTAGGTCACCGTCAATCGACACAAGCCAGTCTTCCGTACCGTCGCCATCGACATCTGCGAAGTCTAAGGACCCCCTGTCGCCCGACACGCCGACAGAGACTGCCTTCAACCGACGCCAAGCAATATAGACCGCATTGGGTATCTCGGGTCTCAGGTTGCTTCGGAAGGCCTCGCTGAAGGTCAGAAAAGGGAGCCCGATCACGGGATTCTGTAGCTGTCCCAACGACTGCTTGTANCGCTCCGATGGTCGAAGCACGTTCTCAAGTACGGTGAATCCACGGACCGCCAGCGTCGAGTTCTCGGAATCGAGCCCGCGTTCGACGAGAGTGACCACTCGAGGCTNTACACCTGCGTCTTCGAGCAGAGGCTTTAGAACGGTATAGCTCCCACGTGCTCCTGAGAAGTCGCCAGCCTCCGAGCGTTCTTTAGCGTGTTTCACTCTGACTACTGGATTTTCGGGGACAAGAGCAACCAGACGTGCGATGTCCTCCGTCGCAACAGCACGCAACAAATCGTCGCCAAGCGACTGGATCGTACGGAACCTAGCAAACCGGAGGATCGCGTCGTCCGGCGAGATCGCGATTGCCCGGTTGAGGGCGTCGAGTGCCTCGCCCCAGCGGCTCGCGGCACCGTATGCCTCCGACTTTAAATAGTAGATGCGGGGATCTCTAAGAGCGACCACGTTCGCCTGATCCAGCCAGTGCAACGCTGAATCGACCTGACTCAGTCGGAGAAACGTGGCTGCCAGGTTTGCGTATCCGAGAGCCTCTTCCGGGGCCAGATCGATTACCGTTCGGAACATCTCCGCCGCGTCGTTCGGCTGTTCCTGCTCGAGGTGCGCGATCCCGAAGTTCTTCGCGCGCTCAGCCTCCAGAGTCTCGAGTTGGGCATCAACCGCCGTCACGCCAAACAACAGCAGAGCGCTAACAATTCTACTTAGATGTGGCAAACGTCTTCTCATTGATCGTTCCTGTCTCCGAAATCCGATAGATAAACCCCGACTCTAGCANCGTAAAACACATCTGCTCTCCCGATCCCCATGTAACTTCTACGCTATCGGCTTGTGTGATCGATCCAAGCCCGAACGTCAGCGTCGTTTCGTTCTGACTGAGATACGAGGACCCGGTCCGAACTGTGCGCACAACGGAGCGATTGCCGAAGTGGACCCTCACTGTCGCCCCAATCCCCCCAGTGTTTGGAGCCTGTCCGACAAGTTCCACACGAATCCCGTTCAGCGTCTTCGTGTCGTTCCTAGCCACGATTGGTTTCCCACTGTTCTCAACCATAACCAGATCAAGATCCCCGTCGTTATCGATATCTCCGTACGCCAGACCCCGTCCGACGATCGGTCTGGCGAACGCCGATCCTGCCTCGCTGGTAACCTCCTCAAACTGAGTCGCGCCGTTGTTCCAAAACAGCTGCGGAACTTGACGATACGTGATCTCTTTCTGAATCTTGTTAATCTCCGGTTCCAGATGCCCGTTCACACAGATAATATCCTGGTGACCATCAAGATCGACGTCGGCGAAGACCACACCAAAGGTCAGCGGTAGAAGCGTCGGCGTGGCGATCCGTTTCTTTCCGGCGAAGTCGATAAACAGATCCTTCCAAGACTGCACGTATAATGAAAGCGATTCCCGAGAAAAGTTCCCGATCGCGATCCCTAGACTACCCGATGTGTCGACACTCGCCACGTCCACACCCATGCCCGCTCGAGCTCGACCGGCCCCGTCATATGCTACACCAGCGAGCAGTGCCACGTCTTCAAACGTGCCGTCACCACCATTCCTGTAGAGGAAATTAGGCTGCGTGTCGTTCGTCACGAAGATATCCGGGTCACCATCGCGATCGTAATCTGTGATCGCGATACCCATTGTCTTCCCTTCTTCGTTGTAGACACCGGCTCTTACGGAAACGTCCTCGAAACGCTCGTTGCCCAGGTTGCGATACAGTCGAGAGGACAGCCCTTTGTACTCCTGCGGAGTTGCATACGATTTGTTCTCACCGTCGATCGACGTGAACAGATCCGTCTCCGGCGACCATTGCACGTAGTTCCCGACAAACAGGTCGAGCCACCCATCCCGATCGTAGTCGAGCCAAGCCGCACTCGTCGACCATTCAGGTTCTCGCCGCCCTTTGTCCGTTTGCCATCGCCCGCCGTCGACGCCTGCTGTCTCTGTCACGTCGACAAAGACCCCTTCATCGTTCCTGAACAGAAGGTTATCCTCCACGGTCGTCACAAAAAGATCCTTGTCGCCGTCGCCGTCATAGTCCCCCGCCGTCCCGCCCATACCGTAGACAGCGACATCCAACCCTGCCTCTCGGGTCGTTTCCTCGAAACAAAACCCACCCAGGTTGCGATACAGCGCGAGAGTTGGGGCCGAGCCCTCGCCTGGATGACCGTCCCAGAACGTCCCGTTCACAAACAGAACGTCCAATCGTCCGTCGTCATCGTAGTCGAACAGAACGACGCCGCTCGCGAGGCTTTCGGGCATCCACTTCTCGCCAAAGGCACCGGTTGCGTGCACAAAGTCGATACCGGATGAATCGGTAACATCAGTGTANGTGATACGAGGTGGGCCCCCAAGCCCTGCGAACGATGTCTCTGCGTGATCCGTGGTTGCGTAAGAGGAGGTGTCGACAGCTTCGGGAACGGGTTCCTGTCTGCAACTAAACAGAAGGACGAGGAAGAAAAGAAGGGTAGTGCGTCGGTTAGGGATTAGGATCAGTCGGAGCAAAGCAATGCGAAGGTTTGAGTGCGACTTGGAATCGACCGCTAAAGATAAATCGATCGACCGGACAGAGAAACCCAAATGGTCGTGACCTTATCCCTGTTCCCCGATTCGAGCAGATTCATTGCTGGCCCGGTCGGAAGCACCCCGACGGGGAACCGGTGTGGGGTAATGAATCTGAATAGCCTGTGCGGCTCTTTCGATCTCAGGATGATCGAGCAGGAACTGTTGCGTGACCTCTCGTGCAGACTCGTCGATCTGGTATCTCAGGTAAGCTCTCTCTGAGCGTGCGGCCTTTTCGACCTGACCTGTGGCTCGATATACAAGCATCTTATGGTAATGTGCAACACGGTCTTCCGGATCAATCTCGAGGACGCGGTCGAAGGCCTCACCGGCTGCATCAAGATCGCCATTCAGGTATCGCACACGTCCGAGGTTACGCCAGGCCGCTCTGTCTTCGGCAAACGTCGTCAGGACTCGTTCATAAGCTCCTGCAGCTTCGGCGTAACTTCCTGCTCTCTGGTGAGCCGTGCCCCAGACCCACGACGTCTGTAAATCTCCCGGGGCGATCTCCTCGCATCGCTCGAGATGTCGATACGCCTCGGAAATGTTCCCGTCTCGAACTGCGATCCGCGCAAGGTTCCGGTATCCGTCGATCCGTTTTGGGTCCACCTGTGCGACCGCATCGAAGGCGATCGCCGCGTTGCGGGTGTCCCCCTGTAGAAGGAGCCCGATCCCGTAATCATTGAAGCGTTCCCAGTCTTCCGACTTCGCACGGAGTCCACCGGAAACTACCTCGCCTACGGGCAGAATCACGGTATCCGTGTCGATCTCGTTGATGGGGAGCTCGGGTACCTCGTTAAACGCCTTGAAGCCTTCCGGGTTGGCACGATAAGCAAACTCGGTGTAGGCACGGTCGAACTTCCGCCAGTGCAGGCTTGCACGAAGGGTCAGCTTCTTCCCACGCATAGAGTCGGGAACCGTGAATCGATACCTGGCGACATCCGACGTTCCCGGTCCGATCGTACGCGTATACACGGAGGTATGGATGTTGTGCCCGTCGCGACGCTGTATCCGTTTCCCGTCTTTGTCGACGAGCACGGCGTGATAGAACCGCGCATTCGGGTCCACAACCGAATCCTCGCTCAGGAGTCCGCTGGCCACGATCGGCCAGCCATTCTGGTCCATCACCCTGAACTCGATCCACCCTTGGTTGGAATCGTTCGTTCCACCCGGGAAGGTGTGCCCGACACCCACATTACGAATTACCACGTCGACCTGGATTTCCTCGCCCGGAGCCACACCGCTGGTCTCACCGTCCACGGGAGCCGAAATCGCCTCGAACCGCTCCCCCCGCCTCAAGGCCAGAATGTCTACACGCATCTTGTGCCGCATGAATGCTTCGACACGCTTCACGGTCTCGAAGTCACCCCGCAGGTATGGCAGCGCGGTGTTTGCCGCATTGAACCGATGCGATCGAACAAGGCCCTGTTTGGCCGCCAGATCCCCGAGAGGAGCAGGCTCGAGCGGCATATGGCAGTCTTGGCAAACGCGTTTAATCTGAGGCAGATAAAAAGTCCGCGNCGCGTTTCGAGCAACCCCACTGTCGTGCCAGTTGTCGTATTCGTTCTGGCCCCGCAACCATCTGTAGTCGTTGACGGGCTTGTCCAGACTCACCTTGTGACAGGTCCCGCAGAACTCGGCATCGCTGAAGAAGGGCTTCTGCATCTGCTGTTTGTGCACGAACGGTCGCGCCTTCAAAGCCGTATCGTGAAGCAGCAGACCAAACCCGTCCTTCGCGTTTGGGAAGAGATACGGATCCTCCCGCTCGTCCGCGATGTTGTAATTAGCGTTCCCGGTTCGATCATGAATCTGATCAATCGCGTGACAGGCCAGACAGGTCAGNCCCGCCTGCGCTTGGGGCGCGTTTCGGCTTACGGTCTTGTCCATCTGCCCCGCCAGCATCAGCGACGGATCGTGGCACCCGCTGCACCACTTCGACTTCTCCAAGCCGTTCTCAGCCGTCTCCCGCAACAGATTGACCGTCGCTTCATAGAACGGATTGTTGAACGAGGCGAAGCGGTGCGCCGACGCCGCCCACTGCTCGGTCACATCCGGATGGCAGCGTTCGCACGTCTCCGCACCAATCCGCGTGTTCACCACGAACCCCAAACTGTCCAAATCTGTTTCGAGTGCTTGCCTGTTTCCGAGGTCGTCACGCGTGATGATACGCGAAGGGAGGTAGTCGCCCGTCGTCGTCGTCGCGGCCGAAGGGAAGAACGGGCTTTCTTCTGGCACAAAGCCGACAGGCACGAACCCGGCCTGGTCTGCGTAGGATGAAAGATCCCTCACCTTTGAACCCGGACCCGTGTTCGTTCCTCTCGCCAGCGCCTCTGTCGCTTCTTGCGTCAGATCGGCCTCGTCCCCCGTGACCCAGTGCCCGATCAGAAATACCGCGAGACCGGCCGCGATCATGATAGTCGCCCGACGCCGCACCAGTAACGAAGGTGTCCAGACTGAGAACCGTCGATGGAGGACATACAGGAGGGGAACGAGAACAGCCGTGACCACGTGGAGCCAGTAGGCCCAGCGGTTATCCCGGCTGTTTGCCTCAGACAGGATCAGGAAACCCGTTGCAGACAGGACGATTCCCAGGAAGAGCACGAGAATCCCGGTCACGAGGGCACGACGGTTGCGTCGCCGGATCCACACACGCGTCAGATGCCAGAACGCGAAGATGATTGCCACTGCGGCCAGAGCGAGACCTACACCCGTATGGGACAGGATCAGGAACTGGAACCACTTTGGCAAGGATGCCTGATCGACGCTGACGGTCCGCCATCCGAACGTGTCGATCGCACGGTTAACGAGCAAGTAGAGNGTGTTCGCCAGCATAAACACACCCAGTCCAANGATCACACGAAGCGCCCATCTCTGAGCGGGTGTCAGACGGCTTCTTTTTTCNGNATTCTGCACTTTCTACCAACTAGTTCTGGGGTAGACGTAATATCCGGCCTTAAAGATACCAACTTTAGCCAATNGGGAAGGATGCGGTTCAGCCGAGCTGGGCGAGGATTTCCTCATTGAGACCGCTGAGATCGTCGCTGCTGGCAGCCGACCGAAGCTGATCGACCTGCAGGTTCTCCACATCGATGAAGATCGCGCGATCCAGCTTTGTTTCTTTGAAAATAGCTTCCTGTAGGTCGGCGCCCCTCAGGTAGGCGACTGAAAGATCCGACCCTGTCAGATCCGCTTTGGTCAGATCAGCATCCCGCAGCGAGCATGAAATCAGGTTCGTGCGNAGAAGCCGTGCCTCCACGAGCGAAGCGCCGAACAGGTTCACACACTTAGCGTCTGCATCGATGAACGTCGCGCGATCCAAAACCGCGTCACTCAGGTCGGTGTGATCGAGACTCGCCCGATCCAGTTTGGCCTCGACGAGAATCGCCGCGCTCAGGGTCACATAATCGAGGTTCATGCCGCTAAAATCCATACCAGGCAGGTCGAGGTAGTCGAACGACAGATCGGATATATCCGGCACCACATCCGGATTCNCGGAGCGCCAGTCGTTCCAGGTCTTCGCCCCGCCATCGATCAGAGCTTGATAGTCCACACTCATTCGGCGGCAACCTCGTGTACGACCTGACCCTCTTTCAAGACCAGCCTGACCTCAGCCAGCGATTCGATATCCTCCAGCGGATCCCCCTCTACTGCGATCAGATCCGCCATCTTGCCGGCAGAGAGATCACCCAGATCGTCCAACAGACCGAGCATCTCGGCTCCGTTCACGGTCACTGCCTTGAGCGCTTCCACCTCAGACAAACCGAGCCCGACAAAACAGCGCGCGTCGCGCCAAAGCGTAGCGTGTGTGCTGTCTGTTGCCAGGCAGACCTTTACGCCAGCATTCACCGCTTCAGGCAACCACCGTGCGGTCAGCTCTCTTGCTATTTCGACCCGCTCACGCCACCAATCCCACTCCCAGGACTCGAAGGACTCGAAACCTGTATCAGCATCGAAGAACAATTGGAGGTTCGGGTCGCTCAGGTAGGCACCGCTTTTCACAAAAAGATCGACATCGGACTCTGCGAGTAGGTTCGCGTGCTCGATCGACTCGATCCCGGCCTCCATCGCCCACCGCATCGCATCCCCGCCGATCGCGTGTGCGCAAGCTGGAACGCCTCGATCGTGGGAGTAGGCGATCGCCACCTCGATCTCCTCGCGCGTATAAGCGGCCACATCTGTCAGATCACCGCGGAGGTAGTCTTCAAACCTGTCCCCGTCCCGGACGTTCGTGATGAACANCTTCGTCCAATCTGCTCCCGCATCGATGTTCTCGCCAATCTTCTTGCGCAGTTCTTCAGGCCCATCTGCGGCGAACGCAATAAACGGAGCCGTACCGTGGCTCGGCCTAAGAGCCCGCACGCAGGCTTGTATCCGCGGTGCAACGAGCTCCCCCCTCTCGACGGCGTCCCGGAAGTTCGCCTCAACTCCAATCCGGTCGCCCAGGGCACGCATCGTCGTCACCCCCGTCCGNAGATCCTGCTGAAGGTTGTCCGCCCCGCGCAGCACAGCCGTCGCATAGTCGAACTCAAAGTGCTCGCTGAGTGGGATCCCGTATGAGTTGTTGATCGTGATGTGCGTGTGGGGATCCACCATCGCCGCCATCACTGTTCGGCTGGACTGGTCAAACACTTTCGCTTCTAAAGGAACCGAGACCTCCGTCGCCGGTCCGACGTCGATGATCCGATCCCCTTCGATCAACACAACCCCATCCTCGATCGGCGGCGCTTCCGGATGAGTGATGACTTTCTTTGCCTTGACACAGACGCTCATAAGCGTGGCTTTCGTCTTACGAGATCGTGAGCTCTCTGACGTCTCCCAACCTGCGACCAACCCCTAACCGTTATAAACGCGTAGTCTACCCCTCGTCCTACCGTGATTTCTCTAACCTCCTCTTCCGCCGATTCCGAGTCAGCACGAACCCCTGCGTAGCACCGAACTGCTTGGTCTCTTCGAGTTTCCAATCCAGCAGATCGACCGCGATAATCGGATACNCCGACGATGCGAAGGCACCCTGCACCGCGTTNAGACCGACGCCTCCGACAACCAGCACCGCGACACTGCTCCCGAACGGAATNTTCGCCGTGGGGACCACGTCCTAACCTAGACTTCACCTCTCTGTNGTGCGNCGAGATCGAGCTCTTCGACTTCCAGCGGCGCTCGGAACGCCCGGCAAACGGCTGCTTTCATAGTGACCTTTCGTAGGAATCCAAGTTGTCTGACCATAGGCCTTGCGTCGATCCTTTTTCAACGAATACCTTGGCCTGCCGTCCCGCAATCGGCCATTGCTCCTGCCTGTGCGAAAAGGTTCGGCACCCCTCCTGTGTGCAGGAAAACGATTGACTCGCCTTTAGTAATCGCACCACGTTCAACCTGGTCAATCAAACCTGCAAGACACTTGCCGGTGTANACCGGATCCATGACGAGAGCATCCTCGCGTGCAACAAGCCGAATCGCATCGATGGCCCCCGGTGTTGGGATACTGTAGCCATCGCCCACATACTGATCGAGGATCTCGAAATCATCCAGCTCGACCCTCGTATCGACCCCGAGCCGTTCNGCGGTCGCTCTCGCATACATCTGTACCCGTTTCTCCAGAAAACCCCTTTCCGAGCTGCTGCTAATCCCAACTACACGCGTCCGTCTGCCCAGATGCTTCAGACCGAGGGCAAGACCGGCAGCCGTCACGCCGGAGCCAACTGTCACGAAGATTCGTTCAGGATCGATGCCCTGCTCGTCGAACTGGCCAGAAAGCTCCTCGGCTGCGTGTACGTAAGCACTGGCAGCAATCGTCGATGCGTCACCCGTAAGGTGAAGAACATACGCATTCATACCCTCCTTCCGAAGATCTGCCTCCGCCTCTGCGAGCCAGCCTTCGACACGCTCATCGTAGGGGTCCTGTGTTGGGATAAACCGGATCTCGGCCCCAAGCAACCGATCCAGCATCAGGTTGCCCTGATTCGGTTCCTCTCCTGACCCTCGCANGAGAAGGACACACCNCATCCCCAGCCGGGCCGCNGCNGCTGCCGTCGCACGACACATATTCGACTGGACGCCGGCCGTCGTGATCACGGCATTGCACCCCTGTTCCACCGCCTCACCGAAGATAAATTCGTGGTTGCGGATTTTGTTGCCGCCAAAGGCAAGNCCGGTCTGATCGTCCCGCTTGATGAAGAGCTGGATCCCGAGGCGACGGGACATATGGGCCACGTGTTCCAGCCTCGTAGGAAGACTTGAACAGAGCGAGACGCGCGGAAGGCAGGCACAAAGAGTAGATGATGGATGCAATGGATCACCCGAAGCAGGAACGCGTGGGATCCTCGTGAAGAAGATAGAACGTAAGCTTGGGAACCCACGGAGACTTGGCAAGTGTAAGGCTGTCGGCAGTTCTCTCTCGACCCGGTTCAAATCAAGCGTGCCGACCGGTGACTCATTCTCCGGTCTGACATCAGCGGCGCGTCCGACTCGAAGAGTCGGTCCTATTGGCGCATGTCCGTGACCATATCGTCTAGGCCATANCGGGGTGCGAAACCCCANTCTGTTCGTGCGGCGCTATCGTCGATCGGACGCTCGACATCCTCTAGCACGCGCTGGCGTTCTGCGTCGACTTCGAAGGTAATCTGTGCATCGGGCATCTGGCGGCGGATTGCATCGGCCAGCTCTCCGGCGCTCGGGCTCGGCCTCTCACTCGTCACAACATAGACTTCGCGCTCAAGGTGCTCTAAGGGCGCTTCTGCCAGCTGCACGGCCGCATTCGCAGCATCTTTATAGTAAAGGATCGCGTGCCTCGTTTCCTCCCGAACCCAGACAACGAAGGGTTCGCCTTTGACCGCGGCTTCGATCATCCACGCGTTATACTGCGCAACTCCAGGCGTTTTNACACCCGGACCCACAATCCCCGGATACCGGATTCCTCTGAAGTCGATCCCATGCTTCCGTTTGTACCACAGGCCCGTGTGCTCGCTGAACACCTTAGTTGCCCCATAGAAAAGGTGTGGCCGTTGAAGCGTTGTATCATCGATAGTCTGGCCCTCTATATCCTTCCCATAGGTGACCATCGTGCTGGCGTAGATCACCTGCCTCACACCGTGCTTTATCGCCGCCTCCAACACATTCAACGTACCGGTCGCATTCGCACTGAATGACGCCACAGGATCCGCCTCACTGTCTACACTCAGCATCCCTCCGAAGTGGAAAACCGTCTCCGGTCGATGCGCCGCGACCGCACGATCCATCGCCAGCGCATCCCCCAGATCCCCTTGCACCACATCAACATCGATCCCCGCGAGCCGTTCGTCGTCTGGTTCCAAATCGAATACGACGACATCATCACCTCGCTCCGCTAGCAACCGAACGACTTCTGCTCCGACAAAGCCTGCACCACCTGTTACGAGACACAAACCCTTCACCCTAAGTAGCCCCCTGGCAACGCTTACATGTTTTCGGTGCGCTATACNTCTATTCNGAATCCGACGTATCGAAGGGCGAACGGATAGCAGTCCTTGTAACCCCGTCCTCCCTCGAGAGGAGTGAAATACAGCGCAGGGCACCCCGGGCAAGGGGGCTCTGCGCCCTTATACGCATTCACCTGTTATTTCTAGGCGCTTTTATACTTCTCCGCCTCTCCGATAACCATCCTCCCACTATGGCGGTCATTGGCTATCCACTGGCTCTCCCTTAAGTGTCCCCTGTGGTTCCACAGGTTTTGAGGTCCAGCATTTCACGAGCCTCGTCAGCAGTCGCCACCCCACGCTCAGCTTCCTTCGCGATCCTCGCCATCCTCGAAACCAACTGCTCGTTGCTCGCCAACTCCCCATACCGGTAGTAGATGTTGTCTTCGAGCCCTACACGGACGTGTCCACCCATCCCTATTGCCAGGATTCCCATCGACAGCTGGTGACGTCCGAGCCCCGCAACGGTCCANGTCGAACCGTCCGGAATTGAATCGCCCAAAAAGGTCAGCTGACGTGCCGTCGCCGGCTGCGATCCACGGGAACCCATCACGAAATCAAAGTGCAGCGGCGCTTCTACCAGGTCTTGCTTCAACAGCAGCAGTGCATTGTCGATCATNCCGGCTTCGAAGATCTCCATCTCCGGTTTTGTACCTGCCTCCTGCATTGCTCGAGCCAAAGTTCCAACCGTCTCAAACGAATTCGCATACACCTGATCCGGAAAGTTCATCGACCCGGTCGTCAACGAGGCCATCTCGGGTTTGATCCGAAGGACAGGTTCCGCACGAAGCCCGGCATCCAGATCTGCTCGCCCCCCTGTTGAGATCTGGCAGATCATCTCTGTTCGTATCGTCACCTTCTCATGGATCTCGGCGAAGATGTCCGGGTCCAGCGTCGGTTTTCCAGCGGCATCGCGCGCATGCACATGGACAACTGTCGCGCCCTCATCCTCACACCTCTTCGCAGACTCCGCTATCTCATCCGGAGTGATCGGCGTGTTCGGATTCATCTGCTTGGTCGGNACGCTCCCATTCAGCGCGACTGTGATGATNACCTTCGACATTAAGACTCCCTGCTAACCCTATTGCTNTCAATATGTGAAACCTAGCGTCAGTGACCAGCTCGCCAAGCTGACGCCGTTCTCAGAAGCTGCCAGAACTGCAGCACCTCGCTTGAGAGAAAAGTCAATCTGATTATCCGAGCGGTGTCTGCGATCTAGCGCCGCCTTGACTCGACCGCCAGGGTTCTATTCGCCTTCTGTGTCGTGTTCGTGAACAAAGCGGGCAACCCTATAATCGCACCTTAGAAACTTATTTACAATGTTTCTNCTCTTATGGCTTCCTTGATATCGTAGCTGTTCATCTACCTTAAGAAGATTGATTCCGTATCGATTCTCTCACTTATTCGCTTTTATGTATCTTATCTCTTGTCTCAAATCTTTGGTATAAGAGGCCTGAATGCTCCGAAAGCTCACATTTGCCTTAGGCCTGTGTTGCGAGTTGACCTGTTATGCCCACGCTACAGTCGGGATCGGCGACGCGCTCGCAGATAGCTATGTCCTCAGCGGACTTGACGGACGGGCCATGCGCCTCGCGGACTATCCCGCATCGAAAGCCCGACTGATCGTCTTCTTCTCTGTAGAATGCCCGACTTCTCGGGTCTACGCGGACCACATGAGCAGGATCCACGNACAGTATGGCCCACGCGGGATCACACTCATCGCCGTGAACGCCAACTTCAACGAAACATCGGAGGCAATTACTGAGTTTGCGGAACTCCAGGCGTTCGAATTCGCAATACTTAAGGACGTGAACAACCGCTTNGCCGACCTCCTTGAGGCGAAGTCTACTCCACAAGCTTACCTTTTCGACACTGATGGCGTTCTTAGATATCACGGAGAGATCGATAACGGATTCGGCAACGAGGAGCAGACGACATCACGCGGGCTCTGGGAGGCCATGGACGCACTCCTTGCCGGGAACACAATCCCACGCACGGTAACGAAATCTCTCGGGTGCATCATCCGACGAATCCACGTCCCGCCTGTGAACGCTTCGTCCGACGCCCCGACATACTCGAAGCACATCGTCCCTTTCCTCCAGAAGAACTGCCAGTCCTGCCATCACGCGGGCGGGATCGGTCGAGTGTCCTTCGACGATTACGATCTAGTGGCGGCTTGGGCACCCGATATGCGCGACTCGATTCGGGCGGGCGACATGCCACCCTGGCCCGCCCGGGTCGACGTTAACGACTTCGCCGGCGCCCGAAAACTAACCGACAAAGAGCTATCGCTCTTCGAGAAGTGGATAGATGAGGGCATGCCGAAGGGCGACCCTTCTGATGAACCGCCCAAAGTGGATTTCCCAAAGAATTGGACACTCGGAACACCCGACGTGATTCTAATCCCCAACGAACCTTATACGGTCAAGGCAGTCGGCCAAGACGAGTATCGATGCTTCGTGCTACCCGTANCGCTCAAGGAAGACGCATACGTCCGCGCGATCGAGATCCTTCCCGGCGCGAAAGAAGTCGTCCACCACGTCAGCGTCTACCTCGACGAAACCGGGAAGGCCTTCGAGCTACAGAAAGCAGACCCGAAACCAGGATACGCGAGCTTCGGTGGGATAGGATTCCAAGCAAGTGGATCGCTCGGCGGGTGGGCGCCCGGTAACACGCCCTTGGTGCTGCCAAANGGAATCGGACGACGGCTGCCGAAGGATTGTCACATAGTTATCCAGGTGCACTACCACAAATCGGGCCGTGTCGAGCTGGATCAGTCCAAGCTAGGAATCTACCTGCACAAGGAACCGATCAATCAGCTCCTCGTCGAGGAATCCGTAGCGAGTCGCCTGCTCTTCATCCCCGCCGGGGCCAAAAGGCATCGCATCACGGGTGGCCTCACACTGGGCGAAGACTCGCACATCCTCGCGATCCTCCCTCACATGCACCTGCTAGGGACAGAGATCAAAGTCACCGCCACCTTCCCCGACGGAACAATGCAGCACCTAGTTTGGGTCGATGACTGGGAGTTCAACTGGCAAGAAACCTACGTCTACCAGGAACCGATCGGGCTACCTAGGGGTACAAGGATCGACCTAGAAGCGTTTTACGACAATTCGGCCGAAAACCCGAAGAACCCAAACAATCCCCCGAAGTTCGTACGATGGGGAGAAAAATCGACGGATGAGATGTGTATAGCGTTTCTATATGTGACGCGGGATGATGAGAACTTACTCAGATGAGTCAGCAAGGAGCGCAGGGCATGGTGGACGGATCACGAGACAGGAAGCGAAGAGCATGGGGCTTGCAGCTTGGGTCAATTGAAAAGGTATCTGCGAGGCTATCCCTGACCGAAGGTCCGCTTCCCATTCGTCCATCTCCTATCCTCAGCGAACGCGACGGTCCCTCTGCCCCACGACCGCTTCGCAACACCACGCTCCTCATACTTTTTCTAACCTGCTCACTCCTGTCATCAGCCTCCATACAGGCTCGCACCGACTGGCCGATTGTCTTCCCGGCGTTCACGAACGAAACAGGCGAATCGGACTGGGACTGGCTCTCGGCCGTGTATCCGGAAGTCGCACGCTCAAAGCTGCACGGCACGATACATATGAGAGCCTTCACCTGGGAGGAGATCAATCACGTCGTATCCCTNGACCCAAACGTATCGGGGAACCTGGTCGAGATCAGTCGGCAGCTNCGGGCTCAGCTCCTAATAAGGGGTGCCTACAAAACGGTGGGCGAATCGATCGAAGTCTCGGCGCGGTGTGTGGATCCCGTTTCGGGTAGACCGCTAACGACATTCAAGAGCATGGGGTCGATCCACGATCCTGCAGAGGCGATCAACGACATCCTGACTCAGATCGCACAGGCCCTTCGGATCGCGCTCCCTCCGGAAGACGCCGAATCGATTCGCAGACCCTCGACGCGCGTCGTCGACGCGCTCCGGGCNCATTCGATGGGTCTGCTGGCTCTCAACCGCGAAGATGCCAGACAGTCTGCCGTCTCAGATGCGACGAGACATTTCACGGAAGCCACAAGCCTCGACCCGGCCTACGCGGACGCACATTACCGCCTAGCAACGCTGCTCCAGCACAAGAAGGACNCCGCTGGCGCTGAGAGCGCATACCGTGCGGCCTTGAGGGCCGACATCGATCACAGGGACGCGCGATATCGCCTTGGGCTCCTCCTCATAAGTCTGGACCGCAAATCCGAGGCAATGACCGAGCTCGAGCAGGCTTTGAAGCAGGCACCCGAGGATCCTCAGATGCAGTCCGCTTTGAGCTCAATCTGGTTCGACCAGTATCAGTCCAACTTCGCCCAGATGGCAGATGGTCTGAAGCAGGCGATCGCGGCTAATCCCGACGACCCTCAGCTGTATGTCGAGCTGGGCAGCGTCTACGAGGAGCTTGGCCAGATCGACGAGGCATCCGGTCAGTATCAGATGGCGCTGTCGAAGAAACCGAATCACCCGNATGCGAATTACAAGCTCGGCATGATTCTCAGGAACACGGGTTCCCGGAAGGAAGGGATCACCTACCTCCGAAAAGCGGTCTCAAGCGGGACACACATGAAGCGTGTTCACTTCTACCTGGGTGAGACGCTGATGGAGCTCGNAGACTACGCCGNTGCTGCTGAAGCATTCACCAAAGCGGTGGAAATCGAGCCGAACAACACGCCGGGCTTCTTCCAACTCGGGAAGGCCAGCGCGCTCGCGGGCAAGCATCAGGACGCGCTCCTGGCATACAGCAAGTATTCCCAGATCAACAAGACAGACGCAAAGCCCCACCTTGAGATCGGCAAAGCCTACGCCGCGATGGGACTACCCAGGCAGGCCAGGACGGCATACAAAAGAAGCGTTGAAGTCGACCCCAGGTTCGCCGACGGACACATCGCGATCGGGAGACTCTACGAAGCAGAGAACCTGACCTTCCGAGCGGCGAAGGCCTTCAAGGAAGCGCTTGAGATCGCTCCCGATCACCCTGAAGCCAAAACCCTTCGCAATTTAGTCCGTAAGTATCAGCCTGCGCCGTCAGGAGCGAAGCGGTAGCCGCAGAGCGTTCTCCAACCTTCAAAACAGTTGCGCGAACCTCAGTGAATCCGCAGGATAAGGACGGCTGTATTTCTGTTCTGACAGTTCAACAAGAGAGGCAAGCAGCCAGAGGCTGCCTGGGCTTAAAGTCGTGAACAAGCGGATCAAAATGCCCAAGTATGGGCTTCAGCAGGACGAAGGCACCGTCGTCAGGTGGCTGAAGCAGGAAGGGGACAAGGTCGCAGAAGGCGATATCCTCTGTGAGCTCGAGACGGACAAGGCGCTTTTCGACTTCGAAGCGACGGACACGGGATTTCTTCGCATAATCCTGTGCCAGGAAGGCGAAACCGTACCCGTTCTGTCCGATATCGCGATCCTCACGGACACGGCCGACGAACCTGTCGACGCCGACGGTGAGCCAATGCCCGCCCCGAACAACGCTTCATCGGAAGAACCTGAGCCGGCCAATACCCGAACAGCCAAAACTTCTCAGACGGTCCCGTCGACACGCATCAGACGATCACCTGCCGCTCGCAAGCTCGCTGAAGACCTCAACATCGACCTCTCAACCGTCACGGGAACGGGACCGAACCGACGGATCACCATAAAGGACGTCCAAACCGCAGCGGATGCAATGATCAGCACCGCCCCGCAGGGCACCGGTCGTGAACCGCTGTCCCGGATGCGAAAAGCGATCGGCAATGCCATGGTCGCCGCAAAACAGACGATCCCGCACTTCTACCTGTCGATCGACACGGACCTGACCGCCGTCGAAGCCTGGTGGAAGGAATCAATCGAATCGGATCGCCCCGACCTCACTCTAACCGACATCATCATCCGCGCCTCTGCCGACGCTCTGTCCGGCTACCCGATCCTGAACGCATTCCTTGATGGGGATGACATCGCCTACAACACCTCCGTCAACGTCGGTCTTGCCGTCGGAACGGATGCCGGTCTTCTCGTACCCGTCATTGAGGCCGCAGAATCAAAATCGCTCGTTGAGATTACACGAATCCGTGGGGATATCGTCGAAGCGGCACGTCGGGGNAAGCTCGTATCCGAGACGCAAGCCACTTTCACGATCTCGAACTTGGGCATGTTCGGCATCCGCGAGTTCTCCGCGATCATCAACCCGCCCGAATGCGCCGCGCTCGCCGTCGGCACGATCCGCGACGAAGTCAGACCCGACGGGAGTGGAGGCCTCCGTGTACGCCGCATCTTGACCCTGACCCTCTCCGCCGATCACCGCCTGGTAGACGGCCTCGTCTGCGCCCGCTACCTCAACGACGTCAAAGCCAAACTGGAGGACACCTCTTGGCTTTAAACAACTTTAACGCAGAGCGGCCTTCGGCCGACAACCAAAGCAATCGCAAAAAAACGAAGGCCGCGAGAGCACGAAAGTCAGAGCGCTTAACACCGTCTTGAGCACGCCGGGCAGAACCCGGCAATAACTGACCACATTGGTCCTTGGCCCTTGGGTGATGCAACCGATTCCCCGGTAAGGCCCTCCGTGTCCTTTGTGGTTCAACCAGGTTTTGCCTTGAAAGCAGTCAGAAAAAGAACCGAAGGTTCAGGCGGGGTTGAGCTGTGCGAGATACCAGAACCCGAGGTAACCAGAGACGACACCATCAAGATCGCCGTAAGAGCTGCCGGGATCTGCGGAACGGATCTGCACATACGTCACGGCGGCTACGGCTTCAAGCCTCCGGTGACGCTCGGTCACGAGATCTCCGGTGACGTGGTAGAAGTCGGCGCGAGCGTGAAGTCGGTCGCTGTTGGCGACCGCGTCACCGTAAACCCGACCGCGAATGCGAGCTGCGGGTGCTGCCGGTTCTGCCACACGGGCACTTACTTCTTTTGCGAGAATCGCCAATCGATCGGCAGTGGAATCGACGGTGGATTCGCGGANTATCTGGCAGCACCTGAACGGCTCGTCTTCACGGTACCGTCCGAGCTCAGCCACGATGCAGCCGCGCTCGTCGAGCCCTTCGCCTGCTGCGTCAAGGCGCTGTGTCGCTACACGGACATCTCGCCCGGTCAGCTCGTCCTGGTCTGCGGGCCCGGACCCATCGGCCTGATGTGCGCCTGGCTCGCAAAACAATCCGGTGCGTTCGTCGTCGTTGCAGGCACGGCCGGCGATGGCGATCGCCTCGAAACGGCTTGTGAAATGGGCGCCGACATCGCCGTCAGTGTGGAAACGGAGAACGTCACCGAAATCTGCAGACAGCATACCGACGGCCACGGTGCCGACATCGTCATCGACTGCGGCGGCACCCGCGGCTCCGTGAATCAGTGTCTGCAGGCGGCCGCCAACTGCGCGGACTACACGCAGGTCGCGCTGATCGAGGAGCCATTCGAAATCGACTGGGGCCGGATCGTCTACAAACAGCTCCGCGTTCAAGGCTCGATCGCCGCCGACTGGCCATCCTGGGATAAGGCGATCCGTATGGTCACGACGGGTCAGGTCGATCTGGANCCGTTCGTCAGCCATCGACACAGCATCGACGACTGGGAGACCGCATTCGACAATGCCGAGAACAAGATCGGTCTGAAACAGATTTTGACTCCGTGAAATCTTCTACCACATCTGCAGAATAGTGATTAGGCCCTCTCCTCCGNGGCGGGAGACGGGAAATTCCTCGGCGTGGTTTGTGAGGCCGACGGATCGGGTGAGGACCCGCCCTCTGGCGACAACCTCTAACGCTCCCCCCGGGTTCACCATCGCCAGACCTATAGCATTCCAAGGCTAAAGCCCCTAGCTATTCGCGCCCCCCTTTCGGGGGCTAAAACAAGGCACAACACCTATGGATACAGAGACCCGAAAACAGATCCTCCGATCCATGCTTCGGATCCGACGATTCGAGGAGCAGATCTGGGAAATATACACGAGCGGGTTGATGCACGGGCTCGCGCACCTCTATATCGGCGAAGAAGCAGTTGCCGTCGGCGTATGCACAGCGCTGCGGGATGACGACTTCATCACGAGCACGCACAGGGGACACGGTCACTGTGTGGCGAAGGGCGGAAAGCTCGACGAGATGATGGCGGAGGTTATGGGTCGCGTCACNGGCATCTGTCGCGGCAAGGGTGGGTCCATGCACATCGCGGACATGTCGGTCGGCATCTTGGGTGCAAACGGAATCGTCGGTGGCGGATTCGGGATCGCGACAGGCGCCGCGCTCTCGGCCAAGCTTCGCAAGACCGATCAGGTCGCTGTCTGCTTCTTCGGAGATGGAGCCAGTAATCAGGGCATCTTCTTCGAGGTCATGAACCACGCGGCCATCTGGGACCTGCCCGTCATCTACATCTGCGAGAACAACCAGTATGGCGAATACACGGCCACTGACAGTGTCACGGCCGGTGACACGATCGCCGACCGTGCAAAACCTTTCGGCATCCCAAGCTCGGTAATCGACGGCAACGATGTCGAGGTCGTCTACGAAGCAGCGAAGGAGGCCGTCGAGCGAGCGCGCTCCGGTGGCGGTCCCTCGATGATCGAGTGCACGACCTATCGTCATCTCGGACACCACGTCGGCGATCCTGGCGACGGCTACCGGTCAGAAGAAGAGCGCCAAGAATGGCAGGACAAGGATCCAATCACGCAATACCGGTCAATACTCGCAAAGGCCGGCATCGACGAAACCGATCTGGATCGGATCGATCAGGAAGTAAAGGACGAGGTGGCAGATGCGGTCGAGTCAGCGCAGGGTGCACCTTGGCCGGATGNCGAGGAGGCGGATCAACATGTCTTCGCTTGAAAAAGAGATAACTTTCGGCGAGGCCGTAAAGCAAGGCATCGCTGAGGAAATGCGACGTGACGAGAACATCATCATGCTCGGCGAGGACGTCGGGTCAGCCGGTGGCGTATTCAAAATTCTGGTCGGGCTGCGTGAAGAATTCGGCGACGAACGGATCATCGACACCCCGATCGCCGAAGCCGGTTATGTCGGTCTCGCCGTCGGCGCCGCGCTCACCGGTATGCGCCCGATTGCCGAAATCATGTTCGGCGACTTCATTGCGCTCGCCATGGACCAGATCGTGAACCAGGCCGCCAAGCTTCGTTACATGTCGGGTGGTCAGGCGAAGGTACCGCTAACGATTCGCGCAACCATGGGCGCAGGACGATCGTCAGCCGCTCAGCACTCACAGAGCCTTCACGCCTGGGCCTCACACGTCCCGGGCCTCAAGGTCGCACTCCCGTCCACGCCGAAAGATGCCATCGGGCTGTTCAAGACCGCCGTTCGCGATGACAATCCCGTCATCGTGTTCGAAGACAAGATGATGTATGCCGTCAAAGGCACGATACCCGAGGTCGTCGACCCCATTCCGTTTGGCGAAGCCGACATCAAGCGACCCGGTACGGACGTCACACTCATCGCGACCTCGAGCATGGTCCTCGTTGCGCTGGCCGCCGCCGAAGAGCTCGCATCCGAAGGCATAAGCTGCGAAGTCATCGATCCCCGCACGATGGTCCCTCTCGACAGAGACACCCTCATCGAGTCCGTATCACGCACAGGCCGCGCCGTCATCATCGACGAAGGATGCCAGAGCTTCGGTGTCACCGCGGAGCTTGCGTCGGTCGTGTACGACGGCGCATTCGATTTCCTCGATGCTCCGATCTTGCGGCTCGGAGCGATGGACGTTCCCGTTCCATTCTCGAAGCCACTAGAGGATGTGACGATCCCGAATGAGCAATCAGTGATCAAAGCCGTGAAGTCGATCGCTTAGCTGATTAGCAGGTATGTTTCCCGTCAAGAAGCTGGGAGGTTCACGATCCCGTTCGGATCCCATACCGCTGCGCCTGTCTCGGCATACCTCNCGACTGAGGACTTCCGCCTGCAGCAATAAACCCTCGGCTATTAACTGCCCCATTGGGGATTCTTGCCCACAACACAAATGGCGCAGAGCCATATGCATCAGACTCCGCGCCACAATCCAAATCTTCTATTCTTCTATTCTTCTATCTCCATCCTCAGCCCATCCGCATAATCCAGAAATCGACTCCCAATCTGCGNCTTGTTCGTATCTCCCGTATGGATCGTCACCCGCCACCGGAATCTCATCTCCGAGTCCGATTCGAGCCGATGGTCGGGCTTGAACATCCAACAGTTCGGAGCGAACAGGCCATATCCCCGGACGTGCCACGTCGTCGGATAGCGGAAATTCTCCGGGTGATCGAAGATCGCGAACCCGGCTGTCTCGTCACCGACGGGACCGTAGTAGTCCATCCAGTGTGACGGCATAGACCAGCAGCCCTTCTCATCCGACGCACCGTAGGCGTTCTGCATCGTACCACCATCGGAAGCGTTCATCGACGGGTTCACGCGGATACACAGGAAGCCGCCCTCCTTGGTATCCCCGATCGTTACGTCACCCTCGGACGCCTTCAATGTCAGCATGATATCCAGGATCACCGAATCCCTCTTCGTATCGAACAGGCGGTACGATCGGTGATCCGTCATAAGCTTCCGATCTCCACAGTACCACGAATTGTCGCTTGAGATGGTCAGCGAAAGAGGACCGTGATGGACGGACAGCGTATCCTGCTCGGTACGACCGTGCGTTTCGATCGCCTTCTCATTCCAGCAGTCTATCCCGTTAATCGCACCCTGCATTAGGGTCAGCCCGCGCTGCCACGGGTGTTCGCCTTCCCCCCACGCCGAAATAGGCTCCCTGAGCATGTTCGTCCCACCGGGGGTCAGGATCGGGTTAATCGTCGGCTTCACAACATCGTCGCCATACTTGAACGTCATCAGAGGCGAATCGCACAACGAAATCGCTATCTGATCGTCGCCCTGCTCCGCCGAGATGCTGCTGCAGGGTGCCGCTGAATCGATCGTCTCAAGCTCGTATGAGATAGGCTCACCTAACACTACAGCAGGGGAATACACGCTGTAAACCGAACCATCCGGGTCCCNTTCGGCGATCAATTCATCGTCGTTTCCGGTCAGTCTGAGAAGCTCTGAATCCACCCCTTCAGGCGCACTGAAGGAAGCGATGTGGGCAGGTCGCCTTCTCGGGCTGTTCAGGGTAACTCGCATTGCACAACTCTCCTGTCAGATTTAAACCAGTTGCAGATCCCTTGATACTGGTTTGCCTGCCCAAAGTCAATCGGTCCATTGGGATCATGAACTCAATCTCCTCTCCTGAGCGCCTCGGACAAACGAGTAAACCTCTCGATTCCAGAATGGCAATCGGAGAGACTGCAAAACATAAACATCGCCTCGTCGATTCGGTCNGTGGGCGTGGTCAGGCTACGTCTGTTCAGATCGACCAAGGTCCGTTTAACACTTGTCATCTGACGTTTGAGCCTAGAATTCCTCTCCACCTTGCCGCGACGCCAGAACCCAAGGATCCTCCGTCCTCACTCTGAACTCTCTGACCTTCTGTCGCATCTCCGCCGCCACATCCTGCAGCCCCGATTCATCTATCAGATTCCANCTCTCCGCCGGATCCGCCTCCACATCGAACAAAGCCTCCGCATCCTGATGCAAAAACTTCTCGGTGCTGCGTTGGCCCATCTCGAGTCCCTCTCCCTCAATCACCTGCCATGTCGATGACCTCCAGAGATCGCTGGGCAGCGGCGTAGTAAGCTCAGGATATAGATTCCGGACATACTTGTATTTTCGGCCCCGCAGTGCGCGGTAAGGATAGTAGTTGGTCACCTCGTGGAAGGTGTGGGAGAAGAAAACTTCATCCCATCCGGACGGATTCGCTTGGTCGAGGATCGGAAGCAAAGACCGCTCCGGAAGGCCCTCGGGCGGTTCTACTCCGCACCAGTCATACACGGTCGGAGCAATGTTGTTCCAGTTCACGAGTGCATCGCTCTCTACTTCGGAGGCACCCGGCCGCGCAATAAGGAGGGGGCAGTTGTGGCCGGAGTCGAAGGACGACGCCTTCGCCCCCGGAAAAGGCATCCCGTGATCGCTCATCACGATGATCATCGTATCGTCAGNTCGTCCCGCCTCCTCGAGCGCCCGGATAGCCANNTCGTATCCAGCATCCATCCTCGTAATCGATTGATAGTATTCCGCAAGTTCATCGCGTACAGCAGGATGATCAGGAAGGAAGTTCGGTATCGGTAGGCTAGCCGGATCGTATGTCGTCTCTTCGTAGTCAGGATAGCTGCTGTTGTTTCCGAAATCGCGATGCGGATCGGAAAAACCCATGTGGAGATAGAACGGCGCATCCTTGATTTCGGCGAAGAACTCTCGTGCACGGTCGGCCATGCCTCTCGGGCTGCGAGAGCCGCCTTCTACGGCCTCCAAGTTGTGAGTCCACGGATAGACTGATTCCGGCTGCACGTGCATTTTGCCGATGACACCGGTCGCGTATCCTGCATCGGAAAGCGTCTTCGTGATCGACGGCACGTGGCGTCCAGTGTGGAAATTGTGGATCCCGTGGCTGTGTCCATACTGACCGTGGGTGTGGCTGTACTGCCCAGTCAGAATGTTCGCGCGACTGGCTGCGCAGGAGGGCGTGGTGCAGAAGGCGTTCGTGTATCGCGTCGCCCTTTTGGCGAGCGCGTCGACGGAGGGTGTCTGGACAACCGGACTGCCGAAGCACCCGGCCAGCGGGCTCCAGTCGTCAGAGATCAGCAGAAGGACATTCCGTGGATCGGGCACGTAGCGAGTCTCCAGAAAGCAGGTGTCGGCTTGAAAAACGATGGGNCAGCCGTTATCTTGGGAGCGATCGGAAGGGAAGCCGAAAACCTGGCGAAGCAGATAGGGTTCGTCCTCGTTGGTTGCGCGACCGATCAGATGCGCGACCACCAGAATTCCGGCCGCATCGAACATCACATCGGTAGCCTTCCCGGATCGCATTGGAACAAAGGACTGGTGGTATTCGTCCGAGGCGGCGTAGAGCAGTGAGAGCAAAACCGCCCAGATCCGTGCTCTCCCTACAGTGAAGGGTCTGGGNTAGAGGGAGCGGAAAAGTAGCCACGCCAGGACCGCGAATTCGACTGCGTGAGCGAACTTTCGGACCAGGTAGTTAAGCGTTCCAAACCAGTCGAGGGTGGCANCGAATGAGAATTTCGGCGCAAAAAGCTCACTCGACAGCGTGAAGATCAGGGCCATCCAGAACACTGCACCCACGCGCCACTCTACTGCACTTGATTCGATAGACTCCCCCTCACGCATACCATTCTCTCCCGAGTAAGATCGTTCGCATATCAACGGGCCGTCAAGACATCAGGCATGTCATCCAACGGCTTAGGTCACCATCCTCAGGGGATCCACATGCAAGATTATCAGCGCGAATTCATCGAGTTTCTCGTTCGGTCAGGCGCGCTCAAGTTCGGCTCTTTCACGCTAAAGAGCGGGCGCAATTCCCCGTATTTCTTCAACTCCGGTGAGTTCAGCCGGGGTGAACAGATCGATCGACTCGGCTACTTCTATGCATCTGCCACGCGCGGGCTCGATCAGCAGCCAACTGTCATCTACGGCCCGGCATACAAGGGCATCCCGCTGTGCATCTCGACTGCCATAGCGTTCAACCACCACTTCGATCGCGACGTCGCCTACAGCTTCGATCGTAAGGAGGAGAAGAACCATGGTGAGGGCGGCTGGATCGTCGGCCANGTCCCGCAAGCTGAAGACACGGTGGTTGTCGTCGACGATGTCGTCACCGACGGCGCGACCAAAGTCGAGGCAATCAACTTACTGAGAACGATGACCGAAGGAAAGGTAACGGGGCTCATCATCGCTGTCGACCGGAAGGAACGGAACAAGGAAGGGGGCAACTCNGTCAAGGCGCTCGCCGCGAAAGCAANCGTCGAGGTGCGCGCAATNGTGACGGTCTATGACATTCTGGAGCACCTTCCGGGCAGGGAGATCGACGGAAAAGTCGTGATGACCGACGACATCCGCGACCAGGTCGAGGCCTATCTGCAAGAGTACGCCGTCTAAGCAGATGTCTTCCCTCTCACACGTCCTGGAAACCTGCCTCTATGTCTCAGATCTCAACAAGGCCGAACCTTTCTACCGCGAAACGCTCGGCCTCCCGCTCGTTTCGAANCTTGAAGATCACCACCTCTTTTTCCGCTGCGGAAACCAGATGCTCCTTCTCTTTGACCCGGAAGCGACCGCCATCGTTCAGAAGGGCCCTGACATCGCGCCACCTCACGGTGCATCGGGCCCCGGTCACGTGGCCTTCTCGGTTCCCGAGGAAGACTTGGAGACCTGGCGATCGCACCTGACCTCGCACGATGTGGCGATCGAAAAAGAGATCAAATGGGGAGATCGCGGACGATCCCTCTATTTCCGGGATCCCTCGGGCAACAGTCTCGAGGTGACCACTCCCGCTATATGGGGGATAGGCGNCTAGGGCCATGCGCATCCCCAAAGATTACTATTTCTCTGCCGAGAAGTAAGCGCTCCAGCCCCCTTTCACTGCCGGTCCAAGTTAACCTGTCAATAGATTACCAAGCTGACTCACAAGTTTGGCACCCTGCGCGGAGACACTACACCCACTTTCTGGATTTTCCTCTGTGTCCTCCACGGTTCCAATCCTAACCAACCCTCAGCCTACGCAAGCGCTCCCGACTCCCCGATCTCTTTGTAATCTGGCAGGGAATGGCGTATGTTCTCTGCCCATTTGAAACTTGGATTCATGGTGCAAGCAGGGATCACAAAACACGCCCTCGACCGCGTTCCGTTGTCGATCATTTTTGATGACTCGACGATGCTGGTCAACCTGAACTACTTCTTCCTACGCGACCGGATCCGTGTTGACAGGGAACACGGACAGGNGTGCGTGGTCGAGTCCAATCGTCGATTCGAGGATCTCCCGGTCGTGCATCCGGAGTCGTTTACTCGCGAATTCGCAGAATTCTGCATCGACAATGACGTCAAGGGAAAATACAGCGTCGTGCCCTGCCCGGCCGCACTCGGCCGGATCGACGAGGGACTTGAGATCTTCAGCAAGCAGCAGCAGGAATCTTGGCTGCAGATGTGCCGCGAGNTGATCGTCCCGAACTACGACATCACCCCGGAAATGATAACCCACACCTTCGTCGTCGACCTAGACACCTTCCAGCCTGTCGATCCCACGCTCTGGGAACAGTGGGGTTGGAACCAGCTACCCGTCGACCAGGAAGAGCTTGTCATCCGCTACATCACGACAGCCTGCAAGATTCTCGACAACGTGGGCCTGACACCGGATGGCGTCACCTCGCCCGGTGGGTTTGGAAATCCGCTCGACTTCTACGCCAAATGTGCCGAACANGCTGTCCGATCCGTCACTGGAAACCCTACGCCGTATCTGTTCAAACGAATCAGCTCCGACGGCGCAATCGACACACCCGTATGGTATCCGGATCGCGAAGCAGGCACCGCGATGGGTGAAGTGATCGCCTGCGTCGGGGACTACACGGGGTCATGGACCGGTTTCGGCGAGGTAGACGTCTCGAAGTATATCACCGAGGATCTTCAGGGAGGCCGGTTACCCGCTGTGATCGACGCAGGAGATCCAGCTGTTCTCATCAGCCACTGGCAGGGCTTCTACGGGCTCCACAACGAGGATCGCCGTGGGTTCAACGCCTTCAAAACGATCGTGCGGCGCCTCAAGGAGCGGGATCCCCAGGGCGCGCGAACACGGTGGCGGAAGTGCAGCGAGATCACCGCCTACGCGATCGCCAAAGAAATGGCTGACCTCTCTATAGAGGGGGGTCGGATCTCTCTGGACCTTCCCATACAGGTCCCCGAGTTCACCCTTCGCATCCGGGACATCGACACCAAGTCTATCTCGGTGGACGGAAGACCACTGGACCGCGTGGAAAGTCGTGCGGGCTTCGAAAATGACACCTATCTTGTCAAAGAAGNTGAGACACTCGTCGCCTTTACCCCCACATCCCGACAGGTATCACTTTCGATTTCGTAACGATGCAAATATCTAGGGTTACGCATCTGTTGCGGCACCCGGTTACGATCGCCGCGTATGTGCCGGGAACTTACNGGGGTTGCGTCAACCCGTCCTTGAACGACTTCGGACGTCTGCCTGCATCTGGGCTCCGCGACAACACCTCCGATCTGGCGAACGACGCGAAGAATCATTCAGTGCTTCGGTAGTCTAGCCCCATCGTCGGGATACGGGCCACCCATTGGACCAACGAGCAGACATCGGGCCCCACGAGATAATCGAGTAGCCCACAACAAAACCAGACACGATGCCTGAACCCAACCAACGCCTTAGAAAGCAGCTCGGCCTTTTCGACGTTTACGCCATCGCCACGGGTGCGACTTTGAGCTCGGGGTTCTTTCTTCTGCCCGGTCTCGCAGCGCAGGAGATCGGGTCGACCATGATCCTAGCCTACCTGGTGGCGGCAATCCCTCTGATCCCAGCGATGCTCAGCGTGGTCGAACTCGGTACGGCCATGCCTCGGGCGGGAGGCGTCTACTACTTCCTCGACCGAACGCTCGGTCCGATGTCAGGCACCGTAGGCGGGATCGGGACCTGGCTCGCCCTGATCCTCAAGGTCGCCTTCGCGCTCGTCGGCATGGGTGCATACCTCCGGCTCTTCTTCCCCGTCATCGAGATCCAGTGGCTTGCCGCTGGGCTGGCGATCGTGCTGGGTGTGCTGAACTTGTTCGGCGCCAAAAAGAGTGGCGCCCTCCAAACCGTCTTGGTGCTCGGGTTGCTCGTAATTCTCATCGGGTTTATCGGGGGATCTGCCTCCGGGCTGAACCTAGCGAACTACCGCGACGTCTTCGACTTCGAGACTAAGTCACTGCTTGGAACGGCCGGACTCGTCTATATCAGCTACGTCGGTGTCACCAATGTCGCGAGCCTCTCGGAAGAGATCAGAGATCCTGAGCGGAACCTGCCCCTTGGCGTGTTCCTTGCCCTAGGCACGGCGATCATCGTGTATGGCCTTGGAACGTCGGTTATGGTTGGGCTCATCCCGACGCATCTCCTGCCCGGTGACTACACACCGGTCGCTACAGCTGCGCACGAGCAGTTCGGCGAGCCGGGTGCCGCCGTCCTCTCGATCGCGGCTCTACTCGCTTTCATTTCGGTCGCCAATGCTGGGACTCTGAGCGCCTCGCGATACCCGTTGGCCATGAGTCGCGATCACCTGCTTCCCCAGATCTTCCAACGCATCGGGAAGTTCGGAACACCTGTCTACGCGATCATCGTGTCCGTGGGCATGATCGTTGCCATCATCCTTCTGCTCAAACCGGCTGGGATAGCGAAACTGGCGAGCTCTTTCCAGCTGTTTATGTTCGCCCTCGTCTGCTTGGCCGTTATCGTTATGCGCGAGAGTGAGCTGGTCTCATACGATCCGGGATATCGCGCGCCGTTTTACCCGTGGCTCCAGCTCTTCGGTATCGCTAGCGCCTTCGTCCTGATCTACGAGATGGGGGGATGGTCTCTCTCATTCACGATCGGCCTCGGTCTCGTCGGCGTGATCTGGTTTCTCTGCTACGGCCGCAAGCGTGTCAACCGGACAGGCGCAATCTTCCACGTCTTCGAGCGTCTGGGACGCTCGCGATACGAGGGCCTCGACCACGAGCTGAGGGGAATCCTGAGAGAGAAGGGTCTTAGGGCAGAAGATCCGTTCGAGGAAATCGTCGCAAGGAGTCTCGTGATCAACCTCGATCATCCTGTCGAGTTCGAGNAGGTGGTGGNAGAGGTCTCCGAGTGGATGGCCAACCACACGNAGCACACCGCCGAGACCATTCGAAATCAGCTTCTGGAACGGACGCACATTGGAGCCACACCTGTCACGCACGGGGTCGGCCTGCCGCATTTGTGGATCGACGAGCTTCAGCATCCCGAGATGGTCCTCGTCCGATCTAAGGGGCCTGGAATCCACATATCCTACACCCACCCGCTTACGGACGAGGAAACCGAAGCCAACCTTCGGGCGATCTTCTTCCTCTTCAGCCCGAACCGCGACCCTAGCCTCCATCTTCGGATCCTAGCGCAGATCGCCGAGCACGTNGACACCGACTCTTTTGCCGAGGAGTGGGACAACGCCACCAACGAGCAGGAACTGAAAGAGGTGCTCCTCCACGACGACAGGTTCATGTCGTTGATCGTCGGCAGGGACAAGAACACGTCAGGTCTTGTGAGCAAANCCGTAAGGGAGGTCGACCTGCCNGAGGGCGTCCTGATCGCAATGATACGACGCGGCAACCACGTTTACGTGCCGGACGGCGCAACGATTTTGGAAGCAGGAGACAGCCTCACCTTTATCGGAGACTCCGAGGGGCTCGCCGCCCTGCACGCCGAATACGACCGTTCCTAAGAGATGGCCTATCAAGCTCAGAGGATCCCCGACATTCCTACCGATCGAGATCTCCAATCGGTCTTGCGAGACTATGAGGAAATCTGCAAAACCGTCATCCGAACGGTAGCGGATCGGTATGATCCAGAATATCCCTTCGTCAATACAAAGCTCGACCTGATCACAGGCACGAACTTCCTTGATGACGACCCGATCCGCGGAAAGCAGGCCATCTATGGATGGATCCAAGGGCGCGCACTCGAAGCGCTCGCAGGACATGCTCGCTGGCTGACCGATCAGGGTGAAACCGACCTAGCGGACAGGCTTGACGCAATCATCCGCAGCGTCCTCGACCAAATCCGACGAATGAGAGACCGGAACGACGGTCATCTCTCATTTTTTATGTATCCCGACGGAACGCCATTCCAAATCGATTCAGACGGAAAACCTTGCGACATCGCCACCGACCAAGCTTATGGTTTCAGCGATCTCTTCTCAAGCAAGGGAATGTATGCGGCAGCTCGTCGACTCGGAGACGACGCGGCTGCCCTCGAGGCGAGGGAATACATCGACGACGTCGAAGAATCGATTTGGGACAACAGCTTCCAGACCGACCAGATCTCACTCGACCCGAAAAACCCCATCGAGCGCCGCAGCACCTACCACTCACACGGCCCGTTCATGATCCAGATTGGCACCACCTGCCTCCTAGTCGAGTCGCGACATCCGACGGGAATCGAACGCGGACTGGCGATTATCGAGCACGAACTTTCTTCGCATACAAATCTGGACGGCCGGGTCAGTGGACTACTCGAAGGTGATTTCTTCGAAAGTGTCGACACGGATGGCGAGCCGTATCGGGACGAGTCCGGTGTGTTGCTCTCAGATCCCGGACATTCGCTCGAATTCGTCGGTCTCGCCGCAAAGTTTTTGAGAGCGGCTGAGGAATCCGGTGACGCAGACAAGGATCAACTAGAGAGGATAACCGAGATACGACGTCAGCTTCCGATCGTCCTTGAGAGGAACTTCGAAAACGGCTACTTCGAAGCGGGCGGCATCTCCAAGGCCTTCGATCTCGTGACCCGCAAGCACCTGAACACGGACATGCCTTGGTGGAACCTACCTGAAACAATCCGTGCAGCTGCGTTGTGTCTCGTGACCGCTGCCGACGAAACAGAAAAGGCGATGTGCCGACGTGTCTTCCGCGACTGCCACAACGCCTTCCTTAAGTTCACACGCCCAGACTTGCACCTCATGGCCTACCAAACTCGCGGCGCCTCAGGCCAACCTATTTCCGTCATCCCCGCCACCGCCGACGCCGATCCAGGATACCACACCGGCCTGAGCCTAATCGACACCATCGAAGCCCTGAAGTAGATGCCGTGCCTCCCTTTCCTTCCCAATCCACCGCTCCCGCTTTTCTATTTCTTTATAGCCTCATTAAACCACAACACACACCACATCCATACCGATTGTCCCGTACAGCTGTTCCGGCGGCAGACAGTCAATATCCACATCCCGAGACACAAACTCTTCGCGCTGCGCTCTCACGTCATCCCCTAAGAAGCTGATATCGTCCGGCTTGCCCTTCTCGAGTCAACCATCCGGGTTCGATCTTGGCTCTAGGACCGTGGAAGCGAGGAGCATAAAGGCCTCTCCCTGCCGAAAGCTGCAACAGGTTCCTCCCGTCTCCTCTTAGTTGATCTCAAACCNGAATTTCTCCGNAAAGAATGCAGTCGTTCTCTGTGTATCCACAGTCACAACTGTGGATACTGAAAAACTGAACTCGAGCGCCATATGTTCTATCCGTTCTTCTTCTATGAAGAAAGAATCCACGCCCACCAGTCAGGCCCTCACCCGTTTTGCAGGGCTAACCAGCAGGCCCTCAAGAATCCACCTCGACTCTATCAAATGGGGCTCTCTGCCCACTACGCAAGGTAGGGGGTATTTAGGACACTCCTGAACCCTGGCTTCTGCCTTAACCCTTCCCAGCGGATCTGCTCAAGCTTCTGCGCCAAGCCGAATGCTTCATTCATATGCGTATCACGACTCTCCCTCGACTCCTACCCGCTAGCATTCGCTCGATCTCCCCGTCCACCTCATCCATCCCGATCACTCTCGCCAGTCTTTCGATCCCGTCTACTTTCCACCTACCGGCGAGCATCAACCAGAGATCGTGCCGAATCTCNATCGGGCATTCCGCACAATCGATTCCGATCAGCCTCACACCTCTAAGGATGAACGGGTAGACTGTCGTGTGGAGCTTGTCCGANGCAACGAGCCCACAACACGTTACGATGCCTCTTGGCATCACGGTCTTGAGTACNCCCTCCAGCGTGCTTCCACCGACTGTGTCCAGAACAGCCGCCCACCTGCCTTTCCCCAGAGGCTTGTCTGGATCCGTATCGATCCGGCCCCTATCAATCACGTCGGTAGCGCCTAGATCTGTCAGAAATATTTCTGCATCGAGCTTCCCGGTCGCAGCCGTCACGGCAAAACCTGCCTGCGACAGAATCGCCACGGCCAGGCTGCCTACACCTCCGGTCGAACCGGTTACAAGCACATCGCCCTGATCCGGTGTTACACTTGCCTGAGTAATCTCGAATACCGAAAGCGCAGCTGTCAGTCCGGCGGTCCCAAGGATCATGCTCTCCTGCAGCGTCAGGCCTTCCGGAAGCGGTAAGACCCAATCCGACGGCACACGGATCAGTTCTCCCCACCCGCCTGGCGTATTCATACCTAGGTCATAGTCCGTCACCGTCACCTGGTCTCCGGGCCTCAAATCCGGCGCCGATGACTCCACGATCTCCCCCGNCGCATCGATTCCCGGCGTATGCGGATACGCCTTCGTCACCCCCCGATGCCCTGTCGCCGACAGCGCATCCTTGTAGTTCAGCGATGAATAGTGAACCCTTACGAGCACCTCTCCCTCCGGCAGATCCTCCACGCGTCGCTCTTCCATCACACGCCGAAATCCATCCCCGTCTTCCCTCACCACAATAGCCTTGAACCGGTCGCTCATTTCCAAATCCTCAGTTTGCCTAACCNGATCGTAGCACCTACTTTCGACACCAACTTATAATCAGAAGCTACGCCGCCTCTGTGTCCTATGCCTATCCCAGAAATCGTCTGTCATCGCGGCGCCAACGAATTGGCACCCGAGAACACCTACGCCTCGTCCCAGATCTGTCTCGACTGGGGTGTCGACTACGTCGAGATCGACGTCAGCACGAGTGCGGATGGTGTCCTCTACGTAATCCACGGCCCCGAACTCAACCGAACGACCAGCGGATCTGGACGCATCGATCAGCAGACATCCGAGCAACTCGACGCGATCGATGCAGGAAGCTGGTTTCATCCGAACTTCGCGCAGGAACGAATTCCGCGCGTCGAAGAGTTCCTAACTTGGATCAAGGGACGCGCGAAAGTCTATTTCGACGTCAAGNCGGCAACCCACAACACGATCATCGATCTCGTCGACCGACACGGGTTCGCACAAGACTGCTTCTTCTGGTCGGGCGACAACGACTGGGCGCTCGAACTAAAACGACGCGCCCCACACCTTCCGCAGAAGGTCAATGTAAACAGCCTCAAGACCTTGATACAGCANCACCAACTGTTCGGCATGGAAATCATTGAAATCAGTCTTGACGACGCGACCGAGGCGATCCTAGATGAGGCACGTGCACGATCGCTCAAGGTCATGGTCTACCACCAGCAGAACGATGATGAAGCGTTTCGGCAGATCCTGAACCTCGGTGTCGACCTGGTTAACGTGAACCACGCAGACCGTTTCCTGGAATTGAGGGGTGAACATAACGCCTGATTTCGACCTGCGAGACGGCAGAACTGGTGGCAACGTGGTTAACGTCTTCCTCTCCAAATCCGGACATCCTTCTCTTCTTATACCCGGTCATCGCGAACACCAAGCGACATATGGGAAAATGTATGGTTCAGACCGACACAAAAGAGTTGTTCCCTATCGCTCATAACCGGACATTTCAGTTTGACCGAGATTGGACGTGGTATCAGCACGCGCGGTCGCTGGGTTCGGTCTACAAGCGATACCGTTCGCTCGCAAGCGACAACTTCAGGTGTGCCCTGTCACCTCACCTTCCGGAGGATCGAATCGATCGATTCTTGGAATACAGACGGNTCATACTCCGATACCTCTAAACCATCATCAACGCGCACTCGAACACTGCTTGCTCTCTAGATTCCTAATCCATGGCTGAAAACAGAGTCACCTTCGCAAGAGATCTGAGCCTCTTCGACGCCTCCATGATCGGTATCGGCGCAATGATCGGTGCGGGCATCTTCGTCCTGACCGGTATCGCAGCAGGAGAGGCAGGTCCCGCAGCTATCTTGGCCTTTGCTCTGAACGGTGTCGTCACGCTCCTGACCGCATTCGCCTACGCCGAACTCTCTTCGACGATCCCTGAAGCGGGAGGCGGATACTCCTTCGTCAAGCGCGCCTTCCCGGGACCAATCGGGTTCCTGTCCGGATGGATGCTCTGGTTCGCCTACACGGTCGCCTGCAGCCTTTATGCACTCGGCTTCTCGAGCTACTTCTGGGAATTCTTCCACAAATACTTTCCGGCTGTCGGGCATCTCGTCGGCGACACAATCGGCGACCAAACAGGAGGCATTCTGATCACGATCCTGATCTCCGCCTTCTTCGTCTGGTTGAACGCGCGAGGAACGGAAGTCACGGGCAAGGCAGAGAACGTCATCACGATCGCCAAGATCGTGGTGCTCATGATCTTCATCTACTACGGTCTCAAGCAGATCTGGGGTATGCCGGAAGCTGCGGTCGCGAACTTCACACCTTTCCTCCCGAAGGGGTTGGCCGGTGTTACGATCGCGATGGGGCTGACGTTCATCGCTTTCGAGGGATACGACCTGATCGCCACGGTCGCAGAGGAGGTCAAGGAACCGGAAAAGAACATCCCGAGGGCAACCTTCATCTCGCTCGGCGTCACCATAGTCGTGTATCTCCTGATCCTCTTTGTCTCGTTCGGGGCTGTCCATCCCGACGGGATCGAGACTTGGAAGTTCCTCGGCGAGAACGGCGAGACCGCGATCGTCCTCGCAGCCAATAGCTTTATGCCCTCCTTTGGTGTAGCAACCATCGTGTTTGGGGGACTCCTCTCTACGATGTCCGCACTCAACGCCACCGTCTTGGCTTCGAGCCGTGTCGCCTTCTCGATGGGACGCGATCGTTTGCTTCCGAAAAGCGTNGCGACCATTCACCAAACTCGGCGAACCCCACACGTGGCCATCGTACTGACGGGTGTCATACTACTGGCCGTCGCGCTCGCCCTACCAATCGAAATCGTCGGGTCGGCAGCGAGCCTGATGTTCCTACTGACGTTCNCCCTCGTCAACCTCGCGCTCGTCGTCCTGCGCAAACGGCTCGTTGTTACCAACCAGTCGTACAAAGTGCCTCTGTTCCCCTACGTCCCNCTGGCTGCGGCCGTGATCAACATGGCGCTTGCCGTGTATCAATTCAATTTCGACCCCATGTCGTGGTTCGTCGCGATCGGGTGGATCGCAATCGGGTTTCTTGCCTACACCTTCTACTTCTCGAAGGTCGAGGAGAGGGAGCCAACCGTCATTGAGGCCACCCCTTCAGAAACACGTGGGTCGCGCTATCGCGTCCTTGTTCCGGTTGCGAATCCTGCGAATTCCGGATTGCTCCTAGACCTTGCTTACCCGATCGCCAACGAAAAGGGTGGAGATGTCGTCGCTTCTGCCGTCGTCAAGGTTCCGATTCAGCTACCGATCCAAGAAGGTCTGAAGTATGTGGAACGTCAGATGCCGAGCATCGATGCGGCCCGAGTCTACGCTGAAGCTACGGACAACTCGATCATCACCGACATCCGTGTCGCCCACCGTGTAGAGGAGGGGATACTGTCGGCGGCGGATCAAGACCAGGCCGACCTGATCCTGATGGGATGGAAGGGTTATACGTCCACGCGCGAGCGCATCTTCGGCGAAGTCCTCGACCGNGTTGTGCACCGGACAAACAGCGACATCGCTGTCGTCAAACTACGTGGAGAGCAGAAATTCAAGCGTATCCTACTCCCAACGGCCGGAGGCCCACACACAGAGTTCGCAGCCGAACTAATCGAGCCGATCGTGAAAGCTACGGGTGCTCACGTCACGGCCTGCTACGTGATCCCAGCAGCAGCCGATCACCATCAGGAACGGGAAGCCAAGCGGTGGATGAATCGGACNCTCCGCCACGTCGACCTAGGGGATGTCGAGTTCAGGGCGGTCCGCTCGGACTCGGTGGCGGCGGGCATTATCAATGTGGCGATCGACTACGATCTCATCGTCCTGGGCGCGGCCAAGACCGGTCTTTTCCAGCAGCTTCTATTCGGCGAGATCCCGGATNGAGTCGGACGTTACGCATCCTCGTCAGTCATGCTAGTCAAACGGCACGAGGGCATAGCCAAGCGCTGGCTCAGACGCGTCCTGAATTAGTTTACATACTGGCGTGCATGTGCCGTTCTTTCCGAGGGCCCGGGGCTGCGTTCTCTGAAGCGAAGAGTGTATTGAGGGACGGTCGTAGACCACCAGTACACGAACTTTGGTGATATCACTCTAGGTATGTAACGTGCAAATCGAACAACAGCAGATCACGTTCACCGCTAGGGAAATGGCCGAACTCGTTAGCACCACTGAGGAGGTCGAGCTCGGACCGACCCAGATCGCGGGCCATACGGTCGCTTCTCTCGTCAGCGCAGGGACCGAGCTCAATGGCTCTTACCTTGCTGACAGCTTCCCNAAACGACCTGGCTACGCTACAGTCTTCAAAGTTGAGCACATCGGTTCCGCGGTCGAAGACGTGTCGGTCGGAGAACTCCGGTTCTGTATGGGGAACCACAAAAGCTTTCAGGTGACGGAGGCGAAAAACTCTCTCCCGGTTCCTGAAGGTCTGGACCCTGCTGTCGCCACCTATGCCCGACTGATGGGTGTCACGATGACGACACTAGTCACCACGACAGCGCGTCCTCCCGATGTCGTGGTCGTCACGGGACTCGGACCGGTCGGAAATCTTGGCGCCCAGAATTTCACCACGAACGGCTATAGCGTTATCGGCTGCGATCCGGACGACCAGAGGCGTGAGCTTGCTAGCCGTCTCGGGATCGGTGAAACGGTCGCACACGTCGCCGACGCTTCCCGAGCGGGTGATGTCGCACTGCTCATAGACTGCTCCGGGCACGAGGCTGCCATCCTCGACGGCGCAAAGGTTGTGAGACAGCTGGGTGAAGTCGTTTGTGTTGGAGCCCCTTGGGCGAGACGCAGCGAAAGATTCGCGCACGATTTGCACCACACCATTTTCTTCAACTACATCACCGTTCGCAGCGGCTGGGAGTGGGAGATCCCGCGTCATCCGGATGACTTCCGGCACAGGAGTATCTGGGGCAACCTGGCGACAGCCCTTCAGTGGCTTAACGAGGGTCGTGTGCGCGTGAACGGCCTAGGTCTCCGAACCACACCCACGGCAGCACAGGACGCGTATCAGTCGCTCCTCCACCAGAAGTGCGAATGCCCGACCGTCCTTTTTGATTGGGGAGCATTATAGCCGATCAGGTGAGAGAGAGTTCAGGAAAACTGTTCCTGAACTCTGGCCGTTCTCTGTCTTGCAAGCCTTAGCATTGGTGCTTAGGCTTACACTCTTTCATATCTCCGAACCCCACACCGTCTTAAAGGTCCTCGAAACTCTCAGGTGANACCGATGTCCTTCCTTCCCGATGCTACTGGTTATATACGTCATTGGATTGTGGTTCCTGAGACCANCAGGCCCTATTCAGGTCCTGCTGGTCCTGAAGGCAAGCTCCGGAAACTCGAGCGGGTGGAACCCGAAGGTCTCTCGCCTNNAGGTGCCGAACTAGGTAATCATGGCCCGTACGGTGAAGTCTGGCAGTTCTACGATCCCGGTCAGAACATCTTTGTCGAGCAAAGCGGATTCTGGCACAACCTGTCGGAGCTCGACACCTATGGAGTGACTCGGCTGCACGTGCCTTCGGCAAAGAAACTCCGCGCTCGATTCTGGTCCTGCGGTGTCGGGGATCTCTGGCTGAACGAATCGCTTATCCTACGGAACCGAGCGACACGCTACATGTATCCTGACTCGGTCGACGTCGATCTCGAACTCCAGGTGGGGGCAAATGAGCTTAGTGCTCGAGTACAGGCTCTCGGCATCCGCGATTCCCGTTTCCTCTTCGGTCTCCAGATACTTGATTCCACCGACGGTCTCGAAGTCCAGATCCCTGCTTCCGACGACATTAACGCCACGCTCTCGGCCGCCTGTCAGTGGCTCGACAGCCTGCAGATCTGCCGCACCTCATCAATCGAAGCTGGTGCTGCTCCGCCTTTCCNAGCCAGCGTACGGGCAAACGGATTGGAGCAGGAGTGGGCTGACGGCTCGTCATTCGCAATCCATAGCGAATTGTGGCAGGTCGAAGTTACGATGATGCTTCACGGACAGTCCCTGTCACGCAAATTCGAGATCCCTTCGCATAGAACGATCAGGGTCACGACTGCAGACACAGTCGAACGTGCGAGAAAAGACTACATTCGGGAGCTCGCCGACAAGCAAGGATCGGGACGTGATGGCGTGATGAACGTACTTGCCCGGCACAGTCTCGGTCAAAGGAGCGACACGGATACCTCGATCATAGAGGAAGCGTGCGACTGGATCGATGAGCGTCCCGATTGCGCTGACTTCCCCCTCTCCGCGCTGCTCAGGTTGTATGCCGGAACGACACTCACCGGCGATGAACGTGACCGTATAAAGCGGACGGCGATCGGATTCCGTTACTGGCAGGACGAGCCCGGNAACGATGCGCTGTGCTTCGACAGCGAAAACCACTCCTTGCTCTTCCACGGCTGTCAGATGATCGCAGGTGACCTGTTTCCGGAAGAGACGTTCACCAACTGTTGTAGGTCAGGCTCTGAGCACGCAGTGATCGGCCGGGAACGGATAGCAGATTGGCTGGACAAAAAGGAAGCTGAGGGCTTCCACGAATTCCTAAGCAGCACGTATATCCCGCTCACCGTAGGTGCGCTCCTAAACGTAGTCGACTTCTCTCGAGATGCCGAAACCTCACGCAGGTCCGCTAGTCTGATCGACCGACTCTATACGGTCATCGCCGAGCACGCATTCGATGGCATCACAGTCGGCCCTCAGGGTCGGGTCTACCGGAACATCCTCACGCCGGATGCATCGGGCACGCAAGCCATGCTCGCCTACACCACGCCACAGGCTGTCCACGCGACCAACGGCTGGATATCGTTCCTAGGCGCATCAGAAGGCTACAATCCTCCCNCGGATCTGGCCGACGCCATGTCCGCACCGGCCAGCAAGACTTACAGCGAAGCCAATGTGGAGATCACGCTCGAGAAAACGGCGGACTGGCTGCTTACCTCTCTTCAGCTGCCGGCATCTTGGCAGGAGAAACCATCACAGGTCGAGCCACCCTTCGCCGCCNCAGGCCTGATCCCCGGCAGACANGGCTACCAGCAGCATCTGTGGCACGCCTCACTCAGTCGAGACTGTCACGTCTTCGTGAACCATCCCGGCGCGACGTTCGACTTCAGCAGCTCAAGGCCGGGCTTCTGGTATGGCAACGGACACCTGCCCCGCACATACCAGAACCGATCGGTTCTCTCACAGATCTTCAACACCCCGGACGATCATCCCGTTCCGTTCACTCATGCCCACTGGCCAACCGACGCCTTCGACGAATCCATCGTCGAGGCGCATTGGGCCTTCGGCCGAAAAGGCAGCGGGTGTGTCGGTCTCTGGTGCAGCGAACCTCTATCGCTCAAGTCCGAAGTGCTAACCGATCGCGAATTGCGCGCGGATGGACGTTGTGTCGCTTGGATGTGTTTCTGTAACACCGAGAGTGATTTGAACACATTCAGCCAGAGCTGCAANAGCGCGAACCCGTCATTCGACAAGGAATCCTTGGAGCTCGTGTCCGAAGCTATGTACCTGAGCTTCGAATAGGAGGAGGGGAGAAGCCAGAGTTCAGGGCCGCCTCGCCTGAACTCGTCCTGAACCCTTCCCACCTCGTATTTTGTTCCCTGTCGTAGGTTGACGGTCTGCCAACCCAAACAATTGAGTGTGCGCAATGAGGTCACCACCGGGTTCGCGCAAAGTGTATCTCATCTTTCTGTGGTATATAGACAACTTTATTTCTGCCTGAGCTTACGGAACTTCGGCAGTTCACGAGAAAGGGTTCATCCACTACAAACCTCGCTGTACCCGTCAGCCTCAAACACGACAAACAGCCGGCAAAACACCTCTACAAACGCATCCAGGCCGGTGAACGCCTAGAACGAAGCGCGGGAACGCAAGAGCGGAAAAAGAGGAGAGCGACAGAAGAACTATCACCCGCTGCCTCAGCCCCCGTTTTCCCGTTCGTCTATTACCTGTCCATCCATACCAACTCGAGCTCGTCTCTCTTACCTTCCCTCACAGCCCACAGCTCCAACAGTGCCAACATCAGAGCATCCCCGCCCGTCACGGCTTCGTAGTGATCGTGTCGATGCGTCGCACGAGGAAGCGAGGCATCTCCGAGGAACGTTCGGATCGACCATTGAGCAAAATAGTCCGCTCGCTCGAGATATCGGCGGTCTCCAGACAGATCGTATGCGTTTAGCATCAGCTTGATGGCCTGACCCATCATCCTCGGGTAGACGGGATCTTCAGTACCCGTCAGGATCTCCATAAGCCAATCGGAAAGACCTGGTGATCCGACCGCACTGATTTGCGGCTCCGCTTCCAGATATTGTCGCGCTGTCTTGATTACCAGATCGTGATAGCCTCGCTTCTCCGTCTGCTGGAATCGTTCATAACATAGGTTGGCGACCCCTGCGTGCGAGCGGATGACGAACGTACCGTAGTCCCGGAACGGATTCTCGATCGCACGATCCAACCAGAGTCGTGACCGCTGGGCCTCTTCCGCACCGTGTGGTTCTAGGTTGTAGAGGTGCGCACCTACCAGAAACCCTTTACCGTCGGGCTGGTGATCCATCTTCAGAAATGCCGAATCGGTCCGTGCCGCCGTGAGACGCATCTTCGAAGCCAGGATCGGCTCGACTATCTCGGCGCTCCATCCCAGATCCACTGCCAAAGAAAGGTTGTCGATCGGAAACACAAGCCGNCCCCTCCAAGGCTCCGTCTTCTTCGGGGTCGCGCTGTCCGCTCTGATCGCACCGGACTCCGGTGACCGTTTCGACTCGATAAAGGCGATCACCCTCTTCATCGCGTGGTCCAGCGAGCGATTCCTGCGTTCGGCGAATACGATAGACCAGGTCCCCATCGTTAGATCCTGGAGGTATCGTTCGTCCAGCGTCTGCTGGAAGGCTGTAGCCCAGGTGCTGAGGAAGTATCCCGCGTGTCGCGGCTCGTCCCCATTGACGGTCGGTCCGTGCTGGTCGTAGAGCGCGTGCTTCGAAAAATTCCCGGTATCATGATTCCCGATCTGATTTTCCCACAATCCTCTCGCGAATCGGAAGGCCGATTTAGGCTCAAGGATATAGCACACGTCCCANAGCACCCACGGACGGTAGAACTCGTGCAGCGTGCCCGCAATCTTGTGGATGCGGCGTTCCTCATCGAAGTGCCAGCCCATGTGCTCACCCCAAGCATAGAGATCTGTCGCGGGGTGGGCGCAATTCTCGAGGAACCAGCCCAGCGTCAAATCGGCCTCAAGCCCGTATCGGTCGTCCCCGGTCAGCGTGCTCAGCGCATACAGGATCTGGTAGAGCCCCTGGTCGTGCATCGGATTGGCACCTCCGATCATACGCTCCCTGTCACGCACCCCCAGAATCTGCGGCGGGTCGTCCTCGTCGAGCCGTTCGTATGTGTACCGGTCGAGCGTCGTGGCNATCAGCGGAGACCTCACCAGCCCGTATGTATCGCGTCCGTGGGTGAGAAGCGCGTCGGCATATGCAGTCACCACCTTCAGGTAGTCGGGCTCAGCAGTGACAGTGGTGTTTGTCAGGAGAAATGTGAGTGTGAGGATTCTGATCAGCACGGTAGGGTCCGGGGTGTGTTTTCTCAGGTGACAATTCGTCATAGAATATAGTAACGGTTTAGTTGGTGGATTTTCGGCTATGCGGTGGAAGCCAATTGGCGATGCTGGCCCTCACCTATCGAAAATGCGAAGATGTCTCGAATAACAGGATCATCCCTTAGGAGTCTCCTTCTCCTGACACTCGTCGTGGCGTGCGGATCTGCGGACACACGGCNGCTTGCGGAGTCCGACAAGCTGCGTGCTGCTGGCGGCGAGCCGCACGACTACTTCGGGTATGCCGTGTCGACAGACGGCACGCACGCGATTGTCGGGGCATATGGAGATGACGATCGAGGTCAGAACGCTGGAGCGGCCTACATTTTCTCGACACGGAACAAAAAATGGACCGAAGAGGCCAAGCTGATTCCGCTCCAGGCGCGGCCGAACGAACAGATCGGAATAGCGGTCGACATAAGCGGGGATTTCGCCTGGGTCGGGTCTCGGGGTGACATCGAATCGGGATCGAAAACAGGTGCCGCTTACGTGTATCGGAAGCTTGACGAGGGTTGGGTTCAGATATCNACGTTCCGATCACATGAGTTCCGCGCAGACGACCTATATGGTCTGTCGATCGCTGTCGATGGCGATTGGGCCGTCGTCGGTGCACACAGAGATCCGAAGAATGGTCGCGACGCGGGAAGCGTGTATGTCTACCACTTGGAGAACGATGTGTGGACGTTCAGTGAGCGGCTCTACGCCACCCATGGAAAAGCAGCGGACTACTTCGGCTTCGATGTGGACATCGATAGGAGCCAGATCATCGTGGGTGCTTTCGGTGACGATGAAAAGGGGAATCGGGCGGGTGCAGCCTATACGTTCCGGCGAATCCAGAACAGCTGGAGGCAGGATATGAAGCTGACGGCACCTGACGGCGGAAAGCACGCATTATTCGGACACAGCGTGGCTCTGTCAGGGAAGCATGCTATAGTCGGCGCACACGGCAGCTGGACGCACGGACGATTCTCCGGTGCGGCCTATGTATATGAGCGGACTCAGCGTGGGTGGAAGTTTGTACAGCAGGTCAAAGCTCCTGACAATCGAGCGAATAAGTACTTCGGGTTCTCCGTCGATATCTCGCCCAAGCGTATACTGGTTGGAGCACGCGGCGACAGCCACGATAGCATCATCCAGTCGGGTGCCGCATACCTCTTCACAAGATCTGGAAGCAAGTTCGGCTCACCGATCAAGCTTGTCGCGCAACTCGCAGAAGAGCTCGACTTCTTGGGAAGGTCGGTGTCTGTATGCGATGGTTTCGGGCTGGCGGGCGCACACGGTGACGACGACAGAGGATCACTGTCTGGATCTGTCTATACCTTCTAGACTACGTCACTAAGCGCTGAGCGTGCGATGACTGATCGCCACGATCAGGTAAGGNGCGTCCCGAGTCCACGTNTTGATACCGTCGTCGCCTGGGCTCGAAGTCCCTCCGAAGCTATTCCTATCAAATCGTCTTGGTAAGTGTCCACGTGGATCAGCCGATTATCATGATACTGTCATGTCTTGGTCACGATCCTTGCAGGCACAAGGACAGTGGGTTTATCGTGCGCAAGTTACTAAATCCATGAAACTTGAACTCAAAGACATCACGCTTCGATTCGAAGACCGAACGCTTCTGGACAACACCTCGCTCACGATCGATCAGGGCGACTTTATAGTCATCCGCGGCCCATCCGGGTCAGGCAAAAGCAGCCTGCTCCGTCTCTTGAACCGCCTAGCCGAGCCCTCTTCGGGTCGCATATACGTAGACGAAACTCCGCTCGATGACCTTGAGGCCCCAACCTTTCGCCGCCGGGTTGGTTACGTCCCGCAGACGCCGGTCTTGATACCGGGCTCCGTTAAAGAAAATCTGACGCTCCCGTACCGTTTCAGGTCTTCGATGGATAGCTCGCCCGATACTAGTCGTTTCGAGGCGGACCTGAAGTCCCTGAACCTCAAAATCACGCTCGCCGACGACACAGAGAACCTGTCAGTGGGCGAAAAACAGCGTATCACGCTGCTCCGGACGCTCTCGACAAANCCGGATGTGATTCTAGCCGATGAGCCGACCTCTGCGCTGGACCCGGATTCGCGCACGATCGTTGAGACGCGTCTGAAAAGTGTCAACCGCGACAGGAGCACTACCATCGTTCTCGTCACCCATCTGGAATTCGACACGGTCGGCGCCCAGACTCGGCAATTCACGATAAAGAACGCCAGACTCGAGGAGGTTACGTGAACGTAATCGACATCGGGCCTCTTCAGCTTGTCTACTGTCTCGTGTTCATCCTTATCGCGAGTGCAGGATCGCTCGTGCTCAAGCTGGGTCTTGAGCGCGAGCTGGTGATTGGGACCATCCGCACCTTCGCTCAACTCGGGATCATGGGCTATGTGCTCAAGTTCATCTTCGACCTCGACAATGTGTGGCTCATCCTACTACTCTTTAGCTTCATGGTCTTCTGGGCCGCACATGCAATCCGAGGACGTGTCAAAGAGCAGGCAGTCCAGATCTTCATCCCGACATTCATCTCCATGGTCTTGAGCTACACGCTCGTATCGATTATCGTGACATCCGTGATCGTACAGGTGAAGCCCTGGTATACACCTCAGTATTTCATTCCTCTGAGCGGGATGATCATTGGTAACTCGATGAATGCCATCACGATCGCGCTGGACAGGCTGTTCTCCGACATTCGAAAGCAGCGTGACCAAGTCGAGCTCGCCCTGTGTCTCGGCGCTACATACCAAGAAGCGACCATGTCGATCTTCAGAGACACAATCCGAGCGGGCATGATCCCGTCAATCAACGCGCTCATGACCGTCGGACTCGTCTCCATACCCGGCATGATGACCGGTCAAATTCTCGCCGGCTCAAACCCGGTCATCGCGATCAAGTATCAGATCATCGTCATGCTGATGTTGGTCGCCTCGACCGCGATCGGCTCAATGATCGTCATCACCGTCATGCGAAAACGCTGCTTCACGAAAGCGCATCAATTGATGCTCTAATGCGTCCACTTTGCTGCTTGACCCCGATCATGCCTTCCTGGAGCATCGTAGCCTTGCCGAAGGAACCGGCGAAGACAGGAGCCCCCTGGGCCGCGTCCTTTAGCGGGCGAAAGTTGTGTATAAACCAGCCCTTGCGTGCCAAGGGAGGGACGATCATAGACCGCCAGAACATCAGAGGACTCACGGATACAAGACAAAGATGAGACTAAGCACAGTTCAACTCACCCAGCTCGAAACAGACGGCTACGTCATCGTCGATTGCCCTTTTCCTCGATCGTTTACAGGCGCCTGCCTTCAAGCAATCGAGAAGGTAGCTGTTTCGCCAGGGACCCTTACGGATGATTCGAAGAAGAACCACTTCTCCCTTTCCCCGATCATCCCGGACTCTTACTGGTGTGCGCTCGACCATTCGCTTCCCTTCCTGCAAGTCGCCCTGCACGAAGAGATCGTCGAGCTCATACGCGAAATCGAGAAGACCGACGACATCTACTTCCGAAACGGTGGAATCAACGAATTGGCCCCCGGCAGGGGCTTCCTGTGGCATCGGGACACAGAATGGGAACACATCGAGATCATGCACTATTTCTCAAACGCATCCGTATCTGAGGGGTGCCTACGTGTAATTCCTGCTTCACACAAGGGACACGCAGACGTCTGGATGGATCGGGTTCGTGAACTGCGACGCAAGCAGGAGTTCGCGTATCCACCCGCTATGGAAGGTCCCGCAGATGTGGAGATGGAAGGCGAGATTCCACTCGAAGTGACATCCGGCCAAATCATCGTACGCCACTCGAAGATCCTGCACGCCACCTGGAAAAATCAAGGCAACTCAGGCAGGCTGATGCATCACTGGGTGTTCAGACGCGGCGATCAGCCGAACCATCGGTTCACGTGGCGCGACTACCTGACCGACGACCTGATCGATTCGCTGACCGAACAACAGAAGGAAGTGCTCTGGCTGGATCGAGAGTTCGAAATCGACGAGAAATACCGCCCTGAGCGAGAACGAGAGCTCGGCAAGGTGATATGGGGATGTGTGTGAACGGGGACTTAGGGGAAGGGTAGCGTGCTGAACGGCGACCAGTCAAGATGAACTGAGCGGTGTCGGGCAGAGCCGGACGAGAACCTGACAAGATTCGCCCTAAACAGCTTTCCGCTAAGGCTACTGAGCTTGGGGGCAGCCACCCCTTCCGTTTCCTCCGTCGCTAGCCTTTCAAACCCCAGAGCCGCTTTCGCTGGTCCGGCCACCCCTCCCATTCCTCATCGAAGATCCGCTTCACCGCCTCGAGGTCCCGCTTCCGTCCTCCTGCCGGATAGTAGTTCCACGCCATCGCACGTCGTGGTCCTGCGACGGTCTTCTCACCCGTCGCGTGCCAGCAGCTGGGAGTCCAAACGAGAGTCCACCTGGGATCAAGACGCACTTCCACTTCGTGTGGATGCTTTGCAAAGCACATTTCGGGCTCTTCGTTATGAATCCCCGTCGCGATCTCGATCTGCTTCAACTCTTCGTAGACCTCTTCCCGCTCGCGAAGGTGTGTACCGGGCAGAACGCGCAGTGGACCGTTCGAGGGATCGTGTCGATCGAGCGCAGTTCGAAACGACACCTGCTTCACGTCTGGACCCCCATCGGAGTGCCACTGCACCTGGATCTTCGCCCGTCCGTCCTTCGAGATCGTCTTCGACGCGTCACCTAGCCCACACGCCCCGATGTGTACTTCGTCCGTACCCAGCAGCTCTCTTGCCGTGTCGACCGCAGCTGGTGTCTCCACGAGTCGCAACGCCTGCTCCTTCATCATCAGGAACTGGCATGCGCCGATGTTCAATCCTTCGGGCCAATCGGTCTGCTCCCACTCGAACTCCTTTGCCCGCTGAAGCCGGTCCACTTCCTGAACAGTCTCCTGCCCAAACGGATTCGACATCAGAAAGAACCCACTTCGATGGAAGTGCTGCTTCTGTGTTTCTGTAAGGATCATTGGGATTCACATCTGCCGGCTTCTCGATACGAACCTGAACTTTGTTACGGCCTACTCGAAGGACCGGGTTTCTTCTCTTCTTTCCTCTATCCGATCTTCACCACTCGCTTTCCGATATGGTCCCCCCTTAGAAGCCCCATAAACGCCTCCGGTGCATTCTCGATCCCTTCGACCACATCCTCACGATATTTGATTTGCCCGGACGTCACCCACTGCGCCATCTCGCGCAGGGCTTGATCGTGCTGATCAGCCCAGTCGGAAACGAGCAGCCCCTGAATTCGGAGTCTTTTNGTTATACAGTGCCAGAACAGACGTGGGCCGACAGGTGGTTCCGTCGCATTGTATTGGGAGATCTGGCCGCATACAGCCATCCTGCCCCACAGGTTAAATAGCGGGAAGACGGCGTCCGTGACCGGACCGCCGACATTGTCGAAGTAAACATCAATCCCGTCGGGACATAGCTCAGACAGAGATGCTTCGTAGTCGATCGAGGTCTTATAGTTGAAAGCACCGTCGAATCCGAGGTCGTCGAGCACATACCGAACTTTCTCGTCCGACCCGGCGGTACCGACGACTCGACAACCATTGATCTTCGCAATCTGCCCGACGACAGATCCGACCGCTCCCGAGGCGGCCGACACGACAACAGTCTCGCCCGCGACGGGATTCGTCACATCGAGCAGGCCGAAATAGGCAGTCAGACCAGGCATGCCAAGCACACCAAGCGACGTGCTTATTGGTGCCAGTGACGAATCGATCTTCCGCGCTCCGTCTCCATTGGTCACACCGTGTGTCTGCCACCCCAGCGACGCTTGAACTGTATCGCCGCTCTGAAAGCCCGGATGATTTGACTCGATCACCTGCCCGACGGTGGCGCCGACAATGACTGCGCCGATTTCGATACCCGGCGCATACGACTTTCGGTCGTTCATACGACCTCGCATGTACGGGTCGACCGACATGTATTCNTTTCTAATCAGCAACTCACCGGCCTCGGGCTCGGGCACGTCGGTCTCGACGAGCTTGAAATCCGAGTCCTTCGGAACCCCGTAAGGGCGCTGCGCGAGCGTAATTTGACGGTTCATCTCTGGCATCTGGACACGTCTCCTTATATCTTGGCCATTGCGAATGGCCGTTCAATGTACCCACTCTCAGTCCCGAATCAAATCCACACTTCTACATGCCCGAAGGCCTCAGCACGAAAGTAAATACGCACGCAATAGTCTACAAGGACCCGGGCTACTAATATGGATTCGGACAATCTGTAGTCTGCGATTACAACCGACTGGTGATTCTCTTCCGCGAGGTTCGATCCTAGCTGAACGAGGGCCTAACAGGACACTGGCATCCGACTACGAAAAGGTGCATCACCCATTCTGAAGACCTAGGTGGGATCTAGTCTAGCCCGTGTGTCCTCCTCTNCGAGTAAACATTGACCACATTCTACCTTTCACTCGCAAAACTCTGTCACGGGGTTCCCATGCTCCGGCGCGTCTTCTGGCGATATGTTTACCAATCGCTGGCGAGTCGGTACACGTTCCCCGAATGGACGTTCATGAACTACGGCTACAGCGAAACGGACGGAAAACAGCTGGCACTCGAACCCGAGGATGAGAAGGACCGAAATCTCATCGCCCTGTATGCTCGAGTCGCGGGGCCGTTCAAGATGGACGGCAGGGATGTACTTGAAGTCGGATCCGGTCGAGGGGGAGGCGCCTCATTCATAGTGAGATATAAAAGACCCCGCAGGATGGTCGGAATCGACATATCGGAGAATGCCATCGCCTTCTGTCGCGAACGACATACAGCAGATAACCTAGAGTTCACGCAGGGAGATGCCGAATCGATCCCTTTCCCGGATATCAGCTTCGACGCCGTCCTCAACGTCGAATCTTCTCACTGTTACGGCTCGATCGAGACCTTCTTCACAGAAGCTGNCCGAGTGCTGCGACCCGGTGGATCCTTCCTGTACGCAGACTTCCGTCCAAGCAACGAAGTCTCCACGATCGAGTCTGCACTCCAAGAATCCGGTCTGAAAATCGAGGAGCATGAAGACATCACAGAGAACGTCCTGTCAGCCCTCAAGGAAGATAGCGCAACCAAGGAGCGCTGGATCGAAGACCTTGCAGATCATTCGTTAGAGGAAACACTCCGCATCTTCGCCGCCACGTCAAGCACACAGCTCTTCGAGGCCTTTCGGAGCCACGAACTCTACTACTTCCGTTACCACGCAACGAAATAGCTCTAGATTACTCGGAGCTTTCTTGATTCTGGCGCGTCTGCGAGTTTGGCTTAGTTGGTCTCGAAGTCGGCTTGGAAGTCTCGTAGGGAAGAGAGATACTCGGTCTGCGTATCCGGAAGTGCGTTCAGATTTTGGCCCNGCTGAAAGCGATCGAGGAGAGTCTCACCTGAAAAGGCGTCGCCCTGCCCCTACGTGCGAGTTACTGTTCGGCCACTCTGGATGGTTTCTTCGGAGTACTCATCACTCGTCGAAAACCCGACGAGAAGCGACTCTTTGCGCCTGTAGGTCGTGCTGAATTCGTTTGTCTCGGACAGTGAGATGTCTGCGCCGGTCACAGTCAAGGTCCCACTCCTTCGTGTGACAGATGCGTGGGTTCATCGGCGCCCCATCCGATGTTCATCTGTATCGCCACGGGTCTCTGAATCAACTTCCGAAGACGGCTCTACTTGTGATATCCACCACGTCAAAACATCCTTCAACAGTCTTTCTGACTCTTCTTTACGAACCTTTAAGGCAGTCTTCNAGGCGCTCGCAGGCCCGTTATCTAAGAACGCTTCTGGACCCAAACCCTTGTTTAAGTGACGGTTATTTTTCTTGACACGCCGAGGACAATTCGCCACTCTTGATCCCGAGAGAGGCAATCGATTACCCTAGACGGAGGCTGCATGGCGAAGNAAGAAAAGGTCGTACTTGAAGGAACTGTAACAGATATCCTGCCCGACGGTCAGTACACTGTCGAGATTGAGGGCGGACATAACATCCTCGGCTATACATCCGGAAAGATGCGTCGATTCAACATCCGCATCGTCGTTGGAGACAAGGTTACAATTGAGACATCACCTTACGACCTGACACGCGGCCGAATCACTTATCGTGACGCCGGTGACATGGGTGCTGCCGGCCCCCGTCCGAAGGGTAATAGACCGACTCGGAACCGCCGTCGCCGACGTTAATCGGACACCTCTCTAGGTTCGCCCCCTACTGCACACGCAGCAGGGGGTTTTGTGTATCCACGCGTTTCTGCCCTCTGCATTCTGCACTCATAACTCTGAACTCTCTTGCCAATCCCTCTCGACTTCGCCCACATCCGCTACCTCGCTATCGACCTCGACGGTACACTGCTCCGCACCGACAAGTCCATCTCCCCCAGAGCACGCAACGCTATCCAGCAGGCGGAAGCACGCGGCTTACAACCCATCATTGCAACCGCCAGGCCACCTCGCACAGCTGAGTCTTTCCTTAAAGACTTCCTTACGGATGCACCACGTATCTACTACTCGGGAGCCAGAATCCACGTCAATGGCAACTTAATCCGCAACCGAACGATTCCAATCCAGACAGCGCTATCGATCATCGAAACCTTCGAAGACGCCACTCCAGATGCCAGGATCAGCCTTGAGATCGATGACCGGCTGTATGCAAACTACCGGCACCATCTCGCCAATCCCGAGGACGTGCTGGATCTCCGTCGCATTCTCGACCGTGAACCGATCAACATCATGCTCAACCTGACAACACCGGATCTACCGAAAGGCATACTAGATCTTCTTCCGAATGACGTTCGATGTGTTGTCTCGGATGCAGGGACGCTCGCACAGATCATGAACACTGACGTGTCCAAGTCGGCCGCAGTCGAACGGATCGTCGCTGAGCGAGGAGGTGCGATGTCGCAGGTACTTGCCTTTGGTGACGACACAAACGACATCGACTTGATCAAGAATGCGGGCATCGGTGTAGCCTTGTCGAACGCCGTTGACCTGGTCAAGGATGTGGCGGATCACATCACGGTCTCTAACGACGAGGATGGTGTGGCGGTTGTGATCGAAACACTTCTGGAAACGGGCCTCCCTCTCTCACGTACTTGCCTCTCGCCAGCCCCTCCTTAGATTCACGGTAACCCAAGGAGGAGTGTATGGATTGTCTCGAGATGAGCAACGAAGAGAACTATGCCTTCGACGTGGCAGGATATCTCGTCGTCAGAGGCATACTCAAGCAGGGCGAAATCGAGCGTCTTAACCAAGCAATCGATGCTCAGGGAGAATACGAGGGCGTCCTCAGCTGGCCTGAACAGCGCCGCGAGCCATTCCGGAACCTTCTCGTGCATCCCGTCCTTGTATGGTATCTCAACCAGATCTGCGGGATGGGATTCCGGCTTGAATCGCTCCCCCGTGTGCTCTCCGACGATTCCGCTTCAAACACGCCTTTCAGCTACAGGTTTCTCGACAAGGGAGACGAACCCAGGAACCAAAGCACCGGATACTTTCACCAAGGCAGTCGACGGGCGTGTCAGATGGTACGTTGTCTCTGGGCTCTGACGGATGTTCCCGCAGGATCTGGCGGCCCAATAGTTATCCCTTGTACACACAAAAGCAACGTCTCGACACCTGAAGACCTGCTTGACGGTTCGGACGACATGGGTCTCGGAAAGCAGCTCGTGCTCGAGGCGGGCGATCTGGTCATCCTCGCCGATCCCATCGTGCGCGGGCTCCAACCCTGGGCATCGGATACCCCGCTGCGTCTGCTTGAGTATACTTTCGCGGCGCGGGGCGCCATCTCCAAGGCGGGCACAGGACCAAAAACCGAGACTGATTCTTATCCAGAGTGGATGAACGAGCTTGATCACGCCACGAAAGCCGTTCTGTATCAGCCCGGGTACAAGTCGAGCACTCCACCCGAAACATTGATCGTACGTGGAGACAAGACGGATGTGGCCAACCATCGCGACTTAATCCACCCGTCGATCCTCAAGCAGGACGAGACTTCCGAGATCAACTACAAGGAGTTCTACTACTGGGATCTATGCGGCCATCTCGTCATCCGGAACATCATGACCGATACAGATCTGGAACTGGCCAACGAGGCGATCGACAAGTTCGCCGAACAGATCGTGCGAGGCGACGAGGAGCNGGCTCGGGACTCGAAGAGCCTCGCCGGCAAAGGTCGCCCACTGCTGCCAAAACTGATGGAGCTTCCCAAGCCCTACTGCGAACCCTTTCGACGCATGGTGGCGCATCCTGCGATTGTAAAGAGGCTCACGTGGATGGGTGGAAGCGGCTTCCGATGCGGTCAGCCGACGGGGTTCGTGTCCGACCAAGGATCGACGGGTCATTCGCTACACGATGCGAACGAACCACTTGTTCCGTCGCGATCGTATGTCTACAAGAATGGACGCAGCTACTGCGAGGCAGTCACGGTCACTTGGCAGCTTCGCGACGTAACTGAGAAAGATGGTGGTTTTGCCTGTGTCCCCGGCAGCCACAAAGCGAAGTATCGCGTTCCTGAGGGCATCAGGTCATGCGACGACAATATGGATCTGATCGTGCACCCAACATTCAAAGCTGGGGACGTGCTCTTCTTCATGGATGGCGCACAGACACACGGCGCGCTCGCCTGGCATACCGAGCTCTCTCGCCGAGGCGTCCTAATAAAATACTCCTCCCGGAACTTCAATCGACTTGGCGGAGACATGTGCGATCCCCACAACCGCTGGGGAAACGTGGTGGAAGGCATGTCGGACGAGCAGATGGCCGTGATGCGTGGACCGGACAGAGACAACCACAATGGTAACGTGCCCAGACTCGAAATCGAAAACGGTGGTGTACGCGTCAGCTACNAGAGATCCGGAGGGCTCTACAGCGCGGCAACGCCGAATNCACCCGTTGCCAAGTCCTGAGCGACACTGGAGACATTGAGATGACAAACCAACAGATAGAGGACTTCGCAAACCGGGGGTTCTTCTATGCAGAGGAGGCAACACCGAAGTCTATGGTCGCGGATCTCCTAGCCGCCGTGCGTCGTGTGAAGCAGAAAGTTCGGGACAAAGAGGTCGAAATATACACGCACAGGACAGACTCGGAAGAGCCCTGGGCGATTCGAGGTCTGTTCGCTCCTGAGTTCGAGGAACCGATCTTCTCAGAATACCTGATGTGCAAAGAGATCAGGCAAACCGTTCATCATTTTCTCGGAGATCAGCTCAAGCTAGGCACGGTCCTGATCTTCACGAACCCGCACGATCAAGACTACGGATTCGGGTGGCATCGGGACTTCGGAAAGCTCCCGCGTGACGCCGACGAGGAAGAAGAGCTCGAAATCCTGCATCGACCTCAGAAGTCGCTCAAGTGGCACCTGGCGCTCGTGGACGACGCGTGTCTACAGCTCGTCCCGGGTTCACATACCCGATACCGAACGGATTACGAACAAGAGTGTTTGCGCAGGACTCGAAACGGTGACATCCCGGGCCAGAAAACGATCTACCTGACGGCCGGACAAACGGTCTTCTGGCACGGATACACGATCCACCGGGGCGTGATGAAGAAGGATGTGGAGCGGCTGACGCTAGCGGGAAGCTGGGCTAAATACGACGAAACGGACGAGTCGCAGGAAGTGGACAAACGGCTGCGGTGGATGCTGGCGGAGAATGTAAGACCTGCCTTACCAGAGGCGATGAAGCCTCTCTACGACAGGTGGCGGTCTCAGCAGATCGATACAGAAAGGCCGGGGGAAGACGGAACACACGGTCAGTAGTGGGTGGTCACCCCGAGTGACGCTGTAGCAGTATTGTATAACTCTCTCTGATCGCGTCGCAGTTAGTCGCGTCGTATCGAGTATCGAGGGTGTCCCTCGATACACCTTCCCTCGCTGTCGCTCAGCCGGGCANTCGGGGTGAACCGTTTCCCTACTTCACCTCAGCAACAGCGGCGATCTCCACTGAGGCGTTGAGCGGAAGCCCGCTTGCCCCTACGGCGAACCTCGCGTGGCTTCCCGCATCCCCAAAGACCTCCGCAAACAGCTCCGATGCGCCGTTGATCACCGTCGCCTGATCCGTAAACCCCTCGGCCGAAGCAACGAAACCTTCCACCCGTACCATCTGTGCGATATTGTCAAGCGATACCGCTGCCGATTTGAGCGCGGCCAAAATATTCAGCCCGCATTGGCGCGCCGCCGCATTGGCTTCATCGACCGAGACGTTTCGCCCAACATGTCCCGTCGATATCAGCTCGCCCTCTCTCAGCGGCAACTGACCAGCTACATACAGAAGGCTCCCGACCCGCTTCACAGGAACATAGACGCCGGCGGGTGCGGCAATCTCAGGTAGGTCGATTCCGAGTTCTTTGAGCTTTCCTTCCGCAGACACTGTNTCTCCTCAAACTGTTAGATCAGGCCTCTTTCCTGACCAGGCCAAGAATGTGACTGACCGCATCTCTGATCGCAACGTCTGACTTCTCTTCTTCCTTCCGCTGCTTGATCTCGACCGTTCCGTTCACCAAGCCACGCGCGCCGACCGTAATCCGGACCGGACATCCGATCAGATCCGCATCGTTGAACTTCNCACCCGCGCGCTCATCGCGATCGTCCAGCAGCACGTCGAGNCCCGCCGATTCGAGAGTCGCCTTCAAATCCTCGGCGGCGGCGAGTTCGCCCTTCGGTTGCTTCCCGCTCAACACGACTATATGGCAGACAAAGGGAGCGACATCGACGGGCCATATGATGCCGTTCTCGTCGTGGTAGGCTTCGATGATGCAGGCCATCATCCGATCAACACCAATCCCGTAGCTGCCCATAATCACGGGGTAAGCCTTACCTCCCTCATCTAGGACGGTCGCGCCTACCGCCTCCGTATACTTCGTCCCCAGCTTGAAAATGTTGCCGACCTCAATCCCACGCGCGCTCGTCAAAGGAGCGCCGCACGCCGGACAGGCCATTCCTTCTTCGACCGCCACGAGGTCTTTCACGATATCCGGCGTGAAATCACGACCAGCGTTCACGTTGCGGAGATGGAAACCACCCTTGTTCGCACCGGCGACGAAGTTCGATCCCTCAATAACGGCCGGATCCACAACGATTGTCACATCATCGCCCACACCGATCGGTGAACCGTATCCGGGCTCGGATCCAATCGCCTTGATCTCTTCCTCCGTAGCGGGACGCATCTCCGTCGCCTTGACGGCATTGGTCAGCTTGGTCTCGTTCAGTTCGTGATCACCCCGAACTACGGCGAACACAAATCGGTCCTTACCTTCGATCGTAGCGATGTGGAAGACCGCCTTCGCCGTCTGCGTCGCATCGATCTCAAGCAGCTTCGTCAGATCCTCGATCGTCGTCGTGTTCGGTGTCTCGATCTCCTCCAAGGGAAGCGGGTCGGAAGCCGTGATCTCCTCGCGTGTATAGATCGCGACCTGACGGTTCGCCTTGTAGCCACAGCCATCGCACAGAAGCAAAGTGTCCTCACCAGTCTCGTTCAGGAACATGAACTCGTGCGCACCCGTCCCGCCCATCATCCCTGTATCGCTCTCGACGACACACACCTCGTCTCCCAGACCGGCGCGATCGAACACCCTCAGATACGCCTTGTACATGTCGTCGTAGACTTTGTCGAGACCCGCTTGATCGGCACTGAAACTATAGGCGTCCTTCATCGTAAATTCACGCACACGAATCAGACCACCCCGGCTGCGCGGTTCGTCGCGGAACTTCGTCTGGATCTGGAACACGCTCGTCGGCAGCTGCTTGTAGCTCCGGACAAAGTGACGGGCCAGGTCCGCCATCACTTCCTCGTGCGTCATGGCCAGACACATGTCACGACCTGCGCGATCCTTCATTCGCAACATCTCATCCCCCACGTCCTCCCATCGCCCGCTTGCCTCCCAGATGTCCGACGGATGGACAACAGGCATCACGAGCTCAGCGCAGTCGATCGCGAGCATCTCCTCACGAAGAATCTGCTCGATCTTCTGCTTCACCCTGAACCCGAGCGGCAGAAAGCTGAAAATACCGGAGGCGAGCGGCCGGATCAGACCGGCGCGTATCGCGAGCTGGTGGCTGATCAGTTCTGCATCGGCAGGTGCTTCACGGTATGTCTGCGTAAACAGCGTCGACAGTCTCATAGAACCTTCGATTTTCTAGCAGCTACGGCCATTCTTTCGATCCTTCAGTGTCTGATTTTTCGGAATCCGCATCCACCTTTTCTTTGGCTTCCAACTACTTATTTAGATCCTCAAATTTCTGCCCAGCTTCACGTTCTTCTTTTTTAGCTCCACCACCTAATCCATCAACTCTTTCACATTCATCACGATCATAGTTTCGATCTCAGCCATCGTGAACCCACACACCTGTACCTTTTTCNCAAATCTCGCCGCCGTGCGACTAGCANGTGACATCTCTGTTTGTCTCTAAATCAACCAAGATCCCTACGCCAGCCCGTAGAACGACACCGCGTTGTCGTGCAGCAGCTTCCTTTTATCTTCCTCTGGACGATCCGCTATGACTTCATGCAACGACCGAACCCAGAGCTCATAGTTGCCCGCTCCCAANGTACATACCGGCCAATCGCTTCCAAAAACCACACGATCAGAAGGGAACGAATCGAGGCAGTGATTCACTGTATCCACCAAACAGTCCAAAGCCCCTTTGCCATCGGGCAGTCGGGCGATGATGCCCGACACCTTGCAGACGACGTTCGATTGATTACCGAGCGCCTCCATATCTCGTTTCCATTGATCGGGATGATGCCAATAAACATCCCCTCGATCGTGCTCATCGGGTGATATGGTCCCATTCACGATCTCTGGATGCGCATTACCACANTGATCGACGACGAACCGCGTATCTGGACAGGCCTGTGCGAGTTGTAGACCAAACCGAAGGTCCGCCGGTCGCATACAGATATCGAAATGCTTGCCGACCTCGCCCAGCCGTCTGACGTCTGCGACAACGTGGTCTTGAACGCAGTAATCGGGGGCGAATTCGGGAGGATGAATTACCTGGCGGAATCCCTTCACGCGGTTGTCGTCTGCCAGAGCATCCAACCAGGCTGAGAATCCGTCCTCTCCTGGACGTCCTCTCAAAGTCGCTCCCGCCATCGAGTTGTCAGTGGCATCGCACAAAGCCAAAATGTAGTCGCGTTCCGTCTGCAGCTGATCGAGCGACACATCAACTTCCATATAGACTGTCTTTGCGACGTCGAATCCTTCAGATGCAGCTTTGTATGTGGACATCACGTGATCGCTGGCCAGTTGGGGCACATCGTCTAGCCACGGCAAACTCAGAACGTTCAGATCCCACAGGTGCTGATGCGTGTCGACGACTGGTATCACGCCTTCCCTTCCCTTCGATTAGTGTTGGCTGTAGCCACCCGATTTCTAGGTGTGTTGCGTCGCATCACGTGTCGTTTGATCTCAAATCCGAGGGACTCATACAAGTTCAGAGCCTGTTCGTTAGTGGAAGTCACAGCAAGTCCTACATCGGGAATAGCCTGACCTTCCAGATGCGTGAGAAGGTGCTCCATCAGGCTTCTACCGACGCCTTGCTTACGATATCTTGGCGCCACATAGACGCTCGTGACAAAGGCCGTGCGCGCGATACCATTGACGTTTGCGAATACGTAGCCGAGCGGCGTGCCTCCCTCGACAGCACAGAAACTGACCGCCTGTGCCCTTTCAAGCTTGTTCTCACAGTTTTTCAGCGAATCTCGAATGAGCCGAAGCAACCGCTGGTCTTCGTCTACACGAGCCATACCTGAGTCAATGAACATCTCTCGCTCCCCCTCTTCGAGGAAGCGTCGGAACTTCTGAAAGTCCATCTGAAGAATATCGAAGGACACACTAGAGCTCGATCGACTGTTCGATTGGTTCTTCTGGACGAGTCGAACGTGGGAGTTTCGTCGGATACGCTTTGAGCGCCGTCTGCCACGACTTCTTCCAGACACGCCAGTCTACCAGCTCTGCGCTCGGTTGGGACCGGGATCGAGCAACAAAGCTCGGGTAGCAGGCACGTCCGCTATGTGTCCCAGTTCGTTGATACCGAAGGTCCATACTCCATCGAATCCGGTTGGTCCGATTCGGCTCGGAGCAGTGGGGTGTCAGCTTATGCAGGAAGATCACGTCCCCTTTTTTAGCCGGTACGGTCAGGACTTCACGAGCCGGCAGATTCATCTCGCTGATCCCGAACCCCTCGCTCCACAGCACTTTTGACTCGCGATGAACACCAGGGATCAGCTTCAGACACCCGTTCGCTTCATCAGTATCCACAAGCGGAATCCACACGGTCAGGATGTAGTGCGGGTCTGCGTCCTCGGTATGCACTTGTGCGTCCTGATGCCACGGAGCAACATATGAATCTGCACCATCCCANAGATCGGCCGGAAGCTTACAGCGTATGTGCTGAATCGGTGAACACGTGATCTCAGGTCCGACGATCGATTCAATCAGATCAAGTAGACGCGCGTGCCTGAGGAACTGGAATGTCTGCTCACCCAAGACATTGCAGATATCGACGATGTGGTCCGCCTCGCGATAAGTCTGCTCGTCCTGATGGCACAGCCCGACCAATCGCGTCTCGAAATCCATCTCGGAGCACGTGTTGGTAATTCGGCCCTCCGATAGTAGCCTGTCTGCGTGGCCTTCGACCCAAGCGTCATATTCATCGGCGACCAGCTGGATGTCCGCCTCCCTTAGGCCCNGCTCCACATTCACATAGCCTTCACGCTCAAAGAATTCCTTCTGTGACGTCGTCAGCACAAGTTACTCCCAGAACATCGCGTCAGTTTCAATCAGCATACCCAGATCGACCAAGGGCTTGATTTCGCCCGTGGTCGCAACCAGATGGTGCCCCTTAAACACCCTCTTGTATTCGCGTTCAAACTCTTCTGAACGGCTGACATCTGTCGCCAACAGGCCGGTGCGCAAGACGTCGGTCATTTTGACATCAAGGTCGGCCAGTGCATTCTAGATGAACTCAACGTGTCGTTTGGTTTGCACATATCCATCGGATGGCGCGACGGTCTTGTCGTCCTCATCGAAAGCCACCGTTCCGGCTACCTGTACTTTGTTACCGCTGCGAAGCGCGCGGCAGCAACCGACTTGCCCTTCCCTAGAAGTTCCACTGTGGCTTCGTTNTCTGTTCATGATCAGCACCTTAGTTGAGACGCAGCTGCCTCGTGGAATGTCATAACCGAAGCCCTAAGTGCGGCGATCGTAAGATCGCAGGTTACGGTCAGAGGTAGCGTTCCTTTTTGAGGTCTTGCTCGTATTGGGTGCGGATACGCTGCACCTCCGGATCCGTCGACACCTCCGCGACCGGGCAATCCCACCAGGCGTCATATCCGCCGACTCTTACCTCGCGATCGACTTCCACAAAGATGACCGTTGTCCGATCGTTGCCCTTTGCCTCTTCCAGAGCGTTGACGAGACCCTCTTTACCCTCCGGTCGCAGCACGACAGCTCCGAGACTCTCAGCGTTCGCGGCTAGATCGGTCGGTAGGTAGCCCCCATCAAGTTGACCCGACTCCGCATTACGCATCTGGAACTTGGTCCCGAACTCTTCGGCGCCCACTGAACCTGACAAACCGCCGATGCTCGCGTGGCCGTGGTTGTCTAGGAGAACGATCGTGAGCTTCACGTCCTCCTGGATCGACGTCATTATCTCCTGAGCTAGCATCAGGTAGGACCCGTCACCCACCATCACATACACTTCGCGTGACGAGTCGGCCATCTTCGCGCCCAACCCGCCTGCGATCTCGTAACCCATGCACGAGTATCCATATTCGAGATGATACTGCTTCGGATCGCGTGTACGCCACAGCTTGTGCAGATCNCCGGGGAGGCTCCCGGCTGCACAGACCATCACGTCGCGATCGTTAGACGCATCGTTAACCGCGCCGATCACCTCTCCTTGACTTAGGATCGGTCGATGGTTCAGGTTGTAGATCCGGTCGACTTCCGCATCCCATTCAGACTGGAGCTGCTTCACACGCGTGGCGTATGCGTCGTCCACACGATAATCCGCCAACCCTTCAATCAGCTCCTCGATCGTCACCTTCGCATCCGCAACTAGGCTCAGAGCGCTGTGCTTTGCCGCGTCGAAGGCCGACACGTTGATCGAGAGGAAGGACACCTCCGGATCCTGAAATGCTGTCTTCGACGCCGTCGTGAAGTCGCTAAGCCGCGTTCCGATATTGATCACGAGATCCGCCTCACGCGCCATTACATTTGCCGCTGGCGTACCGGTCACGCCGATCGCACCCAGAGCGCCGAGCGCATCGTATCGAAGTGATCCCTTCCCGGACATCGTTTCTCCGACCGGAATGCCAGTCGCTTCGACAAGCTGCGTCAGAGACTCTGTCGCAGCGCTGTAGATCACCCCGCCACCAGCAATAATCATCGGACGCTTGCTCGCCTTGATCGCCGTGATCGCACTGGCCAGTTGGTACCGATCCGCTCTTGGGCGAGCAATGGTCCACACCCGCTTTTCGAACATTTCCTCTGGGTAGTCGAACGCCTCCGCCTGTGTATCCTGAGGCACACCGAGCGTCACGGCCCCTGTCTCAGCAGGCGACGTCAGAATCCGCATCGCCTCAGGGAGAGCCGTGATCGCCTGATCCGGACGATTAAGCCGATCCCAGTATCGACTAACCGGCTTGAAGCAGTCGTTCACGGAGATATCCTGGCTGCCCTCGTGTTCCAGTTGCTGGAGCACCGGCGCCACATTCCGTCTCGCAAAGATGTCACCCGGCAGAAGAAGTACGGGCAGTCGGTTGATTGTCGCCGTAGCCGCTCCCGTCACCATGTTCGTCGCACCCGGCCCAATCGACGTCGTGCAGACGAACGTTCTAAGTCGATTCTTCAGCTTTGTATACGCAATCGCCGTATGCACCATGGCCTGCTCATTCCGCGTCTGGTAGAACCGAAACTCATCTCGATACTGGTTGAGCGCCTGTCCGAGACCGGCCACGTTCCCGTGACCGAATATTCCGAACATGCCTGCGAAAAAGGTCTGTTCCTCGCCGTCGCGTGCAACGTACTGAGCCTTCAGGAACTGCACGATGGCCTGAGCCATTGTGAGACGTCTTGTATTCATTTACTCACTCCCCATTGACATGAGGACCTCCCATTAGGCTTCTTCAAGAGACTCCAAATCGGTCAACTCCTCCTGTCTACCAAATGCGCGTTTATTCTTAAGCAGCGCCGATTTGCCAATCTATTGCATTTTTTCCTCAACCTTAATTGATGGCGCAGCACCTCGATTGCTTCATCCTAGGCTAGCCTCATAATGAAGGTTTCGAGTTTTTACAGGTCCCATGGACTTGTCCCCGCAGTCAATGGACAGAGTCGACACGTTCAGTCTGAGGACGAGAAAGCCTGGTTATCCGCAACCTCTTCGAGCTCTGACAACCTTCCCTCACGAACCAACTTCTCCACAATCGTCTCTCTTAGATCCCTAAACCCTTCAGGAAGTCTCGGTTCCGTTTCGCACTCTCCAACGGGTNTCCTTNCNCCGNNNAAGTATCTTGCTCGACGACGATCCATCCCTCGTAGCCAATATCCTCAAGCGACTCCGTTATCACGCCAAAGTCGATATGGCTCTCGTTCAGTTCAGAAAACACACCCAGATCGATCGCCTCGCGGTAGTTCATCTCCCGGATCCTTGCCTCGGCAGCAAGGTTCGCGTTGAACCCCTTNTAGTGGACGTGCCACACTCGTTCGCCATACCGCCGAATTAGCTGTGCCGGATCTCCGCCACCAAATGAGTAGTGTGCCGTGTCCACACANAGCCCCAGAACGTGCGGATGCGTGATCTCCATCAACACCTCGACCTCCTGCGGCGTCTCCACATAGGTCGCGCAGTGCGGGTGGTATGCGGTTCGCAGCCCGGTCGTCTCTAGCACCTGTGTGGCGATCTGGTTCGCAACCTGCGCGGCNTGTTCCCAAACGCCCTGCTCCATCACCTGTTCCGGCTGGATCCGACCCGCATACTCCGACCGCGTCGGATCCGTCGCGATCGAGTCACAAAGTATGACGATCCCATTCTGACCGGCCACTTCCGCAAGCAGCTTGGCGTTCTCCAGAGCCTGCTGATCCCCCAAATACCCGAGCTCCGGGTCGGACAGATTGACGACATTGAAGCACGCGACCAGTTGCAGATCCCTATCGTAGAGTTCAGATCTCAACTCATCCGGATCGGCCGGCAGAAAGCCGATATCTCCCAGCTCTGTCCCCGTGTATCCAGCTTCTGCCATCTCATCGAGCACCTGCCCGAATTGGGGTCTTTCACTGTCGCTTTCGTGGTCCAGCACTCCCCAGGAGCAAGGAGCATTGGCGACTCCAAGAAATTGTGCCATTTCATCCCTAAAATTGATGTTCGCGGCCTCACTAAGTAAGGCTGCGGAATATAACGCGGTACAGATGGCTTGGTAGCTATCGATACGGCACTGGCTTCGGATCCAACCATTCTACGACGGCATCCTTGATGACCCAAGCAAACAGGAAATTCCCACGCGGCGTGTGGTGCCCGTTGTAAAATGGCTCAAGGTAATCGCTTGTTGGTAGCGTACTNATCGCATAGTCGGCCCTGAAACCGTCACGAAGATCGACAACCAGCGTATCTCTATCAGCAAGCCAGTCGAGAAGCGTCTGATCGTAGAGTGATTCCTCTTTGAGCGCCTCCTCGACGTGCCACTTCCCGAATGAGAGCAGGACCATCAGTTTTCGTTCCTGCAGACTCGCAAACGATTCCGCCATTTCGATCACACATCTTGTGGCGAACAGAGCCGCCTCTAGATGCAGGATCCAAAGTCGCCCAGACGGCTCCAAATCGTCGAATGCCGATTCGGCGAAACCGAAACCATCGGCCACCCACGCGCACAAAGCTTCGTTAGGTTCGATCCCGGCACGCTCCGTTCCCGCAGCTCGCACCGTTGGATCGTCTGCGAACCGATCCCACACCCAATCCGGATCACACAACTTGTAGTGATCCTCGAGCGTCGGACACGGATTCGGCATCTCTTCAAATGTGCCCTCCCCTACCTTGACCCTCAGATGTGGAAGCGTCCAGCGCGGGATCCGGTTCATCCGGACAGAGCGCCATGCGTCCAGATTCCGAAAGTGGTCGTCGCTCCACGCGTTCAGGATCAGATGCTCTGCTGGATCGTCCATTTCGATGACGCACATCCGTCTATACGCCTGGTAGACACTCCACCCGCCTACTCCAAAGTTCCGCACCGGCTCCTGAATATGCGCCGCAAGATATTCCTGCCACGTCTCCCCATTACTCACCTGGTCACAGTGCGTGAAGCTGTTCCCGTATGTGTGCACCCGTGAAGGCTGCCCCTCATAGTTGACCGCCGTCCTCCCCCGATCTGCCTGATACGAGTAGTGACAAGAGGTCCCGCCAACGCCGTCGCTACTCCAGCGCTCCCCTTTGGGAACCCATCCAAGTTCCGGTATAGAACTCGTCTCACCCTCTGCGTTCGCCGTCACATACCCATCAACCATCTCGCAGGTGGGCATCAAGGAGAGAAGATAGGTGCGGAGTTTTGACAGGTCTTCGTCGTTCAGCATATGGGTTCTCATGCTTAGAGCACCTAAGAACACCGTGCCCAGGCTCTCTTGCCGTCAAGCATACGGTATGGGTTTAGGATCGAGCGCCTCTACGAGCCACTCTCTAATCGCCCAGGCAAAAAAGAAATTCCCCCGGGGCGTGTGGTGACCGATGTAGAGTCGCTCAAGATACTCATCGATCGAACAGCTGTATCGTTCGTAATCCTCGCGGAAGGCATCGCGAAGGTCGAACCATTCGTAGTTCGCTGAAGTGAGCCAATCGAGAAAGGCCTGATCGAACAGTGCTTCTCCGGCTAGTGATTGTCTCGCACCCTCGCTGCTGAACGACAGGAGAACGAGCAGCTTCTTGCCGTTATCCTCGCAGAAGGCTCCCGCCTTCTCAATCACACAGCGTGTCGCAAGCAGGGCTGCTTCCGTCTGGGCGTGATACACGACGGCNTCGGATCCAGAGTTCGAAAGATCCGTCGCGCCGAAGGCATCAAGTGCGACCTTCTCGTCTCCCTTCCCCGCGCGCGCCATCACGGCCTGGAGAACCGGATCATCCTTGAAGGTCTCCCACACCCATTCCTCATCCAGAAACTGATACAGATCCTCAGCTTTCGGACAGAGATTCTCGCGCTCCTGGCAGCTTCCATCGTCGAGGTTCACACGTAGATGTGGGAGTGTGAAGCGACCCTGTCTCCCCATTCGAATCGAGCGCCAAGCATCCAGGTTCCGGAAGTGATCGTCATCCCACACGTTCAAGATCACGTAGTCCGCCGAGTGATCCGGTTCGACGATACGCATCCTGCGATACGCCTGGTAGACGCTGTATCCACCGATCCCGTAGTTTCGGACCGGTTCCTGAAGATGCGAGGCCAGATACTCCTGCCACGTCTCTCCGTCACTCACCTGGTCACAATGTGTGAAGCTGTTCCCGTATGTATTGATGCGACACGCCCTGTCGACATAGTTGATAGAACGTCTCGCCCCATCCACAGGATCGTATGTGTATAACCCTCGAGATCCGTCAACACTCCCACCACGATACCCGTTGCAGACCACCCATCCGATCTCCGGGTCGTAAGTTGACTTCGCGTTGTTGCACATGATTCCGCCGAGATCTGTGGGTATCTCCGTCGTCTCATCCTGCGCGCTAACGAAATGATCCACCATGTCACGTGTGGGCATGATGGATCGAAGGTAGTTTCGTGAGGCGTCTGTGACCATTTCTATACGTCCCACATCCGGCAAAGGTCTAGGGGCGAAGGGCAGAATCTCGCCGGCTGGTATACCTTTGATTCAGTTGACTTCGCTGTATACAATAGGACGGAGTCGATGGTGTCTTCGCTNTCTTGTCCCATCTCCCGCTTGAAGACACAAGTAGCAGCCCGTGTATTCCTGTCTAGAAATTATGAAACCCATGCCCCTCCCCCGGGAACCAGATCAGATCGATCACCATACCAATTCCGATCCCGATGCAATAGCCCACAACGGTTCCGATAAAGAAGGGTTTTGCCTTCTCGTAGAGCCTGGGTCCACCGGCACGTAGAATGATCAGCTTGGCGGCCCAGACGAGGAAGATGCTGAGTGCATAGTAGCGTGGTCCGGTCGTGTACTGAAACGCGAGACCAAGTGGGTGGAACGGCCACCACGCGAACCGCGACCGGAGTATGGCCAGAACAGCTGCTTCAGCACCGCCAAAGAGCCACATGCCCATTTTCTGCAGGTCGAAGACCGTCTTCTCGGTCTCTGCAAGAGAGGTCGCGATTCCGCCGAAGATCCCATGCGGCCCCTCCCAAAGGGTCCAAGAGCGAAGGAAGAGTGCTGACTCGACGTAGCAGTAATAGATGATTGTTCCGGCACTGACGATAAAGGAGAGAACGAACCCCGCGAAGATCACGATGCTCACGAGCCCGCGACCCTGTACCACCCTGTCCATCGCTTTGAGATGATGCGGAATCATCTGGATCGTCTGGAATCGCGTACCGCCGAACAGAACGGACGTATCGGCAAGTCGGGTCGCGATCAGATCTCCCGTCGTCATGCGTACCGTTCCGGTCACGATCTTCAGGAAACTACCACCCTTGGTCCAGACAGGGAACAGGTAGCCGAACCCGCTGGCGGCAATGAACTTCACCGCCGCGAAGTAAGCGACGAACATCAGCGTCAACTGCCCGACGGCCATCCCGAACGACATGCCCAGATTCATTAGGAAGTTGCACGCATATGAGGCACAGCATGCGAGTCCCACCACGGCGAACCTGTATGGGATCGGCCCATCCCCACGTTCTCCTCTCAGCGCCTGTGACCAGACGGTCTTGATGTGTCGTCTTGCGAGCCAGAGCGACCAGATCACTAGGACCGTCATCGCCCCGTGTGACTCAAGTGCGATGATCTCACCGGCCTTCGACGGCTGCCCTTCCAAACCGATCGTGAGTCCAGTCCGATTGATCGTCCCGACCTTGACGAGCGCAAGGACCCCGAAGAACCAGAAGCTGAACAGCAGATCGAGGCTGCAGAGATACCCAAGACCGATCACAGGTGGCAGGATGCGCGCGTAGAAGGGCGGGAAGTTTCGAGCGAAGTGCATCGCCTTCACATTGACGTTGTCGAACAGGTCAATCCGCGGAATGTTCGAGTACCAGAAATTGATCACGTTCCACAGGATGATCCCGCACGTCCAGGCGAAACCGTACCAGAACACCGGCTTCTTCAGGATGTTCGGAATCACACGACCTTCATCGAACCCTTCGACCAGATCTTCGGGAAACTGGACGAGCGGATACGTCAGACGCTCGGCGTCAACCCACTGTCGATGAAAGATGCAAATCACAAAGTAGCCCGCGGCCATAAGGGCGAGAGCGCCGCTGAACCACCACCAGACGGGCATCACCCACGCGTTCCAGGGAATCGCCTCGCCCTCGTGCAGCCCGAAGTAGAAGCGGTCCATAATCTCGGGCGTCGGATTCGGGAACGCCCACATCGGAAGCTGATCGAAGAACAGCTCTGCCCATCGGTTCTCAGGCGTCGCGAAGAAGTATGGAGCGGGAAGCGCTCCAATCAGGTAGCCCATCCACCCCACACCCGGCATCATCCCCGCGATCCAAATCGCCCCGAAAATCACGAGCAGTTCAATCCGGGTCAGCATCCACGGTCGGTGGACGACACCGATCACCATATTGATCATCACCCAGATGCAGAACCATAGGATCAGGGCAACAGGATAGCTGGACTTCACGAGGGATCCTGCGTGGAGCACCATCTCAAGCAGGTTGCCCGTGTAGGCCATCAGGACGGCCGTGATGAGACCTAAAATCAGGGACCGGACGGTGATGCGATCTGGTTTCGATTGGTCGTCGGATCTAGGGTGTATGTCTTGTTCTTGCAGTGCCAAATTATGTTTCCTGAAATTCGGCGATCGAAAGATCGCCAGCTAAGCTATATATTTGCGGGCTTGCTGATCGGCACGGCATCGTGCCGGCGGTTTCACATGAATTTTCGCAAGTAATCTATCGCTTTGGGTACGGCCGTCTCTTCTTCCTCTTCATCCTGCCCTTCGAAGACCATCGAAACCCAGCCATTGTAGTCCACGCCCTTGAGGATCTCGAAGATCCGCGGGTAATCGAGCCACTTTTCCTCACCCGTAGCGATTCGGTAGATCTTGGCGCGTACGTGGACGGCGCGAGGCGCGGTCTTCTCTATGCTACCATAGAAGTTGTAGCTCGGATCCTCCGTCCCGCGCTGACCGGAAGATCCAGGTGATCCGAGATACTGACCAGTGTCCAGGATATGCGACAAATANGGGTTGTCGACCTCGTCCAGAATCCGCAGGACTTCCTCACCCGTGCCTGTGATACAGCCGTGGTTGTGGTTGTGCAATCCCAGAACGATCCCCTTCTCCTGCCCGTAGGCAGCGACCTCTTGGAAACACGGGATCATCCGCTTCCACACATCCTCNCGGTCCTCGCCTTCGGGCACCCACGCCGCAAACACCCGTAGGAGTGGAATTCCCATGAACTCGGCGATATCTATCCAGTCCTTCACATCCTGCACCACCTCAGGCAGCTCATCCAACGGTCGACCGAAATTGTTGCTGACCCCGATATAAGAGATCGCCAACCCACGCCTCAGACACCGCATTCGGATATCGCGCAGGTAGTCCGGCTCCGTCGACGCAAAAGCTCGCGTATGGAGATCGATCCCATCCAGACACATGCCATATGCCTTATCGATAAACGCCTCGAGGTCGATCTTCGCATCCCGGAACTGATCCTTGTAACTCAACGACATACACCCGAGCTTCATCATCTCATAGTTCCTTTATCCCTGACTATCTAACTGCAGAACCCTTGCCATAATCCCACCCGCCATCTCCACGGAGAAACCGCAATGTCCAGACAAAAATTGGAACCCAAGCATAGTCGAACCACCGATCAATCCTCCTTAAAAGACCACGACTGTCATGNCCTTNCCCTACCCCCCCTCCTCAGTGTCCACAGCTTGCTCTGAGCTGCAGTCGAGGAGAGGCTCCGTAGTTCTATTTTATGATGCATAAGGCTTAAGCGCCTCAAACAACCGGTCCAGATCCCTCGTCCCGTTATGCGCGTGGGTCGAGACGCGGATCCGTCCCAACTCACCCCACAACAGGATGTGCTGCTTCTTCAGCTCAGCCACCACCTCTTCAGCGTTCTCAATTCTGAAGGTCGTATTCCCTGATCGTGCTTCACGTTCGGTCGGCGACATCAGTTTGAACCCCTGACGGGACAACCCATCGCTCGCGTACTCGGCGAGGTCGCGAGCGTGATTCTCGACCCGATCCACACCCAGATTCATCAGAATCCCCACTGAATGATCCAGATGCATGATCACCTGCATGCTCGGATTGCCTGGCTCGAGCCGTTCAGGCATCGGCTGTTCATCTACCGTAGAATGCCGAATCGCTTCCTGCTTCGGCCAGACCTCCAGATTGTGCCACCCGAAACACGTCGACGCGATCTGCGATTCCGCCTGTTCGCTCAAGTAGCACGGAGCCGTGCCGTGCGTCGTTAGAAGCCACTTGTAGGAACTGCTTACCGTCAGATCCGTCAACCCTGCAGGGACTCGGATCACACCCGCGGAGTGCGTCGCATCGACCGCAAAAAGACACCCATTCTGNCGGACACCCTCGGAAAGCTGCTCGAGGTTGTGTGCCTGACCGGTGTAAAAGCTAACGTGACTGACCGCGAGGACACGTGTCCGCTCGTCGATCGCATCGATCAGATCCATCTCGTGGACCCGCCAGTCCTTGTGCTCTACCATCCGGATCTCGACCCCGAGAGACTCCAGATTACGCCAAGCATACGCGACAGAGGGGAACTCGAGATTCGTAGTGACCACGTTGTCGCCCTCTCGCCAGTCAAGCCCGCGAGCGAGCCACCCCATCCCTTCNGCGGCTGAGGGCATGAACGCGATCCGCTTCTCGCAAACGCCCCACATCTGCCCCATCTTCTCGCGGCAGTCCTCCCCGACCCTGTATATCTCGTCACGGCCGTCGTGACCTTCGCTTTTCCAGACCGCAAACTGGCGGTAAACCTGTTCCTGCGACCGAAACCAAGGTCCCTCACCACCCGTACAGAGGTGCGCAACGCCCTCGATACCGACGAACATATCCGCTGACAGAAGTGGGTCGATCTTTTCCACGCTCATATTGTGCTCATAGTTGGCAGACTTTCTAGCCCCTAGACGGGCTCCCAAGGCCTCGGAAAGGTGACCAATATAGCGCCCGCCAACAGCCCTAACAAGGTGGGTGGCTGCAAGCCGTTTTCTTTTTCTGTAATTAGTGAATTGAGGATAACGTTTTAGAAACAGGAACGCATTGGGTATTGAGGTTTGTTCCTGAGTAGGGACCTTGGGCCTGAAAGATAGCACCACCTCATCTCCGCTCGGGACACTTGGTCAGTCTTAGTTAAAGTTGACGGCCTCGGCCAAGCGCAGGAAGTCTCCAAAACCGAAGATTGCGATCGATCAACTCGTCGNGAGCAACCGCTTCCGTCCGGGCATGGTGACTAGTGGGCAGTCAGCGATCCGCTAATATGCCAACCAGCCCCTCAACCTCNTCCTCGCAAATCTTGCTATGACACAAATACACGGCTGGCAGTTACTCGAACTCTGAAGAAGCGCACCTAACACCTATCCCATGGCTCACTCCCCACGTNAAAAACCAACACCACCCAAATCCGCAACCGCGCGTCGATCCCCTATGAGATGCGCACCTACAACATCTACGAATCCGACCTGTCCGACACCACAGCAGCAGATAAGCTCGGGCTCCCCGTCAAGCAAGTATCCAAAACACTCGTTGCCCTATACGCTAAGAAAGAGATTCTGCTTGCCTGTATTCCCGCAGACGCAGAGCTTGACCTGAAATCGCTAGCTTGATCCTCATTAACCTCAATTCTGGACCCCATGCCTGATTCCGTCACCATCCTCGGCGGTGGCAACACCGCATTCTCCGTCGCCGCCAACCTGACCCATCAGGGCCATCAGGTCACCCTCTGGGAGATCCCGACCTTCGAACACACGCTNGAGCCGATTCGAAAGACTCAGGAGATCAATCTGCTTGGTGTCGCAGAAACGGGGCCTGCTAGAATCCACGCGATCACGACGGACATCTCAGAGGCGTTCAAGGCCAGTGATCTCGTCCTTGTGATCGTCCCTTCATACGCGCACGATCCGTTCATCGAGGCCTGCGTTCCGCACATTACTGCGGGCCACACCGTCGTCCTGATGCCGGGTAACATCGGCACACTCACTTGGGCGAAGAACCTGAAGGAAATGGGCTCCGCCGTGCCCACGCTAGCGGAGGTCGACACCGCGCCTTACGTGTGCCGCAAAACGGCGCCGAACACAGCCACAATCTGGGGCGTCGTGACGGGCCTTGGACTGGGCGTCATGCCGACTGATCGAACGGAGCAGGTGCGTATTAGACTCGACGGTCTATTCCCCGGTGTTCACACATACCCGGACGTTGTCGCCTCCGGACTCAGCGCGATGAACCCAGTCGTCCATCCGGCCGGTCTCCTCATGAACGCGGGACGTGTCGAGCGATCACGCGGCGAGTTCTACTTCTACGATGAGGGGGTCACGGAGACGGTGGCTGAGGTCATCATGCGCGTAGACGGGGAAAGGCGTGAAGTCGGATCCGCACTCGGCTACGACCTCAAGCCAGCAAACGAGGCATTCCATTCAGCCGGCTTCGGTCCCGAGGGCGACCTCTGGGCGACGATCAATGGCAGCCGCATGCTCACAGCGCTGAAGGCTCCGGGGTCACTCGACACACGTTGGTTGACAGAAGACATCCCCTTTGGCCTCGCAAGCTGGAGCTCNATCGGATCCCAGTATGGCGTCGAAACACCCACGATCGACGCGTGCGTCCACATCGGATCGATCGTCATAGGCTTTGACGGTTGGGAAGCCGCACGAGATGTTGATGCCCTCGGCATCGAAGGCCTGACAAAGGAAGAACTCTCCGATTACCTAAGATTCGGAAACTAGCACGTGGCATCAGACACCTCGGCTTCCGAGGAAGCTAGGTCTCCTTCCAACGGCCTGTCCAACCGGCAGACCGCACGCGCGCTCCGCGCGTTCATCATCTCAAGCACGTTCTGGGGCGCCTGGGGGCGTGTCGTCGGCATCGGCGTCGCGACCTTCACAGGCTACGCCCTATGGCTGGGTGCGACCGAGGCCGAGATCGCTTACTTCGTCTCGATCGCCTCCTTCTGCAGCCTCGCTCAGGTTCTCTCATCCCCAATATTCAACCGACTTCACAATCCCAAGCGGTTCGTGATGCTAGCCGGATGCCTGGAAATGGTCCTGCGGGCATCGATCGTTTTAATCCCTTTTTTCCTTATAGAGAACCGGATCCCAGCACTCATGGTCCTCTTGGGAACCGGGCTCTTCTTCGGGTTCCTCGTTGGGCCGTTCTACAACGGCTGGCTCGCCGACATCATACCCGAAAACATCCGCGCCCGGTTCATCGCCAAGAAAACGAACGCCAACCTGATCGCCGGAATTGTCAGTGGATATGCCGCCGGTTACTATCTCGATCTATTCGAAGGGGCCAACCAGTACACCGGATTCCTCACACTCTTTGGTATCGCCACCGTCTTCGGAATCATCGGCTACATACGTCTCATGACCGTGCCACATCAGGGCCATCACGAGACAAGGGACAGAAACGAGAACCCTCTTATCGCGTTCCGAAACAAACCCTTCACGCGTCTCACCATTTTCTTCCTGACCTGGAACTTTGCACTCGGAATCGCCGGACCGTTCTACAGCGTCTACATGCTCAACTACCTTAAGATCAGCTACACCTATGTGGCCATCTTCAACAGCATCTTTATGATCGTCATGGTCCTAGGCTACAAGATCATGGGTGGCCTAGTCGACCGGTATGGTAGTCGCGCATTACTCAACATCCTCGTCCCACCCACGATGATTACACCTGTCTTGTGGACGTTCAGCAGCCCCGACTGGTACTGGCTGATCCCGGCCGCAATGGCGTTAAACGGACTGCTTCACGCTGGGATCATCACATCGACAAATTCTCTGCTATATAGCAGCATCCCGGACAGCGCGAACAAGACCACTTACTTTGCGGCTTGGTCCACAGCCATCCAGGTCGCTTACGCCCTTTCACCGCTCCTCGGTAGCTTCTTGGTCGACTTGTATAGTCCGCACGCCTTCGAACTCTTCGGGTTCACCATCGGAAACATCCAGTTGGTCTTCCTGAGCAGCGGCGCTGCGATTCTTGTTCCAGTTATTCTGTTNTCTATCATCGAAGACAACAAGAGCGCGACAACACGCGAACTGCTGTCCCAAATCGGAAAGGGCAATATCCTCAACTTCGTATACGGCTCCCTCGTATTCGACCGCTCAGAGGAAGAGAGTCAGAGAGCCAAAGCTGCGCACCGTATGGGCCGATCGCGCAACCCGATGGCGTTGGGCCGTTTGATCGAAGCATTGGACGATGCGAGTCCCGAAGTGCGCAGACAGGCCGCGCGTGGGCTGGGGGAGGCGAAATCAACCGAGGCCTTGTCGCATCTCTTGGACGAGCTGAAGGATGAAGAGTCAGACATTCGCACCGAGGCAGCCGAAGCGCTCGGCAAGATCGGAGATCCGGCGGTCATCGACCCGCTCATCGAAGCACTCGATGACGGTGATGCACGCGTGCAGATCAGCGCCATCCGTGCCCTCGCCGACATCGGCGGGGAAGAAGCCTTCGAGCTCCTCTTCTGGAAGTTCGCGGACACCTTCAACAGAGCGACGTTCCCGACGCTCGCCGAGGTCCTCGCACAGGGCAACGATCTGCGGATGATAAAGCCGACGCTTCAGCGTCTTGGTAACTACAGATCGCCCGCTATTCGACTACAGATCATCAACAGTGTCACGCAGACGCTCGGGTCGGGACGCCGCTTCTACCGCATGATTTCCATGGACCCACTCGAGCGGTCGGAGCGTATCGCCGCGTTGTTCGGAAGGACCCGCCGATCGATCCAGCGATCGGACCTGCACGGCTCGCTCAAGACGCATCTGACAGAGCATCTGGACCGACTGACCTTTCTAGCCGATCGAGGCGATGCTGCCNGGATGCTTTTTGAGGCTCTCGCTGCGACTGACACGCTCGTCAAAGAGATCAACAGGATGGAGATCGGCATGCTCGGCCGGGACGTCGCAAGACGGATTGGAGCGGCCGTCTTAGCCATCCGGACGTTCGGTGAAGAGCGAGCGGAAGAAGAGGAAGAGATAGCGGAAGTCTACCTGTCCGTCTGTCTGTGGTGTATTGGAGACTGTTTGAAGGGCTGACCCGTCCCGCTCAAAACTACACCCTCCATAGCCGATATTACTTTTAGTTCGACAAAACTCCATCGACGATCAGACCGCAGACGATAGGAGTCAGTGCAACAGAGCGGNAGGANCGCCAGACNCTGGCGATCCTNCCGCTCTGTTGCCTCGTTCACTCCCATACCTACTGGACAACCGTCAGATCCTTGAACCAGATGTTCCCTCCGTGATCCTGAAGACCGATGTAGCCGGGCTCTATCATCTCGCAGAACGGCCTCTCGAACTTGTTCGGCGTCCCGTCCGGGTTCCGTCCCGCCTTAGTCCACTCATCCAGATCTGCTTCCATCGTCAGTTCGTCGTTCATGATCACCGTGACGTTCGACCCGTCCGCCTTCAGCACCATCGTATTCCACTCACCGGCCGGCTTGCACGTACTCCGGATAGGGGCTTTGCAATCATATAGCGCCCCGCTGCATTTCACGGTCGACGGCTCTTTTCCGTGAGTATCCAAAATCTGGATCTCGATCCCCGTCTGCACCGGATTCTCCAGATCCGTCCACCTGAAGAAAACGCCGCTGTTCGCACCCGCGTCGTGTTTGAAGCTAAGCGACAGCTCGAAGTCCCTGAAGTCGTTCCGGAGCGTGTGCAGATACTTCCCCTTCAAGGCCCTGCAACGAACACACCCATCCTCGACGACCCAGCTCTGCGGATTCCCCGTGATACCCCATCCTTCGAGAGTCTCTCCGTCAAATAGCCTGATTCTTTCATCTCTCTTCTTTGCTTTCATTCGTTAGTCCTATTTGTTTCTCATACCAAAAACTCGACGTCAGAGTCGTCCTCAAAAAAAAGGTTCCCAGTTTGACGTGTGTCACTGGATTTCTACCGCTTTCCCCGTTTCTGATGACGCGTAGATCGCATCCGTAATCTGCTGAACCACCAGCGCCTGCTCCAGACTCGTTTTCGGCTGTCGTCCTTCCCGAATCGCCACGGCAAAATCGACAATGGGTCCCGTGTGAACCACGCTTGCGTCTTCCGGACCGTGCAGCAGTGTCTCTGTGACAACACCTTCCTCGGACACGGCCTTGTGGAACAAAACATTCTTCTCATTCCCCGTCATGTCCAGATCGAGTGACCCTTCCGTACCCGTGATCTGCCAAGACATCCGCGGCGTGCTGGCAACCATCTCGCCGCGCTCATAGTGGATTGCGATCCCGTCCTCGCACTGAATCATCGCAACGAGATGCGTCTCGGCGTTTGAGCACGGATCCGCCATGGCATGGAATTTCGGTGGTACGCTCCACATCTGACCGAGAACCATCTTTGGCTTAAGNGACCAGTCGGTGATACCGAGTAGGTAGTCGAGGTCATAACACCCCCAATTCGACATGATCCCGCCGCCGTTCAGATCCCGACGCAGACGCCATATGGGCGGCTCCTTTTCCGGCGGCGGACCACCTGACCGAATCGCCCGACAGTGCACCACGCGCAGATCCCCCAAGACGCCTGATCCGATAAAATTTGTGATCGCACCGGCCGATGCCGGGAAACGGTACCGACTCGAACAGCACCCGGCGAGCAGGTCCCGACGAGCGTCGATAAAGGTCCTCACTTCATCGCCGTCCATCGCCACAGGCTTCTCGAACAACACGTGGATACCTCGCTCGAATGCCTTCATTGCCAGCACACGACGGTGAACCGCCGGCATCGCGAGCACGACCCCTTCCACAGAGTCGTCATCGAGCAGATCCAACCCCTCGATATAGGACTGCCGAACATCGAAGGCGAGGGCCTTCTGCTTGGATAGACCCTCTTTGAGGTCCGCTACAGCCACAAGGTCGACCTTTTCGCTATCTGTAGCCGCCTGAATGTGATGAGAGCCGATCACACCACATCCAATCACACCGATTCTTGCAGGATCTGAAGACAACACGATTCCTTTCTATCTAGACTCCCAGAGGGCTTACGTGCTCACCAGGCAGGCGCCGTTCGCCTCTCACGCCTCGTGATCGGTCGTAGTAAGACCACATATCCTCAAGTTCGAACTCCGTCTCGATATCCTCAACGCTCACATTGTCCATCAGTGACGACATCACGAAAGTCGCCTCGGGACGCATTATCTCGAACTGAATACCAAACCCGTACTTGTCCTGGATGTCGCCCAGTTTGCCCTGGTTGAAGTCCAGATGATACGCCTTGCAATCCAGGTTCACTTCGGCGAACGCAAACGGCGCCAGCTTCCCCTGCTCGACTAGAGGCTCGTTGTATCCCTGCCACCCGAGACGTCGTCCGCACATGTCTACGATTACGCTCTCGTGTCCNTGGCTCACAACGAGAAACATCCCATAGTCGCGCGTGATCGACTGATGCCGTGTCCCCCCGTTGAACATGCTCGGGAAGAACGCGATCCGGGCCTGGTTTCGCGCGAGTGACATGGCCACCTCGGGAAACTTCAGATCAAAGCAGATCAGCATCCCGACCTTGCCAAGATCCGTGTCGAAGGTAATACCCTTTCCACCGGGGCGAACGGCCTTACCATCCATCTCGTTCACCGTCGGCTGCACCTTGTGATACCGTCCGATCACCTCACCATCCCGTCCGATCAGGGCCGCTGCATTGAACGTCTCGCCACCGACCCGCTCGTGCATCCCAACAATCGCGTGCGTCCCGATTGCTTTGGCCGCCTCACCAACGGCCATAGTCGTCTCTCCTGGAATCGGTTCACCTTCCCAGGCCGAATCATCATTCATCGTCCCGAGTTCCCGGGCCACCTCGGTAAAGCAAACAAAGTCGGGCTCGTAATCAGCCGTCTGCTCGAGGTGCGCCACCATCTGTCTCCGATTCTCCTCGACAGACCTGTATCCCCCCTTCGGGAATGCCACACTCACAATTCTCGCCTTCCTCATTGCTCTACTCCTTTGCCGGGCTATGCTTTCAACTCTTCATGGAAGATGGAGCGCAATAAGCTTTTTGGGAACGCCCTTGGGTTCACAACCCTGGTATCCCGTGCCCGATATCCTTCATCTTCTCCCCCAAAGCCCTCCAGATCAGTTCTTCCTTTTCCGTTTCCCAGTATGCTTGAAACCCGAACACAGTATACAGCGCAATCGCACGCACGCGTGACGTGTTCGTCGTCAGATATGCCTTGTCGTGACCGAGAGACTTCAACCGCTCGCAGATCAGTGTCATAATCGGCTTCGATAAACCTTTGCCCTGCTCGTCCTGGCTCGTCGCAACCCAGTGAACACGTCCCCAGTGAACGCCGTTCCAATCTCCCATCCACGCCGCATTCGTCGAGACAGGGATTCCGTCTTCCCGGCAAACAAACGCAATCCGCTCACGCAGCACTTTCGGATCCGTACCGAACTGTTCGTCAAACAGATTCGCGCTCAGACTTCCGTATCCCTCACATTCCTGGTGGATCCGCAACCAATGCTCACCATCCCCGGGCTGATACCATCGAATGGCATATCCATCAGGCAATTCGTATTCAGGAATTGCCTCGAGATCATCCCGAACCATCTTCACCGGCAGATCAATATCCCAGGCAAACGGTTCGTGCCGTGTCGTCAGCCGCAAAAAAACCGCCTTTCAATCCTCTCTCTTCTTTCCTATCTCGGCAAATAGTGCTGGTGGAACGCCTCCTTCACGGCCCCAGACGCCACAAACCCGTCGATCTCCCTGTCTACAAAATCCATTGCCTTCAGAATCTCTCGCGTATGTTCACCCATCCCGGGACCGGCCGCACACAACTTCGGACCTGATCCACTTCGGAAGCGCGCATAGGCGGGCGGACAAATATCGATCGGTGTACCGCAGGGATGATCCACAATGCGTATCGCTGAAATCGATCGACCATCGTCCCAAACGCCACTACCGTCTGCATTCACATCGTGCAGATACTCAGTACGGATATCTTCAACGTTGTCNACACGATGGCACCCGAAGCCGACTTTCACGAATCGATCGACCCAGACAGCCACACGGCCTGATGCAATTCGGGACGCCAAAAAATCCGCTCGAGCCTCCTCCCCTAACGCCACAGGGACCTCGCCCAGACCCTCAACTTCCGACAGCCTCTCCAGATCCTGAACCCCGCCTGCCAGGAACAGCCATCCATCCTGCGCTTCATAAATCCTGTAAAGGCTGTGTTCACCAACCGCCTCCTGTCCGTGTGGTTCCAACCCGGTAGGATGCCCATCCGCGCAGAACATGTAGGGTGCCTGAACAAGTTGGGAACCCATCGCCAGCGAGGTCCGCGTCAAGGCGCCCTGAATCCCAAATCGCCTCATTCGTAATAGCCCCAGCACGACCCCGAACGTACCCGCGTATCCCGTGATGTAGTCGATGCACGAAGCCCAGCCGTGCAGGACTGGAGTGCCATCTCCACCATATCGGACCTGAACACCCGTGGCGGCTTGAACCATCGGATCGAACCCAGGTCGGTCGCTCCATGGTCCCTCACTCGGACCATCCATTGCCGTAATGTTCAAGTAGATCAGCTTCGGGTTTCGAGCCTGCAGCCGATTGAAGTCGATCCCCAGCCGCTCCGCGACACCGGGTCGAAAATTGTGCACGATCACATCTGCCGAATCCGCCAGTCGATCGAAAATCTCTCTGCCATGGCCTCGTTTCACATCCAGCAGCAGGCTCCGCTTGCCTGGGCTGACCTCTATCGGGAACCAGTTGTAAACACGCGTCCCGAAATAGGGATGCATCGTATCGATCTTGATGACGTCCGCACCATACTCTGCAAGAGTCCGGGCACACGCAGGTCCTGCGAGGACGTTCGAAAGATCCAGAACCCGAATACCTTCGAGTACAGCCCGCTGCCCGCCATCGTGCGAAAAGTCGGTCATCCTGCGCGAAGCGAAGGATCTCTCCCAGCTATCCAGAATCTGATCGACATCTGCCTCTCTTGCAGGAGTCGGATCGAATTCTGGGGTATCAGACAGGCTGACCTGAGTTCCGAACTGCCGGACCTTCCCGAAATTCTCATGCTCGGTCTCAATCGTAAGCTCAGCCGCATCCGTCTCCGAAGCATCCAGCCAATCAGCAGCGGATCGGTGAAGCGCACACGGGACACCGGCTTCGTTTATCAGCCTCTGCCACTCCCCCGCCGGCTTCGCCTTCAACGATTCCCGCATCCGATCCGCTATCCGCTCATTCCACTTTTGCGTCAGATTGCTNGAGTCAGGCAAATTGTTGTCGAGCGTCAGGTTCTCATAAACCGGAACATTGACAAGACCGTCCGCAATCAAATCATCGTAGATCCCAAGCGCTTTCACGAGCGCAAGCGTGTTCCGGCTATGCCCTCCCGCGATCCAGAACAACCATTTGCCGTCCCCTCCCTGAAAGCTCGCCATAAAAGGCGATGGACCTTTTGATGCATACCTCGGCGGCGGTGTCTCGGCCTTCATCAGCAGAACGGCCATGGCTGACATCGCTGCCCCCGAAAGAGGCACCTCGATTACCTCGCCTTGTCCTGTATCTTCTCGGCGATACAGCGCCATCAACGCCGCAATCGCAGCATGAAGCGCTCCGTATGTCGACCCCAACCCGATGGGCGTGTAGATCGGTCGCTGTCGACTCCCACCGGGACGCAGATCAGTATACTGAGCCGTCGCCGCTCCGATCACACCTTCAAACGCTCGCAGGGAATACTTCGGGTCCGTTGCGGCAAACCCGGGAAGCGACAGATAGATGAGCCTGTGATTTCTTTTCGTCGTCTCTTCGGCACCCANCCCGAGCCGATCCATCACCCCGGGTCGAAAGTTCTCGATCACCACATCCGCCAGATCGATCAGCTTCCGCGCCGCCTCAAGTCCTGCACCGGACTTCAAGTCGAGCTCGACCCGTTTTTTCCCTCGATCGTATACCACCCGTTCAAGCTCAAAGACTCGTTCGTCCCCCGGCCGATCAACCTTCACCACATCCGCACCCTGATCCGCCAGCAGCATCCCCGCAAGTGGCCCGGCCACATAGTGCCCAAAATCCACCACCCGAACACCTTCGAGTGGCCATCTTGCCTCTTTCATTCTGCACTCATAATTTTGAACTCCTCATTCTGCACTTGCTAGGGTCACGCTGTACTGTTTCCTGCCCCGACTTAGCGCTATGGCACTTAGGAGGATCATTAGGAATTTGACACTGACCTGCCTGCCACTTCCATCCGCTTCACCTCCACCCCCATCGCCTCAACCACCTTCCCACCTTTCCTCACCAACCCTACTCTCCCCTCGAACATCACATCATCCACCATCACTTCCGCACAACCCGGTTCACACTGAATGAACACGTCGTGAACCCTGTCTCCCTTTATCTCAAAAGCCGTCACACCTCCATCCGCATACAACCGCTCGACCGTAGGGACTTCGGACTCACCCACAGCGAGAGGAAACATCAGCGCGTCCATTCGATGCGGAAACGTCCCGGCATTTCCACACGACACTTGCCAAGCAGGAAATTCTCCCAGCAGCCCGTACCAGCCGGCTGCTGGATTCGTCTCACCCTTCTTTGCCTCGAGCCTTATCTCCTCACCCTCGACGAGACAGATCGCGAGATTCCCGAGTCCCTCGTCCCTCGTCCGAATTACCTGTCCTTCCGTCGACAGCTGACCAGCCGCCATCGGATTCTCTGCATCCGGATCGTAAATCGGCGCCGGATGGAAAAGCTGTTCGAACCGGTGTGTCTCCTTGTCCTCTCCCAGCAGCAGGTCACACAGGATCCAGTATTCCCCCTTCACATAAAAGATGGACCGCTTGTGTGTAATCGTCCCATCGAGATCCGGGGTTTCACCCTTGAAGACATCCTCCCCCCAAGGCTCACAGTAGACGCTACTCACATAATCGAACCGATCGTTGCTGACCCACTCGTTTTTTCCCTGTGTCGAGAGCTTCGCTTCCTGGTCATAACGTCGAATCTGCCCCTTCCCATCCACGAGAACGACGTTGTGTGCACAGGAAGACCGGAAGTAGTGCGTCAGTTCGGTNGCAGCGTAGCTGTAGATGTTCGGATCACCGAGCAGCAGACGGCCGTTGCTGTACAGCGAGAACGACAGCTTGTCCTCATGCTGATGTGACGCCCCCCAGGGTGCCCCGTCGAAAAACAGATGCTGCCCNTCCGGACCCCACTTGTCACGCATCACATACAGGCCTGCATCCTTCCAAGCGTGCGAGCAATGATCCGGTGCCTCGCCGGACTCACCGTGTGTCGCGCCCCAACGGAAGTCCTCTCGATCGAACGCATCGGCCGCCCCATCGAGTAGGCTAGCCGGATCCATCGGATTAGGATTGCAGTCGTTGAATGTCGGGAGGATGTGATTGGGCTGCGCGGAGAACAGATACATCTCGTGTGCGCGCTCGACGAGTGCCGTGAAGTCCACAGGCAGATTCACCTCNCGNGCCTTCGCCGCCTGCACGACAGCAAACAGCGACGAAGTCGGGAACACGTGATATCCATGCGTCAGCTCGAACTGGAACCCGTCGTCGTAGTACGCGAAGCTGTTGATCCACATGAGTCGCCGCATCGCGATCCGCAGATACGTATCGGCCAGCTGAAGCTCGGGCGAGAAAAGCGCCGCCACGGCGAGCCCCGAACACTCGACCTGATACCAATTGTTGGCTCCTCCGCAGAACGCGATCAGATACCGGATATGATCGAGCCGCGAGTGTGCGAGCATTGCGTGGATATCATCCGTGAATGCGTCGGTTTCTCCCATCGCTGCCACAGCCGCCGGCCACATGTTGCACTGACGATTCCCGACCTCGAGCGTCCGCCACGGTCCCTGGATATGCCAGTGATTCGGGATCGGGCACTGGTCATACCACGACTTCAGCAGCCGAGCCGTGTGATCTGCATACTTCGTATCGTCTGTCTGCTGGTATACGGCGGCAAGATTCTGCACAAAAGCATGACAGTTGAGGCTGACCGTCGATTCGACATCATCGAACATCCGAAGATGCCAGTCGATATCGCTCCCAAACTGATGCCGAAGAAGCATGTGTGCGCGAAACGTGAACAGGTTGTTGCAGATCCCGTCAGCATCCTCTACGTCGGCCTGCATCTTGTAATCCGGTGAGGCCGCACGCTTCTGCCACGGCCTGTCGGCAAGCATCGCCCCGAGGTCCTTGTGCGCAACAGGCGTCACCATTTGAGTGCCATAGTCCTGCGGCCGAATGTGTAGACGATCAGAGCGCGAATGATCGATCAGCCTACCCCACATTCGCTCCTGCAACGTAATCAGGTCGGCCAAAATCGAGGCATCCATCGCCTCAGCGACTTCACACACCACGCGGACACAGTTCGCCATCACCTGATCCTCGAGCGCCGCTTTCCGCATGTGCGCAACCGAAGCCAGGCGCGCGCACCCCGTCACCCGCCATAGCTCCGCCTCCGGATAATCTGCAAACAGATACCCGAACAAAGCCAGACACGTCCCGTTCAGCAGACGACCGTCCCCATCCTGAGCCGAGGGATGAAATCGTCCTTTGTATCCGGGCGTGTTGAACACCAACAGATACTCCGCAACAGCATAGGCCGCATCGTTCGCCGGTGGNTCATCCAGAATCAGACTCAGTGCGGCTCGAGCTGCCCCCTCAAGCCCCCAAGGATCATCCGGTTCCCAGGGCTGTATTTCCGGCGGCGCACCCACCGGCACCTCGCCTGCATACGGCCTGAGAATCTCTATCTTTCTTTTGATCTCAGTTTCCATCCTATCAACCTATCGAAAGTGTGAAAAGAGCAGAAACACCCCCTTCGATATTCTACATTGCCTTTCCGCCCCTACATCATCCAACTACCCCCAGCAACAGTAACCGCCAACCCCGTCAAATATTCCGACTCCTCCGACGCCAGGAACGCCGCCATCTTCGCAACATCTTCACCCGTTCCGATTCGCCCTAGCGGTGTCAGACTGCTTACGCGTTCGATCATCTGCTCACGATATTCCTCAGTCAAAGTTCCTTCGGGTTTCAGACCTGAAGCCATTCCGTTTAGCCGTTCTGTCTCGATAAGACCTGGACAGATCGCGTTCACCCGGATCCCGTGCGGTGCCAGCTCCCCGGACAGCGATTGAGTGAACCCGATCACGGCAAATTTCGACGCGCTGTATGCTGCAAACCTGGGACTGCCCTTCTTGCCCGAAACAGAGGACATATTGATGATTCGTCCCCCATCACCTCGTTCGATCATCAGTTTCGCGACCACTTTCGAACAGAGAAACGTCCCCTTTGTATTCACCGTCATCACGTGATCCCAGAGCGCCTCCTCCAGTTCGACCACGGGTACCCGATCCTTCCCGGCAAGCGCGCCCGCATTGTTCACCAGGATATCGACCCGACCAAGCTCTCCGACCACCCGATCGAACATCACTTCGACTTGCCCCGAGTCCGTCACATCCGCCGTTACCGCAATCGACCGCCTGCCACCCTTCTCAATCCCCTCCTTCACTGCCGTCAACCCACCCCATGCCTCGTGCGGCTCATCCACTACATCACTGACAGCAACGTCCGCCCCCTCCCGAGCCAAACGCTCCGCAATCGCCCGCCCAATCCCCCGCTCCCCTCCAGCTCCAGTGACCACCGCAACTTTCCCAGTCAGATCGTACATTCACATTTACTCCCTGAAATTCTGAGCGTAAGCGAAGAATCCCTTCAGGCTCTANAACACCTGCTCACCAAGACCGCCTTCCCACACCCCTAGCGAATACGGGCTCTATCCACTTCCATAGTATTCGCGCACACACGCTTCCAACACCCTCTGCGTCCTCAACCCACTTTCTCCCGTCGAATCACACTTCCCCTCTCCCCTCAACTCCGCCACAATCGTCTCCTGTAAGGGCTGCCCCACGTGCGCCGGATTCCGAACCCCGATGGATTTCGTCAACCCATTCTTCAAGCGAATCTCTATATCCGTATCCTTGAACACCGAGGCCTTGAGTTCCCCGTCAGACCCCGTAAACGTAATCGTGTCGTTTCCGTGATCCGCGTTAAAATTCCATACGCCTGTCCCGGCAACATTGTCCCCAAGCAGGAAGCTCGTAACCGTCACATCCTCAGCCGCATAGGTGCCACCCGTGTTGATCGAGTACCCTGACACGTTGGTCACAGGTCCCACGATAAAGTCGAGAATATCCATACCGTGCGATGCCAAATCGTAGAACGCGCCAGCGCCGGCGATCTCCGGATCGTATCTCCAGCTTTCCGCCCTCTCGCCTGTCGCCAGTGGACCGTAGTGCACGATTTGCACGCTCGTTAGCTTTCCAATTGCCTGGCTCTGGATCAGCTCTCGGGTCTCCAAAAAACGGGGAAGCGCTCGACGGTAGTACTGCACAAACAAGGGTATGTCTTTCGCCTCGAAAGCCCCGACCATCCTTTCACCCTCCTCCACCGTACACGCCATTGGTTTTTCAACAACACATGGCTTGCCCGCTTCAGCCACCGCCAGCGCATAATCGCAATGTGAAGACGGTGTCGTGGCGACATAGACCGCGTTGACCTCATCGTCGTCTATTAGCTTCTGGGCATCGTCATACCATCGCGCGACATTATGACGCTTCGCATAGTCTTCCGCGGCCGACCCGGTCCGACGCATTACGGCTACGAGCTCCGAATTTTCGGCCTTGTAGAGCCCGGGCCCATTCTTGACCTCACACACATCCCCGCACCCGATAATGCCCCATTTCACAGTCTCCATACATTTGTCCCTATAGATCAAACCACTGCAGCACAGTAGGCACAATCTGGGATCATGCCCTGCATCAGCTACTCAATCTGATAATCACCATTCAGGAGGCTAGAACACCAACCGCTTTATCTCTCCACCGTATTGAATCTCTACCTTCCCGCTATCCCACTCCGAGGTCACATAAGGACTGTCGTACACTTTGTCCGGCGCTAGATCAAGAGAGGACCCATTGATCTCCGGCAAACTGCTGAAATCCGTATGCAGAGCTAGCGAATCTTCTGAAAACGTCTGGAACGTGATTTTGTCCTCGCTCAAGTCTGGAGTTCGAGCTTCGGCGCTCATCGCAAATTCATCGATGCACTCCACATCTGACTTCCTCACGACCTCAATCACGATCGGTGCCATGTCATCCTCGCAACGCATCCATCGACCGACTGCGCCCTCCTCCGGCGGATCCCACGCATATCCACCCAGAATATAGATCCCGGCGATCGCGCCCTCAGCCTCGACAAACACCCATCCGTCACGCTCTTGAGGCTCGGACAGTCCGTGCCCCGAGATCCAAACCCGACTGTGTCCAGTCTGGATGCTGTAATCCGGATTCAACAGCTTCTGCGTAATCAGGGCACCCTTCTTCTGCACCGACCAGTGCTGGTTCATCGTATTCGGGTGATTGAGCATATTCATGTGTCTGTCCACGGCCAAACATTCCGGCACGATCGCTGCATACGGATGACCTCTGAACATAACGCCCTGCCACCTATTCTGAGCGGCCACCCCCGTCCACTCGTCGTTCGGCCGCGCTTCAACCATCAATGTCCCGATCACGAAGTCGGGGGTGCAGTAGCTGTATCTGAGGAATCCTCCAAAGTCTTCTCGCAATCCGTTGATGCCGAATGGGATCACCGGAGGATTCGGAATCCGTTCCCACCCCGGCTCCTTCAGACCCATACACCGCTGCGTGACCTCGTATTCTCCTCGCCCCTCGACATCGAGAGCGAGATTCATCACGAGCAGCGGCATCCGATACGCGCTGGTCACCACAATCCAATCCTGCGCGCTCATCGACTCGTCGACCCGTTTGTCGAAATACAAGCCCGCCATCTTCTGAATCGCGCCATCTGAAGCAGTCTTGGTAGCAGGCCCCTGATAGATCCGCGTCTTGCCGCCCCCTCTTACGCCATCGATCTGTTCTTCCGACCACGTTGCCCAGTAGAGATCCAAGAAGGAGGTCGCGGCTTCTCGAAGCCCCTCATCCTCCGCAAAGTCGGCGACGTTATACCACATCTGAATGGTGTGTGCGTTGTAGTTCTTACTGGCGATCTCGACCGACTGACCCTTGCCTGCTCGCGCTCGGAAGTAGGCTCTCAGGTAGATCGACCANGCAGAATAGTGGTCTCCGGCATCACGTCCGTCAGAGAAGGCCTTGTCGCGATGTCTCTCGGATTGTCGAAGCACATCACAGAATCCCCACGTGGTCACGATCCCCATNGCATGATGATTCTCCGAATTGGGAAAGCGCCCAATGTGGTCGGTACTCGGGTCGAGGGCTTCGGAAGCCTCCGATGCCCAGGCCCACATGACGTCGAGTAACTGAGTCTGTGCTTCCATCGACATCCGGTCTGCAGCGACCGATCCGGCCGGCCCAAAGAATCGCCAGAGCCGGTTGTAGATTGCCCCAGACCAATGAAAACTGTGCGCCTCGAGAAGATCCGTCCGGTGACCCAAGTAGTGCTGACACAACTCGATCAGCGCTTCGTTCGCCTTATCGACGCCTTCATCCAGGTGAAACGCCTGCATTGCGAAAGTCGTGATGGAATGGGCATATCGACGCGTGAAGTTCCCCCGCTCGATCCAGTCGTATTCAATATCTCCCTTCACGAACGGCTTCCCCCGCTGCGCCTCGATCATCTGCCTGCACCGTCCCGAAAACCCCTCGTGAAGTCCCTCTGCATACGTCGCCATTTATCTCTCCTTGGTGTGGCCGCCATGTTAGCGCCTGCTCCAGAACAAAGCAAAAGGTCCCCAGAGCATTCTCCNGGAACCTTCTAATACTGAAACGGCTTCGCGCAACCATGTCCGCAGGCCAGAGTTCCACCCTCAGCTTCGATTGCTGCCAATTCCCACGACCGTTTGACATTTGTCACCTAACGTTTGACAATGTTATCCATGGACGCTCCCGAAATAGCCACAGAATCCCGTCTCAACACCGGCCGCATCGTTGGCGGCCTCGCAGNCGTCATCTTGCTGGGCGCTATCCTCCTAGTTCCCAAAATACNGTATCATCTCAACCACATCGTCACAGACGATGCCTACGTCTCCGGTAGCCTTGTCACCATATCCACCCGCGTTTCAGCCCGAATCGAAAGTCTCGCAGTCGNGACGGGCGACACCGTATCTCCCGGTCAGATCCTCCTAGCGCTGGATGAACGACCTTTTCTAGCCGAGCTGGAAAGAGCTCGTGCGATCGCTTCCGGAGCTCGGAGTGAGTTGGCTGAGGCACAAATTTCGTTGGACCGGGAAAAACACAGGGCCGGCCCGCTAGCCGATCAGTTTGCCGCAGAATGGACGGCTTCTAAAGCGCGTTTAACTGCGACTCAGGCTGCGCTGGAACAGGCTGAAAGAACGCTGAGAAGAACGGAGCGGCTGTCTGGATCGGGATTGGTCTCGGATTCAGAGCTTGAAGCGGCCAGGATCGCTACCCAGCAGCGGAAGGCAGAACTCGATGAGGCGGGAGAGCAGGTGAACAAGGCCGCTGCGGGCGTCAAGATGACGGATGGTCACTTGCATCCGGTACGCATTCAGAACCAACGAGTTGAGACTGCCCGAGCGAACCTAGCGCTCGCAGAGTCCGAAGTCGAAACCGCCAGGATCGGACTTCACGAAACGCGCGTCTTCAGCCCGGTGCACGGACTCGTTGCGAAGACAGCCGTCAACACAGGCGAGCTCGTCGACGTCGGTCAGACCCTCGCCTTTGTCCACGACCTCGACACCCTCTGGGTCATCGCCAACGTCGAAGAAACACAAATCTCAAATGTGCGTGTCGGTCAGCCTGTCGACATCACCATCGACGCCTGGCCTGACAGCCCGCTGATGGGACACGTAGAAAGCATCGGATCCGTAACTGGATCTCAGTTCGCGGTCATCCCCCGCGAAAGCCTCGGAGGCAACTTCGTCAAAGTCGTCCAGCGTATCCCGCTACGCATCTCCGTCGAGGACCCTGGGCGTATCCTCCAACTCGGATTGTCGGCCGTCGTCGGAATCGACATCCGCGAATGAACGACTTCGATCGACACCACACTCACGCCTGGCTGATCCTTGTCACCGTCTCCCTCAGNGCGATGTCGGTCCTCTCCCACAGCATCGGGATGATCAGCCTACTCCTGCCGCGAATGATGTCCGAATTCGCTATCGACGTTCAGTCCGCCCAGTGGGTCCTTACATCCTTCATGCTGACAATGGTCGTCATAATGCCCGCCGTCGGCTGGATCGGCGACGTCTTCGGACAACGCAACCTCTATCTCGGCAGCCTCCTCCTCTTCACCGGCTGCACCTTCGCCTGCACGCTCGCCTGGAACTACCCGAGCCTGATCTTCCTCCGCGTCATCCAAGGTATCGCCGCCGGCTGCTTCTTCCCACTCACCACACCCTTCATCTTCGATTCNTTTCCAGAAGGCCGTCGGGGCTTCGTCTTGGGCGTCAGCAACCTAACCCTCATCACCGGCTCGACACTCGGTAGCTTGATCGCCTCGACACTCGCCGATAGCTTCGGCTGGCGATGGGGTTTCTACTACACGCTCGTCTTGTGCACATCCGCACTCACGATCGGCTACGTGCTCCTACGCGATCCCCCACGATCCCCGGTCGGCCGCTTCGACTTCCTGGGCGCAGTCACCCTCGGAACAGCTATCGTCTCTGCCGTCTTGCTCGTAACTCAGCAAAACGTCCCTCTAGGTCTTAACACGAGAACCCTCACTCTCGTCACCCTGTGCACGGTCTCCGCCGTCACCTTCATCTTCGTAGAACTCAGATCCAAATCACCCTTGGTCGACCTCGGCATATACCGACANACGACCTTCGCCGCAGGCAGCTTCCTGGGCTTCATCGTCCCGGCAACGACCACCGCGGTCACCTTGCTGCTCCCGATCTTCCTCCAGCGTCTCCTAGGCTACTCCATCCTACAAAGCGCTATACTTCGTGTTCCATCGGGCATAACCACCGCCGTAATCGGCCCCCTCACCGGCTGGCTCTCAGACCGAGTTGACCCGCGTATACTGATCGGCACCGGCGTCATCGGCTTCGCCTGCATGCTCTACGCGCTCTCTAGCCTCTCGATGCAGTCCTCCGGCCCCTCGATCGCCGGACTCCTGGTCCTGATGGGCATCGTCAGCATGTGCATCTGGTCTCCCTTGTCGAACACAATGTTCAGCGCCCTCCCCCCGGCGTCTGTGCGACTTGGCGCCGGCCTCCACGCTTTGATGCGCCAGCTCGGCCGCTCCGTAGGTGGCGCACTCGTTGCCGTCATGTTTTCCCAACGGCTGTCTGCCCGCGTAGCGAGGCTCATAGGCGGCGTCAGCGCCTCTTCGGCTGTTTTCTCCTACCACCTGGACCGCCTCTCAACACGCATGCTCTCCTACCCCCATCCAGATCCCGAGAGCCTCGCCATCGACTTCATCCAGCAGACCTTGTGGCAGGAAGCCACCGTCGCCGCCTTCAGCGACTGCTACCGCATCACCGCCGTCATCTTTCTGATCACCATCATCCCTGTCTACTTCCTCCGCCGCACCGCTCCTTCCTGCGCCCAATCCCAAGCCGCCTAACTCTCCCTATCTTTCCACATCACCAACTTCGATTTTCGATATTCGGTGCTCGAAATTTGATATTGCCNTAATCCCCGTCTCGGGTTGTAAAACTCGCACTTCTCGCCTCTACCCCGCTTTTATCCTTCGCGTCTTCGCATCTTCGTATTACTTTCTTACGTATCTAGTTAATTGGGATAGCTCAGATACCAATCTTACCACACGCCCCCGTAAACGCTGGGTTCCCCCTCCGTTTCAGTAGCCTGCCCAAGCGGTAGTCGAGGGGTGTTCTCTATAGTTCCAAAGGGTTTCGCTTTTGAAAAAGAAGATCAACATAAACGCGCTCGAAGTNGGCATGTATATGGAAGCCGACGTCCGCGACGCCGCCAAGGGCAAGGGAATAACCAAGAACTCTGCGAAAAACGTCCTTCTCCTGGGCTCCGGGATGCTCATCACGTCGGAGAACCAGATCCGGCGCCTCAAGGAAGCCGGTCTCAACGACGTCACCATCGATACTACCAAGGGCAAGGACAGCGCAAGCGGCACCCCTGTCCCTAAACCGATCGCAATCCCTCAGGAACGCCGCAAGAAATCCCTCCCGGGCGGCCGCAAGGTCGAATACAAGGAAGAGCTCAAGAAAGCCCGCGCCACCAAAGAAGTCGTCAAGAACCAGCTCAAGGAAGCGCTCGGCGACGTCGCAATCGGCGGCTCCATGGACCGCAAGAAGCTCGACGCCGGAGCAAAACTCATCACCACCAGCGTCCTCAACAACGTTGACGCCATGGTCGGCCTCACCCGCCTCAAAGAACACGATCCCTACACGGCCAACCACTGCATCAACGTCACCATCATAACCCTCGCAGTCGCCCTCGCCGACGGAATCGACGAAGAGACTGCGCAGATGCTGGCCACGGCCACCCTCCTCCACGACATCGGAAAAACAAAGGTCCCTCTAGAAGTCCTCAACAAACCCGGCCGCTTCGAGCCCCACGAGCTGGAGGAAATGAGAAAACACACCACGTATGGAAGTGATGTGCTCTATGACATGCCCGGCGTCACAGAAGAGATGATGCTCATCGCCACCCAGCATCACGAGATGCTCAACGGAAAGGGCTACCCCGATAATCTCGTGGGCGACCAAATCCACCGCTTTGGCCAAATGACCGCCATCGCTGACGTCTACGATGCCCTTACCTCCGCCCGCGTTTATAAACCCGCATTACCACCACATTTCGCACTAGGCCGAATCTACCAGAACAAGAACATCGAATTCAACGGCGACCTCGTCGAACTCTTCGTCAAAACATTGGGTCTGTATCCCGTTGGATCGTTGGTCCAACTCGACACCAACGAAGTCGGCGTAGTCGCCGAACCCAACCCCGGCAACGTCCGCCAGCCCAAGGTGGGCTGCTTCATTACCCGCTACAAGAAATTCCGCCAAGTCCCCTACGTCGTAGACCTCGCCAGCGACCCCCAGGAAAACCGCAAGATTGTAAAGGTCCTCGACCCGTCGAAATACAAAATCGACGTCGACACAATGATCAAGATGTGCACGGGGTGAGGCAGCAGGTGAGCACCGCGTCCGGCCTTCGGCCTTGAAGCAGCCTACTCTGACAAGTCTTCGGCCAAGGAGCGCAACCACCTCAATTATCCTGTCTTACATACGAAAGCTCCGATTCCACCGGAGCTTCTTCTGTTTCACCTATCAACTGCCTTCCAAACTGACGTCCTGAAACAAACGTACCTCCTAGGAATCTCCCCCGCCTGGGCCAACTCATTCTTATCTGCCGTAAACCTCTTCTGCCAGTTTACCTCCCTCCCACCCCTTGCCGCCTCTCATAGCCATTATTATATAGATCACCTGATTTCAAACGATAACACAACCCCGGACAACCCCATGATCATAGACTCCCATCTCCACGTCTGGTCCAACGACCCCCTGACCTACCCTTGGGCCGACAAAGGTACCACAGAGGTCGGCACAGCTGAATTGCTTCTCACAACGATGGAGAAGTCCGGCGTCAGCAAGGCCTGTATCGTCCAACCGATACACTACCTGTACGACAACTCCTATATCGCAGATGTCATGAAGCGTTATCCGCGAACCTTCTCGGCGATCGCCATCATGGACCGCCAACGCCCGGATGGCCCGGAAGAGTTGGAAAGGTTAGTAAAAGAGGACGGATTCGAGGGCTTACGAATGCACCTCAGTCGCCCCGACGACCCCGACGAATGGGCCGCCAAAGACCAGTATCCCATCTGGGACAAAGCCGCTGAACTGGGCGCCTCATTCCTGAGNTTTGGCCCCGCAGAACTACAGTCGTCCATCGAACCAATCGTTGCCCATTACCCTAGCGTCAAAGTCGTCCTCGATCACCTCGGCGGCGCCCCCATCCGCGAAGAGCCGCCCTATCCCTTGCTCCAAAACGTCCTAGACTTCGCCAAGTATCCGAACGTCTACGTCAAGTTCACCCCTCAGGCCGGCAAGTCGAACGAAGACTACCCCTTGGCTGACANCCACCACATCTACGAACGTATCTACGACACCTTCGGCCCTCAACGTCTGATGTGGGGTACCGATTTCCCGCATATCTTCCGCAACATCGGCTACCAAAACGGTCTCGATCTCTTCCGAGAGCACCTCCCATTCCTCACATCGGAGGACCAGGAGTGGCTCTTCTCTAAAACCGCCCTCAGTATCTGGAAATTCGGAGAGACGTAATCACCAAATCAAAAAGAAAGAAGGAGAACACACGGAGCTTGAACCCGCGAGGCCACAAAGAGAGCTAGGGTCAGGAAGGCATCATCCATTCAGTGCAAAGACGACTACCCCTCTCNTGAGCATCGGGAGCGGGGGTCTTGTGGACAAGCCTTCACGCCAGTAAAACGAGNGAAGGCCAATGAGAAAGGGGCAATGGGCTATTGCCTTTGTCTATTGCCTCTCCCTCAAACCTAGAACGTACATTCTCCGNAGTTTTGGCGAAGAAGGACCTCTACCGCGCGAACTTCGGCTGTCTGGCCCGCCGCTTCCGCTTCAAATAGTACCGACTCTCACCCAGCGGAATCTCTACCCTCGCNCCGCCTCTGACGTGCGACTCCACAAACGCGAAGATCAGCTCCTGATTCGCCCTCGCCAGCCGCACCCCACACCGCGTCGGCTCTCCCGTATCCAACGCGTGCACAAGATCCTCGATCAGCCTAAGTGTTGAGCTATGCTTCTCGACTTCCAGCGCTCCCACATCGTGCCACACACCGCGCCCTCGATGATCCGCTTCCTTTTCCTCTCGCACTCGCCACTCTAACCCATTCCCAAACGCCGTCACACTCCCCTTCTCTCCAATCGCCTCCACTTCTAGCCCTCTCCCAGAGTTCATCGCATAAGCGGTCACCCCATTCGCGAACTGAATCGTCCCCTGACCGACCGGGTCATCCACCAGATGAACCCCGTCGATCAGTTCATCCCCGTTCGGCAACCACGCCTGTACCCAAGACGCATCCGAATCGCCGTTCAGCCGCATAAGTAAGTCGAAAACGTGGCTCGACGTGTTAAACAGCGTCCCGTTCATGTGGCTGATCACTGACTTCAGCTCTCCAATCCTTCCGCTTTCGATCACGTCAACCATCGCATCGTATCCCGGATCCCACCGGCGGTTCGTCCCCATATTTAGNAACACGCCATTCCTCTCGACCGCCTCTACCATGCGATCCGCCTCCGCCATCGACGAAGAGAATGCCTTCTCCACATAGATAGCTTTCGCACCGTTCTCCGCCGCATAAACGACGATATCNGTCCGATGTTCNGGCTGGGTTGCCACGCTCACGATATCCGGCTGTTCCTCATCGATCATCTCTTTGTAGTCCCGATACTGTTTCTCCTTAGCCACCCCATACCGCTTCCCAACCTGCTCCATCACATCCGCCCGCAAATCCGAACAAGCCTCCATCTCCGTCCGCTCACAAGCCTCATATCCCGCCGCGTGTGAATACGGTCCCTTCTCCTCCGGCACCTCGTTGTCGATAAACGCCCCCATACGACTGCACCCGATCAATGCGGCTCTATATGTCTTCATCGCTCAACTCCCAATGCACACTTCCAATATTCTTTCTTCTTTCTTCTTCTTTCCCTAATTTGAGAAGATTATGGATAGGCTGACAAACAAAACAATCCTCATCACCGGCGCCGCATCCGGCATAGGTCGTGCAGCCGCGGTCTGCTGTGCTCAAGACGGGGCCCGAGTCATAGCGGTCGACCTCGACGAATCAGGCGTAAACAGGTGCGTCGACGAGCTCGGAAATGGCTCGCAAGGCTACGNGGNCGATGTCCAGAGCGAATCCGCCGTGACCGAACTGTTCGAGAAGCTCGCATCAAAGGTCGACCACCTGGACGGACTTATCCACGCGGCTGGCATCCTCGAAGGAGCACTCGTGCCGATCGACGATTTCGACGAGCTCACCTGGGACCGCGTCATCGATATCAACCTCAAAGGAAGCTTCTTGCTGTCGAAGTACTCGGTTCCACTCATGGAGAAGTATGGAGGTGTCCTTGTCCTCATCTCCTCAGGTGCAGGCGTAAAGGGCGGCAGTTCCTCCGTCGCCTACGGCTCGAGCAAAGGTGGCGTCCACGGCCTCTCGCTCGTCCTCGCTTCCCAGCTATCGGACCGCAACATCCGCGTCCACTCCGTCTGCCCCGGCTCCCTCGCCACACCTCTAAAACTACGCGTTGTCCAGAAGCAAGCCGACCGCGCCGGCAAGACCCTGGAGGAAGTAGCCACCAACCTCGGCGACCCGGAAGGCGTCGGCAGAATCCTCGCCTTCCTCGTCTCCAACGACGCCGACTACCTCCGCGGCACTGTCTTCACCAGATAATGGAACCGCAAAGGACGCTGAGGACACAGAGCTCAGCTTGGGCAATCCTCCGAGCTAGTGTACCGTCACCCATACCCCTTGCTCCTCCGAACCCTCCGCGTCTTTTACGGTAACATCAAGTGATTTACGCATGAGACTAGGCATCGTTGGCATGCTCCCCGGCGATTTCCGGACCCACGGAGACTCTCACTTCGAGGCCATCCAGGAACTTGGGTTCACCGGAGCAGGCTTCCACTTCCCAGGCGAGAAGGCAAGCGAAATCTCAGCTTCTGACATCGATACGTGCCGAGCTCGTTTCTCGGATCACCACATCGATCTCGTCCAGATGGCTGTGACATACAAGGAGTGCCTGTTCCATCCGCGTGAGGATGTCAGGAAGGAGGTCGTAGATAAGATCGTCGACACAGCCGAGATCGCAGCGGCCCTCGACGCGCACTACCTCCTNATNCGGCCAGGCAGCCGGAATCCGCAGGGCAGTTGGACCCCACATAGAGACAACCACACGGCAGACGCATGGTCGCTTTTCACGGAAACGATGGGTGCGGTGACGGAAGGCCTCGAGCAACACGGTGTAGTCGCGGTAATGGAAACCCATTTGGTCTCTATCCTCAGGGACCCCGAAACGTGCCGTCGTATGCTGGAAGAGAGCGGCTCCGACGCTCTACAGCTTGTGATGGACTACGTGAACCATTTCGAAACGNTGAGCCAAGTATACGACAGCANATCCCGCCTAGACCACATCTTCGACCAAATGGGCCCCGACGCCCCCGTTCTGCACGTCAAGGACATCGCCTTGGGTACTAGCCTCGTCGTCCACATCGAAGAAACCGTCCCCGGCAACGGCGAATTAGACCTGCACCACTGCTTCACACGCTTCGAGTCTCTGTTCCCCGACAAATACGGCCTAATCGAACACCTCCCAAAAGAAAAGATCCCCGAAGCCAACACCAATACCCGTCAAATCCTTTCGGAAGCCAACATACAGATCGTTAGCTGATCAACCCCTATCCTTCGACAGCGGGTGAATGCTGTCCGGACCGCCCTTTCGACGGCCCGGGTTCGGGTAAGGTCCCCGAACCCGGCCGAACATCACTGGACCTACCGCAGCCAATCCTCCCAGACCTCCCACCGTGGCCGGAGTTTACCCCGGGCGGAGTCGAAGCGCGTGCTCCGCGGCTTATACCGCCGCCGAGTGCCTCCCCGCCCTAGGATCCCCNGCCGCCTCTAGTCTCCCATCCCCGATCCGAATCATACTCGGATTCGAAATCGCCCTCCCTTCGATCACCCGCAAAGGATGACCTCGCCTTCTTAACTCCTCCCGAACCTTCAGATCGATCTCGTCGTTGATCTCCAGTTCTCCTGCTTCGAGAAATGTCTCGTCCCGCCTCGGACTCGGATCAAACGAATTCTGATGGTGGAAAGTGCAGAACCGTGGAGCCATCACTGCCTCTGATGGCGACATTCCAAAGTCGATCGCATCGATGAGCAGGTTCAGAGCCGTCTGATCCTGACGGTCTCCACCCGCGACACTGATTCCCATTACAGGCTTACCATCCTTCAACACAAGCGTCGGCGTCAACGTGATGCGCGGCCGCTTTCCAGGCGCAATACAGTTAGGATGTCCCACCATCGTATTCAGACTGCGTAGCCGGTTGCCGTAGGTCACACCCGTCCGCCCACCGCTCGTGTAGGACCGATCGACGTTCGCGCTCGGCGTAGCGGACACCACGTTTCCCCATCGATCAGCCACCACACACGTCGTCGTCCCGTGTCCCCAGGGATGGAACACACCGTCTTCCAGGACAGGCGTCATGTTTTTCGGATCCCCAGGCCTAGCCGAAAGATCAGCCTTGGTCATGTCGATCAGCGGCTGTCGAATCGACGTGTAGACATCTGAGAGAAGCTTGTCGAGCGGCACATCGACGAACTCGGGGTCACCATACCACGCATCCCGATCGGCCATCGCAAGCTTGAGCGCCTCGACAATCACGTGGACACAGTCTGCGGAGTTGTGCCCCATACCTTCGAGATCGAAACTCTCTACGAGACGCAACGCCTGTAGAAGCATCGGTCCCTGCGTCCACGTATCACACTTGGCGACCGTATAGCCTCGGTAGTTGACCGTCACAGGATCCTCGATTTGCGTCCGATGGTTCCGCAGATCCTCAAGCCTCAGGAACCCTCCGCCATCGATCCAGTCCTGCTCGAGATCCTCAGCAACATCACTGCACCGCTCGTTCCGCCCGTAGAAACGATCGCAAGCCCCCTGCAGCTTCTCCTCTCGCGACCCGTTCGCCAGTTGCTCCTCCTCGACAAGCTTTCGCAAGGTCACCGCAAGTTTGGGCTCCCATCTCTCGTCGTCCCTATTATCGATCCCGTCGAGAATCTCCAAAGTCGGCTGGACGACTTCCTCAAGCGTCTTCGTCCCATACGTCTTCAACGTAGTGATACACAGATCCACGACAGACGGAACTGGCGCCATCTTGATATCACCGGGCCCCGGGATGCCCTTCGCTATATACCAATCGACCGCATCCTGCGACAGCGGCGCCCGCCCCATCCCCGACAGCGACTTCACTTCCTCCTTCTTCGCGTCGTAGATCAGGAGTGGGACTTCTCCACCAATACAGCATGCTCCGTGATCCGTCACCTGCAGCGCAAAAATCGTCGCCACCGCCCCGTCGGCCGCATTGCCCCCGGCCTCAAGTATGCATATCCCTGCCTCGACCGCCCCCGCTCCGCCAGCCGCTACGGCCCCACCCGACCCAGTCGCCTCCCATCCAATATCCTCAACTCGCATATGCAATCCCTTCAGATTGGCCCCTCTCCCGTCCAACGCGAGAGGGTGAATGCATCCCGGCCCGCCTTCTCGCCGGGATACATTCGAGTGAGGGCCAGGCCTCGCCATTCCTCAACGCTGGCTAGACACCGCCAGCTCTACCTCCCTGACCTTCCGTGTTCTTCGTGAGTCACACAAACCCCATNTCCGGCACAATCGCACCAATATTCTATAGCTCCGGCTGGTTCCTGAGATTATTGTGACTGCGACGGTAACCGAGAGCCCGCGTCTGGATTCGAACACAACCGCGGCTTCTTAAACACTTTCCAGTCAGAGAGGCTCTCAAGACTGCACGCTTCGAAGTCGGCCCTGTTGATTCCCCCTAATCGCTCGTCGAGATAGCAGTCAAGAGCACCTAAATGGATGCGTAATTAGTCAGCGTCGAATATCTCTGTATGGTAATGGTGAGATGCGACAGTCGGAAGTCCGCAATTGAGAATCGGCAGGGGTGAACCGGCTGCCGACTGTCGCCCTCTTAGTTGTTCGCCGTCTAACCTATCCGCCGACTTCCTCTCCTGCCTCTCCCCCCCAATCCGCCATCGACCCGATCTTCTCCAAATGCTCAACCTCTCCCCACGACAGCACCTCCCAGGTCCCTTCCGTAAACCTGATCCTACTGATCCCGCAATTGTGGAGATCCCAGGTCCGCTCCGCCTCAAGGTCGATTCCTTTGGCGAATCGGTAGACATCATCCAGTATTCCTCCATGCGTCACCACNACAACAACCGCATCCGGATGACGTTCCGTAATTTCCTTCAGACATCCAGTTGCTCGGGCGTAGCGTTGCCGAACGCTCTCCCCGCCCGGCACAACCGCGTCCACATCCCGCTCATTGTATATCCGAACCGCTTCAGACTCCGACGCTCGCACCTCCTCGACCAACCGTGTCTCCAGCACCCCGAGCTTCCACTCCCTCAAGCGCTTGTCCTCGACGATCTCCAGTCTCAAAACGGCCGCAATCTCTCGAGCCGTGTCCATCGTCCGCTTCAAGTCNCTGCTATAGATCGCNTCCACTTCTTCCTCTCGAAACCAGGCCCCCACCGCCTCAGCCTGCATCCGTCCCCTAGCATTCAGCTCAGACTCCCGATGCCCCTGTATCCTCCCCTCAACATTCCAATCAGTCTCCCCATGCCGCACCACAACCACTTCAGTCATCGACTCCCCACTGATTCAAGTTTACGTCTCTGAACAATATGCACCAATCTCTCACACTCCCTCGCTTTTCTGCCGTAAACAAAGAACCGCGCCCAACCAATCGGTCGAACGCGGCTCAATTCCTCTACGAGCTATCGGCTACCAGCTCGCCTATTCCCTGCCTCTAACTCTCATGCTTCTGCATTCTCCGCCTCAAAAACGTCGGATACTCCAGATCATCCAGTGACACCTCGTCCAGTGGATCCTTCGTTTCCTCTTCTTTCTCTTCGCTCTCTGTCTCCGCCTTCGCCGCATTTACCGGCATCGCTGCAGTTCCATTNCGTTGACGCATAAAGGCCGGCACCTCGTCACCTAGCCGTCTCGGAATGTCGTTTGACATGGTCAGTCCGTTCCCGCGAACAGGACCACCCTTGTCCGAAATCCGGAAGCCTGTCGCGATCACCGTCACACGAAGCTCGTCACCGAGCATGTCGTCCAAGACCGTTCCCCAGATCACCTGCGCGTCTGTTCCTGCTGCTTCCGTGATCANCGTAACGGCGTCGTTCACTTCGAACAGCTTTAGGTCGCTGCCAGCCGAAATGTTCACAAGTACACTCTTGGCACCCGTGATCGACACATCCTCGAGCAGCGGACTCTTGATCGCTTTGGCTGCNGCTTCGACCGCGCGATTTTCGCCTACGGCTCCGCCCGTACCCATCAGAGCGTCACCGCCCTGTAGCATGACAGTACGCACATCGTTGAAATCCAGGTTCACTTCACCCGGAATCGTGATCAGGTCTGATATACCCCGCGTCGCCTGATGCAGCACGTCGTCGGCCGTCCGGAACGCGTCTTTCAGCGTCGTCTCTTTNGAGCTCACCGATAGCAGACGCTGGTTCGGAATCACGATCAGCGTGTCGACCGCCTCTTTCAACGCGTCGATCCCCGCCTCCGCGTTTCGCATCTTCTGCATGCCTTCCATCGCGAACGGCTTCGTGACGATCCCGACCGTCAGCGCGCCCGCTTCCTTCGCGATCTCTGCCGCCATTGGCGCAGCACCTGTTCCCGTGCCGCCACCCATACCAGCCGTTACGAAAACCATATCGGATCCGCCCAGCTCTTCTGCCATCTGATCGCGGCTCTCTTCGATCGCGCGTCTCCCGACCTCCGGATCTGCTCCAGCACCGAGTCCACGCGTCAGATTCTGCCCGATTTGGATCTTCCGGTTCGCCTGCGACAACTCTAACACCTGCGCATCCGTGTTCACAGCAACAAACTCGACCCCACCCAGACCGGCTTCGATCATGCGATTCACCGCATTCCCACCCGCCCCGCCGACGCCAACCACCCGCATCCTAGCTTGATTCTCGTTGTCTACGATTGAAAATGTGACCACGTTACAATCCTCCAACTCTATTGGGGACCGACTGGGGATCGGGGTAACGAGCGATGATACACCATTCATCCTAAATCCCCTCCGTAGGGTAGCGAAGGGGGGTGTATCGAGGAACGGTTCGAACCTCAACTATATGACAGGTCTGCTTACTTCCGCTTCTTTTTAAACAGCTTCCTCAGAACAGATCGAATACGGCATCTCAATCTTCAATTCTCGATTAAAAAAAATCTTTCACCCATCCCTTCATCCTGCCAAGAATACTGTTGAACATCTCGCCATTCCCGTTCACGAGATGCCCTTCACGATTCTGATGGTTCAGGCCGAACTGAACGAGCCCGACACCGGTCGCGTAGATGGGCTGCGTCGCCGCATCGACAAGGCCTGTCACGTTCCGAGGCGTCCCGATTCGGACAGGCATGTCGAAAATCTCTTCCGCGAGCTCCGCGCATCCGTCGACCATAGCGCCACCACCAGTCACGACCACACCGGCCGCCAGAAGGTGCGCATAGTCGGTCCGCATCAATTCACGGTGCACGAGCGAAAAAATCTCATCCATACGCGCTTCGATGATCGACGTCATCTCGGCACGTTCGACTTTGCAAGGCGGCCTCCCGGCGATCCCGGGAACCTCGATCACTTCTTCCTTGCTCACGAGCGATGACAGTGCGCAGCCGTGCATCCGCTTCAACTTTTCTGCCTGCTTGATCGGTGTACGCATCCCGATCGACACATCGTGTGTCACGTTCTCACCACCGAGACCGACGACCGCTGTGTGACGAATACTGCCGTCATAAAACACCGCGATATCGCTTGTCCCACCGCCGATATCGACTAATAGACACCCCATCTCTTCTTCATCCGGTGTCAGAACAGCGTAGGCCGACGCGATCGGTTCAAGCACAAGGTCCACAATCTCAACACCGGCGCGACGGATACTCTTGCAGATATTCTGAGCGCTTGTCACCGCACCCGTCACAATGTGTACATCCGCCTCGAGTCGAACACCTGACATACCGATCGGATCCTTGATTCCAGGCTGATCGTCGACCAGAAAATCCTGGGGCAACACATGAACGATCTCACGATCGAGCGGGATGTTTATCGCCTTCGCCGCCTCGATCACCCGAGCCTCATCGTTCGATGTGATCTCGTTGTCCGGCCCCGAGACGGCGATCACACCACGGCTGTTGAAGCTCCGGATATGGTCGCCAGCAATCCCCGCATAGACAGCCGTGATCCGGGTATCCGACATCTGTTCGGCTCGATCGATCGCTTCCTGGATCGACTTTACCGTCTTCTCAACGTTTATGACGACACCGCGCTTCAGGCCTTCTGAAGGCGCGCTGCCTACCCCGGTGATCTTCAGACCACCCTGATCATCAACCTCGGCGACGATCGTACAGATCTTTGTCGTCCCGATGTCTATTCCGACAATGCGATCGCCCTTGACCATACACGATCTCCTTTCTCAGTCCGGAATCTCGATGGAGCCCGGCCCGCGAGGTACGGAATCCGGATCCAGCCGACCGGCCACGACTTGATTCACGTAGCGTAAATCGATGTATGCTAAATTTTCTGGACGGATGTCGCCGCTTGCCACAAAGACACGATAGTTTTCAATCTGGCTCGCGATCTGCTCGTAGCGTATCTTCAGCGTCATCCCGCTTGCCAGGATAAGATCGCCCTCCTTGTCGGTCAGGATGCAGACCTCAGAAACACACGACCAAAACTCAGGCTGCTCAAGCTGGGCCTCTTGAAGGAACCGGGCAACCGTATGGCGCATAGCGAACTCAGAAAGTGTCGAGTCGGAGAGCACGGCGTTCAGACCCGTCACGATCGGAAGGTCGAATGGCACGTTCGGGAGCTCGAAGCTCGTTGCATCCTTGTCAAACCCGAGCAGGNCTTTGTTCGTCGACACCAGCGCGATCGGGACGCGCTCTTCAACCGAGATCACAAGTGAGTCCGGCGGTCTCCGGAGCAGGAGAGCGCTGCGAACAAGAGGATGCGAAACGATCGAATCCGTCGCCGTCTGTAGGTTGGCTTCGAACAGGTTCGTGCCCGGCGACAGCCCGGATGTAGCGACCACTTCCTCAGGACTCATCAAATCGCTGCCNACCACGCTGATCTCTTGAAGTTTGAATAGATCGCTCCCCTGCAGGCCCGAGTAGGCTTCTGGGATGCTGGCCCCAAGAGNCGCAATCACGATNATGGCGGCACCAAATCGAGCGATCTTTCTACCCTCACCGGGCTTGGGCATTGCCGGAGCCGTAAAGACTGCAGCACGGTCTTTCTTTCGTCTGCGACTGGACTGCGGACGACGGCCGAGCGCGTCGCCGTTATACATTCTCGATGCCGAACTCGCCGACGATCCGAACCTCTGTTTCAAGGTCTACTCCCTCCCTTTTGAGCACCTGCTCTCGCACACGCTCGATCAGCTTTAAGACTTCCGCGGCTTTAATACCGCCTTTGGTCACGAGAAAATTTGCATGAGTGTCAGACACTTCGACGTTCCCGACGGTCATACCCTTGCATCCCGATCGATCGATCAGCAGACCGGCCGACGTCCCTACGGGATTCTTGAACACGCAACCTGCATTCCGCATCCAGACGGGTTGTGATGCCTTTCGTTCCACCAGCATGCGATCCATCTCGGCCTGAATCTTTCCCGGATCTCCTTCTCCGAGCGAGAACGCCGCTTCCAGGATCAGAAAATCCTTCGATATCTCGGTCCGTCTGTAACCGTGACTGATCTCGGCTTTCTTGACCGTCATCTCGGTCGCACTGCCTAGGTCAATACCCCTTATCCACAGCAGGTCATCGAACGTCTCGCCTCCCCAGGCTCCGGCGTTCCCTCTAACAGCGCCGCCGATTGTCCCGGGAATTCCACATCCCCATTCCATCCCCAACCGACCTTCTCGCTGGCAACGACGGCTGAACACCTGCGTGCTCGCTCCCGCTTCCGCCTGCCCGCCATCCTTGTCGATCACGATATCCTTCATCCCTTCCATCAGCGAGATGACAACCCCCCGGAAACCGGAATCCTTTACAAGCATGTTCGTACCCCCTCCGATCGGGAGCACCGGAACGCCCGCTTCTAGAACCAGAGGCAGCGCATTTGCAAGATCCTCCGTGCTGTCCGGAAGGTAGAACACATCCGCCGGCCCCCCGACGCCGTAAGTCGTCCGATTCGCTAGCGGCTCACTCTCCAGCACAGATCCNCTCGCAAGCCGCTTCAACTCCTTGGCCAGCAACACCAATCTTTNCTTCGCAAGATTCACTAGTGTTTACTTGACGACCGCTCACGCCGAGCAGGGCCTTCGGCCCTTATCGGGGAGGCCGCTTGCCCATCCGTGCACCTGCCCCTCGGCAGCCGTTCCAAAACCTCACTCGCAACTCGATCGATCGACCCCGCACCCATCACAAGCACCGTATCGCCCTCTTCGATCGTGCCGACAACGGCGTCTGCGAGCCGATCCAGATCGGCTTCATAGTGACAGTCATCGATTCCCTCAGCGATCGTACGACCCGAAATTCCTTCGATCGGCAACTCGCGTGCCGGGTAGATATCCGTCAACCAGCACACATCCGCATTTGTAAGGGCCTTCGAAAACTCTGGCGCAAAATCTCTCGTTCGCGAATAGAGATGTGGCTGGAAGATCGCCACCACGCGTCCATCACGTACATCTCTTGCCGCCTGGATCGTCTTGTCGATCTCGGTCGGATGGTGCGCGTAATCGTTTACCACTGTCACGTCGTTCACTTCGCCAACAATCTCGAACCGACGGCGAACACCTCTGAAGTCGTTCAGCCCGGTCTGAATCGAATCCCAATTCACATCGATTGACAGAGCGGCACCGATCGCGCCCAAGGCATTCAAAACGTTGTGTTCGCCCGGTATTCGGATCAATACCGTGCCGAGCGTATCCCCATCGTACTTGACGGTGAACAATGTCTCGAACTCGTTTGTCTCAAGCTGTGTGGCCGCCAGAGCGCTCGTTTCATACATACCGAAGGTCACGTCTCGGCGACCTACGGGAACATTAAGCGTTCGGGACGCGTCATAATCGACCGACCTAACCGCGCTCCCCCCGTCCGTGACCTGTGACAGAAACTGGTCGAAAGTCTCGACGATCTCATCCTCAGACCCATACAGATCCAGATGATCCGCTTCGAGCGAAGTCACGACCGCAACGGTCGGCTTGAGCTCGAGAAGCGCACGGTCGTACTCGTCTGCCTCCACGATCCACAGATCGCCGTCACCGATACGCAGATTTGACTCGTCTCCCTGTATGGCACCGCCCACAAAGGAGGTCGGATCCAGTCCAGCTGTATCACAGATCTGTGTGATCATCGCAGTTGTAGTCGTCTTGCCGTGTGTCCCCGATACAGCGATCAGCCGCTTTCCTCGGGTCATCTCACCAAGAAGCTTTTTCCCCTCAATGATTCGGATGCCTCTTTCGCGAGCTGCGATCAGTTCTGGATTTTCCGTATCGACAGCCGGCGTAAACACCACCGCATCTACGTCACCTACCTGTTCGTGGGCGTGTCCGATGNAAACTGTCGCACCCGCCTTTTCCACACGTTCCGTGAAGATCGACGCCTCGCAGTCAGACCCGGTAACCCGACAGCCCTTGCGAGCCAGCATTTCAGCCAGCGCGCTCATCCGAACACCCCCGATGCCCACGAAGTGAACCCAATCGTTGCCTTCTGACGGCCAGAGCCCAGAATCCGAGGCCATCCTCATATCCGGAGTAGGTCGTGTTCGATTAGTTCATTCGCGATGCGATCAGCCGCGTCGCCCGTCCCACGAGCAAGACTCTTCGCCGCCATCTCTTTCAGCGAACGTGACTGAAGTAGCATCTCCACCTCTGCCCAGAGACTGTCGCCGTCGATATCCTTCTGTAGGATCATCCGGGCCCATCCTTCGTCGACCATCACTCGAGCGTTCAATTCCTGATGGTTCTCCGATGCAGTGGCGAGCGGAACCAGAATCGCAGGAACACCATACAGATTTAGCTCCGTGATCGTCATCGCTCCCGCTCGTGTTACCGCNAGATCTGCGGCTCGATAGGCGGACGGCATCTCATCGATAAAGGCGACCGTGCGAACGGCCTCGCCGTAGGGCTTCGCGACATCCGACATCCTGTCGTGATCGACCGGCCCTGTTTGCCACAGTAGCTGTATCTGTTGGTCCACAAGACGGGACAGCGAACAAGCAACAGCCTGGTTGATTGATCTCGCGCCCTGACTCCCACCAACGATTAGTAGCGTTCGCTTGTTTGCTGCAAGACCAAATGCCGCTCGCGCTACCCCGGGATCGACATTGGAGGTCGCGAATCGCGTCGGGTTTCCGACTGTCCGAATCGAGCATCCACCCATCTTGCGGTGCGCCTCGTCGAAACCGAGCATCACGAGGGCTGCAACGCGCGACAGCAGCCGCAGTGTAATCCCGGGCCAGACATTTGAATCGTGAATCGCCAGAGGCACGCCCGACAAGGCCGCTGCAACGCCAACCGGTCCACTCACATATCCACCAGTGCAAACGGTCAGATGTGGTTTAAAGCGACGAACCACCATAAGCGACTCGACAAACCCTTTCAGCAGCACAAAGGGAAACCGCAGCAGGCTCGCATTCAGCGACCGACTCAGAGAGATCACCGAGATCAATTCGAGCGCGAATCCGGCCTTCGGCACAACTCGCGCTTCAACACCGCGCTCCGTGCCGACAAACAAGAACTCTGATTTTTCGTNTTTCTTCTGTATCGCCTCAGCGATCGCCAACGCCGGGATCGCGTGCCCCCCCGTCCCACCACCGGCCAATAGAATCCGAGGCGCCATATTCACTCGCTACGATCAAAAACCTTCAACGCAGAGCCCGCAGAGATACTCCGAGGTCGTCGCGACTACAACTATCGGAGCTCCACATCAACCGTTCGTCCTTTATCCACGCTCTCCAACTCAGCATTCTGCCCCTGCATTGAAGCTTTTCAGCCTCTTCCTGTCAGCACAGGCACGCGGATCCGTGGCTTTGGCCTGCGCTGCCATCCGACAGTCTCTTCCGCCAGGATCCCTAGCTTCCGGGAGGCGTTAACGCGACCCACGTTGATCAGCAATCCCGCCGCAACCATNGTGAGCAGCAGTGACGACCCTCCATAACTGATAAACGGAAGCGGCAGACCCGTCGTCGGAAGCAGGCCGATCGACACACCGACGTTAATCAACGCGTAGACCATCACCATGAAGGTCAGCCCGGTTGCGAGCAGGAATCCGTGAAAGTCGGTAGCCTGTCGAGCAACCTTGAGACCGAGGTGACCAAAAAGCAAGAAAGCGGCAAGAAGCCCGAGCGTCCCGACCAACCCAAGTTCTTCACCGACTATGCTGAACACGAAATCAGTATGGGGTTCCGGAAGGAAAAAATACTTCTGCAGACTCTGAGTCAGACCGAGACCGGTCAGCCCGCCACTGCCAAGCGCGACAAGCGATTGTGTGATCTGATACCCGTCGCCCTGCACATCGCTCGTTGGGTTCAGGAACGTCATCACACGCTCTTTTCGATACCCGAGACCGAACACGATGAAGACGACAACCGGAACCGCGCTCAGAGCCGAACCAACCAAGTGGGCAANCTGCACTCCCGAGACATACATCATCAAGGCGCAGGTCAAACCAATGGCAAGGGCTGTGCCCAAATCCGGCTGCAACACAATCAGGAACANGGCCAGTGCGACCACACCCGCATGTCGGAGATAGTCTTTAAATTCGGTAAGTGCGCCCTTGTCGTGATTTAGGCGCTCAGCGAGGAAAATGACTAGGGCCAGACGCATCAGGTCTGCGGGCTGGAACGTGCCAAAACCGGGTATGGGAATCCAGCGATACGCGCCGCGTACCTTGCCGACACCGAACATCTTGAGCATCAGCACGATCCCGAGACCGACAAAACCGGCGATCAGAATCGTCTTTGCGTGTTCGCGCACACTATCAAGGTTGACGTGCATCGCAATCAGCAACGCAATGACGCCTAGTAGAGCACGCAGCACCCAACGCTGGATAAAAAAATGTCCGTTGTTGAAGCGGGACTGTGCAAGACCGGAACTTGCGCTGTACACCATCACCAAGCCGAAACCAACCAGACTCAGCACGAGCAGCAACAGCTGCAAATGGACCTTGCTATCCCGCCAGTCTTTAGTAACCGACACTGGCGTTGACCCTGAGGGATCTGGGGGAGCGTGTGGGGCACGCGGTAGGGTGGGGGAAATCGGCTTAACGCCCCGACGGCGGCCCGCTTGGCGGACGATATTCTTGTTCNGGAGCGTATACGCTCCTGACTATTCCATGCACTGGGACTGTATTACGCACCTCATTCTCAATTCTCACCGGGCCGCCACCAACTGGGGAATCAGGTTGTCCCAGCATTCAGGTTTCTTAGTGTCCTTCGTTGTTCGCGCTTTTGTTTTTCAGAAACCCAGTTCTTTTACGACGTTTTCCAACGCGATACCACGCGAACCCTTCACCAGCACCATATCGCCCTCCCGAAGAACCTCCTTCAGCAAAGCGGCGATCGATTTCCGGTCGGGGAACGCGTGTATGCACTTCGGGCTCAGACCCTGCTCGAGGGCCCCAGCAGCTATATCTTCGGAAAATTCCCCGACAGCGACAAGTCTATTGATTCCAAAAAGTTGCGCATTTCGGCCAAGCTCGAAATGGGCCTCTTTTGATCCTTCTCCGAGTTCGAGCATATCGCCTAGGACTGCGATNCGACATCCCTTGACGTCGATCTCCTTCAAAGACTGNAGCGCAGCCTTCATCGATGCGGGATTCGCGTTATACGCATCGTTATAGACACGAACACCTTCCTTCTCAACTACATAGCTGCGCCACTTCGTGAGTTGGAAGGCTTGGAGCGCCTGTGCGGCGTCTGACAGAGGAACGTCCAGCGCGTCGCCGACGACAGTTGCGGCCAAGGCGTTGTAGACATTGTGCCGCCCTGGTATATGCAAATCGAATTGTTGGCCCTGCAGAGAGAAATGACCGCAACCCTCCCGGTCAAGGACGAATCCCTCCCCACGAAACTGGCTACTCTTTTCGATGCCAAAGCCTAGGAGTCTCCCCTTTGCTCTCTCCTTGGGCAATAACAGGTCATCGAAATTTAGGATAGCCATTGAAGACTCGTCCAGATACTCCAGGAGTTCCCCTTTGGCTGCCGCCACTCCCTCTACAGAGCCTAGAAATTCTAGGTGTGTTGGCCCAATGTTCGTAATCACGCCGATGTTCGGGTCGGCGATCTCGCACAGATAGGTCAAACCGCGGTGTTCGCTGATCCCCATCTCGATCACGGCGACTTCATACTCGTCGTTCAGATTCAAAACTGTAAGCGGGACACCGAGCCGCGTGTTCTGGTTACCGGGTGTCGCGAGCACCTTGTAACGTGTCGACANAACCGCCGCGGTCATATCCTTCGTCGTCGTCTTCCCGTTGCTTCCCGTGATACCGACGACGGGTATGTCGAACTGCTTCCGGTATATGCGAGCCAGATCGCCAAGCGCCTGATCCGTCTGGTCGACTGCGATCACCGGCCCTCCTGCCTTATTCTCGGCTATCCATTCCTTTCGGACAATAGCCGCGCAGGCTCCGGCATCGAACGCCGCATCGACGAATCGATGCCCGTCCACGTGTTCTCCTTCCATCGCGAAGAACAACTGACCTCGTTCGATCTCGCGATTGTCGAGCGACGCTCCGGTCGGTACAGCGGATGTTTCTCCACCGACAAGCTCTCCGTTCATCCACTCTGCAGCTCGCTGAAGCGTGACGCCTANCATTCAGACGCCTCGTGCGGAGCCTTCTGAACTCTGAACTCTGAACTCTTCATTCGGAACTGCCTTCAGCCGCCGTACCCGAGCTTGCGCAATACTTCCCTAGCCACTTCCCGGTCGTCAAAATGTATCGTCTGCCGCCCGATCACTTGATAGTCTTCGTGTCCCTTGCCGGCTATCACCACGAGGTCGCCCTCTTCTGCTTCTCCCAGAGCCAGCTCAATCGCCATACGTCTGTCGGCCTCGACAAGCCGTGGTGCATCGCCNAGTCCGAGCAGGATGTCTTCGATGATTGTGTCTTGATCTTCTGTTCTNGGATTGTCCGAAGTCACAACGGTCAGATCCGCAAGCTCNGCTGAAGCTTCCGCCATCTCCGGTCGCTTACCCCGGTCGCGATCCCCACCACATCCGAACACGGAGATCAGCCTGCACCTGGCGAGTTCACGTCCCGCGTTCAGTGCGTTTATCAGACCATCTGGTGTGTGTGCGTAATCGACATACACCCCGAATGGCTGACCGACGTCGATTCCTTCGAAGCGACCCGGCACCTGAACCTCCGCNAGTGCTTCGACGATCGTCTCGGTCTGGATTCCCATCGCACGNCACGCGGCGACGGCGGCAACCACGTTATACTGATGAAAGTGGCCGGTCAGCAACAGATCGCCCGAAATCTCTCTGTCAGGACTTTCGATCACCATCTTCGATCCTCTAAAATCAGTATCGAAGGTGCGGATACGAAATTGAGCACTTTCCTTCCTCCCATAGTCGACAACTGTCGCNCGACAGTTCCGGATCATGCGATCCGAACTGTCGTCATCGACGTTNATAACAGCGAGGGCGGAAGGATCTAGGTTTTCAAAGAACGAAGCCTTTGCAGCCGCGTATTCCGCGAAGGATCCGTGAAAGTCCAAATGATCACGGGTCAGGTTCGTGAACACACCAACGTCAAAGCAAACACCATCCAATCGATTCAAGCTCAACCCGTGCGAAGAGGCCTCCATCACCACGGCCTCGCAACCCGCGTCCACCATCTCTCGAAGCATCCGTTGAAGCTCGTGGGCTTCAGGCGTAGTGTTAGACGAGCTGATACATCGGTTACCGATACGGTATTCGACCGTCCCGAGAAGACCGGTCGACAAACCGGCCGCGTTGAGCGCGGCTTGGATCAGATAAGTCGTCGTCGTCTTTCCGTTTGTACCCGTTACACCAATCACCTTGAGCGAATCGGCAGGCCGACCGTAAAAGGTTCTGGCGAGCGACGACAAACCCGCATCGGTCGACTGGACGACCACCTGCGACGCATCTACTTCCATGGCNTGGTCAACGACCACTGCGGCAGCGCCAACATCCAACGCGTGCCGAACGAACTCATGTCCATCCCTTGCACGCTTCAGCGCTACGTAGGCTTCACCGGGTTCGAGCGTCTGGGTGTTCGTCGAGAGACCCGTCACATCGGTCTCCCGTTCCCCGATCAATTGGGAGTCGGTATCCGCGATCAGGTCTAAAAGATGCACGCGCTATCCGTTTCGTCTGCACGTCACACGGGCGAGCGTCCCTGGCGTCACGCGGACACCCGACGTCGGAACTTGCGTCACAACCAACCCGCTCCCCGACACCTTGACTCGAAAACCTGCTTCCATCAACCGCAGCACTGCTTGCCTCAGTGGAACACCGACCACATCCGGCATCCGAGTCTCTGTGTCTCTCGCAATCTCGATTTCCGGCGCAGCCGCCCGTTTTTCAGAACTATTATTTCGCGCTCGAGCCGGTTTAAATATTTTCTTCGACTGCACGCGCTCCGTCTTGTGTCGAGCTAGCGTGTCGTGCAGACTCAAAATTCTTTTTACGATCTTTCGGAACACCGGCGCTGCAACCTGACTGGCCAGATGCGTCTGCTTGGGGCCGTCGATGATCACGAGGCAAAGTAGGTCCGGATCTTCAGCCGGCAGATATCCGACAAACGAGGACACGTATCGATCCGGATCGTAGCCGGGCTTGTCATCGTATGCCCGCTGAGCGGTCCCGGTCTTTCCGGCAACCCTGTAACCCGGTACGGCGGCGTTCGATCCTGTTCCTGTGCTAACAACACCTTCGAGAAACCGGTTCACTTCGTTGGCCGCGCGCTTCGAGATCACACGACGAACGGTGTCGATCCCTGTCTCATCGAATCGCTCGTCACCACGCGACGCATAGCGATACAGCCTCGGTGCGACGAGCAGGCCTCTGTTCGCGATCACGCCGAAGGCCGATGCGACTTGGATGGCCGTCGCGCCGATCTCTTGACCGATCGCGATCGTTTCGAGCGACCGTTTGGACCACTGGCCAGGGTGCTTAAGCATCCCGGAAACCTCGCCCGGAAGTCCCGGCCCCGTAATACTTCCGAACCCGAAAAGCCTGCCATACTTGAACAGACCTGCTGCACCAAGTGCACGTGCGATCTTGATCGTCCCGATGTTGCTAGATTCTTCGATTACCTGCTGCACCGTCAGCAACTTGGATGGATGCGTGTCTTTGATCACCCCACCCGGAACGACCAGCCGGCCGTTCTCGCAGTCGATAGAATCCGGACCTTCGTAGAGTCCTTCCTCAATCGCACCCGAGATGGCCACGATCTTGAACGTCGAGCCGGGCTCGAACTGATCAGTCACACTCCTGTTCCGGTGCATCCATCTCGGGTAATCACCAAACTCGTTCGGGTTGATCGTCGGGACGTTCGCCATCGCGAGGATCTCACCCGTCTTCGGGTTCGTCACGACGGCGATCCCATTGATCGCCCGGAAGTGGGCGACCGCCGCCTCCAGCTCTTCTTCTGCAATAGACTGGATCACAGAGTCGAGCGTCAGCGTCAGATCCACTCCATCTGCAGGAAGCTTCTCGACCGCACCAAGGTCACCGATTGGGCGACCCTTCGCGTTCACTCGAGACGATATCTTTCCGGCCATCCCGCTGAGAAGACCGTCATATGCGCGCTCAATCCCCTCGATCCCCGCGTGGTCCACGCTCGTGTAGCCGAGGACCTGACCGGCAATCTCATCGAGAGGATAGGCACGAGCCATCTCTACGACCTGACCGATCCCTTCCGGAAGGCTCTCGGATTTCGGGCCATCGATCACCTGGCGTACGAGCCAGACGAACGAACGCTTACCTTGGAGCCGCTTCAACATCTCGCGTTCGCTCTCACCAGATTCCTTGGAGAACCGGACAGCAAGCGAACGGAGTGTATCTACATCCGATATGTTGTTGACAAAGAACGACTGNGATTCAAGGGTCGTCGCTAACACCCGACCGTTTCGATCCCGTATCTGACCTCGCTTCGCCGCGAGGGACACTTCCTTTACGTGCTGATCGCGTGCCTTGCTCGAATACGATGAACTCGAGAATCCCTGGATCGCGACCAGACGACCCGCGAGGCAGATCGCAAACACAAAACCCAGCACGGAAACGAGTCGCTGGCGTCTATAATACCGTCTCTCAACGCCCCGCATGGGTCGCCGACGCCTGGAGAAAGTCCGACCGGCCCATCAGCGTCTGGATGCCGGGTGCGGTATATAGAGATTGTTCGGTCGCTCTTCCGGGAAGCGCATCCCCAGCTCGATGGCAGCAATCTTGCAGATCCGGCTGGCCTTCTGGAGTCCGATCACCCTGACCTGCAGGACCTCTTTCTTCTGAACCAGACTCTTGCGTTCTTCTCTCAGGGTCGCGATCTGCTCCCCTTGCGAGAGCGTCGTCACGTGACACCAGACGTAAAGCAAAGCTCCAAGCACAAAACAGCACACGGAGCAGAAATACCATCGATAGGGGGAGCATTCCACGTGTTGTCCTGAGTGCTACACTAACTCTACGTTCATCCTGAGTGCCCGAGACCACGTGTTCGTGAGGCGTAGGGTGTATCAAGGGATGCTAAACTCTTTCTCCAACGCGGAGTGTTGCGCTTCTCGCTCTCGGGTTGGCTTTGATCTCCTTAACACTCGCCGTAATGCCTCGCCTGGCGAGATCCCTCATTTTCCCTGCAGCCGGATCGGCAACGGGAAAGTCCCTAGGCAGGTTCGAAATCGGCGTCCCTTTGACCACGCGCTTCGCGATCCGATCTTCGAGCGAGTGGTAGGTCAAGATCGCCAGTCTGCCGCCTGTCCCGAGCGCGTCGACAATCCGATTGAGTGTCTCTTCGAGGTTTTTCAACTCCTCGTTGACCTCGATCCGAATCGCCTGGAAGACCCGTGCCTGCGACTTTGTTACGTATCGCTCGGGCACGTGCCGCGCAACCAGTTCAGCGAGTTGCGTCGTCGATCGAATCCACTCTGTCTCTCGTTCCCTGCAGATCGACTTCGCGATCCGACTTGCTGCTCGCTCGTCGCCATACTCCCGGAAAATCTTGGCTAGGTCGCTGTTCGAATACTCGTTGACGACTTGTTCCGCCGTTCGTGCTGCATCCGGTCCCATTCGCATGTCGAGAGGGCCATTTTGGCGGTAACTGAAGCCGCGCTCTGGATCATCTATCTGCCGGGACGAGACACCCAGATCAAACAGCGCGCCTTTAAGTCTCTCGACTCCGAGTGAACCAAGCACATCCGGAAGCTGCCAGAACGGGATCTGGCGATGGTCAAAACGTGACCCGAAACGTGCAAGCCGTTGGGAAGCCACCGAAATCGCTACAGGATCTCGATCGACCCCAATCAAACGCCCCTCTGAACCAAGTTGCTCAAGGATCAACTCAGCGTGACCGCCTCCCCCCAAGGTCGCGTCGACATAAATCCCATTGGGATCGCTGATCAGGTGTTGCACAACTTCAGGCCCCAACACCGGAACGTGATACTCTGGAGCCTTTGCAAGCATACCACCCGTCCTATCCGGTTCTCACATCAACGGGCCNAATTCCTATAGTAGACTTGGCCGTCCCGAGCAGCTTGAACCGCGTTCGGGCCGTATCGAGGAGCCGCTAGATCCAATCTAGGGATTCTGCAATCTCTTCCAGGTCCACCTGATTGACGCTCTCCTGATACCCCTCGGGACTCCAGATCTCGACACGATCGATCACACCGATCAGGGCCGCCCGGTCTGTGATACCAGCCATGTCGAGGTGCTTACGGGGAATCAGAACTCGCCCTTGGCTGTCGAACTTGATTTCCGTAGCACGGCCGGCTACGGCGCGGGTAAGTTGACGTGTTTCACGTTTAGCGCCGCTAAGACTCTGCAGTTTTTCGAGGACCCGTTTCCAGCCGGCCGGGTCATAGGCGCCAAGACAGCCATCGAACCAACGGGCCACCACAAAGGTATTCACGCCCATTGGGAGGGCTTTTCGAAAAGCGGAGGGGATGATCAATCGACCCTTTTCGTCGACTGGCACATTCTCGTATTCGCCGATAAACTGGGGAGTTTCGTCCGGCATTCCGGTAGTCCAGGGAGATAGTTTATCTAGGTATGAATTTTTAGATCTCTACACCTTCAAAACCTAAAATTCACCATTTTCCACCACTATTCCCCACCAAAGTAGGGTTGAGAAATAGGGCTGTCAAGCGATTTCTCATGAAAAAATTGGCATATCTCTTTCAAAAACAGTGCAGTGCATTTTAAGCAGCCGTGGCTAATTTATTCAGAACCGNCCAGANAAGAATGGGACAGTCCACCACTGAACAGGCACTGATCGGCTTGAGACCCATGATTCCACGGGATCGACTCGCCGGTTTGTTCATGATTGTGGTACTGACGTTACTCTGGGGTTGTGCAGATAGAAGGGAGCTACCGCCAGGATCGGATCGAATGGCCCAGATCCTAGCAGTGGTCGTTCGTCTGAACGAGAAACACCTGGACAGGGATTCATTCGCTGCTGTCCGCGATTCCCTGTTTCAGGTCCACGGAACGAACGAGCGCAAGGTCAGAGCCTGGATTAAGGCGATGCGTTCGAATTCGGGGGCGGGGGGAGAGCTGGCATTGAGGCAGGCAACTGCGCTGGAGCTGCAGGAAAGCAAACCGCCCTCGGATGACGAGAAAAAATAGAGCTACTTATAAGTGGGGACACAGAAAGGGCCGGACTCAACTGCGTGAGTCCGGCCCTTTCTGTCATTCCGAGGGCGGGATTCTAGGGCCATCCTGCCCGGCGACGTTACAGATCAGCGAGAGATCCCTCACTTCGTTTCGGGATGACCCCAGTGCTGATCNACAGGGTCAATTCGTCAACCACCTTCCGATATCATTCGCCGTCACGTAGATCATAAGGGCTAGCAGGAACACGAACCCGATCTGCTGCAGCACTTCTTTCTGCTTGACCGACAAATTGCGCCGCGTGATCGCTTCGATACCCATGATGAACAGGTGGCCACCGTCGAGCATCGGGATCGGCAACAAGTTCAGGACCGCGAGATTCATGCTCAGCAGCGCCATAAACGTGAACAGAGACTCGAAACCGTTTTTCGCGCTCTGGCCGGCCATCTGCGCGATCGCAACAGGACCGGCGAGCTCGTTGCTGGATCCCTGACCGGACACGAGACGCTGCAAGAACTGGAAGATACTCGATGTGAAGTTCCACAGTTCGACGCCGCTGCGAGAAACAGCACTCCCGAACTGGACCGGAACGCGCGCGCGCAGTTGCGAGATCCCGATACGCCCGACCGTCTCGCCATTCACTTCGTTGGCGCGCGGAGTCACCACCGCGGACAACTCCNCGTTCCCGTCGCCTTCTCGCACCCACGTGATCGTCACCTCTTCACCTGGTCGCGTCTGGATGATCTGGCTCATCTCCCACCACGTCACGACCGACTGCCCGTTCACGGCCGTGATCAGATCACCGCCTTGCAGCCCAATATTCTCGGCAGGATGCCCCGGAACGACCTGTCCGACACGCGGCTTCAGTGGTGGCACCACACCGAGCTTCGTGATGTCCGCATCGAGCATCACGGATTTGACAATCTGCCCGCCCTCGCGCTCGACGAGAATGTCCGTCCGCTGACCGAGTGACCCTGCCAACTCCTCTATCACGCCCGCCCAGTTTGTCACGGTCTGTCCATTGACCTGACGGACCTCATCCCGACTCCGGATACCCGCCTCGTAGAGTGCCGACGACTCTGTCACCCCGCCGAGCATCGTCGAGTTTAGGTATGCATACTCACCGTAGGCGACTCGGATCATCAAGATCAGGATAAACGCAAGTATCACGTTCATCGCTGGCCCAGCTGCCATCACCGATGCCTGCATCCACCGCGGCTTCGATTGGAACTCCCAGGGCTGTCCTTCCGGGTTGTCCTTACCGAAATCCGACATCCCGGCCACCTTCACATATCCCCCAAGCGGCAACCAAGAGACCAAGTATTCGGTCTCCCCATACCTCACCCCGAACGCCTTCGGCGGATACCCAAGCGAAAACTGCTCAACCTTCATGCCGCATTTCTTCGCGACAAGGAAGTGCCCCATCTCGTGCACAAANACCAGCACACCGAGCACAAATACGAATGACAGCAATGTCGTAAGAATAGCTCTGCTCCTTACCTAGTTAGTCCGTCCAACACCCGTCGGACCAATGACTTCCCATCGATATTTCACCATTTCTCCGGAGCTCCCGCGGGCACAGATTTCAGGACCACGTCCGAGGAATCATTCTCCTCCGTGTTCTCTATGGTTGCCTTTCACATTTCCCAGACTCTGGAGATTACCAAAAACACCCCAACCGCGGCAATCACCCTAGAGAATTCGGGGACCAGTGCATCCCACTTACCTAGCTTCCGGAACCCGTAAATAACCGGAACGGAGATCGCAATCACCACGATCTGTCCAAGCTCGATTCCCACGTTGAAGCCGACCAGGGGTTCCCAAATATTCCCCATATCCATCATACTCTTCAGCAGCACGGTCAGGTGGCCCGAGAAGCCGGCTCCGTGGATTAACCCGAAGCCGCTGGCCACCAGCCATCTATACTTCTGCTCCTTCACCACCAGATTCTCGATCCCCACATACGCGACCGACGCTGCGATCAGCGTCTCCGTGACCACGGGATCCAGCCACACGATATCGAGTGCGCTCAGAACGAGCGTCGTAGAGTGCGTCACCGTGAAGGCGGTGATCACGGCGAACAGGGAACGCCAGTCCGTAGCGACAATGATCAGCCCTGCAAGAAACAGCAAATGATCATACCCGTCGAGAATGTGATCGTAACCAAGCTCGAGAAAAACCGTGAACATGTCAGACCTAGAACTTAAAAACCTTGGCTGGCGAATCAACGCGGAACAGGTGGTTCTGCTTACCCTTCCGACTCCTCACCTCGAGAACATTACCCTGACCCGGAAAGGCGGCGAACAGAAGGCGATGTTCGACACGGATCTGTTCGAGTGCGGTTGTCGACTCGAACCGAAACTTCAGCCAAAGCGAATCGGTATCCTGTCCGGCTTCCGTGATCTCCAGCTTCAGATCGCGCAATCCGTTCGCTTCGACCTTGAAATTCCGATTCATATACCGCAGCGTCAGCTTCTCGAATCCTTCCGGATCCAGCTCGTAAAGCGGCTGGTCGGGATTCCACTGATCGAGCGCTTCGATGAAGTCTAGCTTGTTGAACACGAGCTTCCCTGTGAACGTCTTCCCGACAACCTCCGACTTCCCAATGCTCAGGTGAAGTCCATGTGCGTGGAGGACGCTAGCTAACGTGACGATTGTTGCGATGAGCACGACAGATACGATTCGACCCATCATTCCGAGAAACCCTGATACCAATCGATGAACGCTGTGTCATCAAGTGTTTCGGTCCGCGGATTCCGTAGCGCTCGCATTGAGAAGAGCAGCCGCTTGTGGAGTTCAGGATGCTGCGCAATCAGAGCCTCGACCCGTTGGCGATCCTCTGGCGTCGACTTATAAACAGACTGCAAGACGGTCTCGTAGTCCCGCACCGTACTGTCCTCAACGAGGATGACTTGGGGCTCGTCCCAAGACAGCACGCCCCACAGCCCGAGCGGTGCGAGGATACTGCCCGTGATGATCGCACCCTTTTGATAACGGTCGTCGTCCGACGTCGCACCCGTGGCGATCAGGGCCGCGCCGCCGAGCAGGATCGCCCACGAAAGGAACCGAGGGCCGGCATGAAGCCACGTGTGAATGCCATTCCCTTCGCTCGGGATATGTCTAATTACTTCGTCCGAAACCAAGGGCCGCACGGCCGGCTCGTAGCCCAAGATCCGGTTCAACGGATCCGCTCTTATCTGTGCGATCGCGACCGTGCTCAGACTCAGGCAAAGTGCGACGATCCATAGACTCAGGAATTTCAATCGCTGAGCTCGTCAGGCGGAAAGCGCATCCACAATCTCTGTGGATGCTTCTCTCGCCCATCGATCCGCTTCGTATATCGCGTCGAGATCGCCACAATCGGTGTCGTGTGCGTCTAGCGACTTACCGATAACACGCGGGATATCCATGAACCCGATTCGTTCTTGTAAAAACGCTTCAACAGCGATTTCGTTTGACGCGTTCAGCACGGCGGGTGCCGTCCCGCCCTCGTCGATCGCGTCGTAGCAGTGCTGGAGACACGGAAACCGTTCGAGATCCGGTTCGAAGAAGCTGAGCGTGCCGACCTTCACCAGATCGAGCGTCGCAACACGCGAGGATACCTTGTCCGGGTAGGTCAGTGCCTGCTGGATGGGGAGCCGCATATCTGGCTCGCTCAGGTGTGCGGTCACGCTACCATCGACATACTCGATCATACAATGAACGATCGACTGGCGATGAATGATCACATCGATCTTCGGTACGGGAAGATCGAAGAACCAGTGCGACTCGATAACCTCGAAACCCTTGTTCATCAACGTTGCAGAGTCGATCGTGATCTTCGGACCCATCTTCCAAGTCGGATGGTTCAGCGCTTCACCCCTCGACACCTTCTTCATCGACTCCATCGACGTATCGAAAAAGGGTCCGCCTGATGCCGGCAGGATGATACGTCGCACATCCTCAAGCGGACGTTCACGCAACGTCTCCCACAGCGGTGTCAGTTCGCTGTCCAGCGGAAGCAGTTTGACTCCCTTGTCCTGTGCGATCCCTGTCACCACCTCACCAGCCACGACGAGCGTCTCCTTGTTCGCCGTGGCCACGTCCCTCCCTGCCTGCAGAGCGGCGATCGTCGGCCGGATCCCCACGCCGGCGACAAGTCCGTTGATCACCATGTCCACGTCGCTGTCTTCCGCCAGCTCTACGAGACCGTCGTTCCCCTCGACCACCTCAACCGTATCCCCGAGGATCTGGCTCGCCTTCTGAGCCAACCCCTCTGCCACACACACACGCTTCGCACCGAAGGTCTTGGCCTGATCGCACACCTGCTCAATCCGGCTTGCGGCGCTCAGACTTATAACTTCGAATCGCCCCGGCATGGCCTGAATGACGTCAAGGGTATTCGTGCCGATCGATCCGGTAGATCCGAGGATGGCCACACGCGTCATAACGGTTCAGAAGACTTGGATCACAGAGAGGTAGACGAAGACGAGAGGAAAGACGAAGAGGAAGGAATCGAACCGATCCAAGATCCCACCGTGCCCAGGAATCACGGCCGAGGCATCCTTCACACCAGCATCCCGCTTGATCATCGACTCAACCAGATCGCCGAACGGAGCGCCCAACCCCACAACGAGGCCGAGACCCAGCCCTTTCGGAAGACTCAAAAAGTCGAACTGCGTCGATGCCGCGACAATCATCCCGACCGAGCCCACCACGCCACCAATGTAACCAGCCTCGGTCTTCCCCGGACTGATATCAGGAAACGGATGCCGTTTTCCAAACGCGCGTCCCGCGAAGTAGCCCGCGATATCGGATACCCAAATCGATCCCAGAATCAGGATGGCGAAGGCTGCAGTCTCGTTCTGCGTTATTCTGTCGAACGAAGCGCTACGCACTTGATACGCAAAGCTCGCGAGAACCCCGACATACAGGACCCCAATAAACGTCGATTTCGCATTCGAACCGAGCCGGCCGCCGATTCCCGCTCCCGTCAGAACGATCAGCACAAGCAGGACGAACAGCGGGACTACCAAATCGCCGACACCATATAGGTAGACGGACACACACCAAAGCAAAGAGGCTGCGACCCCGGGGATCACCCAAGGCTGCAGCCCCTTCTCTTGCTGCATCCGATAGAATTCCAGAAGCCCACCCCCGACCACCACACACAACACGATCAGCAGTGCAAGTCCGCCGACCCAGAACACCCCCAAGATCAGGGGACCGAACACCGCGCCAACAGCTACACGTTGCGTCAAATTCGTCGCCACACCCGCTCCGGTTCAGGGAGGCCGTCAGGCCGTGGCGTGCGCTGTCACGCCGTTTCGCTCTGAGTCTGCATCGGCTGGCGAAAGCTGAGCGCTGGTCTTTCCGTATCGACGCTCGCGACCCTGATAGCTTCGGATCGCCTCGTAAAGATGCTCCCGCTCGAAGTCAGGCCAGAATACGGGAGTGAACACGAACTCTGTGTAAGCGCACTGCCAGAGCATGAAGTTGCTCAGCCTGACCTCACCACTCGTCCGGATCATCAGATCCGGGTCAGGCAGTTCACCCGACAGGAGATGGCTCGCAAACATGCCGTGATCGATCTGATCTACCGAGATCTCGCCTTTCGACACGCGCTCGGCCACAGCTTTTGCCGCGTGGACGATGTCGCTCCGCCCGTCATAGCTCAGAGCCAGGTTGAGCGTCAACCCTGTGTTCTTCGACGTCGACCGGATCGCGTGACCCAGCGCGAAACGAGCCTGTTTGGCGAGCCGGTCGATTTGACCCGTTGCGACAAGCCGGACGTTGTTGTCTTGGAGTTCAGGCAACTCTTCCATCGAGCTGTCCCGAAGCAACTGCATCAGCGAAAGCACCTCGCCCCAAGGCCGATTCCAGTTTTCCGTACCGAACGTGAACAGCGTCAGCACGTCCACCTGTAACTCGCCACAGGCCCGTACCGTTCCCCTGACCACATCTCGGGCGGATCGGTGTCCCTCTGTCCTCGTCAGATCGCGTCGCTCCGCCCAGCGACCATTGCCGTCCATGATGATGGCAATGTGCTTAGGAATGGAACCGTGCGCTCTCAGCTCCGCCTGTTCCCGAGCGTCTTTTTCTCGACCCAGATCGCTGCCCAAAACGCGATTCCTTGGAGCGTGTTTTTCGACCTAAAAGTTTGTATCATCTAAATTTGTGTCTCCGCAAATGCGATGTCAAGGAAGGATTACAATTTCAGCTTCGACCGAAACCTCCTGCAAGAGATACCGGTCTCACACAAACACAAGAACCTTCAGAAACTCTAACATTGCTGTCTTATAAACTCTTACTCTTATCTGGCTTCACTCTGAACTCCAAACCAACGAGTACAACCGAGGACACAGGTGCCAGTCGTACATTTCTATCGAGATCAGGATGCCAGATCCAGCCCAGCTTAAAGAAACAATCGAGTCCCACGCCGCATGGCTCGCCACAGATGGCGAATCGGGTGAACAGCTCTCACTTTCAGGAGAGAATTGCGTCCGTGCGGACCTTGAAGGCGCGGATCTCCGTCAGGCCGACCTGCGCGAGGTCAACCTGAGCGGCGCCAGGATGCAAAGAGCCAACCTAGATGGCGCGAACTTGGAACGGGCCCGCCTTCCAGCTGCAAACCTCCGAGGTGCCACGCTCGAAGGTGCCAACCTCAACGGTGCCCACCTCCAGAACACCATTCTCGTCGGGGCGATCCTCCGAAAAGTCGATCTCGCCCCCTCAGACCTCGAACTGGCCAATATGTCTAGGGCTGACCTCTCCGGTTCCGACCTCCAGAAAGCGAACCTGCGCCGAGTCGACCTGAGCAACGCAATCCTCGTCGACACTGATCTGCGCAGGATCGACCTCGCGGAAGCAAACGTCCACAACGCTCGCTTCGACCGTACCAACCTTCAAGCCACAAAACTAACGGGGATTGACTTCTCACAGTGCACCTTCGTCGGAGCCAACCTCCAGAANGCCAGACTCCAGAANTGCACTCTAGCCCAAGTCGACTTCACNGACGCCGANCTGCGGGGCGCCAAGCTCAACGAAGCCGACTTCTACAAGGTCACCNTCCAGAACTCCGACCTCCGNGGCANCGACCTCCGCNGAGCCGTCAGCATCAGCAGCTCCGTCCTTGAGCCGGCCATCACNGACGAGAAGACCATCCTCCGAGACTAACCNCCCGCTCTCAACNCTGCACTCCTCACTCTGCATTCTGCATTCGCTTTTCANAAGACTTCAGGAGTGNNGAGTTCAAACCGAAGCCCCNATCCCTACCACCCCGCTCCTCANCTCCCTATATTTCCATCCTGATGCCCTCCTACCAGATCCAGCAGCTCGCACAACTCTGCAATGCGCATCCACTCGCACGCAAGGTCGTCCTCGTCCCGTCCGTTCAGGCGGGATCCGCTCTGGGTGCTGCGCTCGCTAGATCTGGGACCAGCTGGATTAACGTTCGGTTCGCTACACCCGAAGACATCGCCCGAGAAATCAGCGAACCGGGTCTGGTAGCTCAGGGTTGGCGTCATCTCCCGAAGGACGCGGATCTGATCGAGCTAGCTCCGATCCTCAGGGCATACCTTGCCCGATCGAACAACGTCTACTTCAGAAACCAGACCTTTAGCCAAGGTCTCCTCCGATCGATCCACCGCACGCTGCGGGCTCTCAGGATATCTGGTATCTCCGCTAAGTCGCTGCTGGGTCAGCGAGGAGATGACAAGCTTCGTGCACTCGCACATCTCTACTGGTCCTACGAGGACTGTCTTGAAACAAAACGCTGGTTCGATGGTCCCGACCTGTTCAAGAGCGCTACCACCCAGCTCACACAGCAGGAAAGCGAGTTGTGGCCTGAAGCTGTCTACGCCATTCTCGACGAAACACCGCTACCAGGTCTCACTCAACCATTCGTGGACGCGCTGACAAACGGAGACCTGATCCGGATCGGTCGCAGCGACTATGGAACGGCGATCCCCGAAACGATCGCCGCACACAGCCTCTCGAAGCATCCTCTCCTCTGCAACATCGACTGCGAACCGGCTGGCAGGATCCTGTGTGCGGGGTCAGACGACCACGATCTCGACCACGTCGACCTGGTGCGGACTACGGGTCCCGAAATCGAGATCCGGACGGCGCTCGATCGAACGCTGGCGAATGACCTCCCTCTCGACGAAGTCGAAATCGTCTGCACGACACCCGACCTCCTGACATACGCATACGACGCGATCACGAAGCTCGACATCCCGGCAACATTCGGAGCAGGTGTATCTATTCTTTCAACGCGAGCGGGTCAGGCGGTTCGGGCCACTTACGAATGGGTTGCAACTGGTGATGACTTCTGGCTCGACGCGCTCCTATCTGGGCGGCTTCTGAACGCGAACCTGACGGCCGAAAAGATCTCGAAATTGCTCCGGGATCTTCGCAAAGTTGCCGCCACACCAAAGACAAGGGCAGCGCAGCTCGCGAGGCTCGGCGCCCAGCTTCTCACCGACCACGTCACGACGCTCACTGAATCCGAAGAGCCAGCGCGCGACTCCCTGATCAGGAGACTGGAGGACCTGTCCGAGCACAGCGACACCGAGGAAGTAACGTCCGATTGCGCTCGAACGCTGCTGGATGTGATCGATCAACACCGGTTTGAAGCTCTCTCGCCCCGACCAGGACATATCAACGTCGTACCCCTCGACCGCGCAGGATTTTCTGACCGCGAGCACCTTTTCATAATTGGTCTGGATAGTGCCTCCTTCCCTGGAACGCCAGGAGAAGACCCGCTTCTGCTCGACCACGAGCGTGAAAGGGTTTCGGGAGAGCTCGAGATGCTCCGAACACGCCCGATCGCCCAGGTTTGGCATCTGACCCGTGTCCTTGGTCTTGCCCATCGCGTGACGCTGACAGCCTCGGTATACAGCCCTGCTGACGGTCAGGAGTCCGAGCCTGCCTCTCTCTTCCATCATATGCGGTCGAAAACGGCTGAACCCGCGTTCATATCGCTGATTGGTGACCGATCATCGGCTTCGGACGTTGCCAGCTGGAAGCTAAGCTGGGCAAGGAGCGCCGGGCACCCTGACGCGCTGACCGAATACTCGCCCTGGCTGTTCGAGGGTCGGGCCGCTGACTTGGCCAGATCGAGCAGCACGTTCACACGCTACAAAGGCATCACGACTGCGACCGACGCGCTCGACAGCCAGACGATATGGTCGGCCTCTCGACTCGAAACGCTGGCGCGATGCCCCATGCGCTATCTCTGGCGGTATTTGCTGGGGATCCAGCCCCCCGACGAGGACGCCGTCGACGCCACCAGATGGCTTTCACCACTCGACTTCGGATCCCTGCTCCACGAGCTGTATCAGAAGTTCATGACTGATATTCAGGACCGGCTACCCGACCCGGAGCGTGATGAAGAACATATTCGCCAGATCCTCAAACACCTGATCGACCGAACGAGTCGGGAACACCCTCCTCCGAACCCGCTTGCGTACGAAACCGATGTCGCCCGTCTCGAGACCGCAGCACACGTGTTCCTTTCGGAAGAAAGCAAGCGACCCACCGATCATCGACCGAAGGAATTCGAGGTGAGCTTCGGCTTCGAAGCCGAGGGAGCTCTCAACCATCCTGAGCCCGTATCATTGTCTTTAGGTGACGTGGACATCCAGCTTCGCGGCCTGATCGACAGGGTCGATCAAACAGCCGATGGCTACGTCATTTGGGACTACAAGACCGGCTCTGCAAGCGCGTATAACGAATCGGATCTGCTCGGCGGAGGCCAGCACCTGCAGTGGGCCCTGTATGCTCATGCACTTTCCGAGATCCTGAGTCAGCGAGACGAGGGGGGGCCGATCGTCTCGGGCTACTACTTCGCGAGCGATCGCGAGCACGGACGGAAGATGAAAGCGCCCCCCCCTGACCGCGAGAACTTGGGCGACCTGCTGCGCCCAATACTCGGCTTGGCGAGCAAGGGGGCCTTCCCCCCGATCCAGAAGACCCCGCAGTGCCGGTTCTGCGACTACAAATCTATCTGTGAAAAGGATCAGATGCTGCCGAGGGCCTTATCGATCGAGCCTGAGACGGACACGAACACCGACCTGATCGAGCTTGCGAGCGAATGGCTATCAAACTGACAGATCAGAAGGCTCGCCATCAGATACTCACGGACCTAGACCGCAACCTCCTCGTTCAGGCCGGTGCGGGCGCAGGCAAGACGCACGCCCTCGTCGGTCGCATGGTTGAGGTGATTCGCACGGGTCGAGAGGACGTCCAGCATATCGCCGCGATAACCTTCACCAAGAAGGCCGCCGGCGAAATGAGGGCGCGTTTTCACGAAGCACTTAGAGAAACCTGGACGGCTGCTTCTGACGATGTCGAGAGAACGTATCTTTCCGAAGCGATCGACCGGATCGACCAGTGCTACATCGGCACGATCCACGCGTTCTGTGCGCGCCTCCTGCGAGACCGTCCGCTTGAGGTGGGTCTTCCACCAAACTTCACCGAACTCGACGAGCGGGGTGAGAGGGTGTCCCTTCGGGAAGCCTGGAATGCCTTCGTTCTCGACCGTTACGCCGATCGTGACCCGCGCCTCGACACCTTCGACAGCTGGGGCTTCCGCACCGAGGAGTTATTTGACTTTTTCCGTCGACGTTCTCAGTTCACCGACGTCGCCCTCGCTTGGACCGATGTACCTCCCACACCCCTTTCGGAACCGGCGGACCGGGCTCGTGAGTGGATCGAAGCCACCTCAGCTTGGATACCCAATCCCACGGTGGAAAGACCGGATCGTCTGCAGAAAGCTCTGATTCGAGCGAACACATTTCTTAGAAACCGGGGTCTCGACTCCGAAAGCAACCAGCGATATCTGCTGTCGCTCCTCGACCTTCGCTCGGGTGCCGTAACCCTTAAGCGCTGGGCACCCCACCAAGCGAAAGCCCGCGAGATCCGAGATACGGAATTGCCCAAAATCCTCGCCGGCACAATCCGTCCCGCCCTTACACAATGGCGAAAGTCGATCTACCCGACCATCGCTGCCTTTGTCGACGAGGCCATAAATGCACATCGGGAGCGTCGATTCGAAGCCGGCACGCTCACTTTCCAAGACCTGCTGGTGCAGACGGCTCGTCTGCTCGCCGAACAACCACTACTCCGCAGAGACTTCCAGCACCGCTACCGAAGGCTGTTCGTCGACGAGTTCCAGGATACGGACCCGCTCCAGGCTGAGATCCTCCTCTACCTGACCGCGGACAACCCCGAGATTTCGGACTGGCGTGAATGTCGTCCCAGGCCAGGGAGCCTGTTTCTCGTCGGGGACGAGAAACAGGCCATATACCGTTTTCGCCGAGCCGACCTAGACGTCTTTCGGGACGTTCGTGAGCGGATTCGTGAATCGGGTGGACACACTCTCGACTTGAACACGAGCTTTCGCTCGTTCGGTGGTCTTTGCGACTGGATTAACGGCGCATTCGAACCAGTCTTCGAACGCTTCGACCCACGCTACCAGGCATCTTTCAGCCCGCTTGCGGCATATCGTGAGCCAGGGCCACACCCATCTCAGGTCGTGTCGCTCACGATCGACAAGATCGCAGGCAACGACCGAACGCTCATCGCGAAAGAGGACGCTGGACGCATCGCGAGATTCATCGGCGCGTCGATCGCCCAAGATGAATCGGTCTCCGCATTCGCCCTGACCGAAGCATCACCGGGTGACTTCATGATCCTCACAAGGACGACAGGACAACTCACTACGTATGCACGTGCACTCGAGCATTTGGGTATCCCGTTTTCGATCGCGGGCAGCGGAAAGCTCCGCGAGTCAGAAGATCTGCACGACCTGATTGAATTGCTCGAGGCCGTCAACACACCTCACAACCCCATCCCTCTAGTTGGCCACCTTCGCGGCCGGTGGGTAGGCCTCGGTGACGACGAGCTCTACGCTGTCAGGAGCTACGACGGCCACTTCGACTATCGAGGCGAGGTTCCGACCAGTCTCCCTTCTGATACGGCGGCTCGAATCGGCAACGCATTCGGCCGACTCAAACGGGTTGAGAGATGGCTGCAGACACATCCTCCTTCAGTCGCAATCGAGCTGATTCTCGAGGACCTAGGCATCCTCGCTTTCGCGACCATCATGCCTATGGGCAGCTCTAGAGCTGGCAATCTCTTCCGGTTGCTGGCACTCCTTCGCCGGTGGGAGACCTCGGGCTGGAACTGGGTCGAATGCCTCAGGGAACTGCAGGACCTGCGTGACGATCCCGAATACAAGCTCGAAGAAATGACGCTCGAATCGGGCGCCGACACCGCCGTCAGGCTGATGAATCTCCACCAGGCCAA
>PAXL01000067.1 GCA_002714465.1 Gemmatimonadota bacterium | reverse complement strand
CTGGATGCGGCACTTCGGGCGTCCGCTGGTCGAGAGCGTTTTTGATTTCGGGCGAGGCGGCAAACAACCTTCGCATCCGTTTCTGCTCGACTGGCTCGCCGTGGAGCTGATGGAGCCCTCATTTGGGTTGAGCCAGAACCACAAGGCCTCGCCTTGGCAGATGAAGCACATTCATCGCCTCATCGTGACCAGTAACACATATCGAACGAGTTCCCGGACGGGAGCCGCTCCCGAAAACGCCAGACGCGATCCGGATAACTCAATCTACTGGAAGCGCACCTCGCGTCGGCTTGATGCCGAGATCATTCGCGACAGCATGCTGAGCGTCTCCGGACAGCTGGACGCAACTTTTGGCGGCCAGGAACTCGACCCGACGCAGGAAGCCACCTCGAAACGGCGAAGTCTTTACTTCGCCGTCTATCCGGAAGGCGGCGGCATGATGCGATTTCTCACACTCTTCGACGCTCCCGACCCGTGCGACTGCTACCGCCGATCCGAAAGCCTCGTCCCGCAACAGGCCCTCGGCATGTCCAACAGCGTGCTGGCAGTGAACGCCGGCCGGTCGCTGACAAAGAAACTCGTCGAGGCGAATCCGAAGGGCCCGGAATTCATCGTCGCTGCGTTTGAGACGATCCTCTCCAGGCCGCCAACGAGCGAGGAATCGGCCGCCTGCGCGAGCTTCCTTTCCAGACAGCGAACCTTGTTCGAGGAAACCGGGCTGCCTGCCAAACCCACCGCTCCACTTGCCCCTGCCTCGACAGATGCCAGACTGAGGGCTCGCGAGGGACTGGTGCGAGTGCTGCTGAATCATCACGAGTTTGTGACCATTCCCTGATACAATGCGCGGCCGACAGGCCAAAGAACATCCGATGATATCTTTTCAAAATCATCCAGCTCATCGCCACAAGCGTCGAACGTTCCTTGCCGACTGCGGCATGGGCATCACGGGCCTGGCTCTTGGTTCGCTGCTTCAACAGGACGGCGTTTCCCGAGCCAGCGAGGAGACACCGTGGTCGCCTCCCACCGGGAAGCCAATGTTCGAGCCGGCGGCGAAGAGCGTGATCTGGATTTTTCTCTCCGGAGGCTACAGCCAGCTGGAGACGTTCGATCCAAAACCGGCCCTCAACAAGTACGCCGGCAAGACGTTTCAGGAAACTCCGTTCGCCGATCCGCTGAAGTCGCCCGTTCATGACAAGCGATCACGGTCCGTCATCGAAAAAGTCCGTGAGAAGTATGCGAAGATTTATCCGATGCAGATCGGTTGGCGAAAGCACGGCGAGAGTGGCATCAAGGTTTCTGACTGGCTGCCGAACATCGCGAGCTGCGTCGACGATCTGTGCTTCGTCCGGAACATGTGGACCACCGACAACGACCACGCGGCCGAAAATCAGATTCACACCGGCCGCCACAAGCTCGATGAGACTCAGCCCAGTGTCGGAGCCTGGGTGACGTACGGCTTGGGTTCGCTCAACGAGAATCTGCCACAGTTTCTGGTGCTCGGCGGCCCGACGCGATCTGACACGCGAGCCTCATTCGACTCGTATTACCTCGGGCAGAAATACGCGGGTATCCCGCTGGCAGTTGGCTTGAAGAATCCGCTGCCGTACGGAACCCGCAGCGCGGATATCCTCGCCGAAGAACAGCGGAACGAATTTGAGCTCGCCGGAAAGCTGAATCGATTGGCCGCCATCGAGTATCCCGAAGACGATTCGGTCCGGGCGAGGATTCGGTCGTACGAACTCGCTTATCGGATGCAAACCGCCGTGCCGGAAGCCGTTTCGCTCAGCGCGGAGACGAAGGAGACGCAACAGCTTTACGGGCTTGACAATGCCAACACGAAAGTCGCAGGGCAGCGGATGCTTGCCGCTCGGCGGCTTGTCGAGCGAGGTGTCCGTTTCGTGCAGGTTTACCCGAGTCCGTACGGAGTGTGGGATTCTCACAAGGCGCTTCGCAGGAACCATGGGACTCAGACGGCGAAGATCGATAAGCCCGTCGCCGGTCTGATCAAGGACCTCAAGCGGCGAGGTCTGCTGGACTCAACCCTTGTCGTCTTCTGCACCGAGTTCGGTCGCACTCCGGCTGTCGAAGAACGTGGCGGCGGGACCGACGGGCGAGACCACCACCCGCACGGCTTCACCGTGTTCTTTGCTGGAGGTGGCATCAAACGCGGATACGTCCACGGCTCGACCGATGAGCTCGGTTTTCATGCCGACGACAACGGCCACTACATCACCGACATCCACGCGACTGTACTGAACCGGATGGGCCTGGACGGACGGCGGCTTGAGATTCCCGGCCGAAAACGACTGGACATCGACCACGGCCAGCCGATCACGGACATCTTCTTGTGAGGCCGTCGATGAATGACTCTGCCATCTTTTCTTTGCGCTGCCGACAGTACATCCTGCTAACTTTTCTTTACTTTACCCTGAATAGCATCGCAACTGCCGCCGAGCCCATCGGTACGCGAATCGAACCGGGCTCGCACATCGGCCTGGAAAAACCGTGGCCAAACGTTCGAAAGGCTCTCAAGTCAGAGATCGCCACGATTGAAGTTCTCGTGTGTCCGGACCAGGCCACGATTGAGCGGCCTCGCTCGTTCATCATCACGCTTTCGAATTCAAGGGGCAGCGATTCCGCAGGGCTCGGATTGACGATCAAGCAGGCGTGCGTTGTCTCGAACGTGTTCGGGACTCGCCTAAGGTCCATGCCGCTCAATGCTGACGAGTGGACTCACGTAGCGCTGACGGTCAACACGAAGACGATTAACAAACGGGCCCGGTTGTGGATCAACGGCAAGCTGGTCCAGGAAAGCCTGATTCTGGAACACTGGCCGGGTTCGTTTGCGGTCACACGGATGCTCTCCGACAAGTGGAATCAAGGTCGGGTGTTCTCTGGAAAGATCGGCGACGTGCGGATTTCAAAGACGGTCCGCTACACGAAGCCGTTCGAGCCACCGACGTCGCTGCCTGAGGATAAGCAGACGACCTTGCGGCTCGATGGACGGCGGCTTCCGCTTGAATGAAGATGCCGGGCAGTTGTTTCTAACGCATCAGTCAGGCGAACCGCTATGAAATTGCTATCCGTCGCAGCCCTTCTTCTTGTTCTCATCTTTCCGCTAGCGGGCGTTTCTCAGGAGAAGCCAACGGACGAAAAGAAACCNCAGCCAAGCATCGATGAACTCGCGTCGAAGCTGCCGCGAGTCAAGCCGCTGACGCCTGCCGAATCGCTCAAGCAGTTTCAGCTGAAGAAGGGATTCCACGTCGAGCTGGTTGCTGCCGAGCCTCTTGTGCGAGACCCCGTTGCGATCGATTTCGACGAGCACGGCCGAATGTTTGTCTGCGAGCTGCCGGAATACAACGGGTACGCCATCGAGGATTTTAATGAGGACGGCTTCATCCGGATGCTTGAGGATAAGGACGGAGACGGCCGGTTCGAGACCAGCACGATCTTCGCCGACGGCCTCGATTATCCGACGGCGGTCGCGTGCTGGGACGGTGGCCTCTTTGTCGGAGCGGCTCCCGATCTTCTGTACCTCAAGGACACCGATGGCGACGGCAGGGCTGACTTCCGACAGATCATCTTCACGGGCTTCGGCAAAGACAAAGCCGGTGAGGCTCACCTGAATTCTTTTCGNTGGGGATTCGACAATCGATTTCACTTCTCGACGAATTTGTCGGGAGGCGACATTCGAGCTGCGGGTGATGAAAACTCGAAGCCGGTCTCCGTGCGGAACCGCGGATTCATTTTCGATCCGCGAGACCTGACAGCATTCGAGCTGACCAGTGGCGGTGGTCAGCATGGAATGAGTATGGACAACTGGGGTCGCAAGTTCGTCTGCCAGAACAGCGTTCCGGCTCAGATTCTGATGTACGACGACCGCTACCTGGCTCGGAATCCGCACGTCCGAGCTCCAGCTGCGGCTGTCAGCATCACGCCGCAGGGCAAGTTTACGAAGCTGTTCCGAATCACTCCCGATGAACCATGGCGGAAGCTGCGAACGAGCCTCCGCAAGACCGGCCGGTTCCGAGGTTCCGATGAGGGTGGCAAGCCGTTTGGTTTTTTCACCGGGGCGACCGGGATCACGATCTATCGGGGCGACGCGTTTCCGGAAGAGTTCCGCGGCAACCTGCTGGTCGGAGATGTCGCCAACAATCTGATTTACCGGGCGATGCTCAAACCAAACGGTCTGGGCCTGATTGCCGAGCGGACGGACGAAGATGCAGAGTTCCTGGCCTCGAAGGAAATCTGGTTTCGCCCCGTGCAGATGGCCAACGCGCCGGACGGGTCGCTCTTCGTTCTGGACATCTATCGTGAGCTGATTGAAGGTGCCGCGTTTCTGCCTCCTGAGTTTTTGAAGTACCTTGACCCGGTTGGTGGCAATGATCGTGGGCGCATTTATCGAATCGTCCCGGACGGGTTCAAACAGCGAAAGCTGCCGAAATTCGGAGAAGCTTCCGTAGAGGAACTTGTCTCGCTGCTCGATCATTCCAACGGCTGGCATCGGGATACCGCGTCCCGGCTGCTCTATCAGCGACAGGATCGGGCGGCGATTCCCGTTTTGAGGAAACTGGCCGCGAGCGGCGAGACTGCTGAGGGGCGGATGGGAGCGATGTACTCGCTGCGCGGACTGGGGAGCTTGGAAGAGGCAACACTGCTTGCGGCGTTTGACGATCCAGCGCCGCTTGTTCGTGCTTCCGCATTGAGGTTGTCTGAATCGCTTCTGTCCGACTCGCCGCTGCTCACCGCGAAGCTGGCGACGATGACGGGCGATGAGGATTTGCGGGTTCGCAATCAGCTTGCTTATTCGCTGGGGGCCGCCAGCGGTCGCGAGGCAACTGCGGCTCTTGTGAAGCTCTCCGAAACGGACGGAGCCGATTCGTGGATGCGGCTGGCAATTCAGACGTCGCTGCATAGCTCAGCGGGAGTCGCGTTCGGGACACTTGCCCGCAACGAAGAATTCCGCAAGGCAAGCCACGGGCAGACGCTTCTGAAAGCTCTTGCCGAGCAGATTGGCCTGGTGAATCGGCAGAACGAAATCGCCGTCGTGTTGCGTTCGGTACAGACGCTACCGGCCGAAGAAAAACCACTCGCCGAAAGCCTCGTCCAGGCGCTTGTCAAAGAACAGAAAGGCGAGGCACGGGAAAAGCTGATGAGCGCCGCAGGCGGCAAAGCGGGCGAGCTGCTTGGCGAATTGGTCGCCACTGCGCAACAGACAGCCTCCGATTCCGAAAAGCCCGTCGCCGTTCGAGTGGCCGCGATCCGAACTTTGAAGCTGTCTTCATTCGAGGATGAAGCGAAGCGGCTGGGTGGGTTGCTCAATCTTCAGCAGCCTGGCGAGGTCCAGTCGGCCGTGCTGGAGACGCTCGGCGAGTTTCCCGACGACCAGGTGGCCTTGCTGATCGTAGACCAATGGCGCAGCTTCAGCCCCCTCGTCCGGGCTCAGGCCACGGAGACACTGCTGTCTCGCAAGTCGTGGATTCTCACTTTTCTGACCGCGGTCGAGGACGAAGCCATTGCGCGAGGAGACGTGTCTCCTGCACGAATCGAGTTGCTTCGCAAACATCCTTCGCAGGAAATTTCCTCTCGCACGACGAAACTGTTTGGATCGTCCTCGGGCGGAGGCCAAAGAGCCGACGTCGTTGCTCGTTACCAGGTGGCCCTCGACNTGGAAGGCGATGCCGCACGTGGCAAGGCNGTCTTTAAGAAAGTGTGCTCCGCCTGCCACCGCCTGGAGAACGTCGGCACGGCTGTCGGAGCGGACCTGAANGCGATTCGCAATCGAGGTCTGCCCGCCGTACTGCTCAACGTNCTCGACCCGAACCGGGAAGTAAAACCGCGTTTTCTTGCCTATGTCGTTGTGCTGCAGAATGGAAAATCGGTGACAGGCATGATCGAAAAAGAAACGGCCAATAGCCTCACCATCCGTCGACCGGACGGGACTCAGGCCGAAATTCGCCGAGCGGACATCGACGAACTGAGCAGCACGGGCCTGTCCTTCATGCCGGAGGGCCTGGAAAAACAGATCGATCAGAAAGCGATGGCCGACCTGCTGAGCTACCTCGATTCGATCCGCTGAGCTGGCAACAGGATGTCTTCTGTCGGACTCTACCAAGTGGATGAGAGGCACGCTCCGTTCTCTCGCCCCAGACGCTGTTGGATTCGGGCTGGCTGTGGAGCGAGGGGCCCATGAATCCGCCGCGAAGCCGGAAACCGTCACCAATCCGTTTCTGCTGTGTGGAGTGCTTACTGTTGCAGAAGTCCCGGGGACGATTTTTCGCCAGACGAAANTCNCTGGCGAGTCTCACTGACCCTCGGATGAAGGCCCGTTGATCGGTCACCCACCTGGTGGTTTGCGCTTTCCGTTCGCGATACGATTCGGGACTCTTCTGACAGCGGATTCGTCTCGCGCGACGGGCCCTTTCATATTAAAAACAGGCTAACTGATGATTCGATTTCGATTGCTGCTGGTACTTGGACTTGTCTCCCTTGCGGCTCAGTTGCTTCAGGCCGCTCCGAAAGTGCAGCTGAAAAAGGGCGATCGAATCGTCTTTATTGGTGGAACGCTGGCCGAGCGGGAGCAGTATTTCGGGCATGTCGAAGCTCGGCTGCACGCGACGTTTCCCGATCTGNAGTTGACGGTTCGGAACCAGGGCTTCACGGCGGATGAGGTGCGGTTTCGGCCTCGGTCGCTCGANTTTGGCGAGCCGGACAAGCATCTGACGATGGCNCGGGCAGACGTCATCATGGCATTCTTCGGGTTTGCCGAGTCGTTCGANGGACCCGAGGGAGTCGCCACGTTCAAGAAGGAACTACGCGACTTCATCGCTCATACGAAAAAGCAGAACTACAGCGGCAAGGGNGCTCCGCGGCTCGTACTGCTTTCGCCGATCGCTCATGAAGATCTCGACAGCCCGAATCTACCGGATGGCTCGAAGACGAATCCGAATCTTGAACTCTACACGAAGGCGATGGCCGCCGTCTGTGCTGATACCAGCACGGCCTTTGTCGATCTGTTTCACCCGACGCTGGGATTGTTCGAGGGATCGAAAGAACCATTCACCTTTAACGGTGTCCACCTGACAGACAGGGGATATCAGCGGCTGGCTCCGAAGTTTCTGGAAGCATTTACCGTCAAAACAGCCTCGCTCCGGGAAACGGTCAAGCCGGCCCTGATGGCGGAGATCACCGAGAAGAACTTTCAGTATTTCCACCGCTACCGTGCGGTCAACGGATTCTACATTTACGGTGGCCGATCTGAGCGGCCGAACGGCAATCCGCCTTACACCGATAAATACGTGCTCGAAAATGAACGAGCGAAGCTCGACGAAATGTGCGCCATCGTCGACAAGCGCATCCACGCGGCAGCTCAGGGCAACCCGCCAACGGCCGAGGTCGACTACAGCGGAACTCGCAAGCTGTACGACGTCCCGACAAATTTCAAACAGCCGATTCAGATTCTCCCGCCGGAAGAGGCGATCAAGAAATTCACAATTGCCGATGGCTACAAGGTGAACCTGTTCGCCTCGGAGATCGACTTTCCTGACCTCAAGAATCCGGTCAACTTCACCTTCGATTCGCGAGGCCGGCTATGGGTCGCGACGATGCCTAGCTACCCGCAGTACCAGCCGCCAAACAAGCCTCAGGACAAGCTGCTGATTTTTGAGGACACCGATGGCGACGGCAAAGCGGACAAGCAAACCGTCTTTGCCGACGACCTGCACCTGCCGACCGGTTTCGAGGTCGGAGATGGCGGAGTCTACGTTGCTCAGGAACCGAACCTTGTTTTCCTGAAGGACACCGACGGAGACGGCAAGGCTGACACAAAGAAAGTGCTGCTCGGCGGTTTTGACTCGGGCGACAGCCACCACGCCATCGGGGCTTTTCAGTGGGGTCCGGGCGGTGGCATCTACATGCACGAGGGCACATTCCACATCACTCAAGTCGAGACTCCTTACGGCGTCGTGCGAAACGGACACGGAGCCGTCTACCGCTTCGACCCGACTCGTCAGAAGCTGGAGACCTTTGTCTCCTACAACTTTGCGAATCCGTGGGGCCACTGCTTCGACAAGTGGGGCCAGAATTTTGTCGCCGACGCGTCCGGCGGAGCCAACTACTTCGGCACGGCGTTTTCGCTTTACACGCAGAATTACGAAGGCCAGGACGATTTCGGCCCGTTCAAGTTCACCTATCGCAAGCAAATGCAGCAGTTCTTCAAGAAACGCGTCCGCCCGACGGCCGGCTGCGAAATCGTTTCCTCACGCCACTTCCCGCCAGAAGCTCAGGGCAACTACCTCCTTAATAACTGCATTGGTTTTCAGGGAGTGCTCCAGCACACTGTCAAGGATGCCGGCAGCGGTTTTGAAGGAACGGAAATCGAACCGATCCTCTTCTCGAGCGATCGCAACTTTCGCCCGACGGACCTCCAGTTCGGGCCGGACGGAGCACTCTACATTGTCGACTGGTTCAACCCGCTGATCGGCCACATGCAGCACAATCTGAGAGATCCCAATCGCGACCACACGCACGGCCGAATCTGGCGAGTCACCTATCCGGGCCGGCCGCTCCTCAAGCCTGTTCAGATCGAAGACCGACCGCTGGAGGAAGTTGTCGCGCTGCTTGAGCAGACGGAAGGCCGAGTGCGGCACCGGGTCCGTATGAAGCTTCGTGAGTTTCCTCGAGACGAAGTCACCGCCGCGCTCGATAAGTGGCTGGCCGAGCAGAAGCAGAATGGAGAGGCCTTCGAGCACAATCGCCTAGAAGCTCTTTGGGTTAAGCAGAACCACAACGCCGTCGACCGCAAGCTGCTCGAAGCGTGCCTGAAGTCGGACGACTTCCGCGTGCGAGCGGCCTCGACCCGGGTTCTCTGCTACGGGCGTGATTACATCGACGACCACGTTGCCCTACTTCGAGTTCAGGCCAACGACGTTCATCCGCGAGTGCGTCTGGAAGCCCTTCGTGCCTGCACCTGGGTGAACACGGCTACGGCTGCCGAAGTGGCCCTGGAAGTCGTCAAGCACGAACGCGACTACTACATCGATTATGCCCTCGAAGAAGCCATCCGCGGGATGGAGCCGCTTTGGAAATCCGCGATCAATTCCGGCAAGCCGTTCGCCGCGAACAACCCAGCCGGTGTTGAGTACATCCTCGGAAGCATCCCGACGGACGACCTCGTCAAGCTGCCGAAGTCGACACCCGTGTTGCTGGCGATGCTGACTCGCCCGGCGGTCAAGGCACAGTCGCGTCAGAACGCGCTCGTCGGCCTGGCGGAATTCAAGAAGACTGACGAGATGACTGAACTGCTTTCGGCCATCGACTACGTCGACAAAACGGATGCTTCAGGAGCAGCGACGGTTATCTATGACCTCGTGCTGATGCTGACTCGCCGAGAGCCCGGCGAACTGGCAGAGAGTCGAGCCCGGTTTGAGGCATGGACGAAGTCGGCCAAACGCGCGATCACTCGCCGGATCGGTTATGTCGCCATGATCGCTGCCGACGAGTCGGTGGACCCTGCCTGGAAGCTGGCGTCCGGATCGCTGAAGTCGCTGAAAGATTTCCTCGATGCCATTTCGATCATTCCAAATGTTGATCGTCGAGCGGATCTCTACGAAAAAGTCGAGCCATTGCTGCACGGCCTGCCGAAAACGTTTCAGCCTCAGGCCGCAAAGGCGAAAGGCACGATGGGTCGCTTCGTCCGTATTGAACTGCCGGGGCGTCGGCGGGTTCTAACTCTCGCTGAGGTTGAAATCTTTGCCGGAGGACGCAACGTTGCTCGCGGTGGCAAAGCGAAGCAGACCAGCACGGACTTTGGTGGTGTCGCCGCGCGGGCCATCGATGGCAACAAGAGCGGTACTTACACGCAGAACGGCCAGACCCACACGCAGCAGGCCAACAATCCGTACTGGGAAGTTGACCTGGGCCGCGAAGTCCCGATCGAATCGATCGTTATCTGGAACCGCTCTGAGAACGGCGGACAGTTTGCCGAGCGGCTGGACGGTTTCGTGCTGAAAGTGCTCAATGGAAAACGTAAGTCCGTCTTCCAGCAGAAAGCAGCGAAGGCTCCCGTCGAGTCCGTTGCCGTGCAACTCGACAGTGACCCGACTCCGCGTATCCGCCGAGCAGCCATCAACGCGATCACCTCGATTCCCGGCCACGACGAGGAGACGTTTAAGACGCTCGCCGGGTTTGCTCAGAAGAACGATCTGCGGCTGGTTTCGGTCCAGGGACTGCACCGGATTCCCCGGTACCACTGGCCGANGAATCCAACCGAGGTCCGACCTCTCCTTTCTGTTCTTGTCATGAATGCTCGNGAAGTCGATGCGACTNAGCGGGCGACTCTTGCCGTACGAACCTCGCTTCAACTGGCCAACGATCTGGCTTCGATCCTGCCGGCCAGGGAAGCGAAGAAGATCAAAGCNGACATCGGCGACCTCGGCGTCCGCATTGTTACGATTCGAACGATCCCTCACCGCATGCGATACGACCGCCCGGAGATCGCTGTNGAAGCCGGCAAGCCGGTGGAACTGGTCCTNGAAAACACCGACATCATGCCGCACAATCTGTTGCTGGTAGCTCCCGGAAAGATGATGGACGTCGCTCAGGCGGGTGAGCGGATGGCGACTTCGCCGGACGCTTTCGCGAAGGGATTCGTGCCGGACTCCCGGCACATTCTGAAGGCCACGAAGCTTCTTCAGGCGGGTGAGACCGAGCGGTTGATCATCAACGTGCCGAGCGAGCCGGGCGACTACCCGTACGTTTGCACGTTCCCAGGTCATTGGCGAACGATGGCTGGCGTGATGCACGTCGTCAAAGATGTTGATGCTTACCTGGCGAAGAACCCGATTGCCGAACCGGTCGAGATTGGTGAGGTTCGTCCCTTCGTCCGCGACTGGAAGTTCGATGAGCTCGCTCCGAAAGTCGTCGATAGCCTGAAGGATCGTTCGTTCGCGAAGGGCAAACAGCTCTTCACGGCTTTGGCCTGCTTCAGCTGTCATCAGATGAAAGGCGTCGGCGGGCTGGTCGGTCCGGATCTGGCGAAGATGGAATCGAAGAAAGATCGAGCTCACATCCTCCGCTCGATTCTCGAACCGTCAAAAGAGATCGACAAAAAGTTTGAGGCATGGATCATCGTCACGGAAAAAGGCAAACAGTTCACCGGGTTGCTCGTTGAGGAAAACGACCAGTCCGTGACGCTGATGCCGAACCCACTCGGTCAGGAGAAATGCGAGCCCATCAAGATCGCCAAAGCCGACATCGACATCAAAGCGAAATCACCGATCTCGCTGATGCCGGAGAAGCTGGCGAACACCATGACGCTCGAGGAAATCCTCGATCTGATGGCCTACCTGGAGGCACGGGGCAACCCAGACCACGCCGCCTTCAAAAAGTAAGTCAGCTTTGGTCGGCCGAACTCATCCGGCGTGATTCGTTCTCCCCCACAGGGTGAAGGGATGGCTTTGACCTTGATCACGGACACGTCATCCCGCCGACACGGGATGGAGCAGCGGATTTCGCAATGGATGGGAGAAGCCTCAAACGTACGGCCGCTCCGGGAGGCTGGGTTCGGCCTTCGAGATTTCCTCTCCGGTGCTCATCTTTAGAGCTCGAATTGACTGGCTTTCCTCGGACGCGTTGACAATGACCGAGTCCTTATGAAGCACGAGGCTGGCGGCGATCCCCAGCGGCGGTACTTGACTCTGTGCTCCGATGCCCTTTTTTGTGCTGATGCTGTCGGCGTTTGGCCCGCGGTCGCCTGGCCAGTCACCGCCAGTCGCAGCAGGCGGATTGGACGCGAGGATTTCAGCGGTGAGAACGGCGGACAGGGAAGCAGCGAAGAGTCGGTTGGGTACGGTGAAGTTTTATCGGGAGGTCGTTTGGCGGTTGTGTGGGCGAAGGGTCGTTTCAATTGTGCGGGATCTGCCTTTTGTCTGCCTCAGTCCACTTTTGAGGCAGTCTGAAGCGACCAGACAGCCTGTTTCGGCGGATTCCTGGGCCGCGTTGACTGTACTGGCTGCGCGGGCATTGCGGAGTCTGCTGTGTCTTCGGGACCGGGTGAATCCTGGGCCTGTAGCTGTTTGGAGATCCTCTCAGACGGCGCAGCCGTTACGTCCCGTGCCAGTTCGAGTGGTCCTGTGACGATTGCTCGGCTTGCTCTTCGCATGAGCACTGCTCGGCTCCTGACCTTTGCTCCTGCCGATCGGAATTGCGTGCGTATGCCAGCTTGCCGGAACAAGTCGGAACTGTGCTATGCAGCGAGTTTCTGAATCGCTCCTGCCACAACAGGGATGAGTCAGACCGGCTGGATTGATTGTTCTTCGCAAGTCGATCGCGATGCAGGTGACCGATGCGATGGTCGAAACAAGTTCTGCGTGACCACCGTCATGACTGAACTGTCCGTTCCGTTCCACAACTTCCTGCCATCAACAGCAGGTGGCGCGACAGTCCTCAGCCGGTTGACACAGGCAGGCCATCTCAAACAACCCGATGGAACAATCGGAGTGAGTTCTCTGCAGTCATCCACACGACACGGTCGCACCAATCAAAGTTTCAGTTCAACGACTGTACGGCAAGCTCGGTGTTTCGGCCTCTGCCAGCAAAACGAGTTCCAGCGTCACCACACCCGGTTCTTGCCGGGAGGAGAAGTTCCATGTCTGTTCGTTCCTGGCTTGATGGACTGCGTTCCCGCCTGCAGAACCGACGACTGCGTCGAACTCCGGAAACCGCTCTGAACGTCCGATCGCGGTTGATGCGGCGAGCCGAAACACTTCAGGATCGAACGCTTCTGACCTCCCAGGTTCTGCTCTTGGGAACGGAACTGCAGATTCTTACCGATGCCGATGAGGACATCACCGTGCAGGAAGATGCCGGTGCTCCTGGCTTCGTGCAGGTCCTCATCGATTCGGCTGTGGCTGACTCTTTGCCAACCGTGCAAACCTCATCGATCACTCAGTTGACGATCATCGCTGGAGACTCAAACAACACGATTGATGTCTCGGGAGTCACATCCGCCGCGTTCACCTCTCTGCAGGGCCTCACGATTGTGAGTGGAGATGGCGATGACGTGATCACGGGTTCGGACGACTTTGCTGACAACATCGACGCTGGAGATGGCGACGACACGGTGAACGGCCAGGGCGGCGACTCGATTGCAGGGGCCGGTGGCGGCGACACCATCATCGCGGGTGACGGAAACGATTCGGTCACTGGCGGAGATGGCGACGACAGCATTGACGCTGGCGATGGCAACGATGTCGTAACCGGTGACGCTGGAGACGACACGATCCTCGGAGACGACGGGCTCGATACGCTCTCTGGCAACGACGACAACGACAGCATCTTCGGTGGCCACGGCGGCGACCTCTTGATGGGTGACGCCGGTAACGATTTCCTGCAGGGCGATCTGGGCAACGAC
>PAXL01000036.1 GCA_002714465.1 Gemmatimonadota bacterium | reverse complement strand
CGCTCTCCTGCCTGCCACGCCGAAGCACGTGCGCGAAGGAGGACTCGCCTGCCAGCCGCGCCGAAGCGCTTGCGTGAAAGCGGACTTTCCCACTCGCGAGGTGGAAGGGTAGGGTCGGCGCCATGTCAATTCTCGACACCTTCGTAACGCTCGACATTGAAACCACGGGGCTTAACCCGCGGTCCTCCGAGATCATCGAGATCGCCGCAGTGCGCGTAGTGGATGGTCAGATCGAGGATCGTCTTCACACATATGCACGACCCGTCGGAGACATACCTGACGAGATCAGCCGCCTGATCGGCGTATCGAAGTCTGACCTCGCAGATGCGCCCCGCTGGGCAAACGCCGCAGGCAAACTCAGAACCTTCATCAGCACCTTCCCTATCATCGCATACGCAGGCCGGTTCGAAGCACGTTTTTTGGGGTCCCAATCGACCATCCCGGTCGACGACAACGTCACGGGGATCCGAGACCTCGCCCGCGCCTTACTACCAGACTTGGCCGATCACCGACCGGACACGCTCGCAGTCTTCTTCGAAGTCGAATCCGCATCGAACGACAAATCGCTTCGCGAGGCAGAGGAACTCGCGGGGATCTACCTGGGGTTGGTCGAGAAACTGCGATCGCTACCTCTTACCACAAAGCAGCAGACGCTGAGACTCCTCTCGGGAACGGGGTCCGATCTTCTTCCCGTGTTCGTCGAGATCGGCAATGAAGCCGCAAGCCAGGATGCGCCAATTGGCTCGAGTCTCATCCCGACATCCGACGAAGACCTGTTCACGCCCAACAGGGAACAGGACCTCTCCTCCGTCGAGTCCACATACAGTGACATCGATCTGGACGAGGTCGAGGACATCTTCGCACCTAACGGCATCCTGGCAAAGCAGAACGACGCCTACGAACACAGATCGGAACAGGTCGAGATGGCTCGTTCCGTTGGGGCTGCTTTCAACAACGGTCAAATCCTGGCAGTCGAGGCGGGTACGGGTGTTGGAAAGTCACTCGGATACCTGGCGCCGGCGATCAAATACGCCGTCCAGAACCACGCTCGTGTCGTCGTTTCAACGAACACGAAAAACCTGCAGGAACAGCTCTACAACAAGGACCTCCCCGAGCTTGCCCGAACACTGGACGAGTCGTTCCAGTACGTGCTGCTCAAAGGCCGTGGCAACTACATCTGCCTAAATCGATGGTCATCCATCCTGGCCAACTTCGACGCAGCACTCTCGATCGACGAACGGATAGCTGCCCTCCCCCTCCTCCTCTGGTCAACACAGACCCGGTCCGGCGACATCGCCGAACACGGTGGCTTCGATCCGTCTCGCGCCGGCAGCCTATGGGCCAAGGTCTGCAGCGACAGCGGCTTTTGTCGATCCCAGAGATGCAAGACCAACGGCCGGTGTTTTGCGAACAACATCCGAAAGATGGCGCTAAAGGCACACGTGATTGTCGTAAACCACTCCCTTCTCTTTTCTGATCTGTCGACGGAGAACGGCATTCTTGGCGAGTATGAGCACCTGATCGTCGACGAGGCCCACAACGTCGAACGAGTGGCTGCACAGTATCTCGGGCGTGAACTCAACATCTGGCGCGTCAAGAACCTGTGCGACATGCTCCGAAGTCCGGGACTCACCAACACGGGTACGCTCCCGGCCCTCAAGCACTGGATGAATCTCGGTGAGATGAAAGATGCGGAGGTCAAAGGGTTCGAAACGGGTATTGGAGGCGCGGAGGCGGCCATCGAAGATCTGTGGATGAACGCCCAGGCCTTTTTTCAGGATCTTACAGAGTGCGCGAGGGCTAGGAATGGAAACAGCCGGGCACGCTACACGGAGAAGATCCGCTACAAAGCCGATGACGATCCATTCTCGTCAGTCTTGGAGTCGCTCGGTGCCTTTTCCGATGCCGCGAACAACGCCGGACAGCGACTCCTCAACCTGTCACACTGGATGAAGGACCTGAAGGATGATGCCTTCCCCAACCAAGACGACCTGAAGAACGAGCTCGATGCCCGGATCACCGACTGTGGCGACGTTCTCGACGACATCGGAGACCTCACTGACCCGAATTACGAGGGATGGGTCTACTGGATGGAGCTTCCGAGTCGCGAAGACAGCTCCGACACGAGACTCTTCTCTGCGCCTCTCAGGATTGCCGAACAACTAGACGAGGCACTTTACGGGCGGATGCACAGTATCATCTTCACCTCGGCCACGCTCGGCATCCGGGGAAGGCTTATCTACTTCCTTCGCAGGATGGGTCTGGAGGAATCCGATGGTGATCGTGTGCAGAGCTTGTGTCTCGGCTCGCCCTTCGACTACGAGCGTCAGGCGCTTGTCTGCACCGCAAAATTCATGCCCTCACCAAAGGACGACCAGTTTCAAACCGCAGTAGACGGCGTCGTGCGAGACGTCGCCGCAGAGGTTAATCGCGGGACATTGATCCTCTACACGTCCTATAATATGCTGAACAAGTCGTATGCAGAGCTAAAGCTGGATCTTTCGTCGAGAGACACGCTTCTACTTGGTCAGGGCAAGGACGGATCCCGTCAGCACATCACCGAACGGTTCAAGGATAACCGGCCATCCGTATTGCTTGGAACGGACAGCTTCTGGGAGGGTGTCGATCTACCGGGAGACGCACTGGAGATCTTGGGCATAGTCCGACTCCCGTTCGCGGTTCCCACCGATCCTCTGGTCGAAGCGCAGATGGAGGAGTTGCAGAAACAGGGCAAGGATCCCTTCATCCATTACTCGGTCCCCGAGGCGATCCTCAGATTCCGCCAGGGGTTCGGCCGATTGATTCGCAACGCGAATGACCGAGGCGTCGTGATCGTACTGGATAACCGCGTCATCACAACGAAATACGGGAAGGCCTTCTTGGACTCCCTTCCGGCTCCCACGCATTCGTTCTCGTCTCAGGAAGAGATGATCGGTGCGGTCCGCCAGTGGTTTGCGGATACCGAACCCGTCCGGGCGGATACGGAGGCTGATAATTGAACGACCAGGTACACATCATTAGGGACCCGCTGAGGAAGCTCCTAGCAAGGGTTCCTCCTCAGTCTCACCCTATCGTCGGTCAGGCGTATCACATCGCCTTCGCCAGTCACGAAGGTCAGCGTCGAGATGCGGGTCAGCCGTTCATCATCCACCCGATTGCTGTCGCCGTCCTCCTCGCCTGCGAGCTCGGTTTCTCGCGTGACGCCGAGATGATGACTGCCGCTCTCCTCCACGATGCAGTCGAGGATTCGGCTCTCGACATCGAAGACATAGACCCGACCTTCGGCACAGCTGTCGCAACGCTCGTCAAGGGGGTCACAAAAGCTGAAGACGTCCGTGCGAAGAACCGGTCAGCTCGCCGAAACGCGACGCTTCAGAAGCTGTTCTCTGCCGCAAAGGAAGATCCGCGTGTCCTGATCCTCAAGCTCGCGGACCGCGTGCACAACATGCGAAGTATCGACGGCATCGAGGATCCGAACCGACGCAAGAGAATCGCCCAAGAAACGGCCGACGTCTACATACCGATTTCACATCTGCTCGGGATGAGCCGTACGCGTCGCGAGCTCGAGAATCAGAGCCTCAGCTGTATCCAGCCTGATGTCCACACTGAACTGACACAGCGTCTCGCCTCAGGACCGTCTCCTCACTATCACATGTTCGTGGACAAGGTTAACCAACTCCTCATGGGCGCTGAGATCCGAGTACGCACGCGAATCCAGTCAAAGAGCCTGTGGAGCATGCATCGCAAGATCGAGCGGCTGAACGTGCCTCTCTCCAGCATCTACGATCGACACGTAATCGAAGTCATTGTGTCGAGTCGCGACGCCTGCTATAGGTCGCTCGGAATGATTCACGGTCAGTTCCCACCGGTCCTCGAGAGCATTAAGGACTTCATCGCGCTACCTAAGCGTAACCGGTATCAGGCCCTTCACACGACGGTTCTGGACGGCGGCAAACGGTATGAGGTCCATATACAGACGCCCGCCATGCATCGCGTGGGCGAGCTCGGTGTGGCCGCGCTCAAGGGAAACAGACTTGCGGAAAAATCGCGACGGCGCTGGCTGGAAGAGCTCTCGGACTGGCACGAGCACAATCGGCAACCGCACCATCTTCTGGAAGACCTCAAGCGGATCCTGTTCGTCCGTGAGATCGCAGCCTTCACACCGGAGGATGAACCGATCATCCTTCCAGAAGGGGCAACAGTCCTCGATTTTGCGTTCGCTGTCCACTCTGACCTCGGACTGCACTGTTCGGGCGCGATCGTCAATGGTAAGCCTGTTTCACCCGTCACTGTCCTCAAGTGGGGAGATACGGTTCATATCGAGACGACTCCTGGCCGTGAGCCCAGAGCCCACTGGCTGCGCTACTTGAAGAGCTACCACGCTCGCAAAGTCGTGAAACGCCATCTCAATCGGGGCTCCGACGGCCAGTAGCAAGTGTTCCGTCCAGGAAGTTCGTGAGTATTGATGCACTTGTGCACCGTTCATACCACCTAGCCTTGCCCAAGCTTCAGCAAAGGCAGGAGTGCAGACACCCATAATCCTGCTGCCACGGAGCGTATATCGAGGGACGGTCAGATACCACCAGAATTCGTGAACGAACGTTCGAAACACTACTGGCCGTCTGGCTGCTCATGCCAAGCTATCTTTGTGGTCTCTGCCGCTTTGAGATCGGCAGCTGAATCTGATTATTTCATCAGGAGATAGAGATGTCTGTGTTGCGTGGGATATGGGTTGGGTGTTTGTATTCGGTCCTGTTGTCGTTGGCCGCTTGCTCAGGTGACCCGAATGGTAGTCCGAAGTTTCTGAGTGTGGGTACTGCGCCACCGGGGGGCGCCTTCTTCGTCATCGGAGGCGCGATCGCGCAGGTAGTCGACGAGAACTCTGGACAATCCAGATGGCAGGTCTCGTCTGAAGCGACCAAGGGAACACAAGAGAACATAAGACGTCTGGCGAAGGACGAGCTGGACTTTGCACTTGCAAACGCTGCGATCTCCTACTTCGCGGTCAGAGGCGAGGGAAACTGGGACGGAAAGCAGGACATCCGTGCGGTTATGACACTCGCGCCGAACATCGCGCTCTTCATCACACCCCGGTCTTCTGGCGTCAGCACGCTTTCTGACCTCAAGGGCAAAAGAGTGGTCGTGGGACCAGCCGGCGCCGGTTTCAACTACTTCCTTCGCCCAATCCTGCTGGCCCACGGTGTGACCTACGACGACTTCTCTCCTCTGCACAACACTCAGGCGGGATCGGTTGACATGCTCGCTGACGGGTCGGCTGCGGCAGCCTTCCTTGGTGGAGCTGTCCCGACAGCCTCGATCACGCAGGCATGTGCGTCTCAGGACATCCACTTCATCCCGTTCGAAGACGCCGCAAAGATTCAGCTCTTCAGGGACTACCCGTTCTTCCTCCCAGCGCAGATCCCGGCTGACACGTATCGAGGCCAATCGAAAGACTTCGCCGGCGTGAACGTCGGAAACATGCACCTCGTGACGCGAGCGAGCCTAGATGCAGACACCGTCTACGAGTTCACCAAGGCCCTCTACGAGAACAGAGCCCAGGTCGTGAAGAAGCATCCGGCGGGCCGAGCCATTAATCCTAAGAACATCGTCCGCGACACTGGGACACCCTTCCATCCCGGCGCGGTCCGTTACTTCAAGGAAATCGGCATCTGGCCGGAGGGATAGACGACCCTGAGCGAATCGATGACAGCACCGAGCAAACCGACGGGCACGGTCATCACCACCGTGTCCGTTCTTCTTTCCCTGTTCGTCCTATCGGAAGTCAACTACCCCTTCCTAACACCGCAGTCGCAACTGGCGGGTTTTGGCGGGCTCGGACTCATCATCGTCTACCTGAAGTCAGGTCCCGCAGCACTACTGAACCGGATGCTAGCGATCGCCGTCTTCCTGTCTTTCGCCTTTGTCCTCTGCCAAAACGAATACGCCTTCAGCGTTCTATGGCTGGACGGCCACCCCCTTGGGGAGCGAGCCGGACAGGAAACCGGGTTGGACTTCGCAATCGGGTTGACCATCCTGGTGCTCGTTCTCGAATCGACACGTCGGACGATCGGCAAAACGCTCCCGATACTGGCTCTAGCCTTCATAACATACGCTTCCTTCGGACCCTATCTCCCGTCGTGGCTGTTCCCACACCGAGGCTACGGGTGGGACCGCATCGTCAGCCAGACTGTTCTTCACTCACAGGGCATATTCGGGATCGCACTGCGGGTGATGCTGAACTACGTATTCCTATTCGTTCTGTTCGCCGCCATCCTCGAGCGAACCGGCGCAACCGACTTCATCATTGCATTTGCCAACAGGTTATTCAGAACGCGCAGGGGCGCAACTGCGAAGGTCGCCGTGATCAGCAGCGGTTTGATGGGGTCCTTGTCGGGAAGCGCTGTTGCAAACACGGCTACGACCGGCACCTTCACGATTCCGCTGATGCGATCAGCCGGGTTCCGAAAGGAGCACGCTGCCGGAATCGAGGCCGCCGCCAGCTCAGGAGGCGCGCTGGTACCCCCGATTATGGGTGCCGGAGCCTACATGATGCTTGAGATCGTCGACCCACCGATCACGTATCTCGAAATCATCACTGCTGCCATAATCCCGGCCGTCCTCTACTACGTATCCCTCCTGGTCATCGTTCATCTGCAGGACGTCGAAGGGACCGAAGGACAGGCCTCTGGCCCGGATGTCCATATCTTGGTTCCGAGCGGGCTCCTCTTCGTCACGGCTTTCGCGTCACTCATCGGATTCCTGATCGTCGGGTTTACACCCTTCCGAGCTGTCACACTAAGTTTTCTTCTGGTTCTGATACAGAGCGCACTCCACCCCCAAACACGACTTCGGGCAGCTGATCTGGCTGTCATAGCGAGTAAAGCCGCAACCGCAGGCGTCAATCTGATCGCCCCAGCCGCCTGTGTTGGGATCATAATCGGAATCGTCACGCTAACCGGAGTCGGGTCACGACTACCGAGCGTCATCGTGCCGCTCGCAGAGACCAACCTGATTCTGGCGTTGTTCCTCCTGATGATCTCGACGATCATCCTCGGCATGGGCCTACCTTCGGCGGTTTGCTACCTCCTGATGGCCACTCTGGTCGGTCCGATCTTCGGCGAGCTCGGGCTGGTTCCGCTGGCCATACATCTCTTCATATTCTACTTCGGCATGATGTCGATGGTTACGCCGCCAGTGGCACTCGCCTCTTACACCGCGAGCGCGATCGCGGAATCCAGCACCCTGACTTCTGCCTTCGCCTCTTTCCGATTCGCCTTAATTGGTTTCGCGCTCCCCTACTGTTTCGTCCTGAACCCGGAGCTATTGCTTCTCTCGCCGTCCGGCGGCACGGCTTCTACGATCGCCGTGATCTCAGCTATCCTGATCACAGGTCTCGGCATCATCCCCCTCGCATCTGCTGTCACAGGACGCTTCAAGACGCACCTCGGAATCAGCAGCAGACTAATCCTACTTGCAGCCAGCGGTGTGTTGCTCTTTGCGCGGAATACGCCGAACGTATGGATTGCGGTCACCGTCGGGATACTCGTTTCGACGGCCGTGCTCGCGTATCCAAGTCTGACCCGGAGATCAGATTGATCGGCAAGATCACCATAGCTCTGATAACCGCACTCGTTGCGCTCATCATCGGTGTTCGGATGATCGCCCAGCGTGCTCCTCGTCCCGACCGCATGGGCGTTGTCAGCGGCCGTCTCGTATCGTGTCCGGACAAACCAAACTGTGTCAGCACCTTCGAAGGAGCAGCGCCCTTCGCGTATGAAGGCTCTCGAGACAGGGCTCGTGACGCTTTGTTTGCCGTTTTGACTGAATGGCCTCGCACCGAACTAATCCAGACGAGGAGCGACTACATCCACGTCGAGTTCAGATCGCGAATTTTCAGCTTCATCGATGACGGAGAGTTCTACCTGCCTGATGGGGAGAACGTCATCCACTATCGAGCAGCTGCTCGCACAGGAAATTCGGACATGGGGGTGAACACAGCTAGGATGGAAGACATTTGGTCGAAAATCAGAGCTACAAAGGAGTAAACTAGTGAAAACGAAAATCGAATCGATCGAGTCCTTCGTCGTCAAGATTCCGAAGCCTAATGCACCGGACGGACCCGACTATGCCCAGACCCAGAGACCCCTTGCCTACGAGACGGATCCCCCGTTCGGAGACATGAATGCCGCCCGAAACTTCGAGGCTCTATTCGTGAAGGTGACGAGCGAAAGCGGACACGTCGGGTGGGGCGAAGGACAGTCGCTTCTCGTACCTGAGGCGACGCACGCAGTCGTGGAGAATCTGCTCGCACCAATCCTAATTGGCGAGAACCCGCTCGCTCGAGAGAAGCAATGGGACCGGTGCTATGCTGTGATGAGGGGGCGCGGGTATCGATCAGGTTACATGGCAGCAGCCGTCTCGGGAATCAACAACGCGCTCTGGGATCTATCGGGGAGGATTCTCGACGCCTCCTGCGCAGAGCTGCTTGGAGGACCTTACCGAAACAGGGTTCGCATCTACAACAATGTGGGCGGCCGGACACCTGAGGAGGGTGCCAAAAACTCCGCAGCTTCTGTCGCCATGGGGTACGACGCAATCAAATACCACTTGGTCCGCCCTCTCGAAGAAGCTCTCGCATACATCGATCTGACACGTGAAACCGTTGGTCCGGATGTCGATATCCTCGTCGATCTAACCTGGCACTACGATCAGCCTGGTGCGATCGCACTCGGAAGAGAACTTCAGAAGCGGAAGGTCTTCTGGCTTGAATCCCCCGTGCCCAGCGAGGATCTCAAAAGACACGCCGAGGTATCGGCCGCTCTCGACATGCCGGTCTGTATCGGGCAAGAGTACTACAATGCCTACCAGTTCCGGGCCGTGCTGGAGGCACACGCCGCCGACATGCTACTCCCTGATCTCGCCCGGTGCGGCCTAACAGGAGCTCAGAGGATCGCACATCTGGCCGAGACCTTCGACGTTCCTCTCTCACCCGCCGTCGGTGCTGGTAACGTCCTCTCGACAGCCGCCCAGCTCCAGCTTTCCGCTGGCATACTAAACTTCGTAATCATGGAGCACTTCGATCAGGGCTTCGCCCTCAAGAGTGCCGAACTGTTATCCGAATCATTGACAAGAAACGGCAGCTATCTCGAGCTGCCAAACAGCCCCGGACTGGGTGTGGAAGTCGACGAGAACAAGGTTCGGAAACACTCTGCCTAGTCGAGACAGACGCGAGATGCCTTACGCGTGACCGCACAAAGGAACCCAGTGTCGAGTGCCGAACACACATCTGATTCCGCTCCATCCCGACCCATAACGGCCCGCGGCATCCTTTTGGGAGCCGTCGCTTGCGCTCTGATCAGCGGCTGGATCAGCTTCGCGCGTACAGGTGCTTCAACCTCCGACGTCAATATCACCCATCTGCCCGTCTCCTTCCTCGCAATCTTCATGCTGATTGCGACGACAAACTTCCTGCTTCGACAACGCGGACTACCTGGACTGGCGCCGGCTGAGCTATTCACGATCCTCATCATGGGACTCGTTGCCGGCATGATCCCCGCTCGTGGTCTTACCGGCACGTGGCTGGGGCTGATGGCCGCCCCCTACTACCTCGCCACCCCCGAAAACGGATGGATCGATCTTGTTCAGCCCAATTTGTCACCCTGGCTGTTCCCGAAAAACGACCACGGCGAAACCAAGTGGCTGTATGAGGGGCTCCCGACCGGGGTCTCGCTCCCATGGCAGGCGTGGGTGATGCCGGTCTTTTGGTGGCTGACCTTGATCATTGCCGGCTTCATCGTCTGCGTGTCGACCGTTGTGATCCTCCGGAAGCAATGGGTCGAATACGAGCGCCTTGACTACCCGCTCGTTACACGAATTCTCGACCTCGTCGACGACTCGGAAGACCAATCCGGATCGCCACGATGGCCACGCCTCTTGAGCGGACGCCTCTTCTGGATCGGCTTCTCTGTATCCTTCGGTATCATCGTATGGAACATCGTCGGATACTTCGATACGCAGTGGCCGACCATACGGCTGAGCCCGCTTGGAGGGCGTTTCTACCCGTGTCGTCTGTGCCCCTGGATCATCACGCACATCAACCCCTACACGATCGGCTTCGGCTTCTTCGTCAAACAGGAAATCCTCTTCTCGATCTGGTTTTTCCATCTCCTGTTCATCGCGCAGGTCGTCATTCTCAGGCGAATGGGATTACAGCTGGGCGCGAAGGACGTGCCGGGTCGAAATTGGGGTGACCCTGTTGTGAAGTGGCAGAGCCTCGGCGCTCTGTTCGCGTTTGTGATCTGGGGTCTGTGGACGGCGAGACGACACCTCGGTGCGGTCCTTCGAAAAACACTGACCGGCGACCCAAGCGTCGAAGATCGAAACGAAATGATGCCCTACAGGACGGCTGTCACCAGCCTCGTTCTCAGCGTCATTTTCATTGCCATGTGGATGTCTCAGGCCGGTGTGCCTCTGGCCATGATCGCTTTCATCCTTCCTACGGCGATCATCCTTTACATCGCACTGGCCCGGTTTGTCTGCGAATCAGGCACACTCTACCTGAGTCTGCCAGCCTCTCCGCTTGAGGTCGGATACCAGATGGTTGGGACCACGACCCTTTCTGCCCAAACGGTGGTTGCCGCATCGACCGCGACAACGCTTCCTTGGATGTTCTTCATGCCCGCGCTCTCACAAGGCGCAAAGGCAGCTGACCGAATACGGGGAACCAAACGCACAATCTTCTGGGCGCTCCTCGCCGGACTTCTGGTTGCACTTCTCGTCAACATCCTCCTAGTCCTCAAAACCGGCTACGCACAAGGCGCCTTCAACTTTTCCGAGTTTCCCTTTACTCGATACGCGCCCAGACGGATCGGCGAGATGGTCACCACGATCAAAAACCCGCAACTGCCTTCGCTGCCACACCTCTTCGTCTTCCTTCTGGGAGCTGCCGTTATGATCGCACTCACCGTCGTCCGCTACCATATGACCGGCTGGACTCTCCACCCAATCGGCTACGCGATCAGTACAACCAACATTCGCCTCCAGTTCATGTCGCTCTTCCTTGTCTGGATCGCCAAATCCCTGATCACGCGGATCGGTGGCGTCCAACTCTACCGACGTCTCTATCCGCTCTTCATCGGCCTGATCCTAGGACGTACGGCCGGCACCTTCCTCTCGTTCATCATCGACCTCATCTGGTTCCCCGGATCGGGACACCACGTACACGGTTGGGCATAAGAAAACCGAGTTTCAAACACAATCTGAACTCGGTCTGCAATCTTCTATTTTCGATTCTCTATCTTCGATTACTGCTTCTCTCCCATATCCATATTGAAGCTCGTCTGCGCCCTGTCCGTCTCGGCGTCTTTCATTGTCTTCACTTTTTGACACAGCTCTTTTTCCCTATCCTCCATCTCCAAAACATGTTTCCAAAGGTCTTTGACCTCATTCCCCCGATTCCAAGATCAACCTTCGAGATCGATGGCCATTGATTCAACCTCAGAAGTAGCGTGTTTGTAGTCCACTATCCGAAGCCTTACATCACCGATGTCCGTAAGCTCATCCTTGACGACCTTGATCGTCAGGCTGAGACCGACAGTGGTGATTCCGAGCAGAAAAGGTTCTATTTCTAAGGTTACCTTGAGTGGCTAGCGACGGTTCGCCACTTCCATCATCTGGCGCTGTGCCGCCGCTGTCTCCCTCGCCTCCCGCTCTACATGCGAATTCAGCGCTTCGTTAAATCTGACGATGCTACCAGAGATCCCCTTTCACTAGCCCTCAAGCTGGCGCATTTCCTCATCCAGAAGCTTAATCTTTTTCAACGCTCCTCCGAGCTCTGCACGAGCTTCATGCTGTCTAGCCAGCTTGGGCCCGAGCGACTTTTCTTTCGTCAGATAAGGAAACACCGCTGGGAACGCTTACGCACTATCTTACGTAGCAGCCTGCTCTTCTGTCGCGCCGTATCATGACATCACGTAGTCGTGCAAAAAAAATGCTCCGGGCGTCGAAGGAGCCGCAGCATCATTTAAGACCATCACGATCGGTCTGTCCCGGGCCGCCTGGACGGCAACTAGACACACAAGGGCCAACATCAGCCTGAACATGGCTCACTTTTCTACAATGTGAGGACAAGGGTGGAGACAGCTCAGCAGGTCCAACAAATCAAGATGAGTGGCTACACCGTCATCCATGATGTCATACCCGGGAACCGAGTCGTCGAGATCCGAGAGAATGTCATCGAGATCCAGCAGGCTCACGATGCCGAATCGAGGGCCCGCCAAGAGGCGACTCGGGCGAAAGGTCACCGTATCGGGGCAATAGGTGTCGGCGTGCTCAAGCAGGTCATCAACCACGATCAATCCTTCGCACCCTACCTTGCGGATCGCGGTCTTCTGGACGTGATCGAAGCCTTTTACGGACCACACATCAGGATCTCTTGCACGGACGCAGTCATCAACCATCCCGGCAATGAGCGCGGCTACTGGCACGCGGACTGGCCATATAATCAAACCAACGCCTCGCACGTCCCTTCTCCCTACCCGGACTACCCCTTTCACCTGTCCTCGATCTGGATGCTCACCGATTTCGGCACCGAGAACGGCGGTACTCTCATCATTCCAGGCAGCCACAACACCACGCAGAATCCGTCGCGCAACGACATCCAGGGATTCGACAACGAAGCAGCGTACCCCACAGAAACCAACGCGACAGGTCCTGCAGGATCCGTTCTACTCTACGACAGTCGCCTCTGGCACGCTGTCGCCGAAAACAAAAGCGAGGAGTCGAGAGTAGCGTTGATCATACGATACGCTCCGTGGTGGCTGAACCTGAATCCTACTATGATCGGCCGTCCCGAACATACCGCGATGGTCAACGAGACAGGCGGCAAAAACTACGAATCTACACCCATAAAGAAATCGGTACTAGATGGACTTCCGGAGGAAGTCAGACCTTTGTATCGTCATTTCGTCGAGGAGTAGTTCACTTATTTCTTAACAGACGCATTCGATCGATTCTGAGGATCAGATCGCGAAGTGCCAGCTCACCTTGCTCGAGGAGGATAAGGAGTGAACGTCGTTCTACTGATTGCTACGTTTTTTGCCGCGGCTTGTCAGACAAACGAGGCAGGCGTGTCCGTGACGCAGCAGGAGAAGCGTGTTCTCCGTGCAAAGGAAGACCTTGAAAAAGAGCGTAGGAGGCTGAGTCAGCTGCAGGACAGTCTTTCGATCAAGATTCAGCTAAACGTCGATCAAGGCATGTCGTCTGAATCCGCCAACGCTGTCGAACAAGGTATGATCGACATCCACAAAGCGGTCGTCGAGGCGGCTGAGACCAACCTGACGACCCAAAAAGAGTTGCTGGGCGTGATGAGCGAGCATTCTCGCTAGCTCTCACGTTTCGAACGTACTAACCCACAAAACATCATACTTTCCCCACCGATTCTTCCCATCTTTATTGTTTATACTTCCTATTTATTTAACTTTTCTGGGCGGTACAATGATCCCCTTATACACCGGAAACCATGCTTGATTCTACTCCTATTGTTGCCCCAAAGCTGACAAGAAGCCCGGCCGGACTAGAGCGCTATGTGCCGACGGACACTAGACCGTGGAATGAAGTCAGAGCCACCCACTTGCTGAGACGCACAATCTTCGGACCGACGCCTACAGAGATCGATTCAGCTGTCCGGAGTTCACCTGAGGCTGTGGTCGAAGAGCTCCTAGCCCCCCAGCGACTGCCAGACCCGCCTGACTACACATGGGTCAACGAGGACCCATTTGTGCGGCCAAATTCCGCGGAGCGCAAGATTGAGCGTCAGCGCGTAGATGAAACGCGTCGCTGGTGGATGACGTTGATAGCCAACCAAGCCATATCGTTGACAGAGAAGATGGTACTATTCTGGCACGACCACTTTGCCACACAGGCAGTGGACGTCAAAAAGCCGCAGCTGATGTTCCGGCAGAACACCACTTTCAGACAAAGTGCTTTGGGGAACTTCAAAGGTCTGGTCCTCTCAATGAACACCGACCCGGCTATGCTCTATTACCTAGACGGGCGCCTGAACCGTGTTGGACGACCGAACGAAAACTACGCGCGTGAACTGATGGAGCTATTCACGATGGGCGTTGGAAATTACACAGAGCAGGATGTCGGGGAGGCGTCTCGAGCGCTGACAGGTTGGGTAGTAGATGGAAGGCGATCCCGCCTCAAGGTCGACCGACAGGACAAGGGACAGAAGACCTTCTTACGAAGAACCGGTAACTGGAATGACCTTGGGATAACCAACATCATATTCGAACAGCCTGTCACAGCCACCTTCATCTGCCGTAAATTATATCAGGAGTTTGTCTACCACTACCCTGATGAGACCGTCGTCAGCCATCTTGCCCAGATCCTCAGAGACAATGACTACGAGCTCAAGCCGGTGATCGAAACGCTCCTCCTGAGCGAGCATTTCTTCGACCACACAACGATTGGCTCCAAGCTCAAGAGCCCTATTGATCTGACCGCAGGGACGGCGAGATCTCTCGGAATGAAGGTTGGTGAAAACGAGAATGTGACAGCTCAATTTCTCGTTGATCAAGCAGATGAGCTCGGACAGAAGCTGTTAGATCCACCGAATGTAGCCGGATGGCAGGGCTATCGCGCTTGGATAAGCACAAACACATTACCGAAACGGCATCTCCACACCGATAAACTCGTGGACGGAAAGTCTCACTTCGTCGGGCGAAACTATTACAGCATGTCGCCCATCGATCCTGTCGCCTACATAAAGAAATTCTCGAATCCGTGGGATGCAATCAGCCTCGTTCGTTCGATGGGACAGTGTATGACACCCTTTGCGGTTGATGCAGAACGCGAAGAGATGTTTCTCTCCGTTCTGCTCGAGGGTGCGGAGGTCTATGACTGGAACCCGGATGCCCGAGGAGCGGAACGGAGAATTTCCAACCTGCTGAAATTGATCCTGGAACTGCCGGAATACCAGCTTGGATAGAGGAAGCGAATGATCTCCAGAAGGAAATTCCTGAAGCGAAGCGGTAAGGCCGCGGGGGCATCGATTGCGCTTGGTGGATTTCTTGCGAGAGCGTACAGCCAAGGAACTACCGTCGGTCCGATGGCGGCAACAGCTCTGTCGAACACGGACCGCGTGCTCGTGATCGTACGTCTGGATGGCGGCAACGATGGGCTGAACACGCTCATCCACTACCAGAACGATCACTACTATCAAGCTCGCCCGATCCTCGGGATCCAGGCCAACGAAGTGAGGCGCAACAAGCTCGACGACGAGCACGGATTCCACCCGAATCTGGGCGGATTCCACCAGCTACACGAGGAGGGGAAGTTTCTAACCATCCAGGGAGTCGGATACCCGAATCCAGATCGATCTCACTTCCGCTCGACCGACATCTGGATGACCGGATCGGAGTCCGACGAATTCCTAACGACGGGCTGGCTGGGGCGCTACCTCGATGCGGTCAATCCGGACTTCCCAAACACACTCTCGAGGCATCCTCTTGCGATCGATATCGGTCCTGTCCTGTCCTTGGCCCTGATCGGCAAGGGGGGCGGCATGGGCATCGCGTTGCGGGACCCACGGGAATTCTCGTCGCTCGTCAACCTTGGTAACCAGATCATTGACTCCAACCAGATCCCGACGCCCGCGGGTTACGAACTCGACTTTGTGCGTCAGGTCAACCGCGAATCAATCCAGTATGCCGGCGAATTGAGAACCGCCGGTGAGAAGGGGAGCAACAAGGTCGAGTATCCTGATTCGACACTTGCTTCACAGCTGGCGTTGATCGCGCGCCTGATCGACGGCGGCATGGAGTCTCGAGTGTATCTCGTCTCACAACGTGGCTATGATACCCACTCGAACCAGCTGAGTCGTCACGAGAGCCTGATGAGCGACCTGGGAGAAGCGATTCTTGCGTTTCAGCGCGACATATCTGCGCTTGGTCACGAGGATCGTGTGCTGGGCATGACGATCTCCGAGTTCGGAAGACGCGTCAAAGAGAATGGAAGCGCCGGCACAGACCACGGCACCTCAGCCCCCGTGTTCCTATTCGGACCCCACCTGCAGGCTGGCATCTTGGGCGAAGACCCCGACTTCTCGAATACAGATGATCGGGGGGATTTCTACCACAGCTACGACTTCCGACAAGTCTACGCGTCCATACTCAGCCAGTGGTTCGAAATTCCCGATCAGGTCTTGACCGGGATTCTTCCTAGCGCATCACAAGCCGGTCGGGCCCTAGGAAGCACAACGATGCTGCCAATCATCCACCCCATCCGAACGAACGAATCCGACTTCAACAACGACGGCGTCGTGGACTTTCAGGACTTCCTCAAGTTCGTTGACGGCTTCAAACGCGGGGACACCCGCTACGACCTCGATCAGGACGGCCAGACAGGCTTCAGCGACTTTCTTGCATTTGCGAGAGCCTTCGGCCGCCGCTCCTCCTAGGCCTTCGCTACAAGTACACAGAAGCGGCCTGTATCCGCGACAGATACGGACCGCTTGTCTTTTCTCCAGATCGCCCTCCCCTCATTAGGTAAAGGCGTCAAGCCCTATCGAAGGGTCTCACGCTCCCCTTCTCGGGCGGGGCGGCTACTCTCCTTTCCAAGTCGGATACAGACTGTGCTCCAGTCCGAAGATGCTCAGGATTCGGCCTGCAATGAAGTCTGCCAGGTCTTCGAACGTCTCCGGCTTCTGGTAGAACGCCGGGTTCGCGGGCAAGATCGTCGCACCCGCTTCTGCCGCCGACACCTGGTTCCGCAGATGCACCAGATTCATAGGCGTCTCTCTCGGGACGATCACAAGCGGTCGTCGCTCCTTCAGGGTCACGTCGGCTGCTCGTTCAATAAGGTTGCTGGAGGATCCGTTCGCTACACCGGCGAGATACTTCATCGCACACGGCACGATGACCATCCCGCGGGACTGAACGGATCCGCTCGCGATCGGTGCCGCGAAGTCACCTGCCTGATGTAGTTGGACCCGGCCCTCTCCCCCGAACAGCTCTTCAACGTAACTTGCGAATTCGCCACGGTTCCCGTGAAAGCCGGTTTCATCTCTCAGAAGCATCCAACCCGTTTCGGACACCACCAAGTCAACTTGCAGCCCTGTAATCAAAAGTCCACGCAGCGTCCGCGTCGCGTAAATAGCGCCGCTTGCTCCGGTGACAGCGAGTGTTAGCCGATCAGCCATAGAATTACCCAGAAAGCACATCGACTGCAGTGAACACGAAGTAGGCAACACTGATTGCCGCATTGAGGTTCATGAACGCGATACCCGCCTTCGAAAGGTCATCTGGCCGAACCAGACAATGCTCATAGATAAGGAGTCCACCGATTCCCGAAATGCCCAAGTAGTAGATCCATCCAAGATCGAAGACTGTTCCGACCATCAGCATGGCCGCAAAGGAGATCAGGTGAAGCGCACGAGAGACCCAGAGCGCCTTAGGGATCCCAAATCGCTGTGGAATCGAATAGGCACCGTACTGCCGATCGAACTCTATATCAACGGTCGCGTAGATAATGTCGAATCCGGCAACCCACAGCAGAACCGCGCCTCCTAGAACGAGAATCTCGAGGTCTAGCCGTCCAGTAACCGCGATCCAGGCGCCAATAGGCGCGATGGAGAGGGCAAGACCAAGGAAGAGCTGTGTCGCCCAGGTAAACCGCTTTGTGAGCGAGTAGAAGAACACTATCCCCAACGTGACGGGTGACAGGGCAAAGCACAACGGATTCAGACGGTAGGCGGAATAGACCAGGACGGCCGACGATATAGCGATAAAAGTCAGGACTGCAACGGACGAGATCTGCCCGGTCGGAAGCTCACGGTTTGCCGTTCGAGGGTTCTCTGCGTCCATTTTTCGGTCCGCCCAGCGGTTGAAACCCATTGCGGCGCTTCGCGCACCCACCATCGCGACGATCACCCACAAGACAGTTTCGAGGGTGATCTCCGAATGGCTGGACGCCAGAACGACACCACTGAGTGCAAAAGGAAGTGCAAAGATGCTGTGGGAGAATTTGATCATCCTACCGTATGTCAAAAATCGATCAATCATCCCGTCTCCGGCATAAACGTCGGCATTACCACGCCCTGAAACGGAGCGTATTTACCACGACACTGTGCAAAGTGAATCTCGCAGTTTCGGCCTCCCCACGTGTACACTGATCCCAGAACGTCCCTCGCAAGTGCGGGCACCAGAAGAAGCACCGTTTGCCCACGGTGGTGATCGAGTTCCGCCGCCGCCAGGTCGATCGCCGTTCGTTCGTTCCGCATGACACCCGGCCCGACAACTCTGCTGCCGGGATGGCCTACGGAGGCTAACACACCCTCGACGTTGCCTAATGAACCAATCGCCACCGAGACGTGCCATATCCCACGAGCATTCTCGATAAAGTAGGCCCAGTCCCCTTCCCTTCGGATCCCCGCGACCTGCTCCTCCAAAGCTACGACTGCAGCCAGATCGTCAAGCGTCGCATTCCGCACACCATCCCTCAAGGGCACATCGAGTCCTTCTTCGGGTACGGTCACCAGAATGTCCTGGAAGGTCGTGTGAGGCACAAAGCCGGCGCGCGAATAGAGTGAGAAGGAATCCAGGTTCAGTGCGCTGGAAACCAGCCTCGTCGGCTTCCCCGCCTTATCCGCCCTCGACGTGATCTCGCTCAACAGCCTGCGGGCCACGCCCTGACCGAAGTAGCTGGGATGGACGTTCATGATCCCGAGTGAAATGTGTGTGCCTCTCGGGTGGTAGAAACAGGACCCCAACAACCGTCCAGTATCCGGGTGCTCCGCAACCAGACAGCAGCCCGGATCCAGGTCCTCGTAGACTTCGCAGAATAGACGGGTGGTCACTTCCGGTTCTCCGCCGAAAATCGCCCCCATTCCGTGCGACGTGTAGTAGGCGTTGGTCGACACGTGAATCAGCTCGGCCACCGCCGACCAGTCCGAGTCGCTCATCGATCGGATCGTCACGCTAGACCATCGCCGCGAACTGGTTCAGCACATCCAGCGAATTCTTCACGTCGCCCCACGCCACCTCGTGGGGCAGCAGGTCACACAGTACTGCACGAGCGGCGCATATGCCCGCCGCCTGCCCCATCGCCACGGCGTTCCCCGTTACACGATAGCTCGAATGGGCGATGAAGTCACCGCTGATACACCTCCCCGCCATCAGCAAGCCATCCACATCCTTCGCGATCAGCGCGCGGAGCGGAATATCGTAAGGCTGAGAACGGTGCGGCCTCGCTTCGACTATTTTCGTCTTCGACAGATCCGTCGAATGCACATCGATCCCCATGGTCACCCGGCATACCGCATCCTCGAACCGGGCACCCTCCAGAAGATCCTGTCCCGTCACCTCGTATCTTCCGTGTATACGTCGCCCCTCACGAACACCTATCTGCGCCCCCGTCGATACCACGCGCATCTCTGTCCAGATGCCGCCGAGCTTGCGGAGTGCCTCGACCTGCGCATGAACCTCTCTACGCCCCCTGATCGTCGCGGCAGTAATCTCGTCTGCATCGTCGCACGTCACGCCATACTGGTGGTTCGACATCAATGCCAACAGATCGTCCCGGATCCGGAACAGGGTCGGATTCCCGTATGAGGGAGCTACACCGATCTCGGTCATCAGCGTACCGAGCCGTTGTTTGGGTTCAGCCATCGACCCGCCCACATACGACTCGACTTCATCGAAACGGATGCCGGCAACGAGCGCCATCAAGCTCATCGGCTGGACGGCTCCCGTCTCGGGGTGCCCCATATCGAACCCACATCCCGCCAGCGCACCCAGATCCCCGTCGCCGGTCGCATCAATGAAGACTTTTGCGTGCCAGGCTTCCCGACCGGCTTTCGACTCGGTGATCACGACCGACAGCCGATTCCCGGTGTCCCGAGCAGCCGCCACGACGCGCGTATGCGTTCGCACCTCGACGCCGGCCTCCAGACACATCTCGTCCAGCAGCAGCTTCATCTCCTCGACGTCGTAGGCGTAGTTCTTCCCGCCCTCCTGTCGAAGCCTGCGAGCATCGCGTTGATCGAGACGAGCCGTGATTTCTGCCATCAGACCGGGTTTATTCGCCGAATCGATGATCCAACTGAGCGCCCCGGTCGTCCACACCCCACCCAGACACCCGTGCAGCTCGATCAACCGCGTCCTGATGCCCTGTCGTGCGCAAGCGATCGCCGCAGCAACCCCAGCCGGCCCGCCACCGCAGACCACGACATCCGTCTCATCTACAACAGGGATATCCCTAGACTGTTCGCGATGCGTATCCATTCAGCCACGCTTCCCAAGGTTGTCCGCTTGCCTATCTGACTGCGGACTTTTTTACTGCCTCACGAATTTCTGCAGCCGCGCATCCGCTTGTACTTCGCTCACATACAGATCGCCCTTACTGTCCAACCAGATCCCGTGCGGACACTTCACGAACTCACCCGGTTTCTCGCTCTCAACACCACTGCCCCACTCGGTCAACTTTGTCCCTTCCAGCGTCCAGATACTCACACGCTGCTTTAGCTCGGCGATATACACGATGTCGTCATCGATGTAGATCGTATCCGGCTCGTGGAGGCCGTCCCACTCGTGAAGATAGTTTCCTTCGGTATCGAAGAACTGGATCCGGTTGTTCGATCGATCGGCCACCAACAGGCGATCGTGCTTGTCGACGCGTACACAGTGCGGCAGTTCGAACTGTCCCGGCGCATTACCGGGCTCACCCCACGACTTGATAAGTTCGCCATCTGCCGTGTACTTGTGAACCCTAGCATTTCCATACCCGTCTGTCAGATACATGTCACCCGAAGAATCGAAGGCGATGTCGGTCGGCAGGTTGAAAGGCTCACCGGCCGCTCCCACCTTATCGGGATTGCCCAGGGTCATCATCAGCTCGCCGTCGTTCGTGAACTTCCGCATACAGTGCGTCTCGCGCTCGACACAGTAGATGTTGTCATCCCCGTCGATGTAGATACCGTGCGCATCCTTAAGGATGTCCTCGCCCCACGAGGTCACAAAGTTGCCGTCGATGTCGAACACGACCATCGGGTGCTCACTCCGGGAGTAGACGTGGACACGATCCTTCGAATCCACGGCCACGGCCGGGATCCAACCGAACGACCATCCGTCCGGGAGCGTCCACCAGTTCTCCTCGACTTCATAAACGAAATCACCACTCCCAAAAGCCATGTCAGCCTCACTGTTGTTTTAGAAGACGGTCTCGCACAGTTGAAACGGGTTACACCGGTCGTCAGGAAAGATATAACCGGACCGCAGAGGGCCCCCCAAAAAAACCATCCCTAGACCGGAAGGGATTTCTGACGTGATCCGTAGCCCCGGTTAAGGAAACGGTTGGCCCTGGACCGCGGGCGTCTGTTGCTGGAGAGGACTCGCATCCAGTGTTCCGTTGGGAGCGATATCGGCGAGCTTCTCTTGAACTTGCGAGATCAGCTGTGTAATCACCTTCATCACCCGCTTGAAGTATGAGTGTCGCCGTGCTGTCGGACCGCCAAGCGTCGCCAGGATGTCGCCCACGTCGTTCTTGCCCTTGATCATCACCCCATAGGAGAGGATGAGATGACCGTCCCTGTATCCCGGTACGGTGAACAGCTACCACGCCCGCCGAGCGCCCAGATGCTGGTCGACCGTGCGAGGGACTCGGTGGTCGGTTACATCGCCATGGTGGTTATCCATTACTGATGCCTCGAATGCCCTACAATTCAACGCAGCCCACTTCGCGCTACGCGCTTCGGCGCGCCAGAGGAGACGCGGCGAAAGTCAGGCTCAAACGACCCTGGTGGTCCTCAGTTGTGAAAAACAAAGAATAGTGCGGTCGAAAACGGACGTCAATTTGTGACGTAACCGTAGTGAAATCATAGTAATACACTACCTGATCTCACCAAGCCAGTATATTCTTTTTTCGACCATTAACACAGAATACAGAACGAGTTAGATCTTGGCAGACCGACCGAAGGCCTGAGCAAACGACAGGAAATCGACGAAATCGACGCTTCCACTGCCGTCGAGATCAAATTTTGCATCGAACCCGCCGTCACCGGCGGAGAGGCCGAATGCCTGGGCAAACAGAAGGAAATCTTCGAATCCGACAAAGCCATCGGAATCAAAATCGGACAGGGCGATCGTCGACACGGGGATTCTTGTGTCAAACGGTCGAGACCGAATCAGGATGGACCTGGGCGCTTCGCCGAGCTTGTATGTCTCGACCGTCGCTAAAGTAGTGGCATCGAACACAACCAGGTGGTTCGACCCGGAGTTGGTCACGTATATCAGAGATCCGTCATTCGAAATCGTCAGGCCGCGTGTGTTCGAACCGTTCGGCAAGACTTTCACGGTACGGATCAGGCGTCTTCCAATCGCGTCGGCGACGAGCAGATTGCCGCCATCCTGGTCGGTCGCATAAAGGGTCGACCCGCTCGGGGAGAGGGCAACACGAAAGACTCCGCCCTGAGTCGGGATTCGGGCGACTTCGCTCCCCTGGCGCAGATCGACCACGCCGATTCCGCCGGCAAAACCCGAGACATACAGCGTGTTGCCGTCGGGAGAGACAACAAGAGACCGCGGGGAGTCCAACACGTCGATCCGATCCAGAACGTTCCCGACGACGGCATCCACGACATAAACCTGCGCGGCCTCGATATCGGTCACATACACCTTTGCGCCATCCGGTGACAGGGCGATCCCGTACGGTCCATCTGCGAGACTCGCAAGGTTGAGCCGGCTAACCTCTCGGAGGGCGTCAACATCAATCACCGACACACTCTTGGCGTCCGAGTTCGTGACATACACCCGGTCACCTCTGGCGTTGATCGCCATATCCAGAGGACCGAATCCGACGCTTATTGTCGCAAGCATTTCGTGTGTCGACGTCGAAATAGCCGCCACGGTTCGCGATGTCTGACTTCCAGAGCCCGTGTTCGCAACGAACAGGACCTCTTGATCCGGCGTTAGCACGGCGGAGTGAGGTGTATCGCCCGTCTTGATCCGGGCTATCTCTTCCCCGTTCCCGGAATCCAGCGCTGACAGAAGACCCGATCCGCTCATCACAACATAGATCAAGGGCTCGCCGGTCAGTGAAATCACATCGAAGGATAGAAACGGACTGTCCTCAGGCGGAAAGTGGGTAGTATTGCCTTCGGTGTCAGTCGCCGTCAGCCGATACTCGACCAGCGAACCCGGCGTCGCCCCAGGTATCTCGCCGACCCATGCGTTTCCACCCTCGTTGAAAAGGGCAACCTCTACAAGGACAGATCCGTTCACGCGATACATCAACCTTGCCGAGTCCACGCCTCCTTCATCCATGATCGACAGCCCAATCGGGTATGGACCACTCGAGTCCGGTGTGTTGACCGGCAGTCTCAGGTCCGTCAGGACCGGGAATCCCGGTGTCGTCAGACCCAACACAAAGTCGATCGGACCAACAACGCGACCCGGATCGACGGTCAGAATCTGCGCAAACGACAGACGATCAACGTTGTCAAAGAACTCGTCATCGAACCCGGTCTGAAGCCGCGAGAATATCCCGCCGATGTTCTCTTCCGACACCGCACCCCGAACCTGCGTTATTCCAACGCGGTAGTCCCCGGGGGGCAAACCCGAAATCTCGTATCTTCCGTCTCCGTATCGCCCCTTTCTGTTACCTCCCGCCCCGCTTAAGGCACTGACCACGAAATCTCCGGAGTCGGCGTCGTAGGCCACGACGTGAACACCAAAGGCAGAAGTACCGTTTTGACGAGTCACCCGTCCGGTTATCGTCCCGAGGCTGCTCGCAGTCAAAGACGGATACAGAGCTGTGGCACCTGCTATGTCGTCCGGTTCGAGCGTCCTCGCAACACCAGGTTCCTGCTGGGAGGCGAAAGGGTTCATTGTTGGCCGGATACTTGTCGGGCCCAACAGCGGCGTGTGGTCGAGACCGATCAGATGACCGATCTCGTGCGTCATCACGTCCTGGAGATCGACTATCCCTGGATTCGGGAAAGCCTCGGAGACCGAGAATCTGAAATCCCTCCCGTTGAAGGTGATGTCAGCATCTGTCACGCGGCCGCGGTCATCCCAGTTGATGGTCGTGATCGCGATGACACCTGTCCCGGAGGGTGCCCCGATCTCGGTACCCGACGCATCGTAGGTCACAACATTCTGCCGGTCCGTACTCGACTTCACGAAGTTTCCCGATCCCCCGTCGATGAACCGAAGTTCTGCCGTATTGATATCGTCCCAGGCACCGAAACTCCGGGTCATGATGCGATCGATGTCACTGCGGCTGAAAGGGAAGCTGTTCGTATTGACAAAAAAACGAAGCCCGTTTCGTGCCTCGGAGGCCGGCCAAGAGACCGTGACGATTCGGCCGAAGTCGTTGAACTCGATCTGCTGGACGAAACCGGAACTCCGAAGGGGTAGCAGGAGCAGGAAGAGGAACAGAATGGAGAGATGACGCTTCATATCCGTGGGATCAGTCACTCTGGGCAAGCACGGGTTCTGGGTTATCAGAGTTGATCTGCCAGACTTCGACCTGACCGTCACCATTCAGGTCCGCTTCGGCAACCGCGACGTATCGAAGGCCCTCGTCGACCACCACGTATCTGAATACGCCGGGCATATCATCCCAACGCATGACGTCGCTTGTGTTTCCACGTCTCGATGACAGATAGGTTCCTGTTTCTTCGAAGTGCGCCATTTGCAAATTATGCACGGATTCCAGCATCGTACGAGCACGCGCCCGTTCACGTTCAGTGGGTGACTTGGAGGTAAACTGGAAGACCAGCATCGTGCAAATCAGCAGCAGCATGGAGGAAGCGCTCGCTATCCGTCGAACAAGGGCGCGGTTCTCTAAAAGGTTCATTCCTCGACCTTTGCTCCTTCTTGATGGGAGGAGCGAACGCCAAATCGAACCTCGGAGACGGCCTCCCACCGAGCACGGACCTCGACCGTATCGACCTGATCGAGAATTGGCTCTGAAGGTCGATACGGAGCGAGCGAGCCAGCAAACCACTTCCCGTCACCGTCGGTGTCTGCAAACCCAGAAAGGTAGTAGGTGCCGGGCACCATATCAGAGAATACATAAGTCGTGTCCTCTCCGGTTGCTGTCACTTCAGACACGACATAACCGTCCTTTCGAGCCGCCTGGATAACGATCGACGTCCCACTCTTGTGCACTTCGCCCATCATTACACCAAGATCTCGATCGCTGACGACGTTGATTGTGAAGTCTTTGGCCTTTTCCATCCGATTTCCGGCGACGTCCGTAAAGGCTTCATGATTGAGCAGAAACTTCAGCCTGCCTTCACCCAAACCTTCAGTAGCCGTGAAAGCCAGAATATTAGGGCGCACCCAGACAGCCTTGCCGGCTGGTGACGACAGGCTGTCGCCCGTCAGCCAGAGTAATTCGATCGCTTCTTGGCTCATGCCCTCGTCAAAAGTAAGCACGATGGCTGCGTCCGAGGTCACCGTCTCAGCCGGATCGACGTTAACCAAAGCAGGCGCCCGCGTATCGAGTCGACCGTCACCCTTTAAAATCAAAACAGTGTCGGAAGATGCCGTAACACCCTGCGCATCCATCGCCTCGAGGACGGTCAACCGGTATGTTGCACCCTCTATCTGTGGACTAGTCTGCAGATACACAACGCTGGAATCGGAGGGATCGTGGTAGGCCGAACGAACGTAGAGATCACCCTGCACCTCGACGCGAAGCGGGAGTGAGACAGGCTCGTTCATCTTGAGTCGAATCCGTCGAGAATCGACCGTTCGGGCAACGACGGGGCGGGGTGGGATCATATCCCTATGCGCCATACGAAGGTCACGCAAGCGCACATAAGGTCGGTCGATCGTAAGCATTACATCTTCCGGCGGAATGGCCGCGGGCTCTATCCCCAAATCCAACACCTGATCCTCATCGAGGTCTGTGAAAGCGAGGACCCGGTATCGACCCGGCCTCAGACCGGGGAACACGAAGGCACCGTCTGCACCGGGTTGCGTCTCGTAGGGGGCCCGTGCGTCGAGCGCGAAGCTTTCACTCAGGTCGAACGCGACGACAAGCGCTCCCAAGCCCGTGTCATCCCGGAGACGCCCCCCGATCTCACCATTATGTATCGTCGCGCCGGTGGAAAAAGTGAAGTCGTGTGAGGTGATCATCTTATTCCGGTAGGTGTCTCGCCCAGCAGACCCGATGCTAACGCGATATGTGCGGTCTGGGGATAGAGCACCCGTCTCGATCCGGAGCTTCTTCCCCTTCCAATTAAGCTCAGGTTCATCCCACGGTCTCGGCGACACAAACACTGCACGGTCCAGTGAGCGACGGTCCATGTCCTCGCTAAAAAGGACCTCGATCGGTGTATCCTGAGAGACACCGACAGCGCCATCTTTGGGCATCGTCGATACAACGAACGGTGAAGTCCGATCGGGCGGACCACCCGACGGGGGCGCTTGGCTCGCACAGCCCACAAACAGAAACAGCGCGGCCAAGGCCGCGCTTCGGGAAATCGATCGTATCAGGGTCACTGCCGGCATCATGCTCTAGGGTGAGCCTGACGATACGCCTCCTTGAGCCGCTCGACGCTCACGTGAGTGTAGACCTGGGTCGTCGACAAACTCGCGTGTCCCAGCATCTCCTTCACAGCATTAAGATCCGCCCCTTCGTCCAGAAGATGCGTCGCAAACGAATGCCTCAATGCGTGAGGACCGAGCTTCCGTCCAGTCGCCTGACCCAGATACTTCGACACGCGACTCTGCACGCCGCTAGGACTGAGCTGCTTTCCACTTTGAGTCACGAACAGTGAGCCCACACCTTGTGCCGGTCTCAGGCTGTTCCGTTTGTCGAGATACGCCCTGAGGGCCTGCTTCGCCAACCTGCCTACCGGAACAATTCGATCCTTCCCACCCTTCCCGCGCACCCGGATCGTGCCTGCTGCGGCATCCACGGTGTTCTGCTGAAGACCTACCAGCTCACGCAGACGCAGGCCCGAGCTGTAGAAGAGCTCTAGGATCGCTCGGTCTCGCAGTCCGACGAAGGATTCCCCGTCCGGTGCCTCCATCGTGCGCTTGACCTCTTCCATATCCAGATGATCGGGAAGACGCTTTTCTGCTTTGGGCGGAGAGACCTGAAGTGCGGGATTCTGCTCCAGACGCCCGTCTACACAGAGGTATGAAAGGAAGGTGCGGAGCGAAGAGAGCTTCCGTGCAATCGACGTACGACTGAAGCCCTGTACGTGGAGTGCGCTCAGATAGGCACGAACCGTCTGCTTGCGGATCAATTCGAGCGTGGTCTCTGGTGATCGAGCCACGCAGAAGCCTGCAAACTGCGTGAGGTCGATCTCGTAGGCCAGACAGGTGTGCTCGGAGAGACGCCGTTCCTTCGAGATGTGCAGGATGAAGTCGCTGATCTCGGCATTCACGGTAACCTCGTCAGGATTTGGCCGATGCGCCCCTTCGACCACGCGGGCGCGTCGGGCCCTGCTCTTCCATGATCTGCTCGCAGGCCGCTTGATCAAGCGTCGCAGGATCCGTCCCCTTCGGGATTTTATAGTTGTCCGTCCCCTTCTTTATGTAGGGTCCATATTGACCGTTCAGGATCTGGATCTCGCCAAACTCCCGGATCACGTTCTTGGTCTTATTCTCACGACCGTCCTTGATAATCTGCTGCGCTTCGGATAATGTGATCGTCGCAGGGTCTACATCAGGCTTGAACGGATCGATACCAGGGAGAGAGTAGAATTCGCGACCTTCCCGGACGTAGTAGCCAAACTTTCCATGATTGATCTGGATCTCGGGTTTTTCGTCCTCCTTCGTCAGCGTTCGGGGATAAATGAAGTATCCGAGCGCCTCTTCGAGAGTGACCTCGTAGGGGTTCTTGTTTGCCGGGATCCTCGCGAACAGCGGCTTTTCTTCGTCCTCTCGCGTCCCGATCTGGATCATCGGTCCGTACTTTCCAAGGCGGACGCTGACCGGGCGTCCAGTGTTCGGGTCGGCTCCGAGGTCCTTAATCCTCCTAGCATCACTCGGATCGACCTGGTCATCTGTATCTATCACCTTTTTTGCAAACGGTGGGTAGAAGGTGCGCATCATCTCTTTCCAACTCGAGGCGCCTTCGGCGATCTCGTCGAAATTGTCCTCGATCTTCGTCGTAAAACCGAGATCGACGATATCCGAGAAGTGCTTAACAAGGAAGTCGTTCACGACCTCACCCGCAGCCGTCGGCTTGAGCTTCCGATCGTTCGTCCGTTCTACGTATCCGCGAACCTGGATCGTCGAGATCGTCGGAGCATACGTCGATGGCCGGCCGATCCCCTCGGACTCGAGCTTCTTCACCAGCGAAGCTTCCGTATATCGTGGCGGCGGCTTCGTGAAGTTTTGATCCAGGTGAAGCGTCTCAAGCGGAAGACGCTGTCCCACCTCGACCTTCGGTAGAATCACATCCTGATCGTCGAGCGCTGCATCCGGGTCGTCCGAGCCCTCCGTATAGACCTTCAGAAAGCCCGGGAACAGGATACGCTGTCCCTTGGTCTCGAACAGAAGCTCATGATCCTTCCCTGCTTCAATCTTCAGTGTCGTGTGCAGGATCTTCGCCTCTTCCATCTGCGTCGCCAGCGTTCGCTTCCACACGAGATCATAGAGCTTGAATTGCTGCGCCGTCAGGTGATTCTTCACATCTCCAGGCTTCCTCGACAGGTCAGCAGGTCGAATCGCCTCGTGCGCCTCCTGTGCGCCCTTTGCCGAAGTCTTGAACTTGCGCGGCGACTTCACAGCATACTCGTCCCCGTACTCCTGCTTAATCACCTGATTCGCCTGCGTGAGAGCTTCGTCCGACAAGTTGACGGAGTCCGTACGCATATAGGTGATCAGACCACCCTCGTAGCCGGGGATTTCGAAATTCCCCTCGTAGAGTTGCTGAGCAATCCGCATCGTCTGCGCGACGGAGAACGAAAGCTTTCGTGATGCCTCCTGCTGCAGGGTCGATGTTATAAAAGGCGCAACGGGCTTTCGAACACCCTCTCGCTCGACGACTTCCTTAACATCGAAGGTCGAAGCCTTTGCGCTACCGTCGATCTTCCTGGCTGCCGCCTCGTTCGAAATCTTCTTTTGCTTCCCCTCAACCCGCATCAGATCGGCCTGAAACTTCGGGTCGCTGAAGTCCGCTTTGATCTTCCAGAACTCCGCAGGTTTGAAGGCGCGAATCTCTCGCTCTCTGTCGACGAGAATACGAACCGCGACGCTCTGCACACGCCCAGCCGAAAGACCACCTTTGATCTTCCGCCAAAGCAGCGGTGAAAGCTTGTAACCCACCGCTCGATCGAGAATACGTCGAGCCTGCTGTGCATCGACAAGTGACTGGTCTAGCTCGCGCGGGTTCGCAAGAGCCTCTTCGATTGCACGCTTCGTTATCTCGTGAAACACGATGCGATGGATTTTTTGATTCTTAAACTTGAGGGCTGAGATAAGGTGCCAAGAAATCGATTCGCCCTCTCGGTCTTCATCCGTCGCGAGGTAGACCGTAGTGTCCTTCTCGATATCCTTCTTCAGTTCGCGGATCACCTTCTTCTTATCCGTTGGCACCTCGTAGTTCGGCTTGTAGTCTTCTTCGGGGTTGAACCCGAGGTCCTTCGATGGCAGGTCGCGGACGTGCCCCATCGAGGCAACGACCTTAAAATCCTTTCCAACGAAGTTGCCGATTGTACGAGCCTTCGCAGGTGACTCGACGATTATCAGATTCTTAGCCATCTCGTTTCCTTAACGCTCAAGGTGACCACATCACTCGTGTGCGGAAAACCTAACCGGGCACCAGTAACAGCAGACAAACGCAACGTGAATCAAAGGAAAACACGCTCATTGTGCGGTGATAGAACACATTGGGCAACGCGCTGAAAAAATAGGAGTGGTGATTACCCAAGTCAAGACGGGCAGACCATTTACACTCTAAGATTCATATAAACAGTATCTTATACGGAATATACCGGTTCCGCACTCGATGAGCCCTGCGCTTCGTCGCGCATCCGCGTCTCGCCGGACATTAGAGCAAGTTCGACGGCAAGGCAGATCAGAGCTCCCAGAAGAAAGGTCCGCCAGAGCTCTGCGCCATATCGATGCTCCGATACGATCGCGGCAAGGGGTTCTGCTGAATCGATAAAGACCACTTCGGCCCCGGGGAACAGCTGCTCGAACACGGCAGGATCCACCCGTTTCGGGTCGCTCTCGCGCCGAATCACCTGAACAGCGAACCTGTCCACAACTCGCCCGCCCGAATGTATATCCCAAACCCCGGGCTGATCCGTTTCGTCGATCACCCAGAAAGTCCGGTCTCCAAGCTGCTGTGCCCACACCGTCTGTGCGGGGCCTTCCGGCGGATCGACGACAGCCTCTCGGACCCCGAGGTCGGAAACAGACCGTGTCACACGTCGTCCGACGAGCACATCGTCCGAACCGAATGCACCGGTCGCGAGATACCGGACAGCGCGATGCAAGAATGGAGCAAAGAACCCGGTCACCGAGACATCCGACCAATCGAGATCCGTGTGCGACAACAGGACCATTACTCGTCCATCACCGACACGATTCTCGACCAAAGCGGGGTCGCCAGACGAAAAAGTCAGAACTGCCCTCGTCGCGCCGGATGTCCGTGATCGATACCGCGCGTAAAACTTCGGGCTCGTCAGATCCTCGCTCAGAAGACCGGAAAGCGTCGGGTGTCCGGCATCCTCCGGATCGAAGGACGTGAACCGATCTTGTCTCAACCTTGATCCAGCGATCCCGGTCAAAGAGAGTTCGCACAAAGCAGGAAACACCAGCTCATTATATATGCGGAGGTCTATCCCTTCTCCCAACGTCACGAGCAGACCCGCGCCCATCGACACAGCACGACGGATAGCACTCACCTCGCCCCGACCAAGCCGCCTCACATTGCAGAGAACGAGAAGATCGAAGTCCCCATACCCCTCCGTTCCCATCGAACCCGGCTCGATGGGCGTCACCTCCAAAGATCCCGCCAGTCCGGACGCAAGCGCCTCCTGTACGTAGTAGCGTTCGTCCGCCTCACCCATGACCCCCACTTTCAGACGTTCCGGTATATGTAGCACGCTCGAGCGTCGGTTGTCCGCCAATAGCGCATCATCGGGGATCTCCACACGAAGCTCTCGAGCGCCCCCTTTTTCCGGTGTCCAGCGAAAGCTCACCTGCTGACGTGAGCCAGCCGAGCAGGCGATCACCTTCTGTCCAATGCGCTGCCCGTCCACGAAGACCTGAACGGGCAGCTCCTTCACGTTCGCCGCTCCAAAGTTTTCGACTTCAGCCACCAGACGGGTCGGGCGCCCGACGCTTACAAGGAAATCCGTAGTCCTGATCGACCGAACAGCCACGTTTCCTTCTTCCACTTCTGGAGAAGGAATCACAAAAACCGTCGCACCCTCGAACCCGTCGTAGGAATCGCGAAGCTCCTCCCACCCTTTTCTGGTGATATCCGAGAATACATAGAGCTCCCGGTTGGGGGTCCGATCTTCCAGCAGAATACGTCTTGCGGCCTCGATCGCAAGTCCTGGATCCGTCGCACGATAAGAGGGGCTCAGATCGGCCAACGAGAGCCCGACTCGTTCAATCGTCGAAGCGTCAGATGGTTTAACGCTATCGTCAAACGAAAGAAGGCGGACCCGATCTCGCTCATTGAAGAGTTCTAGGGCTTCATTGACCCGGTCCTTCGAGTGACTCAGAAGCGACCGGCCTGAGACCTGATACTGAGTGCTCATCGAACGATCGACGAGGAGGACCGCAGATGTCTCGCCGTGACTGCCGCCGACGCTTGACTCGCGAACAGTCGGTCTGGCAAAAGCGAGAACCAGAAGAGCAATCAAGAGTGTGCGTAGTGCGAGCACCGCCCACTGCTTCACTTTGACCAGGCGCATTCGATCCTGCTGGAGGGCCTGAAGCAGCGCCACATTGCTGAATGCGACCGTGACCGACCGACGTCGATTCATGAGATGCATCAGAAGCGGTAACGCAGCTGCGGCAAGGCCGTAGAGAACCGCAGGGTAGGTGAAGCTCAGAGCAAACAAGGGACCTCATGAGCGGCCGCGACTGACGGACGAACCTTGGTTGATTACACGCTATGAACTGTAACGCGATCGGACCACTGCTGGTTCCAAACATTATTGAAAAAAAGGCCTGCTCGACAGCGAGCAGACCTTGGTGACCGAACTCTCCGAGAGCGCTAGTGCTTGCTCTCTTCCTCTTCGAGGATCCGAATTGCCGTCTGGTTGTCAGGACAGTCGATCAACTCCTGCCGGAACTCCTCGCCCTTCAGAAGTCGTGAAATCCTCGCCAGTGCTTTGATGTGCGGACCTGAAACATCCATCGGGGAAACGAGTAGGAAGAAGATAAAAGTGGGCTGACCATCCAGGGAGTCGAACTCGACTCCCTTCCTCTTTATTCCCAAGACGCCCCTTAGCTCTTTCACATACTCCGATTTGCCGTGCGGGATTGCGATCCCGTGTCCGATACCTGTACTCATGATTTCTTCTCTTTGGAGCACGGCTTCCAGCACCTTCTCCCGATCGGTGATGTTGTCACCCACCTCGAGAACGTCGACGAGCTCTTCGAGAATCTCTCTTTTTCCCTCTCCGTTCAAGCCCACGATAACAGACTTGCCGGAGAGAATCTCCATCAGTGTCACGGTGTCCCTCAAACGGCCAAAAACCGACGGAAATCGCTGTTTACAGTAAATTTACTGGGTTTCGGCTGAAAGTAGGTTGGTAGAAACTGCAAGTCAAGAAAAAACACCTGAGACACAGGGTGTTACGGCGAATCAGCCCATCGGATTCCAAAACTTGCATCTGGCGACTGCGAGGCCGATTCGCTGGATGATTTGCGGTCATCTCCGCCTTGATCTTAGTTCTATCCAACACGACGGGTATCGTCGACCCTACATTTCGGAAAAGAAACGTCTCTTTCGTCCGACGTAATTACTTATGTAGTTCGAAAACCTCTGAAGGGAACAGAAGTGCCAATAATGAAAACGATCTTAGTGCTGCTCGCACTCACCGCGAGCAACGTCCTCGCCCAGACAGCCCCAGGTGCAATCGCAGACTCGGTCTACGCAACCGTCCTCGGACAAACCCGCGAAGACTGGCGGCGTGGTGTCGCGGAGATCGAACGGCTGCTGAAGCAATCGGATACGGACGCACGGATCCACGCGCTTGCAGGCGCGCTGTATTTGAAACTGGGTGACGCCGCCGGTGTGCGTCGAGTTCTGACCAAGGCGACTCAGATCGACTCGACCCTCGCCGGCGCTCACTTCGGACTTGGACGAGCATCCCTCGAGTTGGAGGACAAACCGAAGTCTGCCATTTCCTACTTTCGAGCAGCGCTGCGAGTCGACTCGACATACGCCGACGCTCACGCGCAGCTAGCCCTCGCTTACAGTCTCATCGGCAAGCGCCGTGACGCGCGCCGAGCCGCAGACCGCGCGATCCTCTATGAACCTACGCTCGCTTTGCCCTACCGGCTCCTGGCCGAGACGTATGTCGAGGAGGGTAACACTGCCGCATCGCTGATCTACTTCAAGCGCTACCTCGACCTCGACCCGTCGGACGAGGAAACGGCGTTAACCTTCGCTCAGCAGCTACTCCAAGAAGAACAGTGGGAGAATCTGTATCAGGTCACATCACGGCTCAAGAATACCCGGTCACTCCCGCTTCTTGCAATCTCGCTGATCCACAAGGGTGAGCACGAAGGGGCCGTGCGGGCCTTCCGAGATTACATCGCTACACTCAAAGAGGAAGAGGCCACCCTTTTCGAGGACATCACCCTTGTCGGACTCAAACGCGAGATCCTGGCCTATCGATCTGTCCCCGATACTGCGCGGGATGCCTTCCTCCAACGCTTCTGGATGACACGAGACCCATTCCGAACTTCAGGCGGTGCAATGAGACGTGCCGAGCATTACCGACGCGTATGGCACGCCCGAAACGAGTTTGGAAAGAAGAAGTTCCCCTGGGACAAACGCGGCGAGGTCTACATCCGCTATGGCAAGCCCTTCCACCGCTCGACATCGAAGGACCTCAACGCGATCGTCCCCCCAGCGGCTCAGCAGGTACAGGACCTGATGGCTGCGCGTCTGTACGGAAGCGACGCTGTCGACCACACCTTTGTCGGCCCGGTCTACCCGATCCGTCACCAGACGGATGCCGGGCTTTCGCTTTCGAACCCGTCTGTGAACGATGGTGAGCTGCTTGGTCTGCAAGGCTGGAAGCCGATCACGGCCGGCTCGGACTGGTCGACCGTTCCTTGGGAATCGTGGATCTATATTGACATTGGGAAGGGAATCGAAATTTCCTTTACCGATGAGTTCCTAAGCGACAACTTCGATTACGCCCCGATCCCTACGCTGAGCGAGGACGATATGGCGCGTCTTGAGTTCACGACGGGGTCACCCCTTTCCTTCATCAGCCGGATGACAAATTACTCGCCCGCTTCGCTCGTCGCTCGTGTCGCGTCGGAGGAGCCCGAGCGATATGACCTGACGTTGCTCAAGCCCTTGCACTTCTTCTTTGAGGCCCTGGCCTACCGGGGAGAGGACGGCCAGACAGACCTGCAGGTGAACATTGCTCTACCGATCGACAACGTGGCGTTACCGGACGACCCGGACACAACTGTCGTTGTCGAACGGCGAGTTGTCCTGCTGCGAGGTGCCCATGAGGTCGACCGGTCCATCGAGAACCTCGGGATCGGTGTCAACTCGCTCAATCGGGATCAAGGTCTTCTAGCGGTCGGGCGCGCGAACCTGCCGGTTCAACCGGGTGAATACGAACTACGTGTGCAGATAACACGTCGGAACACCAATCTCATTCAGGTCTATGGTCAAGCGCTCGAACTCGAGGACTTCAGCAGAAACAAACTTGCGCTGAGCGACCTCCAGATCGCCCAGAAAATCGTGGAAGCCGACGCCGAGAGACCTTCCAAGTTCGTACGAAACGGCTGGGACATCCGTCCAGCACCGACACGCTCGTTCCGTACGGGAGAGCCCATCTACATCTACTACGAAATCTACAACCTGAATCGAGACGAGTTCGGGCAGACCAAATACCGGATCTCTTATGAGGTTGAGGCCCGGACATCGGGGGGAAAGATCAAAATCCCGTTCTTGGCGAAGCTGCGGCGAGCGAAGGAAGGAGAGACGATCGGATTCGAGTTCGAACAGACGGGATCAGTCACCCAGGAGAACGACTACTTCGAGCTGGATCTCGCAGAAGCCAAACCGGGAAGATACGAATTGAAGATGCGCGTCAGGGATCTAACCACTGATCAGGAAACCACGAAAACTTCACTCTTCAGTGTGATCCCTTAGCGACCGTGTCTTCGATTAGGACTGAATGCAGTTCAAGGCGTATCGAGAAGCAGGTTATACAAGCCTGCTCAAGCCACCTTGATCACCAGGGAATCCGCCACCCGATCGTGCGGCGCCTTCCCGTTCGGATCTCGTCGAGTCAGAACAGCCAAGCCGAACCAGAGAACCACCGTCGCGAACCCAATCACGGGCATCAGAGTGGGCACTTCTGGAGCAACCAGGGGCGCATTTGTCCCGATTCGCTGCACATTCGTAGGGAGCGGCATCATCGCAGCCATAACGGTCAGCGGGACGTAGATTGTCCCCCATTTAATCACCGCCCGAACCAGCGCCTGACGCTGATTCAGCAAGCTCCCATCCACACTGAGTGTCCTGAGAGAAGCCATGATCTTCCCGGGGGTCTGCCCCCTCTCACCTAGGAAAACCGCCGAGTAGATCACCGCGATCACAAACTGCAGAAACCGGAGGACGGCCGCGGACGGCGTCAGTTCTCGGATCGCCAGCCCCAACGGCCACATGGCCAGCTCAAGCATGATCAGGTCCACGAACAACGCGGCGCAGCGTCTCCCGATCCCCGCCATCTCGTCACGCATCAGCAACCGCCCACCTCACAATCTGCCATGATGAAATAGTGGTCGCTCGGGAACCGACCGCCTTCCGAGTCTCTCACGATCTCGGCACCCTTCACCTGAACGTTTCCTCGGCAGAAGATCCAGTCGATCTTGCCGCTCTCCCCCTCATACTGATCTCCACGAAACCGATGGAATGTGTTGCCCGGATCGTAATCTGCGTGCACCGTCTCGTAAGTATCCGCCCATCCCGCCGCAAGCAAGGCCTGAATTCCGGGATGGCTTGCTCGTGCATTCATGTCACCCGTGAGAATCTGTGGATACACTTCAGGATACGCCGCTGCGTCCTCGTTGATCTTGGCCACTTGTCCTTCGACCGCCGGCTGGCTGACATGATCTAAATGCGTGTTCACGAACCTGAACTCGTGTCCTGATTCACGGTCCTTAAGCCGCACCCAGTTCGCAAGTCGAACGCAGGCGCTCTCCCACGAGGAGGAACCGGGCACGTGAGGTGTTTCGGACATCCAATAGCCACCCTCAGCGATGGAATCAAACCGATCTGACCTGTAAAAGATCGTATTAACGGCGTTACGACCGGCGGCTTCGTCGGGGAGCCCGAAGCTCGAGAACTTACTCATCGCAGCCGTCAGGTAGATCAGCTGATCTTCTTGCGCCTCCTGGACGCCGAACAGATCCGGTTCACGATCCAGAATCGTCGAGACACAAATCGCCTTCCGCCGCTCCCAATGATCCTCACCATCAGCAGCAGTTGAGGTCCGTATGTTGCAGGTCATGACTCGCATTCCGCCCCCTTCTGCCAGCTACCAGCCGCATTTCACAGAATCCGATCCTGTCCCCAGGGATCGCTCTTGACCACACGATACTCCTTCTCTTCCCCCGTCAGCGGCGCCAGATTCACCTTCGACGGATCGAACGAAGCACCGACACCGTGGAGGAACTTCCCGATCCCTTTCGTCTCCCACCCCACGCCCTGGACCACATACGCGTCGCCGTTGATGTCGTATACGGTTGTTCTCTGCCGCTCCAGCACCACACGTCGGAGCGCCCGGAATATCTCACGGTTCACGCGGATCTGCTTCAAGGCCTCTGCGGGGTCAGTCGTCTCGAACTCCATTGTCTCCTCCGTTGTCGCCCCAATATCCCTGCGCCCGGATTCCGCCGCAAGACCAAAGGCGGTTTTACCTTGCTCCTTCGCTCGCTGGGATTATCCTATGCGCTCTTGTTCGAAAACCCTTAGCAGGAGAATCGACTCTTGAGACTCGTACAGTTCACTGATCCCCAAAGCTCACCCTCGAACCGCGTCGGGATCATCGATGGCGATGACCTGATCGACCTGACCTCCACACCAACAGCTCCGATCTCCCTGCACGAGCTCTACTACCAGCACGGCGGCAATGCGTCCAGTCTGGTCGAGGTGTGCGAAGGCCTTGCCGGTTCGGCCGAGCGAAAGCCGTTAGGAAACCTGCTCAAGAACACTTCCGATACAACCCAACCCCACCTCAGACCTACGGTTACGCCTCCATCAGGGGCAAAACACCTGCTCAGGATCTGGCTGGCCGGCGTGACCCACGAGGACAGCGCAAAGTTGAGAGAGATCGAGGCTAAGCAGTCGACGGGCGTGTCAGTCAATGTTTACGACCAGAAATACAGGGAGTGTGCGGCGGGCGGGATACCCGAGCTGTTCGCCAAATCGGATCCTGAAAGCTTGGTCGCCCACGGTGGACCGATCGGCAGACCCGAGAACACCCTGCGTCTGGTCCCCGAAGTCGAGCTCGTCAGTATATACGGGCTGCGGAGCGACGGTCAGATCGAGCGCCTCGGCTTCACGGGTGGGAACGACTACACGGACAACGGGATCGAGGCCCAAAACCCGCTGAACCTACCCCAGGCGAAGAACTGGAGCGGCGGCTGTGCTAGCTTGGGACCCGAGCTCGTGACCGACGACGTCTTCGACCACACAGCGGTCGAGGTCTCTTGCGACATCATCAGGGACGGTGAAAGCGTGGCCTTCAAAACAGGCAAGACCGGCAACAGTCATCTCAACGCGCCCGACGGGCTGTTTCATCTTGAGCGCTCGCTCTTCGAGCGAATTCCGCTCGAACACAACCAGCTCCAGATCTTCTACTGGGGAACACCAATCGTCTTCGCCGACACGGACCTGGCGGACGGCCTGATCGACGGCGACCTCGTCCTCATGACCTTCCAGGGAATAGGCACGCTCAAGAATCCAATCGTATCTATCCCCAAACCGACCCAACTGGACAACCTCCAACGCTGAATTCTAAGGGCCCTCCGGCATAGAAGCTTGGCTTGCGCAGGGGGATTCTTTGCCCTATATTTTACTGAGTCTTATGGATCTAATTATTAGATCTTATTATTTGTTCAGATTGAATTTAAGACTTACTAATACCGCCCATACGTGACCAGATTCAAACTGGCGGTAAAAGCGAGTCGCCACGCAGGAAAGGGGTGAAAATGGCGCAAGCAATACAGACCAGTGGCTATGAAGAACAACCCGTCAATGTACCGTTTCCCGGGATTCCGAACGTGGGTGACGGCGGTGACGCGGCCATTTGGGTAGAAAAAGCCATCAGCCAGGCAGCCTGCGCATACCCGATCACATCCTCCTCGATCCTGGGAGAGAAATACAGCTCGTTCGTAGCAAACGGGGCCAAGAACCTTTGGGATGACACCCTCATCTTCCTCGAACCCGAGTCCGAGCACAGCTCCGCGTCCGCTGCCGAAGGTTTCGCAGCAGCCGGTGGGCGGGTCACGAACTTCACCTCCGGTCAGGGCCTCGTCCTGATGAAAGAGGTGCTCTACACGATCTCGGGTAAGCGTCTGCCCGCCGTATTCCACATCGGGGCCCGCGCCCTGACCTCTCAGTCCCTGAACGTCCACGCAGGACACGACGACGTGATGGCTGTCGCGGACGTCGGCTGGGGAATGCTCTTCGCAAGGAACACTCAGGAGGTCATGGACCTATCGCTCATCTCGAGACGGGCCGCAGAGGATTCCAAAACACCGTTCATGTGCATCCAGGACGGGTTCCTGACCACGCACACCGTCCAGAACGTTATGGCAATCGAGCCAGAAATGATGAAGCTGTATGTGGGCAAGGCTGAAGACAAGATCGTCAACCTCATGGACACTGCAAACCCGGTGATGAGCGGAGTCGTCCAGAACCAGGACAGCTACATGAAAGGTAAGGTAGCCCAACGCTACTTCTATGATGCCGTGCCGGACATCCTGGGTGAGACGATGATCGAGTTCGAGAAGCTGACAGGCCGCCACTACGGCCTGATCGATTGCTACAACACCGAGGACGCGGACTACGTGATCGTCGGTATGGGCAGCATGATGGAAACGGCGATGGTAGCCGTCGACCACATGCGAAAGAACGAGGGCCTCAAGGTCGGTGCCCTGCACATCACCTCCTTCAGACCCTTCCCGGGCGTAGAACTGGTCGCAGCGCTCAAGCACGCCAAGGCGATCGCCGTACTCGAGAGGATGGACAATCCGCTTGGGCAGTCCAACCCGCTGACGATGGAGGTCAAGTCGGCCTTCGCAGACGCGGCGGCAGGAACCGAGAACTACCCGGAAATCGAGTCGATCCCGACGATATTCTCGGGTATCGCGGGACTCGGAAGCCGAGACGTCCGCGCGGGTGACTTCATCGCCACTGTCAGGAACATGCAGGACGGCGATCAGGGTAAGCGTCTTTTTGCCATCGGTATCGACCATCCGCTTGCAATCGAGCGAGAGGACGACCCCGAGGAACGGACTCCGGGAGAATTCGCCATGCGCGGACACTCGATCGGTGGATACGGATCCGTCACGACAAACAAAGTCATCGCCACGCTTCTCGCGAACCTGGGCTTACAGGTCCAGGCCTACCCCAAGTACGGTTCCGAGAAGAAGGGCCTGCCGACCACCTACTACCTCACCGCGGCAAACGAGTCGATCCGTACACATTCGGAGCTTGAACGCGTCGACTTCGTACCTCTGAACGACGTGAATGCATTTAACACGGGGAACCCGCTCGCCGGTGTCTCTGACGGCGGTATGATCTTCATCCAGAGCAATCAACCCGACTCTGCGGGTGTCTGGGACCACGTCCCCGGCTGGGCAAAAAAGACAATCCGTGAGCGGAACATCAAGCCGCTCGCACTCAACGCCGTCAGGATCGCGCGTGAAGAGGCCCCCACACCGGACCTCGAGCAACGGTTCCAAGGCATAGTCTTGCTCGGAATCTTCCTCAGACACACACCCTTCCAGCGTGACCTCGACCTGTCGGACGACGAGTTGTTCGTCAAGGTAGAAGAAGCGGTCCGCAAGTACTGGGGAAGCAAGGGTGAAGATGTGGTCGAATCGAACCTGAAGACGATCCGTCGCGGCTACGACGAAGTCTTCGAAGTCCCGCGCGATCTCATCGAGAGCACGATCGATCAAGAATCGGACGGTCTCCCGGCTGGGGCCGTATCAGTAGGCTGCTAGCCAGAACCCACCTCAAACAGGAACGGAGATCGACCGCTATGGTTTCGACTACAATGAACAACGACCTGCTTGACATCGAAGACTTCAATGAGCGCATCGTCGGTGCTTACAACAACGGAACGGCCGAGAAAGGCCTGCCCGCTGATGTCGGTGTCGCGCGCAGTCTTTGCGCACCCGGTAGCGGAATCCTCCGTGATTTCAGCTACATCGCACCGGAGATCCCGGAATTCATCACCGAGAACTGCGTCGGCTGCATGGACTGCGTCACGGAGTGTCCAGACACGGCGATTCTCGGTAAGATCTCGACAAAAGAGGAACTCGAGGCGGAACTCGCGAAGGAGACCGACCCCGAGAAGCAGGAGCGGCTGCGCGAGCAATTCGCCGAAACATCGAAGTACTTCAAAAACTTCGAGAAAAAAGGACAGGATGGTGCCTACTTCGGGATTTTCATCGATCCGACAAAGTGCAAGGGTTGTGCCGAATGCGTGGAGGTTTGCGGCGACAAAGACGCGCTCAAGATGATCGGGAAGACCGAGGAGAACCTTCAGGAGTACCGCGAATGGTGGGACTTCTACCTGAATCTTCCCGAATCTCCGCCGGACTACCTGATCGAGAAGTCTGTTCAGGACATGATGCTGACCTACCGGTCAAACCTGTATGTCGGCGGAGCAGGATCCTGCATGGGCTGCGGCGAAGCCACTGCCATCCGGATGATGCTTGCCGCTACAGGCTTCAAGTACGGTGAAGACAAAGTCGGCATGGTCGCCTCGACCGGCTGCAACACCGTATACACGTCGACTTACCCTTACAACCCCTACACAATCCCCTGGACCAACTCGCTCTTCGAAAACGGCCCGACGGATGCGATGGGAGTCCGGGCACGCTGGGACCAGATGGGCTGGCAGGACAAGAAGCTCTGGGTCCTCGGCGGCGACGGCGCAATGCTAGACATCGGCTTCCAAGCGCTCTCACGCATGCTAATGTCCGGCATGAACATCAACGTGCTCGTTCTGGACACGCAGGTCTACTCGAACACGGGTGGACAGGCGTCGACCTCGACCTACATGGGTCAGGCCACAAAGATGTCCTACCACGGATCGGCGATCGAAGGCAAGTCGGAGCGTCGTAAAGAGTTGGGTCAGATCTGCATGATGCACCCCGACGTCTTCGTCGCTCAGACTATCTGTTCGCTCCCGAACCACTTCTACAAGGCGGTAATGGCTGCGAACGAGTATGATGGGCCGTCGGTGATCACCGTCTTCACTACCTGTCAGCCAGAGCACGGTGTCGCCGACCATATGGCAGGCGCCCAAGCAAAGCTGGCGATGGAGTCACGAGCCTTCCCGATCTTCATCTACGACCCGCGAGAGGGCGAGAGGATAAAGGATCGACTGAGCCTGCGCGGCAACCCTGCCGTCAACGACGACTGGTATACGATCCGCAAGACAGGCGAAACGGTCGACTTCATCAACTTCGCCAGGTCCGAAGGACGCTTCGCGAAGCACTTCGACGCGGAAGGGAATCCGTCAGACACGCTTCTGACCGCCCAGCAGGACCGTCTGGAGAACTGGCGAATGCTTCAGGAGATGGCTGGAATCATCTAACCTTCTTATAGGAAACGAATTACGGGCCCTCGAGTTCAGACTCGGGGGCCCGTTTCTATGCGAGGGACGACCTCTTAGGATTGGCCAATTCTTCAGTTTTACTTATACTTTCCCTCAGATTAATCAGGCGACATTTGACTTTTACAGGTCCAGCCAGTAAATTTTCCGGCGGTAAAACCGCCCAACAGAGTGCGGTTCGAAGTGTTTAACCAAGAAAACGGAATCCATCCCGCACAGGTTCAGGAATGTCCGACAGCAACATCCGCAATCAGCCGCTTGATGTCGATCCCGAGGAGACCCACGAGTGGCTCGAATCTCTCGATTACACCCTCCTGAAGCACGGTCCCGACCGAGTCCGCTACCTGCTCGAAAGACTTGAGGACCACGCGCTACGGACAAAGGTCGAGATTCCGTTCAACGCGAACACGCCCTACGTCAACACAATTCCAGTCGAAGAGCAGCCACCCTACCCGGGTGATCGCGAGATCGAGCGCCGTATCAAGAGCATCGTTCGATGGAACGCGATGGCCATGGTGGTTCGCGCGAACCATCAAGACCCGAGTCTTGGCGGACACATTTCGACTTTCGGATCCTCCGCAACACTTTTTGAAGTCGCTCAGAACCATTTCCTCCGCGGAAAGAACGGAAATGGCCCCGGGGATCAGGTCTTCTTCCAGGGTCACGCGGCCCCCGGCATGTACTCTCGCGCCTTTGTCGAAGGTCGACTGGATGCCGAGCACCTGACCAACTATAGGCAGGAGTTGCAGCGTCCAGGTGGTCTGTCCTCATATCCCCATCCGTGGCTGCAGCCGAACTTCTGGGAATACCCATCGGTATCGATGGGCCTCGCCCCAATCAGTGGCATCTACCAGGCGAGGTTCAACCGGTATCTCGAAGATCGGGACCTTGCCTCGACAAACGACTCGCACGTATGGGTCTTCATGGGAGATGGCGAGACGGATGAGCCTGAGTCCCTGGGTGCGATCACTCTTGCCGCACGCGAGAAGCTGGACAACCTGATCTTCGTAATCAACTGTAACCTGCAGCGACTCGACGGTCCTGTCCGCGGGAACGGCAAGATCATCCAGGAACTCGAACGAGCCTTCCGGGGTGCCGGCTGGAACGTCATCAAGGTTATCTGGGGAGCGGACTGGGATCCCATCCTCGCTAAGGACAAGGACGGAGTGCTGGTAGAGCGAATGAGCGAGACCGTCGACGGACAGTATCAGAAGTACTCCGTAGAATCCGGAGAGTATATTCGGGAGAACTTCTTCGGCGCCGACCCCCGCTTGGTCGATATGGTCAAGACCCTGTCGGATGACGAACTGCGCAGGCTCCGCCGCGGCGGTCACGATCCAGAGAAGGTCTACGCCGCGTACAAGGCAGCCGTCGAGCACGAGGGACAACCGACGGTCATTCTCGCAAAAACCATCAAGGGCTATGGTCTGGGCGAAACAGGTGAGGGTCGCAACACAACTCACCAACAGCACGAGCTGAACGAGGCTGAGCTTCGAGACTTCAGGACCCGGTTCGATATTCCGATCACCGACGAGCAGCTGCAAGCAGACGTTCCCTTCTACAGACCGCCAAGCGACAGTCCTGAGAACATATATTTGCGAGAGCATCGGGAGTCGCTCGGTGGCTACGTGCCGCATCGTCAGATCCTTGCTGAGCCGCTGAACGCGCCACCACTTTCCGAGTTCGACGAGTTTCTTAAGGGTTCGGGAGGCCGTGAACTGTCGACGACGATGGCTTTCGCGAGGATGTTCGGGCGGCTCGTACGGAACAAGGACGTCGGCAACTTGCTGGTCCCGATCATCCCCGACGAGGCTCGCACATTTGGAATGGACCCGTTCTTCAGGCAGATCGGGATCTACTCTCACGTCGGCCAGATCTATGAGCCCGTCGACGCCGGAAACATCGCGTACTACCGCGAAGCGAAGGACGGTCAGTTGCTGGAAGAAGGTATCAACGAAGCAGGCGCGATGTCCTCTTTCCTCGCTGCAGGTACGGCATACGCCGCCCACGGGGTCAACACGATCCCATTCTTCATCTACTACTCGATGTTCGGGTTCCAGCGCATCGGAGACCTGATCTGGGCCGCGGCCGACACACGCTGTAAGGGTTTCCTCCTAGGCGGTACCGCAGGCCGAACCACCCTCAACGGCGAAGGACTACAGCATCAGGACGGTCACAGCCACGTCCTCGCGAGCACCGTCCCGACAATCCACGCCTACGATCCGGCCTATGCCTACGAGATCGCGGTCATTATCCAAGACGGCATCCGGAGGATGTATCAGGAGCAGGAAGACTGCTTCTACTACATGACACTTGGCAACGAAAACTATGAGATGTCGGAGATGCCCGAAGGCAGCCAAGAAGGCATCATCCGCGGCATCTACAAGTTAACGGATGGCGATCGGAAGAAGGGTGCACACAGAGTCCAACTCTTCGGAAGCGCGGCGATCCTCAAACAAGTTCTGCGAGCACAGGAGATCCTGGCCGATCGCTACAACGTCTCCGGCGACGTATGGAGCGTCACGAGCTACAAAGAGCTTCGACAGGACGCCCTCGACTGCGAGCGCTGGAACATGCTGCATCCGACGAAGCGCCAGAGGAAACCTTACATCACTAAGGTCCTTGAGAAAACCGAGGGCCCGGTGATCGCAGCTTCGGACTACATGAAGGTGCTGCCAGACATGATTCGTCCGTGGGTCCCGGACGATCTGTTCTCAATGGGGACCGATGGTTTCGGACGTTCCGATTCACGACAGGCCCTCAGAAGACACTTCGAAGTCGACGCAGAATCGATCGCTGTCGGCACGCTTTACGCTCTGTCAAAACAGGGGAAGGTCAAGCGAGAGACAGTACAGAAGGCGATCGATGAGCTAGGGATCGATGCAGAGAAGGCCAACCCCATGTCGGCGGGTCCCGTCATTCAGAGAGAATTCAAACCCGCAGAGTAGCGATGGGTCTGGGAGGTAACAGTGGCAAAAGAATTCAAGCTGCCTGATCTCGGGGAGGGCGTGGAGTCGGGTGATGTCGTCTCGGTGCTCGTCTCTGTCGGAGATCAGGTCGAGGTCGATCAAGGCATCATCGAACTCGAAACGGACAAGGCGCTGATCGAAGTGCCATCCGAGTTCGCCGGTACCGTCGTCTCGATCAACGTCGGCGCCGGGGATTCGATCCCACCAGGGGCTGTCCTCGTGATGATCGAGGAAAATGGCGAAGCTGTACCTGCTCCATCAGAGGAGGAAGCGGCTGCCGCCTCAGGGCCCGAGCCAGCCCCTGAGACGCAAGTGGAAGAAGTGGCTGCCGAAGCCGTCGAAGTGGAGGAGGAACCAGAAACCAAACAGAAGGAGCCCAGCTCTGCTGCCCAGGAACCACCTTCTCCTGCGCCGTCGGCCTCTCCCCCACCTGCAATAAAGCCCGGATCCGTCCCCGCCGCACCAGCAACTCGTCGTTTTGCGCGAGAACTGGGGGTCGATCTCCAGACGGTGAAGGGAACGGGACCCGGCGGCCGCATAGTACGTGAGGATGTGCAGGAACACGTGAAGGGTGCACTTACAGGTGGCGTCACGACTGCATCGGTGGCGGCTACGCCGCCTCTTCCGGACTTCAGCAAATGGGGCCCGATCGAGCGGCATTCCATGCCCAAGATCAGGCAGGTCATCGCGCAGAACCTGTCGGCTGCTTGGAATCAGATCCCGCACGTCACACAGTTCGGATCGGCCGACGCCACCGCACTCGAGGCTTTCAGACAGAGAAACAAGGCGGCCGCCGAGGCCCGTGGAGCAAAGCTTACACCCACTGTACTGGTCCTTAAGGCCATCATTTCCGCACTCAAGACGTTCCCTCAATTCAACGCCAGCATCGATCCGTCGGCGAACGAAATCATACTCAAGCGCTACATCAACCTCGGGATAGCCGTGGATACCGAGCGTGGCCTGCTCGTCCCCGTGATCAAGAATGTCGATCACAAGAACATCTACGAACTGGCAGCCGAGCTCCGTGAACTGGGAGACCGCACACGAAAAAATCGTGTCGCCCCCGATGAGCTCCAAGGCGGCACGTTCTCCATAACGAACCTCGGCAGTCTGGGCGGCGCATCCTTCACACCGATCGTGAATCATCCTGAAGTCGCGATCCTCGGGATCGGTCAGGGTCGCGAAGAGGCGGTCATCGTCGACGGGCGTATCGAGCCCCGGCTGATGATGCCTCTCTGTCTGTCATACGATCACCGGGTCATCGACGGTGCGGACGGTGTCCGATTCATCAACAAGCTCATCGAGTCCATCCAGAACCCTGAACACATGCTTCTAGGCGGATAGGCGTCAGAGGGGCAGAGGACACCACCTGCCCCTCTGACCCTCCACTGCTTTCGAGACTATGCCTACAAATCGACCACAACTTCTCGTCATCGGTGGCGGTCCGGGAGGATACGCCGCCGCTTTCCGCGCGGCAGATCTCGGCACGGAGGTCACAATCGTCGACGACGATGACCGTCTAGGTGGTACGTGTCTGATCCGCGGCTGTATCCCGTCCAAAGCTCTTCTGCATCTGGCAGCCATTATCTCTGAAACACGGGAAGCCGAATCACACGGGCTCAAGTTTGCCGCCCCCGAGATCGACCTGGACAGCATCCGGGCATTCAAAGACGGCGTTGTCGACAAGCTGACCGGCGGCCTCGCAGGCTTAGCCCGGCAACGCCACGTCACGCATATCAAGGGGCGCGCTTCCTTCGGAAGCTCTCGCCGTGCAATCATCACGGGCAGCAGCGAGTTCGACAGCGTCGAGTTTGACCACGCAATCATCGCCACGGGCTCTCGACCGGCATCGATTCCGCTGTTCGATGTCGGTTCGGACCGTGTCCTGAACTCGACGACGGCTCTCGCGCTTAAAGACGTCCCAAAGTCGATGCTTGTCGTGGGTGGAGGATATATCGGTCTGGAGCTCGGACTCGTGTATGCGGAACTAGGGAGTAAGGTCACTGTCGTCGAAATGACAGAAGGGCTTCTTCCGGGTGCGGACCGCGATCTCGTGACGCCCCTTCAAAAGCGTCTGTCCAGGATCTTCCAAGACATCCACCTGAACACGGCTGTCAGGAAGGTCGAGGCCGGAATCGACGAAGTGACGGTCGCGCTGGATGGGGACTCTGGACTCTTCGAGCAGTCCTACCAGAAGATTCTTGTCTCGATCGGTCGTCGTCCAAACAGTGAAACACTTGGGCTAGAAAACACTGGGGTGGTCGTCGATGAGCGAGGCTTCATCGAAGCCGACCACCAGCAGCGGACGGCTGACGAGAGGATCTTTGCGATCGGTGACGTGATCGGAGGAGGGCTTGCCCATACGGCGACTCATCAGGGCAAGATCGCGGCCGAAGTCTTGTCCGGCGCGGATACCGCCTTCGACAAGGTTGTCCCGGCGGTCGTCTTTACAAACCCGGAAGTCGCGTGGGTGGGTCTGACGGAAACACAGGCAAAGGCGGAAGGAAAGCGTGTCGAGATCGCCAAGTTTCCGTGGGCGGCATCGGGAAGGGCCATGACACTCGGCAGATCCGATGGGCTGACCAAGCTGATCGTGGAACCAGTTTCGAACCGAATCCTTGGTGTAGGCATCGTAGGACCGGGAGCGGGCGAACTGATCGCGGAAGGTACGCTGGCCATCGAAATGGCCGCTGTTGTCGAGGATCTATCCGCCACAATCCATCCCCACCCAACACTGTCAGAATCGGTCGGAATATCTGCAGAGATATTCGAAGGTACCGCCACAGACCTCTTCACACCGAAGCGATAGGCTACCCGAACTAGCTGACTCGGGGTGCATCGACGTCACGCAGATGCGCCCTACACGCGCGCTGATCTTTCCGGACGACTCCCGCGCTTCATCCACCAAATTCTGGACTTGGACTAAGCTACTACTCGCGAGCAGCTAGAAACCAACGAGATCGTCGGGCTGTTACGCGAAGGCTCGGAGAGTAGGGGAGGTTCTGCGTGCTATTTAGCAGGATATACTCGGCGAGTGTCTCGCCCCTTGGATGCCTCTCGGTAAGCGCACAGCACAGACCTGATCAGAACGGCGTGGCGATTTCTTTCACGTAGGCCAGTCCTGCAGCAATCTCACTTGCACTTACATCATCGCTGTGTATTACCCGGCCTACGCCTTCAAGGAGCACGAACCGGATCACGCCTTCTCTCGCCTTCTTGTCCGACGCCATCAGTTCGATCACTGCGCTTTGCCTGACATCAGGAGACCAAACGCCAAGTCCGGTCCGTTTCAGCAGAGCGTTCTGAAGCGTCAACGTGTCTTCCTCGCAGATGCCCTTCTCTACTGCGATTCTCGCTTCGGCCATCATACCAAGAGCGATCGCCTCACCGTGCCGAAGCCGGAAGCTGGAGGCTGACTCTATCGCGTGGCCGACGGTGTGGCCGTAGTTAAGAATCTCGCGCAACCCTTTCTCCGTCTCGTCCGCTTCTACCACACCTGCCTTGATCTCACAGTTCCTGGCGATCAACCAGTCGAGCTCATCCGCCTCGATCTCTAGCTCGGCCACCTGCTCCATCTTTTCATCCAGGAAATCTACCAGCGCCTGATCCCGGATCAGGCCGTGTTTGATAACCTCCGCAAGCCCGGACCTTACATCACGCTTGTCGAGCGAGAGCAATGTCCCCGTGTCGATCAAGACGAACCGGGGTTGGTAAAACGCTCCAACCATGTTTTTACCACTCTCATGATCGACAGCAGTCTTACCCCCTACGCTGGCATCGACCTGGGCCTCAAGCGTCGTGGGAATCTGCACAAAGTTGATACCCCGCATGTAGGTCGCCGCGACAAAGCCGGCCATGTCGCCGATTACACCCCCACCCAACGTCACCACGCAGGATGTTCGGTCCAATCCAGCCTTCATCAACTTCCCGTGGATCGCCCCTACCGTATCCAGCGTTTTGTACTTTTCGCCGTCCGGGACTGTCACTACGTGAACCTCTATGCCAGAGTCTTCCAGACTGTTCTGAACCAGACTCAGATACAGAGCCGACACAGTCGGGTTGGTCACGATAGCTGCCTTCGCACCGAGGTTCAGTCGTGCGTATTCGGCCCCAATGCGATCGAGGATACCGTGACCGACAAGGATATCGTAGCTGCGTAATCCGAGATTGACGTGGATTGTAGGCATCAGAGTTTCGGTTGGAAGGCTGAACGCCGAAGACACAAATGCACGAAGGGATCGACGCATCCAGTCAGAAAGGAACGGCCTTCTTTTTGTTGGTCTTCTTGGTGGTCTCCCGACACGCCATAGCCCAGAGACGACAGAGGTTACTCCTTAGTGGTGCGCTTGGGGTTTACTTCAAGGCTTTTAAGAGGTTAAGAGCTTCAACTGCCATATCTTCGGGGCTCTTAACCTCATCGGAAGTCACAAACGTGCTGGCTCGGGCGTAGTATCCTTCTCGCTCCTTAAGCATCGACTTGATCTTGGCAACGCACGCTTCGTCGGTAAGCCCGGCGAGAAGCGGTCTCTCGTCCCGCTTACGTGCCAAGCGCTGAAAAATCGTCTCGACGGATGCACGGATGCAGAGGCTTAACCCCTTCACTTTGATCACATCCCAGTTCCGCCCGTATGCGATCGCGCCTCCTCCAAGCGAAATCACAGCCGAAGGACCGTCTGCTACCTCGATCACGCACTGGTGTTCTAGATCCCGGAAGGCGTCCTCCCCATCCTGCTCGAAAATCTCCGGGATCGACTTCCTCGCCTTCTCGACAATCATCTCGTCCGTGTCGACATACCTACGTCTCGTCAGGGCTGCCAAGATTGGACTGATCTTGCTCTTCCCGGTCGCCATGAACCCAGTCACGAATATCTGACGTCCATCCAGGATCGCTACCGGGTCGCCACCGATCGCGCGAAGTGCACGCTTGTTCCTGTAGCAGGATTCACAGTTCCACATCGCCGGCTTCAGGATCGCATTGTAATCCATATCCAGCACATCGCGATGTAGATGCTCGGTCTCCATCCCGCATGTGTCACAGTGCAGAACCCGCTTCCCACCCATCATTCTCGCCCCTGCGCCCCTATCTTTTGACCTTTGACGCTTGGCATTTGACCCTTCTTGGCTCACATCTTTTCCGGCGCCTTCATCCCGAGCAGCCCCAACCCGTTCTTCAGCACCACCTTGATCGCATACACCAGCGTAACACGTGTCCGCGTGATCGCCTCATCTTCCGAAACCACTCGGTGGGCATTGTAGAAGCGGTTGGCCACCGTACAAAGCTCAATCAGATACGTCGAAATCGTCGATGGCTCATCGTTCTCGGCCGCCTGTTCTATCCGCGCGGGGAAGTCCTCGATACACTTAACAACAGCCAGCGCTTCCGGCTCCGAAAGGAGCGTCAGGTCCACATCCGCCGGTGGGATTTGCTGCCCGTATTTCCTGAGGACACTGCAGTATCGTGCGTGAGTGTACTGGATATACGGCCCTGTCTCACCGCTGAAGTTTAGAATTTCTTCCCAGTCGAAAACGACATCACGTATTCTTCTCGAATCTAGGTCTGCGTAGATGATCGCGCCGATCCCCACATCTTCGGCGACCTGTTCCTTGTTCACAAGATCCGGGTTCTTCTCCTCAATGATCTCACGAGTCATCTCGACGGCCCGATCCAGGACCTCCTCGAGGAAGATCACGTTTCCTTTCCGGGTAGACATCTTCATGCCCTTGAAGTTGATCAGGCCGAAGGACACGTGTGAACACGTGTCTGCCCAGTCGTTGCCCATTAGTTTGAGCGTCCGGAACAGCTGCTGGAAGTGCAGGGTCTGTTCCGCACCGACGACGTATATCATCTTGTCGAAGTCGTATCGAGCTTTCCTGTCCGTCGCCGCACACAGATCACGAGGCAAGTAGACGATCGTACCGTGACTCGTCTGGAGTACTGCGGGCGTCAGATCATCCTCATACTTCACGACGAGGGCGCCCTCGCTCTCGGTGGCGAGTCCATCGGTCTTCAATCTCTCGAGCAGTTCGCTGGAGGATTGATGATACAGACTTTCCCCGCTAAATTCAGTGAAATTGATCCCCATCCGACGATACACGCGCTTGAAGTCCTCGATCGTCTCTTCCCGGAACCACTCCCACAGTGTGAGTGCGGCCTCGTCCCCTGATTCCAGTTTCCGTGTCCACTCTTGAGCGGATTCCTTGAGGGACGGATCGTTCTCCACTTCAGCATTGAACTTCACATACAGATTGAACAGTTCATAGGGCAGGTTCTTGCGAACCTTTTCCTTCTCACCCCACGCCTTGTAGGACGCGATATTCATCCCGTGCGGGGCACCCCAGTCTCCCAGGTAATTGATCGCCACGGCCTTCCATCCAAGAGCCTCGTAGATCCGAACCAGGGCATTTCCGATCGCAGTTGTGCGGAGATGTCCGATGGTGAACGGTTTAGCAATGTTCGGCGACGAGAAGTCGATGACCACAGTTTTTTTCGCTCCCACATTGGACCGCCCGTAGTCATCCCCTTGAGTTAGAACCTTCTCCATCGTCCCCGATACGAGGTCGGTCTTGGACACGAAGAAGTTCAGATATGGCCCAGTAGGACGTATCTCGGTTATCGTCTCTCCTGTCTCGACCTGCCCGCTCAACTCCTCTGCGATTAGGTTAGGCGCCTTGTGCATCGTCTTTGCCAACGTGAAGCACGGCAGGGCGTAGTCCCCCATTTCCGGGTTCGGTGGGGTCTCCAACAGATCTCTTACAACCGAAGCTTCCAGTCCCGTTGCTTGGGAGACCTGCTCGCTTATCGCTTCGACAAACAGATTCGACACAACAAATTCCTCAGCTTTTCTGAGCAAAATAGATCGATACGATGCCAAAAGTCAGTCGCGTCTGGGTAACCAAACCGAAACCGGCTTCGCGCAGGTGTCCGCAGAATGCCTCTCCATCAGGGAACAGCATCACCGACTCATACAGATACGTATACGCCTTCGGATCTCGTGAGACCAGCTTCCCAATCGAAGGCAGAATATATTTGAAATAGAGGAAGTAGATCCCACGAAGAATAGGGGCCGTTGGTTTTGAGAACTCCAAGACCGCAAACCGGCCCTCGGGCTTCAGAACACGATAGATCTCGGCAAGACCTCGTCGAAGCTCGGCGACGTTTCGGATTCCGAAACCGATCGTCACCCCGTTGAAGGCGGCATCCGGGAACGGGAGACCTTCCGCGTCCCCGGCGAGGAATCTCAACCCCGACTGCTTCGATCGTTCCTTTGCACATCCGTATCGCAGCATCCCGACAGAGACATCGGCACCCGTCACGTCGATGTCGCCTCGACTCGTAACCTCAAACCCGAGATCTCCCGTACCCGTCGCCAGATCGAGGACTCGCCATCCCGGCTGGGGATCAAGCTGATCGACCGTCCGCTTTCTCCAGACAACATCAATACCAGCACTCAACAGATGGTTCAGCAGATCGTAAGTGCCCGCGATCCCATCGAACATCCCGCGAACAAACTTGCGCTTCTTGCCGAGATCCGTGAAGACACCCTCTTCCATATCTCTGACACTCGCCGCCATCTGATCGGCCCTAGCTGAACCGTCCGACTACAGCCTGCTTCATCAAATCCGTGGGCGGTTCCGTTCCGGTCCAGATTTCGAACGACCTCGCGCCTTGGAAAACCAGCATATCCAGACCTCCGTAAGCTGGCGCACCCTTCTCCTTGAACTGCTGCATAATCGCAGTCTCGATCGGGTTGAACACGGTGTCATAGAGGACGAGGTCAGGCCTGATCGAGTCCGTATCGATTATCGGACTGTGCTCGGTGTTTGGGTGCATTCCGACAGAGGTCGTGTTGACTACCAGCCCCGCATCCCCGAAAGCCGCCCTCTCCGATGCCTGATCGAGTGCCGCCGGAACGATCGACTTCCCCGTAATCTTCTCCATGTCGACAGCAAGTGCTTCCGCTCGAGAGAAGGTACGATTCAGAATCATCACCTTCCTCACCTCATCCCGTCGGCCGAGCGCATATGTCACCGCTCGTGACGCACCCCCTGCTCCAAGAACCACGCACGTCTCTGGAAAAGTGGTCAAACCTGCGACCCGCTCGATCGCAGTCGTCACACCATACACATCGGTATTGTGACCCGTCAGGTTCCCGTCTTCGTTGTGGATCGTGTTGACCGCCCCGACTGCCAGTGCCTCTTCAGAGATCTGATCGACGTGCTCCATAACGGCCAGCTTGTGCGGGATCGTCACATTCAGCCCAAGGATACCGAACTCGCGGAGACCCTTAACAACCGCCCCAACACCTTCAGACTTAACACGGAAGGCCACATAACAAAAATCGATGCCCAGAGCATCGATCGCGGCGTTGTGCATATCCGGTGAAAAGGAATGGGCAATCGGATCCCCGATCACCCCCAACACCTGGCTGGTCGCCTTGATTTTCAAAGAATCATCCTACGTTAGATCTGTCGGTGTCTGCGTTTTTCGCTCCGGTCGTCTTTAGCCCAGAACGTCTTCCAGAAACTGATCGGCAATATCGAAGCTCTCGCGCCAAGAACAGCCGTAGGCATACCGAATAAAGGCGACACCACCTAGGATTCCGAACATCAGCAACAACGTCAGCTTAAACAAGACTCTCATCGCTATCTCCCAATTACGGAAACAGACTGAATCCTCAAAAGAACACCAGGGTACGTCTCTTCAATCGGACCCGGATTCAGGACTTTTGTTTCACCTTCCGCAGCCATGCCGGCGATGGTGAAGGCCATACCGACTCGAGGGTCGTTCCCGGCATCGACCGTGGCGCCTTGGAGAGCGTTTACTCCCTGGATCACCATCCCGTCAGGCATCTCGCCGACGCGCACTCCGAAAGCTCGCAGCCCTTCTACTGTCAACCCGATCGCGTCCACATCGCCCTGCCGAAGCGACGCCACGTCTCGAATGACCGTTTCTCCGACAGCGCAGGCCCCAATTACGGCGAACGTCGGGACTTCATCCAGAAAAAGTGCCGAATACTCGTCGGCCACCTTGATCCTCCGCAGCTCGCCTGACCGAACTTTTAGCGAACGTGTGCTGAAACCAGATGTGGTCCGCGTCTTTTCGATCTGGATCTTCAGATCGAGACGTCGTAGAAGATCGATCAATCGCCGAGTCCGCCAGTCACTGCCTGCGTGGTAAATCTCGATCTCCGACTTCGGCCGAATCGCGGCTGCCGCCAGAATGAATAACGTGCCGGTCGCGCCCCCGGGCAGCTCGTGCTTGGCTCCCGAAAGCGACTGCGGACCCTCGAACGTGATCTGATATCCGTCCGCCTCCTCGATTCGTCCCTTCTCGAGCCGTCCGCCGGCGTGCCGGAACAGGACCTCAAGATCATCTTCCCCAGCTAGGCCCTGCTGAAGCACATAACACCCCTCCTGATCGATCACACTCAAGAACAGGGCCGTCTTCACGTTCGAGTCTGGTTGGCCGAGCTGATACGTGCCCGGCTTTGGCAGAACCTTGCCAAGATCGGCGGGAAATGGGCTGTCCTCACCATGCCTCACCACTGCATCGAAGCCGTTAAGCGCGTCAAGTATGCGCCCGGCATCTGCCTTGTAATCGTGGGACCCGGTCAGAACGACAGATCGGCCGACCGAAAGCCCTGACAGAGCGCCATAAGACTCGATCGAGGACGCCGCGATCTCGCCCTCGGGCGTTGTTACTTCTCCGGCAAAGACCGTTGCGCTTTCGCCGTTCAAGTTCACTTTGACACCGAACCGCTCGAGAAGTCCGATGTGTGTGCGTACAACCGGAGTCATCGCACATCGCGTAAGCGTGGTCTCGCCATCGACACGGGCGGCGAAGCTCAGGGCCTGAATAGAGACGGCCTCGCTCCCCGGCACATCGACCGAACCCTCCAGCTTTCGGACACTCTGGATCGGCTCGACCTCCTGTTCCTCAGATTCTGCGACTTCCGACATTCCTTTAGCTACCTTGATAATACTGTGTATCCCTTTGCGCTCAGGATCCGGCTTGCAATCCACTTGTCCTCCGCGGTGCCGAAACCTAGGCGAAGAGACCCGCCCTCACCCTCCCGAACTTTCAGCACCTCTATATCCTTGATATTGATGCCTGCACTGGCAAGAGACGTAGCGACTTCAGCGATCACGCCCGGCTTGTCTTCGACCACAAGAAGCAGCTCGTACAGCGGCGTCAGAAAGCCCTTTGAGTCTTTCGGAATGCGATCCCGGACTTCATTCGCGTAGTCGAAGTCTGCTTCCAGCGAATCGGTTTCGATCCTCCCCTTCAGCTCTGACAGTGCATCCATGTAGGTCTCCATCGCTTCACGGATCGGATCTGCGTTGGTCCGACAGATATCTCGCCACATTTCATACGGGCTCGACGCAATCCTCGTCATATCCCGGAACCCACCGGCGGCCATTTTCAGGGGGAGTCCGTCCTTTTGGTTCATTCGTCCGACCATCCCGACAAGCGTCGTCGCCATGATCTGCGGAAGATGACTAATTGCAGCCGCAACTCGATCGTGCGTGTCCGGGTCCATCTGAACAACGTGCGCCCCGATTTGTTCCGTCAGACCGGCCAACCAGCCGAGACGTTCGGACGGGACATCATTTGACGGCGTCAGCACGTAGATCGCGTTCTGAAACAGGAACGGGTCTGCTGCATCGACGCCCTTCCATTCCGAACCCGCCATCGGGTGTCCTCCGATGAAGAATACATCAGATCGGCCTTGTCGGCTCGCCGCCTCGACCACAGCCCGTTTTGTACTACCCACGTCCGTCACGATGCTCCCCGACTTTGCTGCAGCCAGACAAGCCGGGATCATCTCGAGAATCCGCGTGATCGGGGTGCAGAGAATTGTCAGATCGGCTTTTGCAACACCCTCAGCAATGTCGTCATACTCGAAACCTTCGTCGATCGCGCCCTGTTCGACGGCTCGATCGAGAGTCTCTCGGCGGCTGATCCCAATGATGCGAGTCCGAATACCGGCGCGTTTGAACGCAAGGCTCAACGATCCGCCGATGAGCCCCACACCTACGATTGCAACGCTTGTGTCTGTAAAGTCGGGATCGCTCATGGATCACCTGATCTTCGTCTAGGCCCTTTCTGCGAGATCCTTCACGAATCGCTCTGAATCGACCCAGCCCAAACAGGGGTCCGTGATCGATTTCCCGAACACGCCGTCCTCGACGCTCTGGGATCCTTCAACAAGGTAGCTCTCGACCATCAGACCACGGACTGTATCTCGAATCAGGTCCGAACTCTGACGACTCCGCATCACCTCTAGACCAATCCGGGGCTGCTCGGAGAATTGTTTGTCCGAGTTGTTGTGGTTCGTGTCGACGATGATCGCAGGATTCTCAAGACCCCGATCGAGATACTGCTTGGCGATGTAATGCAGATCCTCATAGTGGTAGTTTGGGAAGCTCCGCCCGGAGGTATCCAAGTAGCCTCTCAGGATCGCATGTGTCAGCGGATTCCCCGGTGTCCGTGCAATCCACCGGTTATATGTGAACTCGTGGGGAATCTGAGCCGCGCGAATCGCGTTAAGCATCACGCTGATGTCACCGCCCGTCGGATTCTTCATCCCTGACGGAACATCAAGCCCGCTGATCGTCAGGCGGTGCTGCTGGTTCTCCACCGATCGAGCTCCGACGGCGACGTAGCTCAGCACATCTTCGAGATACGGAAAGTTCCCGGGATACAGCATCTCGTCTGCTGCCGTCAGCCCAGACTCGCAGAAGGCCCGAATGTGCATCTTCCGAATCGCGATCATACCTTCCACAAGGTCGGGATCCTTTTCGGGATCCGGCTGGTGAGCCATGCCCTTGTAGCCTTCTCCCGTGGTTCGCGGTTTGTTCGTGTAAACACGCGGAACCAGGACCAGCTTATCCGTTACTTCGTCCTGAAGCCTCGCGAGACGCCCGGCATATTCGCACACGGCATCTTCATTGTGCGCAGAGCAAGGTCCGATGATGAGCAGCATCTTGTCCGACTTTTTCAGAAAGATGTCCCTGATCTCCTGGTCACGACGCTTCTTGACTTCTACCATCTCAGGCGTGACGGGGTGCATCTCGCGGATGTTCTCGGAGAGGGGAATCTCTCCCAAGATTTCGAATGCCATTTTGTCCTCTTGATACGCTACGATTCGTCCGTGTGTTCCTGCTCGAGTCTCAGGGCTTCATCGATGATCTGGCGAAAAACCCGCTCAATCGCCTCATCGCTCAGGGGACCTTTGTTCAGTACCTTAAGCTGGGTGAGCACGACAGCCTCTCGCTCAGGTGCATACAGCGGCAGACCCTTATCGCGCTTGATCAGGCCGATCTCGATCGCGCACCTCGCGCGTTCGCTTAGCAGTTCGACGAGTTTGGCGTTGAGGTCGTCTATCTTGCCACGCCAATCATCCAGATCCATTCGACGGCTCTCTCGGGTTGTGTCAGCTTGAGGTCTTCAACGGTCGCATCAGGTCGGCAACAAAGTCCCCGATCTGTGATGCCAGATCGGGATCGCCTCCTTTCTCTGCGATGCGACGAACGATCGCGCTGCCCACGACGACCGCATCGGCGTGTCGCGCAACCTCCTGCGCCTGTTGTGGGTCCGAGATACCGAATCCAACCGCTACAGGCTTGTTCGTAAACTCTTTGATCTTCTTTACCATGGGAGCGAGCGTATCAGAGAGCGACGTCTGCTCACCGGTCACCCCGGCTCTCGACACGTAATACACGAATCCTGTCGTCGCATCCGCAACGAGCTTGATTCGCTCGTCCCGACTCGTAGGCGCGAGCAGGAATACCGTGTCCAAACCCGCTGCCGACATTAGCTCCCCATATATACCGGCCTCTTCAGGAGGCAGATCCGTCACCAGCGCTCCGTCCACACCCACATCCACGCACCGGTTCACGAAGGCCTCGAGGCCATACCGATGCACGGGGTTGTAGTAGCTAAAAATAATAATCGGAACATCCGTCTCTTTCCGAATGTCCTCGGCACAACCGAATATTCCTTCGAGCGTAGCTCCCTTGTCGAGTGCCCTTTGCGATGAGGCCTGAATCGTCGGCCCGTCCGCAAGCGGGTCAGAGAACGGGATCCCCAGCTCGATCACATCCGCACCTCTACGGGCCATCTCGACCACGATCGCCTTCGTCGTCTCCAGATCCGGATCCCCCGCGGTAACGTAGGGGATGAAGGCTGTCTCGCCACGCTCTTTCAGACAGGCAAATCTCTCAGCGATCGCGCTCATCCTACCTCGTCTATACCGTCTATCATTACTGCAGCCTGCTGCACATCCTTGTCTCCCCTTCCCGAGAGATTCACAATGACAACCTGATCTGAATCCATGGTCGGCGCCATCTTGCAGACTTCAGCTATCGCGTGCGAACTCTCGAGCGCAGGTATGATCCCTTCAAGCTGGCTCAGAAGTTGGAACGCTTCAAGCGCCTCTTCATCCGTCGCATAAGCGTATTCGACCCGGTCGTAATCTCGCAGGTAGCAGTGCTCCGGCCCAACACCCGAGTAGTCGAGGCCTGCGGACACCGAATGGGTCAGCGCGATCTGTCCGTCGTCGTCCTGGAGGAGATAGATTTGTGCACCGTGGAGCACGCCAAGCTTCCCACCTTGGAACCGCGCCGCGTGCTCGCCCGATTCGATGCCGTGCCCTCCGGCCTCGACACCGACCATCCGAACACCCTCGTCTTCGAGAAACCGATGGAAAAGCCCGATCGAGTTGCTCCCGCCACCAACGCACGCCACCAGACAATCAGGCAGCCTGCCCTCGGCGGCCAGAATCTGCTCTCTAGCTTCGACACCGATCACACGCTGGAAGTCGCGCACAATCATCGGGTACGGATGTGGTCCCAGAACCGATCCAAATATGTAGAACGTAGAGTCGACGTTCGTGACCCAATCCCTAATCGCTTCGTTAATCGCATCCTTAAGCGTCCGGCTTCCCGAATCGACACCCGTCACCTTCGCACCCAGCAGGCGCATACGAAAGACGTTCAGCGCCTGACGCACCATGTCTTCCGTACCCATGTAGATCTCGCACTCAAGCCCGAACATCGCGGCGACCGTGGCCGTCGCAACACCGTGCTGTCCTGCGCCGGTTTCGGCAATGATCCGCTCCTTGCCCATCCGTTTCGCAAGCAGGATCTGCCCCATTGAGTTGTTGATCTTGTGGGCGCCCGTGTGCGCCAGATCTTCTCGCTTCAGGTAGATTCTGGCGCCACCCAGGTGCCGCGTAAGGCGATCGGCAAAATACAGCGATGTCGGACGCCCGATGAACTCTCTCAGGTAGCGATCGAGTTCTGCCTGGAAACCCGGGTCCTCTTTGGCCACCCGGTATGCTGCCTCCAGGTCGTCAAGAAGTGACATTAGGGTTTCCGGCACATACCGGCCACCGTACGGGCCGTAGCGGCCTCGGGCATCAGGTAGATCCGGACTGACAAGTGTAGCCATCGGCTTGCCTCTGTTTATAAGGATTCTTTAGGTCCTGGTATATATGAAACGATCGTGTCGAACAGTCGACGTCGATGCTCGTTGTATTCTTTGCCTTCACGCCACCGGGTCACAACGATTATGAGCTTGTTCTCCGGATCGACCCGGAAGATTGTCGAGGAAGCGGCGCCGTGTCCGAACGTGCCCTCTCCAAACCCTTCGTTTCGGTAGAGGCGCGTCCCCATCCCGTACTCACGGTATGTTCCGGGGATCGTACCCATCAGGGACTTTGGCAACAGTTCCTGCATCGCCTCGTACTCGAAGAACCTGAAGTCGCCGTACGCCCCACCATTCATGAGCATCTGACCGATCCGTGCGAGGTCGAGAGGGGTACTCTTCCCATCCCAGGATGTCCCGAACACGTCCGTATCCTCGCAGCCAAGCGGATCAAGCAGGTGACGTTTTAAGAACCTTGGTACAGTTTCCCCAGTAACGGCCTCAAGGACCTTCCCTGCCAATGCAAAGGCTGTCCCATTGTACTGGTAGGTCCTCCCGATCTGCATCTCCGACGCATACCCTGCCATCAACTCTTCAAAGTCGTTCTGATCGTCACCCCAATGGTTATGAAAACCACTGGTGTGGTTCATCAACTTCCGAACAGTGAGAAGCTTACCCGCCTCTATGTCCCTGAATGCTGGCAGATAGTTCTTGATCGGTGCATCGAGGTCGAGTCGCCGGTGTTCGACCGCCATCGCCATCAGCGTACCCGCGAGCAGCTTCGTGATCGATGCTATGGGGGTCTTCGTCGTTAGCGTCACCGGTTCACCGTCGCGCACCCCGTACGACTGGAGATGCAGGATATAACCGTTTCGGGCCAGACAAACAGAGAAGGGCTCAGCGGACTCTTCCCACCAGGTCTTACAGACCTGGTCGACCGCCTTGACCACGCCCTCCCTGAACCCCGCCTCCGACTCAGACCCGAAAACCAGCTCCTGAGCCCGCCCCTTGAACACACCGGTCGGCGCCTGTAACGGTTTGACCGGACCCAGCCCATAGAGCTTCCGCTTTAGACCGACCCACCACTCACGATCCCGAGTCCATACATTCTCGTAGAGGTTTTCTGTGCCTTTCCCGGGTATAGACTCGCTGAGACCTGCGAGAAATGCTCCGGCTCTTTGGTCTTGAATGAGACCCATACGAAACCGCCACTTCAGAAACTCGGATACGAGCCCGCGCTGTTCCTCCAGCACGACCGGTTCGATTCCGTATTCATCTGGCAGATCGATAGTGCCCTCTACATCATATTTCCACCAGTCGAAATTGCCCTTGTGCTTGTATAGCGTCCTGAAACGTCTGTGGACAAACCCCGATTCTTGTGCCTTGATGCTGACAACAGCACCGTACCGTCCGTTCTTCTCTGCCCTATCGACCTTGTTGTAGTTCCGGTCGTAGTATTCGGCTTCGACCGTGTAGGGGCCGATCAGGTGCTCGGCATATAGGGGGTCGGCCAGCTTCGGCTCAGGGAAGCGCTCATCGCCGAACGCATAGTCTTCGAATTCGACACCATGCCGCACGAAGCCCCAAGCTCTAGCTTCGTCGCTGTCACGAATCGTCAGCGGAATCGTGCCGCTATCTGTGATCTTGATTCTCGGGTTGTCGAAGGGTGCGCCCCGATCGGGCATGTCCAACTTGAAGACCACCTCCGCACGACGATTCTTCTCACTCAGATACCCGGTCACGTAGGTCGCTTTGTCATCGAGAACGGCGACCTCCCTACCTGCCAGGGATCTGTCCGCAGTGACCGTAACACGCGTCTTCAGAAGATCCGGGTAGTCACCACGGGCCAATCCCCGAACACTCGCACTGCTGGTTTGCGCAAGTTGCACGACATTCGACATTCCGCCGACCGAGATGTCCTCCCATGGAAACCAAGCAATCTGACTGGAACGCTCACCCGGATCTCGATCTATGAGAATCACTTGAAGCGCATAGAACTGACCCTCTTCTACCGGTCCAAATGCCTGAAGCGGGATATGCGTCTCTAGCTGATACCCATTGTCGACCGCACGCCCTGCTGCGGTCACATCCGCAATCACTGTACTCTTGGCTCGCACACGAACCCGAGTCGCTTGCTGAGAGGGATCGGCGCCGGGCGCGATCGTCGCGATCAGGTAGCGTTCGCTTTGTAGACCCTCCGAAATCCTTATCGAGACCGAGTCGTAGCCTCCGAGCCTCTCTGTCGGAGACTCCTCGATCACATCATCTCTCACCAACAGCGCGAGGACGAGACCGGTCCGGTTCCAGCCGACACGAATCGAGCCGTCCAGATCCATGAAATCCGGGAGCCGACCATTCTGGTCGGCTAGAGGCCCGACGGTGAAAGCACTTTTCTTCCAGTCCCCAAGATCCCCGTCGATCACGACATCGGGCTGAGGACCGATCGAATAGGTCTGAGACTCGCGTCCCTTCAGCCAGCCCAACGCAGCCGTAGGGATCAGGCAGAGCAGCGCTATGCAGACACCGACTCGGTCTAGCGGTCCCATCGGATCAGGAAGTACCGGTGTTTGCCGCGACGGATCACGACGAACTTACCTGCGAGGGTATCCGTCGGTGTCAGTGTCGTCCCCAGATCTGTCTGCCGTTCACCGTTGACGTTGAGCGCACCGCTCTTGATGTCTTCACGCGCCTGGCGTTTGGACGAGGATACCCCAGCATCCACGAGGAGATCGATCAGACCCTTCTCCTCGGTCCCCTTCAACGTGAAAGAGGGCACATCGCTGAAGCCCTCCTCGACCTCCTGCTCGGACAGCTCGTTCAGATTCCCGTAGAACAACGCTTCCGAGATGTGAATAGCTCGCTTGGCCGCATCGAGACCATGGACAAAGCTCGTGACCTCCTCGGCCAGAACTCGCTGACCTTCGCGCTTATCCGGAGCAGTCTCCACACCCGTCCCAAGCTCCTCGATCGTTTCTCTCTCGAGGAACGTGAAGATCTTCAGGAACTTCACGACATCTGCATCCGGCACATTGATGAACCACTGGTAGAACTGATACGGACTCGTCAGCTTCGGACTCAGGAAGATCGCTCCCTCTTCGGACTTCCCGAACTTCTTCCCATCCGATCGTTCGAGCAATGCGTTCGTGAACCCGTATGCCCGCTCGCCCAGCTCTCTGCGGATCAATTCGATCCCGGCAGTGATGTTGCCCCATTGGTCGCTCCCGCCAATCTGCACATCACAGTTGTTCCGACGGAAGAGCTCCAAGAAATCGTATGCCTGGAAGATCATGTAGCTGAACTCGGTATACGAGATCCCGGTCTCCATCCGCGACGAGACCGATTCCTTCGCCAACATATAGCTAATCGAGAAGTGCTTTCCTACGTCTCTGAGAAACTCGATCATCTTGATCTCGCCCAGCCAATCGAGGTTGCTTACGAGCGAAGCCGGATTGGTCTTCGAGTCGAAGTCCAAGAGCCGTCCGAGTTCTGACCGCACGCTTGCCGTGTTCTCCGCAACGAGCTCGGCGGGATTCAGCTGGCGCTCTTGATCCTTTCCGCTTGGGTCTCCGATCAACCCCGTACCACCACCGACCAAGGCGACCGGATGGTGACCGGCCAACTGCAGGCGCCGCAGCATTATCACGGGGATCAGGTTTCCGATCGTCATGCTCGCAGCTGTCGGGTCGACACCCAGGTAGATGTTCGCCGGTCCCCTCACCAGTCGCTCTCTTACACCTTCGGTCGACTGAAACAGACACTCGCGATACTCCAGCTCTTCAAGAATGTCCACCGCTCAGTCCTCCCTGCCTGCGCGCCGTACGTTCTCGATAAAGGCACTCACTTTCGCGTGATCCTTTTTGCCAGGTTCGGCCTCGACACCGCTGCTGGCATCGACCGCATAGGGAGCGACAGCCGCAACGCCATCTTCGACGTTGTAAGGTGTCATGCCTCCCGACAGAATCACACGCCCATAGTCCTTGGCGAGCACCGCGGCAGTCCAGTCGAACGTTTCCCCCGTTCCGCCGTAGAAACCGTCCTTGGCTTTGTCCAGAAGGAACGTATCGACACCGACCTCGGCATACGGGGCTATCTGTTCAGGACCGAAGACCGCTCCGACGCGAATCGCACGGATCGCGGGTCTAGTATAACCCACGCAAAGGTCTGGGGACTCGTCCCCGTGAATCTGCAGGGCATCTAGACCTGCCGTGTCGGCTATGCGCTCGACATCTTCACGGATTTCGTTGACCACCACACCCACCGTCGTCACAAACGGTGGAAGCTCAGAGACGATCTCTCGGACCTGTTCCGGTTTCACAAACCGCTTGCTCTTCGGGTAGAAGATGAAACCAAGCGCGTCGGCTCCCGACTCAACGGCGAACGCCGCATCCCCGATGTTAGTTATCCCGCAGACTTTGACTCGAATCACGGCGAATCCCCGACCAGCTCGCACAGTTTAGCCCCTATGTCCGGCTCCTTCATCAGGCTCTCACCAATGAGGACCGCATCCGCACCGGCCTCTCGGACACGTTCGACATCCGCTCGTGTATGAATGCCGCTCTCGCTCACGACCAAGGCATCTGCAGGCAGCGTATGAATGACGCTCTCGGTCACGGCGAGATCGCAGGTAAACGTCTTTAGGTTGCGATTGTTGATTCCGATCAGATCCGCACCCGCGTCCAACGCGATCCTCGCCTCTTCGACGGTATGTATCTCCACCAGCGCGTCGACGTCCACCTGGCGAGCGACCTCAATTAGCGACGTGAGTGCAGTCGGCGAAAGAGCAGAGACGATCAGCAGTATGGCTGACGCCCCGATCCGGCGCGCCTCGTAGATCTGGTATTCGTCGACGATGAAATCCTTCCGCAGAAGGGGGACATCGACTTCCCGATGAACTGACGTCAGGAACTCGTCCGAGCCCTGAAAGTACTTCTCATCTGTCAGGATAGAGATGCCAGATGCCCCGTTCGCCTCGTAGACCTTTCCGATCTCCACCGGATCAAAATCCTCTCGCATCAACCCCTTCGATGGAGACGCCTTTTTGATCTCGGCAATCACTGAGACATCGCCCCCATCTGACAGTCGATTGAACAGCGACCGTGGACGCGGTGCATCGGCTGCGGCCTTCATAACATGATCGAGCGGAACCGATGCCTTGCGCTCCTCCACAAAGCCCCGCTTGTAGTCCAAGATTTCTTTCAGAATCGACGCCATATCTCAGCCGTTGCTGACCTCGATCAACCCTTCGAGCTTCTCCGTGGCGGCGCCTGAATCGATGGTCTTCGCCGCCAGAGCCACACCCTCTTCTAGGCTTTCGGCCTTTCCGCCGGCCACCAGTGCCAGAGCCGAATTGATCAGGACAATATCCCGCCGTGGTCCCTTCTCTCCGCTCAGGACACCCTTCAGGATCTCTGCATTCTCGGCAGGCTCGCCGCCCTTCAGATCCTCGGGCGCGGCGGTATCCAGGCCGAAGTCACCCGGCGAAATCTCGTATGTCGAGACAGAATCCGTCTTGAATTCGCTCACTCTCGTTGGGCCTGTCGTCGTCACTTCGTCGAGCCCATCGGAGCCGTGCACGACAAATGCGTGCTCTGAACCCAGACCGCTCAGCACATTGGCGAGCATCTCGGTCAAGTTTGGGCTGTAAACACCCACCACCTGACGCGTCGCGCCGGCCGGATTCGTCAACGGTCCAAGCGCATTGAATACCGTTCGTGTTGCCAGCTCCCGTCTAGGTCCGATCGCGTGTTTCATCGCTCCGTGCAGGGCGACGGCAAAGAGGAATCCGATCCCCACGTCGTCCAGACATTGCCCGACAACCTCGGGTGAGGCCTCGGTATTCACCCCAAGAACGGCCAGTACGTCCGCGCTCCCGCTCTGACTCGTCACCGACCGGTTTCCGTGCTTAGCGACACACAGCCCGGCACCAGCGGCGACAAAAGCGGCCGTCGTCGAGATGTTGAACGTGCTCGAATGATCACCACCCGTACCGCACGTATCGACGATCACCGAATGTGTCGTCTTGATCTTCGTCGACTTCTCACGCATCACCTCGGCGGCGCCCCGGATCTCGTCGATGCTCTCACCCTTGATCCTAAGCGCGACCAGAAATCCGCCGATCTGAGCGTCCGCTGCTTCTCCGGACATGATGGCATCCATCACGGACACCATATCCGTCCGCGTCAGATCTTTTCCCTCGATAGCTTGAGCGATCGCTGCTTGAATATCCATCGTCGGATCTCCTATTGCTCTAGGAAGTTCTTGAGCAAGGGTTTGCCCTCGTCCGTCAGAATCGACTCGGGATGGAATTGCACGCCCTCCACGGGTTTCTCGCGATGGCGAAGCCCCATGATCAGACCATCCGCCGTCTCGGCTGAAATCTCGAAACAGTCCGGAAGCGACTCCCGTTCGACGATTAGTGAATGGTATCGAGTCGCGATGAAATCCTGAGGCAGATGCTCGAAGATCGTTCGCCCATCGTGATGAATCTTCGACACCTTGCCGTGCATGATGTCGGGGGCACTGATCACTTTGCCACCGAAGGCCTGACCGACCGATTGGTGGCCGAGGCAAACCCCCAAAATCGGAATTTCCCCAGCGAACCGTTCGATCAGACTGACCGAGATCCCTGCCTCGTTCGGCGTGCACGGACCTGGTGACACAACGATCTTATCAGGACCGATTTCGCTGACCTCGTCGAGCGTGACCTTGTCGTTCCGACGAACATCCAGCTTCGCCCCAAGCTCGCCCAAATACTGAACGAGGTTGTAGGTGAACGAATCGTAGTTGTCGATCACCAAGATCATCGCGCGTTCGCCGTCAGATCCGGGTTACCCTGTTCCGCCAGTTCAACCGCTCGGAACAGCGCCTTTGCCTTGTTGACTGTCTCGCGGAACTCATAATCCGGCTTCGAATCGTATACAATCCCACCGCCCGCCTGGACGTAGGCCTTCCCGTTCTTCAAAAGCATCGTTCGAATCGCGATGCAAGTATCCATGTTACCTGAAAAATCGATGTATCCGACCGACCCCGCATATGGACCTCGCCGTGTAGGTTCGAGCTCGTCTATGATCTCCATCGCACGGATCTTGGGTGCACCGGACACCGTTCCCGCCGGATACCCGGCGAACAAAGCATCAAGGGCGTCCACATCCTCCCGCAGCTCTCCTATTACGTTCGACACGATGTGCATCACGTGCGAATATCGTTCGATGATCATCTGCTCGGTCACGCGAACCGTGTCGAACTTCGACACGCGTCCCACATCGTTCCGCCCGAGATCGACGAGCATGATGTGCTCGGCTCGTTCCTTCTCGTCAGCGAGCAGATCGTCAGCCAGTCGCTGATCATCTTCCTGTGACTCTCCCCGCCAGCGTGTCCCAGCGATCGGTCGCACCTGCACGACACCATCCTCGACTCGGACAAGGAGCTCCGGGGACGAACCGACCAGCTGCAGGTCTCCCATCTCGATATGGAAGTTGTAAGGCGACGGATTTACCATCCGAAGCATGCGGTAGATGTCGAGAGATCCAACGGTCACATCGGTCTCGAAACGCTGAGACAGCACAACCTGGAAGATGTCGCCAGCCACAATGTACTCGAGGCACTTCTCCACTTTCTCTACGTAGGCCTCTCGCTCCGTGTTCGAGCGGATCACGACCTCTCCGGTCCCCTTTGCAACAGGCGCAACGAGCGGCCTTGCCAGCGCAGCCTCGAGTGAGTCTATATTCGCTACCGCCGCCTCGTAGCTTTTATCGAGATCGTCTGTCTGCGTGTGAACATTCGAGATCAGGTGGATGACGTGTTTAATATTGTCGAATGCCAATAGCGTGTCGAAGAACATCAGGAACACATCGTCGAGGTCGAGATCGTCCTCGGTCATGTCCGGGATGTCCTCTACTAGTCGGATCGCATCATATCCGACATATCCCACGGCGCCTCCGGTGAAACGGGGTAACCCGGGCACCGGGATCGATCGATGATCGTGGATCAGTCGTCTCAGTTCAACGATCGGCTCGGCCACGTAAGATGTCGTCTCTCCGGACCGAAGATCGGTCAGTGTTACGGCCTGCCCCCGGCTCTTGAACACGAGGAAGGGATCCACCCCCAAGAAGGAGTAGCGCCCGATCTTCTCTCCACCTTCCACACTCTCAAACAGAAAAGTGTGCCCACCGTTCGCCCGAACCTTGATATAGGCACTCAACGGCGTCTCAAGATCCGCTAGGATCTTTCGGGAAATCGGGATAAGGCTTGCCTCATCCGCCATCTTGCGAACATTGTCGAGCGTTGGAATGGTCATATTCTGAAATCGGCGCCAGAAAGGGCCGAAAAGGGTTCTAATATGCGATTTTTCAATTATTTGTCAACAAACGCACTTATACGACCGGGTGCCTAATCGACATCAAAAAAAGGCCGTGAGCTCCCGCCCACGGCCTTAAAGAACAAATCGATGCGATCAGACGATCAAACGGGCAAACTCAACTCCTGAAATTTGGCGTCATAGCCAAAGCAAAAGTCGCATCGCCAATAGAAGCGGTTCCGAACGTCGATCATCAGTTTATCTCAGGTTTTTTGTATTCCGAAAGGCAGACGCCATCAAATCAGAAGATCAGTGTCAATGATTATTCAGCTTCACCGTCGATCGTACCGACCTCAATCTTCAGGTCTGCCCGGTTAATGATGCGGTCGACGATCCCGTCTCGAACCCATACCACACGGTCCGAAACACTCAGCATCTTGTGATCGTGCGTGGCCGAAATCACCGTAACCCCAGATTCCTTGTTCATTAGCCGGAGCAACTCGATGATCTCCGTACCCGTGTGCAGATCGAGGTTCCCCGTCGGCTCGTCTGCTAGGATTATCGCCGGATCGTTCGCGAAAGCACGAGCAACCGCCACACGCTGTTGCTGCCCGCCGGAAAGCTCGTAGGGCTTGTGTGAAATCCGCTCTTCCAGTCCCACTTTAGTCAGCAGATCCACACCTTTGTCGCGGGCTTCATCGCTCGTCAGACCTGCGAAAACCATTGGTAGTGTAACGTTTTCAAGCGCCGTCATCACCGGAATCAAGTTGAAGGACTGGAAAATGTACCCGATCTTCCGACACCGCAACCAAGCGAGTTCATAGGCATCTAGTTGAGCAACGTCTACATCATCGATGTAGACCTTCCCGTCTGAGGGCTTGTCCAAGCCACCGATCATGTTGAACAGGGTGCTCTTCCCTGACCCTGACGGACCCATAATCGAGAGATACTCGCCCTGCTCCACCTCGAGGTCAACTCCCTTGAGTGCTTCGAGTTTGAAGTCACCCATCTCGTAAACCTTCTTTACCTGCTGCGTACGAACGACCGCCATACCTAAGCCCCTGTTCCTGTAGTTCTCGACCTGTGTTTCAACTATACCTCAAGCCGCATCGCATCGACGGGTTCCATCTTCGCTGCCCGATACGCGGGAATGATCCCACCAAGAAGCGACAGAATTGACCCGATCAGGATAGACTGGACCGCGCTCTGACCGACACCCGCCCACTTGACGTAAGCGAACATCGCAGAGCCATAGCTAAGCGACGATAGCCCTATGGACAAGAGGAGCCCCACAATCACGCCCAGAATGGTCCCCGCAGTTCCCATAAACGATGATTCCAGCAGAAAGAGCTTGATAATGAACCCATCGAGCGCCCCCATACACTTCATCGTCCCGATCTCGCGGAACCTCTCCGTCACCGACATCAGCATCGCGTTCGTTATACCGACCAGACAAACGAGAAGGGAAAGAACGACCAACCAGTTGTTCTTTGATTTCTCCTGCATGGCTGCAGCGCTGTCTGGATCCGTGTCGATCCCCTGCTGCTGAAGGATCAGGTTGATCTTCGACTCGTTGGCTTCTTTGAGCCCGTCGATGATGTCTGTGTTCACCCAGATCGACATCAGGAACGCGATAGCCAGGACGATACCGCTTACCGTTATCAGCGATCGCCCAAACCGGATCTTCACGCTATTGAAGCTGATCTCGACCGCTTTCGAAAGCGGAAGATTAACCTGACTTGCAAGTGTGGAACCCGAATGTCCCGCTTCTACCATCAACCCCTCCAAAATTATCCTCTATCAACGAACCTGGTCAAAAGACTCAGACCGACCAATCCTGCCCTCACTGTGGTAGGTTCTGCTGTCGAGCAGTGCCGTGGCGCGCTCGAACAAACCCGTTGCCTGCTCGACCACGGGATCCTGATCGATCCGGACCCGCCCCGCAGCATAAGTCCCCCAACGGATTTGCGCAAACTGTTGTCTGACCTGCTCCTTGATGAAATCGCCGCTCTCCCGGAAAGACCGGTCGTCCAGCTTGGCGTTTATCCGACTTTCGGGCAGCGATTTTAGGAAGCGTTTGAAGGCCAAAACCTCTCGGCGTCCTGGACGATACCCCTCAAAATACTCTCCGAAATCATCGTAGCTCGAGGTGAACAACAGCGCCTCCCGCGTAGCGAACTCCAAAAACACGCCGCTCTGAACGAGTGACCGTTCGAAGCTCGAGAGGGAGTCCGCCGAGACGACCACGTCCGGCGAGATTCCGCCGCTTCCGAACACTTCTCGATGAAGGATCTCGGTGTAGTAGATCGGCTTAGCAACGGTGCTCTCGGGATCGTTGTTCGGGTCGTAATTGTCGTGCCCCGCCTCCACATACGCCTGTCCGCTTTCGTCGTAAGGACGCTGAATCGGCCGGCCGCTCGGAGTCATGTATTTGGCTACAGTCAGAAGCAAGGCGCCGCCGTTTTTCAGGCGATACTGCTTCTGGACCAGTCCTTTGCCGAAAGTCGTGTGTCCGACGATTAGACCGCGGTCGTAATCCTGCAGTGCGCCGGCGACGATCTCCGATGCGCTCGCACTGCTGCTGTTCACAAGGCAGATCACCGGCATCGATCGGGGAACGAGTGGGTCGCGTCTCGAAAAGTGGTCTTCACGAGACCCCCTTCGACGCCCTTCCGTGTAAACGACGAGCCTATCCGTCTCCAGGAACAGATCTGAGACAGACACGGCCTGCTCCAGGAACCCACCACCGTTGCCCCGGAGATCTAGGATCAGCTTCTCGATCCCCTTAGACAGAAGCTCGCCCACGGCCGATCGGATCTCCTCGGTTGTCCGACCCGAGAATCGGTTCACTTTCACATATCCGACGTTATCCACTACGCAGAACGCATACGGGACACTGGGGACATTGATCTTGTCCCGCACGATCTCGAACTCCAGAATCCGCTCGTGTCCCTGTCGTTGCACCGACACCGTTACGATGCTGCCCTTCGGCCCTTTGAGCCGCTCCTCGACCTCAGCCGACTTTATACCGACTGCCGAGTGACCGTCGATTCGGATGATACGATCGCCCGGCAGGATCCCCACGGCGTATGCCGGCGATCCGTCGATCGGAGACAGAACCGTCAGAAAATTGTCGATCAGGTCGAAGTAGATTCCGATCCCCTCGAAGGCGCCTTCTAGGCGTTCTTGCGTCTTTCGAAGCTGTTCGGGCGTTATGTATGTCGAATGGGGATCAAGCTTGGACAGGTAGCCTTCGATAGCACCGTGATACAGGTCGACGGCATCGGTCTCCTGGTAGTAGCGGTGACGAACGAGGTCACCGACCTCCGCGAAAGCTTCTGCCTGCTGGAATCGCGTGACACGGGGTTCGTTCGCGTCGACGACGGCCGTAAAGACTAGCAGGCACAGAAAAATGTGAATCGCGATCTGTTTTCTCATGGAGATTCAAGTCGTTACGGTGTGATACCGATGGTGCAAAACGGAGAAAATTAGAGGCGACCCTCCCGAGTGTCAAGGATATTAACTGCTTAAAAAGCTTGAGTTTGAGACCAATTTCAGTCCGATAGAGCCCAAGCCTCAGGATTCCCGATCTGCTGCTTGAGCTCGATAAGATTCGCCCTGAGGGGACGGAACTCGTAGTCCAAGAGAGTGCGAGCAAGATCCGTGGTTAGTCCCGCACTCGATGGACGGGGCGCATCCTGACCGAGTTCGGACGAACCGACAGGTTTCACGAGGTCCTTATTCAGCCCGAAAACGTCACAAACCGTCTCAATCATCTGGTAACGGGAGGCAAAATCGAAGCCTGCCACATGAACCAGAGAGGGCATGTCGGTCGTGCCCGCGAAGGCGGCGATCGCTCTGCTGAGCTCGGGTACATAAGTTGGGTTGGCTGTCTCGTCGGTCACAATCCGGATCTGCTGCCCAAGTATCAACTGTCGAATGGCCCAAGTCACGAAATTCGGTCTGTCAAACTCTGGACCGTAGAACACGGCAGTGCGGACAACCAGACCGTTCACGCGACCATCGAGGACGATTCTCTCGCTCTCCAGCTTAGTACGGCCATACACGGAAAGCGGATTCGTTTCATCCGACTCCGTGTAAGGTCCGTCTTCACCGTCGAACACGTAGTTTGTCGACAGATGGATCAAACGGGCACCGGCACATTCACACGCTCGAACGAGGTTCTCCGTTCCTTCCACGTGGACGGCCTGCGCAGCTTCGGGATCCCGTTCGCATCCGTCGACACTCGTCATCGCCGCCGTGTTGATAACACAGCGAGGTCTGAGCCGAGTAACGAGATCTCTTACTCGATTCTCATTCAGAATGTTGAGCGCCCCGTCAGAGTCCCCATCCCGGCTTGTCGAAACGGCAGCGGGAAGGTCTGTCATCAGATGGCGACCCAGGTTGCCCCGTCCGCCAATCACAAGATCAGTCATTCGAGATCTGTCCCTTTCGCCTCGAGCATGACCAGTGCTCGCACAACGGCCCCGAGTCTGCTAGGCCGCTCCGCACCGTGCGCGATTGCCAACCGACAGAGCCGTTCAGCATCTTTCAGGTATGTTCCATTCAGTTTAGCCATCCTAACCAAACACTGTGCGAAAACACCGGCGCCGCTCCCGTAGTGACCGTCGGCACCGATCAGGTGACTGACCGCGCCCTCCTCTAAAAGCATGTCTTTTAGCATTCGATCAGCAAGCTCCGAGGCGCGACTCTTGTAGGATGTTTCCCCGGTAAGGTCGGCCAGGTCGAGACACGCACGTATCGTGTGTGCGGCGTCTTCAAACTGTAACACCGAGGACGCTACTTCGGTCCGCCTGACCCGGGATCCCTTCACGCGGCGCTTCAGGATCGCATCGAGGATCGACCGAGCGCGGTCCGGCCAGGGGTTCTCGGCGGAAAGCGTTGCAGTTCGGCAAAACGCCGACACAGCGAGGGCATTCCACGAGGTTACAGAACGCCTGTTGTATAGAGACGGGGCACCTGCTCCAGGCCTTATGACACCCGAGGTGTCGGCCGAGAAGTCTGCGGTGCCGCTTCCGAAAAGTTCTGAGGTCGAGGTCCCGAACGACAGCTCGAACGCTTCAGCGAGTTTCCGGCTTTGCTCGGCCAAAAATCGGTCGTCCGTCAGCGAGGCAAGTGTCGCGACCGTATAGAGAGCACCTGCATTTACAGCCAGAGACACCCGCTCCTCGGTCAGACGATGGTCATCTGTCAGGGTCGCATCATACAGAGCACCACTGCCGTGGAACCTTTCGGGTCGAAGGTTTGCTTCAGCCCAAGCTCGGGCCTTGTCACTATTACCCGTTTCGATCAGCGCGATGACACCCTCACCCGGCTGAAGCCACGCCGGCGCTTTCAGGATCGCATCAGTCAGCCGCAGACGAAGCTCCCCTAAAGCGAGCCGGTTGGCAAAGGCGGTAGTCGCGTGCGGCCGACGCATCCTGAGCTTGGCGCGCTCGCGCTCGAGATCTTCGGCTCGCTCTGGGACGTCGACCAGAATACGAATGCGTCTCAGGAGAGAGGCCATGTCCTCGGCCCCAAGGTAGGTAGACCCCGTGATCCACTCGAGATCGGGTGTCAGGACGGCAAGCGAAGGCAGAGCACCGAGTGCGTAGCGATCGACCAGATCTGGCCTTAAGTCCGCATCGATCCAGACGGGACGAGTCAGCCGGGAGATCTCGTTAGCGTTTTCCGGTGATCCGAACGCGTCACGCGCCATTTCACGTGACCAGTAGGAGCGTCGGTCAAACAGAAAAAGGAAATAGGGTTTCTCCGTTTTGGACCACGTGGACTGGTTTTCCGGATCCAGCCACTGAACGGCGCCCTGATCCATCGGCGGAAGCGGCGAACTGTCTAGCGCAGATGGCGTCGGATCATCTTCGCCGCATTGCACCACTACCAAGGCCAGCAGCGTCGTCATCCACGAAAATGTGATTCGCCTCAACATAAGATTCTACAACGAAGTAGGGCCGTCACACCGAGAGCTTTCCCGAGATGACGGCCCTTCAATGAGATAATGAGCGGGAACCGATATTGGGCGTATGCGTTAGCCTTTGGGGGGTACCGAATTTCGGGGTGGCGCACCGAGAAACGCAGCCGATAGGTTACGTAGAAGGATCCAACGCGATCGCCTCGTCAATCAGCATGATCGGAATGCCGTCTTCGATCCTATAGAGGTAGGCACCGTCTTCACGAACCAAGCCACCATCCATTTTGTTTTCAACCATTTCGCCAGCTCGATTCTTCATCTCACCGGCCTCGATCCTCTTGTTGAGATCGTCAACCAGCGCCTGACCAGCCAAGGAGACGGGGGTCTTATCCTCGGGACAAGCCAATATATCGAGCAGATCCTTACTGATCATATCATAAAATCCCTATTATATTTAGGCACGTAATTTGCGTGATAGCAATTGCGTGTAATCGTTCCGAATATAGGTAAAGCCGCGCAGCCAGAACAATCGATTTCCTCCTACGGAGAGTGCCTATCGTAACTCGCTAAAGGTTTGGCTTTTTACCCAGAATTTCCTTAATTCAAGGCGAAGTGCTGTGACCGCTCCCAGCACTTCTTACCAGCAAAAAATGGGCGGTCATCTGGGGTTGTAGCTTTAAAGGCCAGAAACCTTTGGGAGTGCTGGGTCGCTCTTCCCGCGGGGTGTATGTCCGAGTTGAGATCAAACTGTTTAAAACAGTTCTGACTCGCACATCATCCAGTGTCGTAGAACGACTTACCCGGAAACTGAAGCTTCCCGACGCGTGGACCGCACCGCGGTCTCTGTGGGGCTCTTCCCCCGATTGCCCTTAACGTGGCACACTCTGTGTCGCTGTAAGGAGGAACCTTGTCATGCTAACCTTTCGCTCAAGCAGATCGTTGAAGGCGATTCTGTCCTGCCTGTGCATTTCGATGCTGTCGCTCAGCCTCGTGGAAGCGACACCCGAGAGCCGGGCCGCGGCGAACTTTCTGCTGTTCTCGCCTAGCGCTAGGGCGGCTGGTATGGGCGACGCATACGTGGCGATATCAGACGATGCCGACGCGACGTTCTTCAACCCCGCAGCACTGGCAAACGACGACTCACGGTCGCTCAGCACAACCTTCTATAAGCCCGTCCCTTCGCTCGCCAACGACATCTTCACGTCTTTTGGCGGCTACACGCAGCCCTTCGGAGACATAGGGAACTTCGGCATCAGCTTGATCTACACCTCTTTAGGCACGCAGTTCAGGACCGATGAGCAAGGGCAGGATCTCGGTACGTTCACGAGCTTCGGTGTCGCCTTCGGTGTCTCCTACGGCGCGTACATATCTAGGTCAATCTCCCTCGGTATCACCACGAAGCTGATCCACCAGAACCTCGCCGGACAGGGCGCGGGTGCCGAGCAGGGAAGTGGAACGGGAACGAGCTTCGGCGGCGATCTCGGATTTCTCTGGAAACCCAGCGACCAATTCTCGTTCGGATGGACGCTCCGGAACGTCGGGCCCAACATGACGTTCATCGATGCCGATCAGTCGGACCCACTTCCTCAGACATTCACAATCGGCTTTGGCTGGACCCTCCTGAATCGAAACAATTACTCTCTCCTCTTCGTCGCCGACGTCTACAAACCTCTGCCGGATGAGGGGTTCGGATCTTTCATCACAGGATGGAGCGACGGAGACGCGGGCGATGAGCTCAAAGATATGGACTATCACGTCGGGACAGAGTTGGCGTACAACCTGTCTGAAGTCACAGCCTTTGCAGTTCGGGCCGGTTATTCGCACGACCACGACGGCAACCGCAAGACACCAACCTTCGGTTTCGGGCTCAAGTATGACTGGGCGACATTCGACCTGTCATACTTCGCTAACGGTGGTACTGCCGTCCGGAACGTCTTCCGTTTCTCTGGCGGCTTCACATTCTGACTTTCTGCTGTAAGTGAGACCTCGAAGACTTCAGATCAGGCGTTCGGTCGTATCGCTTCGGCTGAGGCTCGAACGCCTTTTCATTGCCTTCTACGGACTGGCCGTGCTGACCTTCGCTTCGACTCTGGAAGGTCAGCCCCTGGAGACACGCAGCATACTTGCGATCCGTGTCTCCTTTCCTCAAGAGATGCCGGACGAGGAAACGACGAGCGGTAACGGAACTTTCGATCTCCGAACGTTCGAAGAAGCGTCGCCCGACTATCGGTTTCCTTTCGACACGCCTCCGCACAACCGGTCCTTCTTCGAAGCTCACCTCCAGGCCCTGTCACATTATTACACAACCGTTTCTGGTGGACGCCTTGCTATCGAGTCTACAGTCCTGCCGGCCGGAGAAGGAGACAGCTACGTCCTTGAGCAATCGCTCATCGACTACGGGAACGGCAGGACGACTCAGGAAATCAACGAACGTATCGTCAGTCTCTTCCGCGATGGAGTCCTTGCAGCCGAAGCTCGTGAAGGTGACCCGCTGGACTTTTCTGCCTACGACGACGTCATCGTGATTCATGCCGGGCTCGGAGGTGAGTCGAGCAACGAGCTCAACGACATCCCTTCTGCTTTCATCAACCGCTCTGACCTAGACACATACGCGACCGGGCCGATCACCGTCAACGGTGGTGCCTTCTCGATTGATCGCGGCATCCTCTTGCCGGAAGCCGGCGGGACCGACGGTCGCAGCGGCCTAAACGGCATTCTTGCTCGATTCTACGCAAACCAGCTCGGCCTCCCACGGCTCGATAACCCCGAAGACGGTCTGCCTGCAATCGGTGACTGGAGCCTAATGGATACGGGCAACATCGCCTTCGGTTCCTCTGCAGCCCTCGGATTGAGCAGCCTGACAGGAGACCCGTCAGACACGCTCCTTGTCGCCTACGTACCGAGCCAACTGACGGCTTGGTCTCGGATGCAGCTCGGCTGGCTAGATCCCGTCGTCATTCGGACAGACACCACACTAACGATCGGGGCGATTAACGCTCGTGAAGATTTGCCTAGAGCAGTCAAGATCCCCATCACTGCAGACGAGTACTTCCTTCTCGAAAACAGGATCTCGCGTCTCCAAGTCGAGGGACGCCGCCCGACAATTACGCTCTCAGATGGCGATCGTGGCGTCTGGGTCGCGAACGACGACTACGATGCTTTCATCCCGGGGTCAGGTGTCCTGATTTGGCACGTCGACGATGCTGTGGTCAGCCGAAGCGGTGACGACAAGCACGTCAACAGCCACCCGGACTTCCGCGTCCACTTCGATGGACTCGTTGGTGTCTACCGAAAGGGGATCGCACTCGAAGAGGCGGACGGTCTAGAGGACATCGGAAACACGTCGGCGAGTCGCGTGATCACAAGCGGGATCATATCCTTCTCGGACGTCTCTGGGGGCCCGTTCGATCCGTACTACGTCGGGAACGTCACACGTTTCTCGTCCGACACAACCCCGAGCTCGAACAGCAACCTGGGCTACGAGACTGGTGTGGAGATCCAGATCCTAAGCGCACCAGGTCAGGAGATGGAAATCGCAATCCGATTCAACCGCCACGACGACAACTGGCCCGCCTCACACACATCTGCTTCGGCGATCGCTCCACGTGTCGCCACGGTCGAAGGCATGAACGTCATCTTGAACGCGAACAACGGGATCGAAAACGCGTGGACGATACTCGGAGACCCGCAGAACCTTGCAAACTATAGCGCCAGCCTCACGCCTGCGGTCGGCTCTGTATCACAAACAGCTGACGGAATCCTGTTCCCCTCCCCGGACCTCGGGCTCTGGTCAGAGGGAGACGCAACCGTGTCCAAGATCGGTGGTGCAGCAGTGTCGACCGCACCAGTGATCGGACGCTTCCCTTCGATCGAGACAAATGACATCTGGGGACTCAATGATGGCCGAGTTCTTTGGGGCTCGTATGGCCCGGCATCCGGGAGCGCTCAGGCGGGGAACCGGGCCATAAAGGGAATCGCTGTCGGCGAGATCGATGGAGATGGGCGCACTGAGCTGATCGTGGTAGATCAAGGCGGAGCGGTATCAGCAATCCAAGGGCCGCAGGAAGCCGTTGTACTCGGGCTGGTCAATTCACCCCTCGGTTCGCCGGCAGTGGCCGATCTCGACAGCCGTGGATGGGACGACGTTGCCGTCGTATCGACAAACGGTTCAGTTACGGTCTTCGGTTATGACGATTCGCAGCCTCCCGCACTCAAGGAGCCTGTCGTCAGCCGACCCGTCCCAGGAGGGGCATCGTCTCCACTGGCTTTGGCTGACATCGACAACGACGGGTTTGTGGAAGTCCTGTTCGGTGGTGACGGCGTCGTATGGGTGGTCCGGCATAACGGCGTTGTTCAGTCTGACAAACCGATCAAGCTCCCGCTAAAGGATCGCGTCGGCCTAATCACCGCCTCTCCTCTGGTCGCAGACATGGATGCGGACGGAAACCTGGACATTTTAGTCGCCGCGCAGACCGGAGCGATTTACGCCATCACAGGAGCGGGGCAATCCCTGCCCGGTTTCCCTATTCTTGCGACCGGACCGATATCGGTCTCTCCGCTGATCGGCGACATCGATGAGGACGGCTTGCTGGAGTTGGTCGCCTTCACCGATGCAGGATCGGCTCACCTGTGGCATCTCGACCGCATCAACTCTTCGCTCACGGGCACGAATGTCGTTTGGGGGCAGCTCGGCGGAAACTCAGGGAACACGAGTCGATTGACTCAGATTGCGGGGGATTTCGATACGGAAAGCGCCGATCTTCTGCCGACCGAGAAAGCCTACTGCTACCCGAACCCGATACGTGGGAACGAAGCGTATATCAGGTTTTTCCTGAATAAGCATGCGGAGGTCGACCTCCTGATCGTCAACGCCGTTGGCCAGATCGTCGAGCAGATCACAACGAGTTCGACAGATGCCAACACGGACAACGAAATCCGTTGGGATACAACGGACTACGGCAGCGGGGTGTATGTCTGTAGACTGCAGGCAACGGGCGGAGGCCGCACCGAAACGTGCTTCATCAAGGCAGCAATCATCCGATGACCCGGCGATCTCGACATATGCTCGGTCTCCTGACGCTCGTGATCGGGCTCAGCGAAGCACCGCTGTCCGCGCAGTTCTTCAGCGACACGAACCATCCCGAGTTAGAGTGGTTCGACATCGAAACCGAGCACTTCAAGGTCACTTATCACACGGGTCTCGAGACGTTCGCGCAGCGAGTTGCGACGATCGCCGAGGAGATATATGCACCGATAACCGATCTTTACCAGTTCCGTCCCAAGAGCAAGCCACGGATACTGTGTCGCGACATCGACGACACCAACCGCAGCGCCTTCTACCCGACGACGAATACGATCGACTTCTGGGCGACAGGTATCACGCACGACTTCGACCTGCGCGGTGCGAAGACGAACTGGGTTCGCAACATCCTGACACACGAGTTCACGCATCTTGTCAACACGCAGACCGCTCGCAAGATGCCAGGACGTATGCAGGGTCTGTATCTGCAGACATTCCTGTACCAGGCGGAAAACCGTCGCGAGGATGTGGCCACGGGATTCCCGAACGCGATCGCCTCGATCATCTACCCATCCGAAATCGCGCCGCCCTGGTTCACGGAGGGCTCTGCTCAGTATATGGCTTCAGGCGCGCAATACGACGTGTGGGATAGTCACCGCGACATGATTCTGCGTCAGGCCGTTCTAAACGGCTCGCTCCTCACCTACGACGAGATGGGTGTCTTTGGCGCCAAGACGGGACTCGGGTTCGAGAATGTCTATGATCACGGTTATTCACTTACGCTTCATATAGTGAATCATTATGGAGAGACAGCACTGAAGGATCTCCTCCGCGCTATGAAACCGGCCTGGCGCTACGACTTCAGCGGAGCGATCGAGAGCGTGCTCGGTGTGACGGGACGCGAACTCTACGCGGACTGGAAGGCGACACTGGAAGAACGATACAGGATCCAGCAGAGCGGCCGATCGGATCAGCTCGCAGAAGGCGATCTCGTCTTTAACGACGGCTACATGAACCTACATCCGAGATGGTCTCCGGACGGAAAACGGCTCGCCTTCCTGTCGAACGCCGGCAGCGACTACGGCCGCACGGCCCTAGTCGTCTACACATTCGCGGACAGCTCAGAGAAGGCGTACGGCCCTGCCAGAACTGCCATCGACTGGGATGCGGCCGGTGATCGGATCCTCCATACGAACAGGAGCCAGCCCAACAAGCACGGGTCTCGATACTGGGATCTATACACGGCAACTCTGTCGGATTCATCTGGACTAACCGCGTGGCAGACCATCAAAGGGAGTGTTGGACTCGCCAACCCGACGCCGTCACGGTTCGACCGTCTGACATACGACGGGAGAGCTGCCCATCCGCAATATGCGCCCGACGGCAACCAAATCGTCTTCGTGCACAACCTAGGCGGGACGAACAACCTCGCTCTCCTCGATGTGGTCTCTGGAAAGACTCGGGCTTTGACGCGCTTCACCGATGGCACGCAAATCCACACGCCCGACTGGTCGCCTGATGGTGCACGCATCGCCTTCTCGATTTTCGCTCCCAATGGAGACCGCAGCATCGGGATCATCCCGGCAGCCGGTGGGGACTGGGGATACCTGGTCACCTCTACCAAGACGGATCGTGACCCTCGCTGGACACCGGATGGGAAGGGACTGGTCTTCGCCTCTGATCAGGAGGGCATCTTCGACCTATTCCATCTCGATCTTGAAACACGTCAGGTTCATCGCTTGACACGCGTACTCGGCGGCGCACTGCAGCCCGACATCCGGTCTTCGGACGGGATGATCGCCTTTGCACACTATGGCAAAATCGGATACGAGATCCGTACGATCGAAGACAAGGGTGTCTGGGAACCAGTGCCGGAAGGCGTCTTCGCAAGTACACGCAACGTGCAGCCTGTTGAGGTCTCTGAGACTTACCAAGCGAAAGCTTACGAAACCGGATTCATGGGATTCTCGATCTCACCCCGAATCGCGCTAGATGTGGGCAAGTTGAAGGGCGGGTTCTACCTGTTCTCTTCAGAAGCACTGGGCAAACAGACAATGTGGGTCCAGGGTCTGATCTCGCACGATCGCGACGTCGAACTTTTTGCCTCCTACGAGTACAAGGGTTGGAAGCCAACAGTATACCTTAACGCTTTCCGAGTAACACATCACGTGGAAGAGGACATCGTCGATCGAGACCGGGACGGCCGCGTCTTCAACCGGACCTTCTCCCTTAACGGCATCTCTTTCGGCGTACGTCACCGGCTGGGCACGAACAGCCTGCTGGATATACACTTTGACTTCAACCGGTTCGGGAACTCCGTCGATCAAGCACGATTCAACGGACAGAACAGAGGAGTGGTCGGTGCGACCTTCCTGAACGGGATCAACCTAGGCCTGTCATACCACTTCAACAACGTGCCATCTGCGATCAGGTCGGAGATCAGCCCGACCGCAGGGCGAGACGTCTACTTCCGCTACAACCACCACTTCGATTTCTTTCTCAAAGGATTCGAGCCGAACACCACGATCGTGATCGAACGTTTTCAGAACTTCTTCTACGACGAAGTCTCACTTGACTGGAACGAGTATTTCGAGGGTCCCGGCAGCACGGGAATCGGTCTTCGGGTGTTCGGTGGCTGGATGGGCGACACGGTCAACGATGAGGAGGCGGACGGCTACTTCGACTTCAGAATGGGTGGCCTGCCACTGATGAAGGGCTACACTTTCTTCAGCCTCGAAGGCAGCCGAGCTGCAATGTTCAGGGGTGCGTGGAGTGTCCCGCTGTGGAAGGAGATCAACCGGCAGACAGGGCCGCTCTACTCGAGCCAGCTGTATGCCAGTCTTTATGGTGGACTCGGACGGGCTTGGGACGGAACGCCTGAGGATGATCTACTCCAACGAGGCTGGAAAAAAGATGCAGGCGTTCAGATCCGGTACGACGCCAACATGTTCTACGACTATCCGGCCCGCTTCGCCTTCGATGTCGCGTACGGATTCGACAACGTGCCGCTCACCAAGATCGGTCAGACGCTCGAGAAAAGCGGCGTAAAACTCTACTTCACGCTTCTGTTCGGATACTTCCCAACGGTAGGAGCAACACCGTGAACGCACGATCCCAGGATACCGCACGCTCTAACATCGGCAGGCTTCTGCTCGCGACAGCCTTACTGTCCGCTTTGCTCTCTAGCCCCATTTTTGCCGAGGGCAAATCCCCCAAGAAGGCCTTCTTCATGTCGCTCGCCATTCCGGGGTGGGGTGAGTACTACTCAGGCGCCAAATACCGAGCGGCTGGTTTCTTGGGCGCGGAAACCCTCACTTGGATTGCCTGGGCGAGCTGGCGCAGCAAGGGTGCGGACCTTCGAGCAGAATTCAGACAGTTTGCAGACCAGCAGTGGAACGAGGGGCGATATCGTGAGTGGCAGGCCTACAACGCGATTCAGCCCGAGAGCGAACGGTACATCGAAACGGAAACGCTTCCATCCAAGCAGGAAGACATCCAGCAATATTACGAGCTTGTCGGGAAATATGCACAGTTTGTCTACGGATGGAATGACGTCATGACCCAGCCGCTCGGAGTCGACAACCAGTCGATCAATTCGGACCTGCAGCTTCAGTATGAGACGATGCGAAACGCTAGTAACAAACATTTGAAGCGCGCGTCGGTCGTGATCGGACTGACCGTCGTCAACCACGTGATCAGCGCAATCCACGCCTCCGCATACACGAACAGCATCACCCCGAAGAGCCGACGGGTTTGGGTCAACTTCGTACCCTTTGCACCGGACGGCCGTGACGGCGCCACAGCCTATCTCAGCAAATCCTTCTAGATGAAGCGATCGGTCCTCATTCTGCTCGCGCTCTGTGTCTTCTGGACCCCACTCCGAATACAGGCGGAGACCAAGAACCCCAAGGCCGCGGCCTTTCTGTCACTCCTTGTGCCAGGTCTTGGGGAGATCTACGCGGGCGGACCGAAGTCCGGCCGGTTCTTCCTCTTTACCGAAGCTTCACTCTGGGCGGGGCTAGCATTGTTCGAGCATCTCGAAACGACGCGCCGGGAGAACTTCAAGGCCTATGCGTCGGCCCATGCGGGACTGAACACGACCGGCAAATCCGACACGTTCCTCGAGGAGGTAACGGTATACGAGAGCATCTATTCCCGAAACGCACACAAGCTGTTTACGAGCGGAGAGAACGCAAGTCTGGTCGAAGAGACGCCGCACAACATCTGGGAATGGGACTCGAGCGATTCGCGTTCACAGTTTCGAGTGCTCAGACGCAAGGCCAACTCCGCTAGACAGAAGGGTCTGCTCTTCGTCGGCGGTCTTCTCTTCAACAGATTCGCGAGTGCGATCAACGCATCTCACATTGCCCGCAAGACGCTCCCGCGACTCATATCGCTTCAAATCCGACAACATCCCACCGCAGGCACACGAGCGATCCTCAGCGCCCCCTTCTAGAATGCTTAAACGGATCTTACCCATCCGTCACTTTCTGATCGCAGTGATTCTACTGTCGTCGATCACCTACGCTCAGACACGTGGCGCCTCCGGTACACATCTCATCCCACGTGTCCAGCGACCCGTTCTGACACGTCAAACGACCGCTACAACCTTCCAGGTCGGCGATCAGCTGACCGTCCCAGCCTTCAGCTTTGTCCTGATAGGCGGTGGCATTTATCAGACAACTACAACGTGTCGATACGTGGGAAAGAACGTCTACGTCTTCGTCGAAGACGTGATTGCCAACAAACCTCAGGTTCACGACGCGCGCATCGCAGAGATTGCACAGATCTTCGACGCATCGACAGCAGCAGACCCTAACCGCGGCGTCTACGATATCTCGACGGACCTCTTCGGCGCACCACCAGACGTCGACAACGACCCACGCATCCTGATCGTCCTCCTAGACATTCTCGACTCGCAGATCACGGGATCAACCTTCATCGGCTACTTCGATGCGAACAACCAGACCGGTCAAGCTATGCGTGAGATCCTCTACGTGGATCCGCTCGAGTCGGTCAGCAACCCGCCACAGACGCTTGCTCACGAATTCCAGCACATGCTGCACTGGTACGGCGATAGCGACGAGGACGTCTGGATCGACGAGATGTGTTCGGAGTATGCAGAATTAGCGTGTGGGTACAAGGACACGACAACAACGGCCGGTGAGACCTTTCTGCAGGCGCCCAACATCAAACTCACAGTCTGGGAAGACCTGCCCTTCGACTTCGATCAAGTCTACCTGTTCGGCGTCTACCTTGCGCAGCGTGTCGGTGAGCAGGTTTTTCGACCTCTCGTCTCGGAGCAATTGAACGGTGTCGAAGGCCTCAACACTTCGCTTGCCAAGCTCGGGAAAGAGCGATTTGAAGATCTCTTCTTCGCTTGGACCGCGGCAACATACTTCGACGGGCCGGCCGCCCTTGGCTACAAGCGGATAGACCTAGGACAAGTCGGGACCGACACAGTCTCGACATCTGACCGAACACAGCGGCTCGCCAGACTCTGGGGTGCCGACTACCTAGTCCTCGATCAGCCGGGCCGGTACGACGTCACGCTCGAGAGCCTCGGGGACAACACAGTTGCGGCGACTCTGTTGCTCGATTCTCCCACGGATCCGGGCTACATCGTGATCTCCACCGATCCGGGCACCATCAAGACCGTCTCGGTCTACTCTGATAAACTAACTGCGGTCGCGGTCTCAACTATTGCCGGAACATCCGAGAGCTACGGTCTCTCGTTTAAGTCGGGAACGATCACGGCCGAATCCGCTGAAGCGGCTGACTCCGACAAAGATCGAGACGTCGACTTCGAAGACTTCCTCCGCTTCGCCGGGCACTTCAACACGACTGCAGACCGTCTCGGCTACGACCCCTCCTACGACTACAACACTGACCACCAGATCGACTTCACCGACTTCCTCATCTTTGCCTCCCACTTTGGCGCTTCGTTCTAGGTAAATCCCCGCACAAACGCACGGAGGCCATTTTACCGCTGCACCATCGCCATACGGCATTGGATATTGGACACTGAATATCAGACGTTGCCTTTCAGGCTTCTTCCGATTGCTTTGTTTACATTTAGAAATCGGAAAGATTACAAACTGTCCGAACACACGATACCAGTCTCCGATTACGAACACTCTGTAATCACATCCAGAACACTCGCACGAGTCGTGATCTGTAGTGGAATTTGTCCCACCACGTCACCATCCGCGACTGCGTGGAGCAGCTCCTCAGAGGTAATCCTGACCGACTCGCCCTGATAGAACGTGACATCCGGATGACCCGTGTGCTCACCCACGGCCAGTTGAGGCAGAAGACTCAGTGCTTTGATCCTACTGACACGTTTGATAACACACACATCGAGCAACCCATCTGTCGGGTCAGCGCCCGGAGCGATCATGAAACCGCCCCCATATGTCGACGTGTTTGCACACGCAACCAAGGTCGTGTCTCCGTCCCACACAACCCGTCCGTCCACCTCGACGCGGATCACATACCCTAAAAAAGACGAGATGCTTCGAATCGCCTGCACCAGATACCCGGCCGTGCTCCCGAACGCTGATCCTCCCTCGGTTAATCGCCCTACCTCTGCATCTAGACCACAACCTGCAACGGTGGCGAACAGACTTCCGTTGACAGCTCCGAGATCGACACGCCTGATCGCCATACATTGGATCGCCTGTGCGACACGATCCACACTACTCGGTCCCCCAATCGCTCTCACAAAGTCGTTACCCCGGCCCGATGGTAGAACAGCGAGCGGTGTATCGGTGGAGGCGACAAGGTCCAGGACGTTCCGAATTGTGCCGTCTCCGCCAGCAACGCAAAGGCACTCGCAACTCGAAGCCACCGCATCCAAGACAACCTGACGAGCCTCATCAGCGGAGTTCGTCGGGTGGTGATCGACCGAAAGCTCTCTGGACACGAGTCGATTGGCAAGGTCCCGAGCTCGTCTGCCAGCTCTTCCACCACCTGCCGAAGCATTCGATATCAGTGTGATCTGGCGCAAAAGAAAAGGGCCCATCGACAATGGGCCCGCCTAGGACTAGGTGTATCCATATGCAAGACGATTACTCCTGACGATCCATCTCACCTCGGACCAGCTTGTCAAGATATTTCGGGGCAAAGATCCGGAGGAACGGCAAGAACCGGAGCTTCCAAGGAATAACGATCTCGCGGTGCCGTCTGCTGATCCCACGGAGGATCACCTCAGAGCACTCTTCCAGCGAAACCGACTCCTTGCTGTGCTTCCTCCGTCTCGTCCCGACACGCTTCCCATCTTTCGCGAAAGCCTGCTCGCGAAGCTCAGTTCCCCGAAGCCAATGAGGGAGTGCGGTTACCACATCCACACCGGTTCCTCTCAGCTCTCCTCGAAGCGTGTCGAGAAATCCCTGCAGCGCGTGCTTCGAGGCAACGTAACCGGTGTGGAGCGGAACGGGAACCTTGCCCTGTATCGAAGACACGGCTGCAATAACGCCTCGGCTTTCCTTCAGGTAGGGCAACGCCGGATGGATACAGTTCACCACGCCGAGGTAGTTGATATCTATCAAGTCGCGAAAGATCGAGGTATCAGACAGATCCTCGAACTTGGCCCACATACTAACACCGGCATTTGCGACTAGCACATCCAGACTTCCATAGAACGAAACGGCTGATTCCACGCACCGAACACAGTCCTCGGTATGTGTCACGTCACCAACTACTGGATTCGCCTCTCCTCCGGAGGCCCTGCACTGTTCGGCAGACTCCTGCAGCTCCTGCTCGCGGCGAGCGAACAGCGTCAACCGTGCCCCTCGCTTTGCGAACGCCACTGCCAGAGCAGCGCCCAGTCCCGACGATGCGCCGGTCACCACAACCGACCGACCCTCAAAGTTCAAGAATGCCTCCCCGCACCTGCAACTCCTTGCTTAAGCGTGCCCTGCCTGATTTCTGGTCTTCGCGAGAACACCGTTGCGAGCACCGAAAATGTTGGCTGGATCCATGGCATTCTTGGTCTCGCGCAGTACTTCGCTGCTCGTGTCAGACTGGACCTGATCCAGGAAACCGGCTCGCAGCTTTCCAACCCCGTGGTGGTGTGAGAGAGAACCGCCGTTGTCCAGGATCGCCTGCCTTAGATGGGTCTCCGCCTCGTGGTAGACGGCGGCCGGATCGTCCAGCCCTTTCCCGCTAAAGGCAAGGGTAAAGTAGATGCACACACCGGTATGGTAGGTCTGCGTTACGCGATAAGTGAAATACGGCCGACCCTGAATCCCGAGCCGCTCGACCTGCCTGTCCAGCTCCTCCGTTACTGCATCGCACACGTCTTGGATGCGTGACCACGGCACCGATGTCTCAAAGGTCTCCCCCATGATCCCGAGCTGACTGACGAAATCACGGATGTACGCGATCCCGAAAGTCAGGGCATATCCACGCTTCCCGTTCGATGCCCCTCCACTCACTGCGCGATACTGCTTGGCGACCCTAAAGATCGTCTTCTTCTGGTGCGCAACCTCCTCATAAGTCCCCTCGATGAGGAACGTACACGCTGCCATCTTGTCCAGCTTAAACCCCTTGAGCCCGAGGACCGTCTTCTGGACGGACGACATCACGCCTCCCCAGAAGCTGTGCTCAGGCTTCAGTGCCTGTCCCATCCTGAACTCGGTATTGTTAACAAGCCGGATACTCGCCGGAATCGTTCCGGTCTCGCGGAGTGCTCTAAGGTAGTCCACACCGTGCCTAAAGGTCGGAAACACGAGTGATCCGTAGTCCCGGGCCTCTGGCAGCAGATGCACTTTCATCACCGCCTTCGTGATAATTCCGAAGTTGCCTTCACTCCCGAATAGGAGCGACCGCGGCTGAACCCCTGTAGAATTCCTGGGCGTCACCGACTTCGTCTCGAGCTCTCCCTTCGGGGTAACCAGGGTCGCCTCCAGCACGATGTCCTCGATGTTCCCGTAGCGGTTCTTCTTCATCCCGCTTGCGTTCGTCGAAATCCAGCCACCCAATGTCGAGAACTCGATGCTGTCCGGATCGTGACCCGAGGTTAGCCCCTGCTCTTCCAGACGCAACTCCAGTTCCTTCCCCTGGATACCGGATTCGATACAGGCTAGGTTGTTCTCCTTGTCCACCCAGAGGATCCTGTTCATTCGGCGCATGTCGACGGAGCAGATCATCCTGGCCTCGTCCTCGGGGACGGCGAGCGCGCCGCTCACGTTGGTTCCGCCCCCGAACGGGATCAGGCAGACATCGTGGTCGACCCCAGCTTTCACAATCGCCCGAACATCGTCTTCAGATTCGGGGAACACGACCACGTCTATAAGTCGGGTGAACGATCCGCCAGTCAGAACCCTGAAAATTTCGTCCACGCTGAGCTGTCCATGGCTGTGAGCCAGACGGTTCTCGGCATCAGAGGCGATCTGCTCGGCTTTCAGCGCCGCACGAACATCGGCAACAAACGGCTCGTTCGAAACCTGATCGGGTAGGTCGTAGCTGACCCATTCCTCGATCAGGTCGTCCTGCGAGATCGGCAGCTTAATGATCTCTTCCACAAACGGGATCAGGTAGGGCATACGAAAACCCGAAATCTTGTATCGATCTCCTGTCACCCGAACGGCTCTGGGCCCGTCGAACTCGAACCGCGTATCGGCATAGCCCCACTTGTGGACGTATCGCTCACCGTCTCGGGGATCGTAAAAGGCGTCTGATTTCATCTGTCTCCTTGGGTCTGGTCTCAACACCAGAGACTAATCACGAAGACGCAAAGATCACGAAGGGAATCAAGGATCTGGTGTGCAATAAGGGAGAGGGCCTGACCCACCGTCGGCCTGATTTAATGACCGCCATCCTGCCTTCGCTTTGCTTTGTGTTTTCGTGTCTTTGTGTTTCTGTCCTCGTCTACCTCAAGCTAATCGGCCGTCCCGCCGTCTGGATCGAATAGTGCCGCGATATGGACAGCCTGAAAAAGCGCAGCAGCCTCGGCCTGTACACGCAGTGAGCGCCGTCGCGGCATCAGTGTGGTCTCACCTAGCATGGGTGGCGCCAGATACGCTTCGACGCGTCCCGGGTTGATATCCAGATTTCCCCTGGGGCACTTCGGCCAAATCGCGTGGATACCCCGAAACGCGACGGGGATGATCACGATATCAGGGGGAAGATGCGAGAACAACACACTCTGGAGCGGGAAATTCTGGAGTGGAAACGCCGCAGTCGTCCCCATAGGATAGATGATTCCGGGTCGCTCTTCGAGGGCTTTTGCGAGCGCGGTCGTGGTGTGCGTGGCCGACCCTCCTCGGTCGAGCATAACGAACCCGTCCACCTTCTCCTGGAGCTCGTCAAATGTATCTGAGGTCATCCCGAACATGGTGAAAGACCACGACCCGATCCGGACACCGTGCCGAGCGAGCCCCGTTCTCGCGAGGATCACACAAGGTTTCGGCTCGTCCCAACCCATCGCCTCCACCACCTCTGGGCTCTGAAGGACGTGAAACATAACGGGATGATCCAGCAGAGCCTGATGTGTCGGGAGAAACAGCGTCTTGAGCGACGCATCCTTTCCAAGACCGATAGCCTCCGCAGATGCGTTGAACTCCGGATCCAACTTCACATCCACATCAACTCCGAGCTCTTCGAGCGAGGCCGAGCCCCAGGCCTGAGATGCCTTCCAAGCCTCCCGATAGAGCTCCGATCCTTCCAGACCCGAGCGACTCAGCCTCTTCTTTGTCTTCCCCAGAGCCCAGGATCGTCGCCCCCACCCGAGCAGCCGACGGGTTCGTGAAGGGCCCTTCCCGCTCCCTGAGTATACACCGACGTGAGCATATTCGGTGAAAGGCCCCGTGAGCGAAGAGTTCAGTATCTCCGGTTCCTCAACCGCGTCCTGATCGGGCAGATGACTACCGATCAGCTTGTTCACGACTCCGATCACACGTCGAGCGTCGTCGATCATATCCCGAGTCAGGTAGCTGTATGGCGAGCCATACCAGTAATTCTCGGGACGCAGCTTCGATGGGTCCTCCCGGTGGGCCTGGACGAACTCGATCATCCGGGCCTTCGACTGGGGGAAGGCGGCACGAATCCGGTTCACGATCACCCGAGCTTTGCCGATCTGCTCGAGCCTGTGGCAGACCCAGTCGACCTCTAGCAGCACACGCCAAAGTGAACACCCGAACCAGGCGAAGTTCGTGTAGGTGTTGTATCGCGTTGCCAAAAGACCGCCTGCGCCGATAAAGGCGAGCGTCCTTTGTGCCACGAACTGCAGTGCATCTTTGAGTGTCGATTCATGCGCGACCGTGTCCGAACCGAATTGAACGGGCATGTCCCAACGCGGATCGTCGCTGAACTTCACGTTTGATAGCGCTTCAGCCACTGCCTGCGCGTGAGAAAGCGGGACGTGCGTTACCTGCGCACGTCCAAGCGCTTCTTCACCCGTGTCGAAAGAGAAGAGCCGGCCAGAAGCAATCGCCTCGAGATAGAGCGACTGATACAGAGCAAGCAGATCCTCCGCCGGTCCCGCGCCGTATTCGACAAACGCGCGCTTCACCTGCACGTAGGCTCGACAAGCATCGTAGTATCCATTCTTCAGCTCTACGTAGTCCGCGTGAGCCTCCCTCAGTCGCTCTGCCCTGCGCGCGGGAATCCCCTTCTCGATCCGATCGACCATCCGAAGCCGCCGCTTGAGTGTCTCTTCCGATACAGCTTTCGTTGTCGCAGGCCAAAAGAGGTCCTCTTCGGACCATCCATCAAAATGACCTTCAAGACGGCCGACTTCGATAAACTCCTGCGCAGCCTTGTCGTACGCTGCGTCCAAAGCTGCCGGCTCTGAAAGAAGCTGAATATGAAGGGGTTGGACGCTGGATTGGGCCATGGCGCCGACCCTACTCGCCATTCGGTGCCAGCTCGGACTTTAGGACGTGGCGGTGAAGGCCTGGTATGTGCGTATCCTGGACGTAGGATCGCCAATCGATCCGGCTCACATCTGTGTTGAAACGGACCTGATCGTCGGGGTGCATCTCGTTGTAAACGCGTTCCAGGTTGGTCGTTTCGAAACGACAATCCAGAAAAGTATAGGGTGCGTAGATCTCGCAAAGGGCAAGCACCCGTTCGAGCGTCGCCTCTCCACGCGTGACGCGGCGCATCATGCGATTTGTAAGACTTGATTCCGGCATCCGATCGAGCATCCATCGCGTGAGGGCCATCGGCAGCTTATATCGGAAACGGCACCAGCGTTCGAACCGATCGACCGTGGGGAACCGCCATCGCGAAACGTTTATCGGGTTGCCCTCTCGGTCCAGAACGGGGTGCTCCCGGTAGTATTCATATACGTGGTCGAAGATCTCGCCGAACCGGATCGGATTCTGCGATCCCGTTCCGACGTGATAAACCTCGATCTCCTGCCGATCCCGGATACGAGGCAGGACAGACAGGATCGCGTTGGCGACGATATCGACAGGGATTACATCCATAACCACACGAGGATCTGCGGGGAAGTCGCCTAGTCGGCCCTTGCTGAAGTGCGCTATCAGGGGATCGGCAACCTTGAGACCTTCCAGCCAGCCCGGCTCCGGATCCCGCAGGCTGCTCTCGATGATCGCCGGGCGGATGATCGCCACGGGCAGGTTCCCACGTTCGCGCTGTATGAACTGCTCACCCATCGCCTTGGTCATCGTGTAAGCGTCGTTCCACCCGTGCTGTCGGCCTCTGCGGAGACCTTCACCCACCAGTTGGCTCTGGATCCATCGGTCCCTTAGCGCGTCGAGCTGGTGCTCCAGACGATGGGGCGTCACGCGCTTCCCGCGATTCTGCCTTGCGAGCTGGGCCTCAAACTCCTTCTTGCGAGCCGGCAGCTCGGCTTCTTCCCTCACGCGTGAAGAAAACGCTTCGATCTCGGCGATCTGCTCGTCCAGATCGTACGCCGCCGCCGTCCCATTCCCCAGCTGATGGGCTACGGACACATCCGGCGGGATCAGTGCTTCCGGGATCGGTCCTGTTCGCATCCCGTTGACGTATGCCGTCGAAACATACACAAAGCTCGCGTCGCGACAGCCTTTCGTGAACTCCAAGACTCGCCTAAGCCCAATCGCATTCTGGCTCAGAGCCATGTCGATCGGCTCGTCGAACACAACGGTCGCCGCGCTGCTGATCACGATGTCCACCTCATCCTGGAGCCGTGCGCGCTCAGCCGCGTCCATCCCAAGGCCCTCGTATTCTAGTCCCTTCCAGGCGACAACGGCCAGCTTCTCGAGCACGCGTTCGTCGAACCGTTCGCCCCACTCTTTCCGGAGCACGTCGAAGGCGCTCGAAGCCACGACCTGACTCAGCCTCGACTCCGCCGACTGGACGTCACCGCTCTTCAGACGACGCTCGCGGGCAGGAATGTAAACCCTCTTGATGTCCGGTACGTGCCTAAGCACCTGAACAACGACGGCTTTGCCTACAAAACCAGTTGCACCGGTCACAAGGAGGACCTTGTCTTTTAGAAACTCAGGAATACTTTGCATAGGTTGTTTATACTGTCGGTCAGGACGACGGGTAGGGTCGAGCGGCCGGCTGGGAAAAGCCCATATGGACGACAGATGGGCAGTGGCAAGAGAGTGTAAATAAAAGCCCTCGCAACATGGGGTGTCAACTCAATTCTCCTCCAGAATACCCTGATCTGCAGCTCTCCAACGTTTCGATTGACAAAAACTGGGCCCTCTTCTATCTTCTTCAACTTCAGTTAGATAGACATAAACGGCCTTTCTTCCAGGGGGCCATTTTTTGTGGGTGCAGGAGAAGGGGAAGATGGCCAGAACGCTGATGATCGTAAAGCCCGACGCCGTCAAGAAAAACGTCGTCGGGGACATTGTAAGACGGGTCGAGGAGCAGGGCTTTAAAGTGGTCGAGTTGAGAATGATCTGCCAGACGACTGAACAAGCCGCAAAATTCTACGAAGTTCACAAAGAGCGTCCCTTTTACAACGATCTGGTCAAATTCATGACCTCCGGCCCCTGCGTCCCCATGGTTCTGGAGCGCGAAGACGCCGTTGCCAAGCTTCGAGAGGTAATCGGCGCGACTAACCCAGAGGAAGCCGAGCCTGGCACGATCCGAGACACACACGGGAGCAACATCCAGAACAACGCCGTGCACGCGTCAGATTCGCCGAAGAACGCGGCGATCGAGATCGCACACTACTTCGGATAAACACTGTGGACGAACCCGTCGTAGAGAATCCGATGAAGGTCGACCTCCGCGAACTGGAGGACGGTGAGACTCGCCTGACTTTCAAGCAGGATGCGACGGACTTGGACCTCCAGCCAGAAGATGCATCCTTCTCGGGTCAGATCGAAACAGCCGTCACGCTGATCAAGCTCAATGATTCACTTTCGGCTTCGGGCAAATCGCAGTTCGGTCTCAAGGCCGACTGCGCAAGGTGCAGCGAGCCTATCACGCTCTCTTTTGAGGCCGAGTTCGCTTTCGTGTTCCAGAAGGGCAACAAGCCCCGAGGCGTGGAAGGCGACGAGGACGAGACCTTGATTTGGCTGGAAGAATCATCCGACGAACTCGATCTCGGCAAGGAAGTCCGAGACTACATCCTGTTGGAAATTCCGATCAACCCCGTCTGTGAGGCATACGAGACCGGGACGTGCCCAAAGCTGGCCGCCGTCGAGGAAATCGAGCGAGCAGCCAGTGGTGAGGTCGCAGAAGACCCCAGGTGGGCGGCGTTGAAGGAACTCAAGCTCGACAACTGAAGAAAGACCTGAAACAAGGAGAGAACCCTTGGCGCATCCAAAACGCAGAAGCTCCAATTCGCGCACAGGCAAGCGCAGAACACACTGGAAGCTGAAATCCGTGAACACGACGGCATGCCCGAATTGCGGGGCAACCCGGCTCCCCCACCGTGTCTGCGGGAACTGCGGCTATTACAACGGTCGAGAGGTCATCGAAGGCGAGGGCATCTAGCTCTGGATTTTCCTATATTCTGACCGCCACGTCATCAAAATCAGGAAAAACGGATGCCAAATCCCTTGCGAGCCGCGATAACCAGCGTATCCCATTACGTTCCGGAAGACCGGCTCACGAACGACGATCTCTCTGAGATGGTCAATACGAGCGACGAGTGGATTATGTCGCACGTCGGGATCCGGGAACGACGGATCCTGAAGGACAAGGACCTCGCGACTTCGCACCTGTGTACGAAGGCTGCCGAGCGTATACTTGCCGATCGAGGTATCGCACCCAGCGAAATCGATCTCATCATCGTCGCTACGATCACCCCCGACATGACTTTCCCGGCTACGGCCTGCCTCGTACAGAACAACATCGGGGCAGAAAACGCGTGGGGGTTCGACCTCTCCGCTGCGTGTGCTGGATTTGTCTACGCCATGACCGTCGGCGCCCAGTTCATCCAGGCGGGTACGCACAAGAGGGTCCTCGTCATCGGCGGCGATAAAATGAGCGCCTTTATTGACTACACCGACAGAAACACGTGCATCCTCTTTGGAGACGGCGCAGGCGCGGTCCTGCTCGAGCCGACTGAAGACGACCACTGTATTCAGGACTTTATCTTTCACGTCGACGGCTCCGGCGGAGAGCACCTTTGTCAACCTGGCGGTGGAAGCCTGCACCCAGCCAGCCACGAAACGGTCGACAAAAAGATGCACGTCATTCGGCAGAATGGACGTGCGGTCATGAAGTTCGCCAGCACGAGCATGGCGGACGTCTCTGGTCGGATCATGGAACGTAACGGGCTGACGGCTGAGGATATCAAGCTTCTGGTCCCGCACCAGGCGAACAAACGTATCATCGCTGCCGCCGCAAGGCGCATGAAACTTCCGGAAGAGAAGGTTCTGATCAATATCGAGCGCTTCGGGAACACGACAGACGCTACGGTCCCAATCGCGCTCTGGGAGGCTGTCGAGACGGGACGAATCGAGCGCGGGGATTACATCGTGATGGCCACTGCCGGCGGTGGCTACGCTTGGGGCAGCGCGCTCATCAAGTGGGCATATTAGAGAACGACGATGTCGACGGCTTTCCTCTTCCCGGGCCAAGCATCTCAGTTCGTCGGCATGGGTAAGGACCTGTATGAAACTTCGCCGGAAGCCGCACATGTCTTCGACCTTGCAGACAGCCTGCTCGGCATCCGAATCAAGTCTTTCTGCTTCAACGGACCCGAGGAATCACTCCGACAGACCGCAATCACGCAGCCGGCCGTCTTCACACACAGCTTGGCGGCTCTCGAGATACTGAAAATCCGCGGAAAAACGCCGGACGTTGTCGCCGGCCACAGTGTCGGTGAACTTGCTGCACTCGTAGCTTCGGGTGTCTTCGGACTTGAGGACGGGCTTCGTCTCGTTAGCATCAGGGCGCAGGCGATGTCAGCAGCGGGCAAGCAGCGACCCGGCTCGATGGCTGCGATCATCGGTATCGATAATGCTGAGGTAGTGGCGCTCGCTGAAGAGGCATCAAGTGTAGGTCTCGTCAGGGCAGCGAACTTCAACTGCCCGGGACAAACGGTCATCTCCGGTGAGGAACGAGGAATCAAGAGCGCGATCAAACTTGCGAAGGATAAGGGCGCTAAGAGGGCTTTTGAGCTTCCAGTCAGCGGCGCCTTTCACTCTGACCTGATGAAGCCAGCCGTCGAAGCCCTGACGGCAGCTCTGCAGGACATCAAGTTCTCGTCTCCGACCGTTCCGGTCGTCCCGAACGTCACGGCCGAGCCGACGACAAACCCTGAAGAGCTCAGGCGCCTTCTGGTCGATCAGGTCGTCTCGCCTGTCCGATGGTCAGAGTCGATAACGCGGATGGTAAGTGAGGGAGCAGACACGGCCTACGAGGTCGGACCCGGCAGCACGCTCAAGGGCCTCGTGCGCCGAATCGACCGTGGAATGACGGTTCACACGGCAGGTACGAAAGAAGATTTCGACGGTCTGGATACCTGATGCGGCTCGAAGGAAAGTATGCTCTCGTCACCGGGGGCAACAGGGGAATTGGTAAGGCACTCGCGCTACGACTCGCAGATGAAGGGGCTTCGGTGGCCGTATGTGCCAGCCGGTCGATCGAGTCCGCTAACACCGTTGCAGAGGAGATCCGGACCAGAGGCCGCAAAGCCATCGCCGTAGCAGGCGATGTTTCCGTAGCCGACCAGGTCGACGCGCTCGTCAAGCAGGTCCTTGATGCATTCGGCACGGTCGACATTCTTGTAAACAACGCAGGAATAACCCGCGACAACCTGCTGATGCGAATGAAGGAGAACGACTGGGACGCCGTCCTCAACGTCAACCTAAAGGGCGCGTTCCTCTGCACGAAGGCTCTGACCCGCACGATGATGAAGGCACGATCTGGAAGGATCATCAACCTGTCCTCGGTAGTGGGTCTGATGGGGAACGCCGGTCAGGCGAATTACTCGGCATCCAAGGCCGGCCTTCTCGGGTTCACAAAATCCGCGGCAAAAGAACTCGCGCCACGCGGCATCACGGTCAACGCTGTCTGTCCGGGGTTCATCCCGACAGACATGACCGACGCGATGCCCGAACAAGCTAAGGAAACGTTGCTGGAGATGATCCCGATGGGTCGTCTCGGTTCGGTCGAAGACATTGCCGGGGCGGTCGCGTTCCTGGCGTCTGACGATGCAGCCTACATAACAGGACAGGAGATCGTGGTAGACGGCGGCATGTTTATGTAGACAGAAACGGAAACCACAAAAGACACCAAACTGTGCAGGGGAGGAACCAATGGCCGACGAAAGCCAGCAGAAAGTAATCGATCTGATTGTAGACCAGCTGGGCGTCGACGCAGACAACGTCACACCGGATGCACACTTTATCGATGATCTCGGTGCCGACTCGCTCGACACAGTTGAGCTTGTCATGGCTTTCGAGGAGGAGTTCGACATCGAGATCCCGGACGAGGATGCGGAGAAACTCGAGACAGTCGGAAATGCAATCGACTACCTCAACAAGCGGCTCAGCGAATAGCGGAGATCAACTTGGGAAGAGACCGACGAGTTGTCATCACGGGGTTAGGCACGCTCGCGCCCAATGGTTCGACCACCGAAGAGTATTGGGACTCGCTGATCAACGGGAAGACCGGTATCGGACGAATAGAAAAGTTCGACACGTCCGATTTTCGGGTCCAGATTGGCGCCGAGATCAAGGACTTCGCCCCCGAAAACTACGACATGGACAGGAAATTCGTGCGTCGAGCGGATCTCTTCACACAATACTCGATCGCCGCATCTTTCATGGCCATCGCGGATGCCGGTCTCGACTCGAAAGACGCGGCCGACCCGGAACGAATCGGTGTGGTCTACGGATCGGGTATCGGTGGTATCCAGACCTTCGAGGTGCAACACACGGCGCTGATGAACGGCGGCCCTCGCAAGATCAGCCCGTTCTTCATACCGATGATGATCGCGGACATGACGTCAGGGCAGATTTCGATCCGATTCGGAGCGAAGGGCCCAAACTACACAACCGTTACGGCCTGTGCCTCGGCCTCACACGGAATCGGAAACGCGGCGCGCGAAATCCGGGACGACGAAGCCGATGTCATGATTACGGGAGGCGCTGAAGCCGCGGTCACTCCTATGTCGCTGGGCGGGTTCGCAGCCCTGCACGCGCTGTCGACACGTAACGACGAACCGGAGCGCGCCAGCAGACCCTTCGACGCGGAACGTGATGGTTTCGTCATCGGAGAAGGCGCAGGATCGCTTATACTCGAGGAACTCGAACACGCGAAGAAGCGTGGTGCCCGGATCTACGCGGAAATCGTAGGTGCCGGCTACACGGGTGACGCCCACCATATAACGGACATGTCGCCGGGTGGCGAAGGTGGTGCTCGAGCTCTCCGCCGCGCCCTCAGGCAGGCGGATATGAAGCCGTCTGAGATCGATTACATAAACGCGCATGGAACCTCGACACCCGTCGGCGACAAGAATGAATCCGCCGCGATTCGGAGCGTCTTGGGTGATCAAGCGGACAAGGTTGCCATCAGTTCCTCCAAGTCGATGACTGGGCATTTGCTCGGCGCATCAGGTGCGATCGAATCAATCGCCTGCGTCATGGCCGTGCACACGAACAAGATCCCACCTACTATCAACTATGAGAATCCCGACCCTGAATGCGACCTCGATTACGTACCCAACCGTGCACGTAAAAAAACGGTCAACGTTGCCGTGAACAACTCATTCGGGTTCGGCGGCCACAATGCGACCCTGATCTTGAAGAAAGTCACCGACTAGCGAGGAGGCGCCTCACCATCGGGATCCTAGGAAGCATCTCCCGCCTTTTCGGGAGCCAGACGCCTGAAAGGCTGGCCAGCCTCCAGAGCCAGCTGCAATACCGTTTTGCCGACCCCGACCTCCTCGACCTCGCACTCCGTCATCGCTCCCACGTCTACGCGAACGCAGAAGAGGGCATAACCTCCAATGAGCGTCTTGAGTTCCTTGGAGACGCCATTCTCGACCTCGTCGTCACAGAGGACCTCTTCTGCCGTCACACGGACAAGCGAGAAGGCGAACTCACCCAGATCAAATCACTGCTCGTCAGCAAGGCTGTCCTCGCTCAGAAAGCACGAGACATAGGTATCGGCAACTTCCTCCACCTCAGCCATGAAGAAGACCTAGCAGGTGGTCGGGGACGAACGTCAATCCTCGGAGATGCCTTCGAAGCCGTGCTCGGGGCGATCTACCTCGACGGGGGAGTCGAATCTGCCCGGGTCTTCGTAACTGACCATCTTCTCAAGAACCAGGACGAGATCACCTCAGACGGTTCGTATATCAACTTTAAATCGGCTCTGCTTGAACACACGCAGAGCGTGGGCCACGGGCATCCGCGCTACCTAGTCCACGCAGAGGACGGCCCCGATCACCGCAAGACGTTCACCGTAGAAGTTCTTGTCGCCGGAGATCGTGTCGGATTGGGTCGGGGACGGTCGAAGAAGGAAGCCCAACAGATGGCGGCTCGGGAGGCACTCGAGAAACTCGGTGTCGAATAGATGACCTACCCAAACCCGAAACCTTGGCGTTTCCTGAACACCTCGTTCGGAAACGCCTTTTTCAATATGGCTGTGGATGAACATCTCGTCCGGTCGGTCGCGTTGGACGAATCGCTGCCCGTCATCCGGATATTCGGGTGGACGCCTGCAGCCGTCTCGTTCGGATACGCCCAGCGAATTGGTCGCGAGATCGACGCGGTGAAGGCGAAGAATGCGGGTATCGACATCGTGAGACGCCCCACAGGCGGCCGTGCAGTCCTCCACTGGAACGAACTCACCTACAGCGTGATCTGCCCATCAGGTCACGACCAGTTGGGCGGCAACATATCCGAGGTCTACCAAGCGATCAGTTCCTGCCTGGTCACAGGCTTACAATCACTCGGTGTGGATGCTTCTCTCGAACGAGGACGCCCGCCGGTCCCTTCACCTCGGGGGGAAAACCTGACCTCCCCCTGCTTCTCAAGCACATCTCAGTATGAGATCACGCTTCAAGGAAAGAAACTCGTCGGAAGTGCTCAGCGTCGTATAGGGGGGATTGTACTCCAGCACGGCTCACTGTTGATGGGCTCGGAACACAAACAGGTTGTCGATCTGATGCCAGACAATCACGCTCGCCTCCGGAAGACGTATCGGCAACAGCTCGAAGAAAGCACGATCTGTCTTGAGGAGGCCGGATACGAATTGAACTTTAACGAGATAGCATCAGGCCTTAGGGAAGGCTTCGCGCGTTCTCTCGACACAGAGCTGCTTGAAGAGCCCCTGACAGAATCCGAAGTGTCCGGGGTCCACGCGCTCATCGACGCAAAATACGGGACGCAGGACTGGAACCTAGGAGATCGCTCGGCGGAGGTCACCCGGAGACTGATCGTGTGAACGCACCTGACCCTGTTCGCTGGTCCGTCCATCCACTTCGGTCGGAGCCTTGGCTTAGAACCCTCGGCCTGATCGTTTCGGTTCTTGGTTTCGCCACTCTATTTACGTACGCTTTCGACTCCGGGGCCATCGGCGTCCTCGCTGGCGCCGTCCTGACGGTCACCGTTTCGAGTTATCTTCTTCCAACGCACTATGAGGTGGGCGCATCAGGCATTCGGATCTCACGTGTCGGCTCGCACAAGACGGTCGCCTGGTTCTCAATAGAACGTGTCGAGCGACATCCCGACGGATTCTTCGTAAGCCCCTATAATAACCCAAGCAGGCTGGATTCCTTCCGGGGAAGCTTTGTCCGCCTGCCCATCGAAACGGGAACCTGTATCCGGAACTCAGTCGCGAACTTGCTGAGCGACCACGCATTGTAAAACAAAGACGTCTCAACTATCTTGTCATCAGATTCAAACACAGGCTGGCGAACCCGATTCCGGCACGCCTTCCAGGTCGATCCGGGGCCGGAGTCGCTGACCGAAGTGGACCAGATTCTCGTCGACCGAATCGCCCGGTTCATATCTGACCGTGGCTTGATGGCGCCGGCCGTCGCAGCACTCGAGTCCAGTCGACCATATACATTCTTGGGAAGCCAGTTCCTCCTGTTCTTGAAGCCCTTCGCCCACATCGTCCTTCCGGGCCCCGACTACGATCGCTTTACAAAGCTGATCGAGAACAGGAGCAGTATCGACCACATCCTCGATGCCCTCGCAAAGGCAGACCGTGTCGATTGACCTAAACATCGTGATCGCCACGGATTGTGGCAGCACCACAACGAAGGCGATCCTGATCGAGAAGGTCGACGGTGTGTATCGCCAAACATACCGCGGAGAAGCGCCCACAACAGTCGAGGCACCGATCGAAGACGTTACACGAGGCGTAGTCAACTCGATCGAAGAGGTCGAGGAGCTCTCGGGCAGAAAGATCCTCGATGAAAACGGCAGCTTTGTCACACCGTCATCCAATGGTGTCGGTGTCGACGCCTACATCTCAACGAGCAGCGCAGGTGGCGGCTTGCAGATGATGGTCGGAGGCGTCGTGTCCGCGATGACGGGTGAGAGCGCCCAGCGGGCTGCGCTCGGAGCGGGTGCGATTGTCACCGACATTCTGGCCTCGAACGACGGCCGTCTCCCCCACCAGAAAATCGAGCGAATCCGAAACCTCAGACCCGACATGGTGCTTCTATCAGGGGGTACGGACGGCGGTACAATCAGCCACGTCGTCGAGCTTGCAGAGTTTATCTCCGCTGCCGATCCGAAACCAAGGTTCGGGACCGGATACAGGCTGCCCATCGTCTACGCGGGGAACAAAGACGCCACCGACAACGTGTCAGAAACGCTCGGCGAAAAGATGGCGCTCACCGTCACGGACAACATCCGCCCGACGCTCGAGGAAGAGAACCTAGGTCCAGCCAGAGACGCGATCCATGACCTTTTCCTTGAGCACGTTATGGCCCAGGCACCCGGCTATCCGAAACTAATCGACATGGCCGATGCCCCGATCGTTCCCACACCAGGTGCTGTTGGCAAGATGATGCAGAGCGTCGCAAAAACGCGCAGCATCAACCTACTCGGTGTCGACATTGGGGGGGCGACGACGGATGTCTTCAGCGTGTTTGACGACATTTTCAACCGAAGCGTTAGTGCGAACCTAGGAATGTCCTACAGCGTGTCGAATGTCCTTGCCGAAGCGGGACTGGACGCCATCCTTCGCTGGGTTCCCTTCGACGTGGACGAAGCTGATCTTAGAGACCGCATCAAGAACAAGATGATTCGGCCGACCACGATCCCGCAGACCCTCGAGGAACTCCAGATCGAACAGGCGATCGCACGAGAGGCTCTTAGGCTCGCGTTCAACCAGCACAAGCAGCTTGCCGTTGGGCTAAAAGGCGTTCAGTCCAAACGCGACCTCTCCAACGTGTTCGAGCAGACCTTAACAGGCGAAAGCCTCGTGTCGCTCATGTCTCTGGACCTTATCATCGCGAGTGGCGGGGTCCTGTCTCACGCCCCTCGACGGACCCAGGTCGGTGCTATGTTGATCGATGCCTTCCTGCCCGAGGGTGTGACGCGTCTTGCCGTGGACAGCATCTTTATGATGCCCCATCTCGGTGTCCTGTCGACAATCAACGAGGTCGCGGCGAACGATGTCTTCGACAACGATTGTCTGATCGATCTGGGAACCTGCATCGCACCTGTCGGCAACGGTGACGAGGGATCACAATGCCTCGAATACGAGGTCCGTTCGACGGATCGCGCGGCATCAGGTTGTCTAAACGTGGGCGACGTAATCCGACACGAGTTTGAGGGTGAAGCGGAGGTCGTCTTGACCCCTTCCAAGGGCTTCGACCTCGGGGCAGGGCAGGGGCATAGCCTGAATGCAAAGGTGGTGGGGGGAGAAGTTGGTCTGATCCTCGATGGGCGAGGTCGGCCAATCGTCTTTCCCGATGACACACAGAGTAAAGCCGAGGGTCCCGAGCGATGGGCACGGGCACTCGGATTGTATAACTAGCCAGAGATCTGGGGCCGCTTCAGCGTGGCCCAACAGGCACCCAAAGGAGGCCTAGATGCCCCGACCGACCGTACAAGTCGCACTTGCCGTTCTCTTCACTGTCAGCACCGTATCCGCAGACGACTGGAATAAGGTCGAGGACATTCTCATCAAGACACAGGATATTGTGGTCCTAGACGGAACCGAAGTCTCGCCAAGCAGATCCCCGAACGACCAGAGCGAATACGGGGACTGGCTCGTCCGTCATCAGCTCTCTGACCCGCAGAACCTAAATCCATACACCTCATCCGACGCAGGGGCGTCAAACGTTCTCTCGAACATTTTCGAGACCATGCTCCTTCCGAACCCAGAGCCTCCCTTCAAGCTTGAAGGGCATCTGGCAGAGAGCTATCCGGAAATCTCTGAAGACAAGCTTATCTACACCTTCACAGTCCGGAAGGATGCGCACTTCTCGGACGGCAAACCACTCTCTGCGGCAGACGTGCACTTCAGCATCAAAACAGTGCTGAACCCAAAGGTTCTCGCACCGCACTCACGGAACTACTACTCCTCGGTCAGTGAAGTCACGCAGCACGACGACTACCGGATCAGCTTCGTAATGAAGGAAGTTTACTTCCGGAACGACGTGTCGCTCGGGCTTCTAGCGATTATCCCCCGTCACTACTACGATCCGGACGGTCTGATGGACAACGTAACCGTCAAGGAACTCAAGAACGGATCCTGGGAAACCGGATCGAACGCCGAGGCCATAAACCGGTTCGCCGAGCAGTTCAACCAGAACTACAACCGGGAAGCGTTGGGATCCGGGCCCTATATGCTCAAGAACCCGGAGCAAGACCTCGTCACCGGCCAGAAGGTCGTAATCACGCGAAACGACAACTACTGGGGTAAGGGCAAGGATCTCCCACAGGGACCCGGTTACGTGGATAAGGTCGTCTTTAAGACCATCAATAACCAGGATGCCGCCTTTATCGAGCTGACAAACGGCAACCTCGACCTTCACGGCATGCAGCCGCTCGAGTTCAAGGAAAAAAGCTGGTCACCCGAGTTTATCGAACAATTCCTCAAAGTGGTCGAGTATCGTGGTCAGTACAATTACATCGGCTGGAACAACAAGCATCCGATCTTCAAGGACAAACGTGCCCGCCGGGCGATGACCTTGATGACGAACCGCGGAAGCATGGTCCGGAACCTGCTCTTCGGTCTCGGTGAGGTCATCGTCGGTCCGGTCCACCGGACACGTCCGGAGTACAATACCGGGATCGTGGCGATTCCCTTCGACCCGGATGCCGCGCTCGACCTGCTTGAAGAGAGCGGATGGGTCGATTCGGATAGCGACGGTCTGCTGGACAAGGAGATCGAAGGGGTGAAGACACCCTTCAGGTTCACCATGCTCATCAACTCCGGGAACCAGATCCGGAAAGACATTGCACTGACCCTCCAGGCAGAATGCGCCGATGTGGGCATCGAAATGGAGGTTCGCGAGCTCGACTGGTCGGTCTTTCTCGAGGAGGTCAAGAGTCAGCGCGCCGATGCTTACGTGCTCGGCTGGCGATACAGCCTGACCTACACACCCGATCCGTTTCAGATTTGGCACTCTTCCCAGGCCAAGGACGGCGGATCGAACAGCATCGCGTTCATCGACGACGAAACGGACAAAATCCTCGAGGAGTATCGGAAGACCTTCGACCCTGCGAAGCGAAAGGAAATGCTGTATCGCTTCCAAGAGATCATCCACGACGAGCAGCCCTATACGTTCCTTTGGAACCCGAGGTCGACCCAAGCCTATAGCCGCCGGTATGAGAACGTGAACTGGTATCCAGCTGGCGGTGACCATGGCGAGTGGTTTGTGAATCCGGGGGCTAGGCTATACGCGGACTGACTCGGATTGGGCAAAGTTACAACTAGCGTGTTCTGTTCTCACTCATGATCAACTACGCCATACAACGCGTCTTGCTGTTCATTCCCACGTTAATCGGAATCACGATTATCACGTTCAGCATCATGCATATCGCGCCCGGTGACCCTGTCGACCTGTTTATCGGCGGTCTCAGTGGCGGTGACGGCATCAATGCCGATGAGCAGGCCGACCTCAAGAAAACGCGCGAGGACCTCCGAAGACAGCTCGGCCTGGATCAGCCACTCTATATCCAATACCTGACGTGGCTGTCGAACCTAGTCCTGCGCATCGAATCGGTGAACACCTTCGACAGGTCCGCCATGATAGCTGATCGCTTGTTCGATCAGGTCACGGAAGAGGAACGATCCCGACTCGAGGATCTCGAAGGCTCAGATCGAAAAAAGCTGTTCTTCGAGATCGCAAGTCGGATCTCACCATCCGACATCGAACTCCTGACCGACTCTGCCTTCTGGCGTCTCAAAGGGATTCGCACAGAAAACAACTACCGGCCACAGACGTCGGGTCTTGTACTCTACGAGTCCGAATTCTACCGCGCAATTACACTCAACTTCGGCCGATCTTTCAAGGATCAGCAGGCCGTGATCGATAGAATCCTCGAGCGCATGCCAATCACGCTGGAAATCAACTTTGTCGCGCTCATCATCGCATATCTCATCGGCATCCCACTCGGGATTTACCAATCGGTCAAGCAAAACACGGGCACCGACCGGACGCTTACCGTCGGAACTTTTGCACTCTGGTCCATGCCGACCTTCTGGGTCGGCATGCTCCTGATCATCTTCTTCTGCAACAGGGAGTTCTTCTACTGGTTCCCGGCATCGGGGNTGCAGTCNCTTCGAGTAGANGATTCTTGGGGCTGGTTTGCCGTGTTCTCGGACCACGCNCACCACATGGCGCTCCCGATCCTTGCTTCAACCTATTCGAGCTTCGCAGGCATCTCGCGCTACATGCGAACCAGCATGCTCGAAAACCTCCGACTGGACTACGTCCGAACAGCTCGAGCCAAGGGTCTACAGGAACATCTGGTGATCCTGCGTCACGTTCTCCGCAATTCCTTAATCCCAATCGTCACGCTTTTCGCCTATCTGCTTCCTGGATTGATCGCAGGATCGATCTTCATCGAGACCATCTTCACTATCCCGGGGATGGGGTTCCTGGCCTTTGAGTCCACGCTGATCCGCGACTATCCGATGGTCATGGCTCTCTTTTTTATCGGCTCTGTTCTGTCGCTCGTCAGCATCCTGATCGCGGATATCCTCCTGAAAGTNGTCGATCCCAGAATCGACTTTTCGAGTGCTAGCATCTGATGGCTCTCACGAAGACAGAGGTTCCACAGGTGGCGGAGGACGACCAGCCCGTCGAGAATCCCTCACAACCGCAGAGCTACTCAAAGATCGTCTGGGGACAGTTCAAGAAGAACAAGCCCGCCATGGGATGTCTCATCCTGATCGGTATGCTGACACTGATCGCGCTGGGTGCAGACCTCATTGCCGGAAACAAACCGTATTACCTGGTCTACCGTGGAAACACCTACTATCCAGCGTTCCGGCAGTATGCCGTACACGTCGGTGATGTCCTCCAAATCGGCGGCCTCACGAANGTGCCTGACGCACTCCGCTGGCCAAAGGATCTGCGTCGACGCAAGAACTTCAAGAAATACCGCGCAGACGAATCAATCCTGCCTTTGATCCCCTACGATCCGAAAGAGGTTAACCTTCAAAGCAAATATCAGCCCCCGAACGAAGAGCACTGGCTAGGCACGGACCGGCTCGGTCGCGACGTCCTGTCCGGTCTGATCCACGGAACCCGCTACGCCTTAACCATCGGCCTCGTCTCGGTCGGCATCTCGCTTCTGATCGGAGTTTTTCTCGGATCCCTTGCCGGCTACTTCGGCGGATGGGTCGACCTCGCACTGTCTCGCCTTTTCGAACTCTGGTCCGCGATCCCTGGCTTGCTTTTGATCATAACCGCCTCGGCCTTCTTCCCACCGAGTNTGTTCTTTGTGATGATGATCATCGGTCTCACGGGCTGGGTNGGGATCGCACGGCTCACGCGTTCCCAATTCTTCCAGGTNCGATCGAACGAGTATGTGGCGGCGGCACGCGCCCTCGGCTACTCATACTCACGCATCATGTTTGTCCACATCCTCCCAAACGCGATCGCACCCGTCCTCGTCCCGGCCGCCTTCGGTGTCGCGGGTGCCATCCTGGCGGAGTCAGGCCTGAGCTTCCTCGGTGTAGGCGTTCCCGCCGAGTCGATCACCTGGGGCGCCATCCTTGCCGGTGCGCGCAGCAACTTCTCCGCCTGGTGGCTCGTTGTGGTCCCNGGGATGGCCATCTTCATCACTGTCACGATGTATAACTTGCTAGGAGACGGCCTTCGAGACGCGCTGGATCCCAAGATGAAAGTCGACTAGACCTCTGGACAACTCACTACAGATCCGGACCTGAACCGAGATACGAGATGCCGCAAGCCTACACACCCGGTCTTCGGGTCACACCTCATACTACCATTCGCAAACAGCGACGCCTGCCGCTCGAGGGTGAGGTCCTCGTCAGCACGGGAGACGTAGTTCTGCGCGACCAGATCGTCGCCATGGCTGACCTTCCGGGGAACGTCACAACGCTGAACCTAGTGAACCGACTCGGTTGCTCTGCAGAGGAGCTCCCCGACCTCATGCTTAAGCACGAAGGGGACGCCGTCGAACTCGACGAACCGATCGCACAAACACGCCCGCTCATCAAATGGTTCAAGACAAGCGTTCCCTCCCCCATCACGGGAGCGATCGAAAGCGTCTCGCGCGTGACCGGTCAGGTCCTCCTGCGAGAACCACCGAGTCCCGTCGAGCTTCTGGCCAGCATCGATGCTCGCGTCGTCGACATCGTTCCCGGGCAGGGTGTGGACCTCGAAACTGAGGGGGCTTATATTCAGGGGATTTTCGGGCTTGGTGGTGAATTCGCAGGACCCCTTCGTTTCCTATCAGAGGGTCCGGACGAGGACCTCGCGCCGGACCAGGTCATAAAAGATATGGTCGGTTGCGTTGTCGTCTGTGGGAGACGCGTACCGATTGAGTCTGTCCACGCCGCTCAGGAAGCCGGTGTNTCCGCCATCGTCGGCGGGTGTATCAAGGACAGCGACCTCCGTGAACTCCTTGGACAAGATCTGGGGGTTGCGATCACGGGACAGGAAGACCTTGGACTCGCCCTGATCGTGACCGAAGGATTTGGTCAGATCCAGATGGCGGATCGGACTTTCCANCTGCTCAAATCGCTGGAAGGAAAGAACGCATCCGTATCGGGCGCCACCCAGATCCGAGCGGGGGTTCTGCGTCCCGAGATCATCGTCGTAACTGACCAAATATCGGAGGGCACCACGGCGGCCGGATCGGGGCTGGAGCCAGGCGCTACAGTGCGTGGCATCCGCACGCCTTACTTCGGTTTGGTCGGACAGCTGGTCTCTCTTCCATCGGAGCTTCAGACAATCGAGTCCGGCGCAACCGTCCGAATCGCTGAAGTCGACTTCCCNGGACGCGGCTCTGTCATAGTCCCGCGTGCGAACATCGAACTGATCGAGAACTGATACTTGCGAACCACATTTGTCACCATAATGGTCGTTTGCCTACTGACGACTTCTGCTAACCCTCAGTCCAGCGTGTCGACCAAGCTGCGAGCGATCGACACGCCCAACGACTCGGGGAACAGCATCACGCTGATNTTGCCGGAGACACGTTCCGNGAACACACNCTACCGNATCACCTACTCCGAAACCAGCAGCGGACCGTTCGANCTTCTGANGGAGATTCAGGCTGATCCGACCGCANACGGGAACCAGAAGGTGCTCGTCNCCTCGCTACCGAGACCAAACGGTTCCGTCGATCCGATCGAGACCGGCAAGACCATCTACTTCAAGGTCACGGCATCAACGGATGGAACGATGCTCATTGGAGGCGCCGTCCCAGCCTCTGCCCAACCCAACTACTTCAACACCAACCAAACGACCAACTTCATCTTTGTGATCGCCTTCACTGTCGTCCTTTTCCTGTCAATCGGCACAACGCGTAAAGGGGGCCTCAACATCCGCAGGCTTCCCGGTCTCGAAGCACTCGACGAGGCGCTTGGACGTGCGACCGAGATGGGTCGGCAGGTTCTTTTCGTACACGGGCTCCAAGAGATCAGCCAAGCCTCGACCATCGCCGCCGTCAACGTGTTGGGCCAGGTAGCCCGACGTGCGGCNGAGTTCGACACAGAACTCAAGGTGGCAACCCGTTTTCCGTTGACCATGTCCGTCAGCCAGGAGGTCGTCCGAGAGGCCTGTGTCGAAGCTGGACGACCGGATGCCTTCAACGCAGACAATATCTTCCTCGCCGCGGCAGACCAGTTCAGCTACGCAGCAGCTCTTGAGGGACACATGATGCGGGAGAAGCCAGCAGCCAACATCTTAATGGGCTACTTCTACGCCGAATCGCTACTCCTCGCCGAAACGGGTTCGCGCACCGGCGCTATTCAGATCGCGGGAAGCGATGCCTACACACAGCTTCCTTTCTTCGTGACCACCTGCGACTACACCCTCATGGGTGAGGAGCTCTACGCGGCCAGTGCCTACCTCTCCCGGGACGCTCGCCTGCTCGGTTCGATCAAGACACAGGATCTGGCGAAAGGCCTGATCGTTGCAATTATATTGGTCGGCGCGGTTGCCTCTGCGATCGGCTATGAACTCGTCGGCAAAGTGCTGGGGTTGACATGAGCTTCTTCAAACGCACCCTTCCACTTGCTATCGCCTCCGTGGCCGGCTTGCTCGGTATCTTCACGTTCTACATCCCGGTCTTGGAAGAGTTTGAAACACTGTCCGCTATCTGGTTCCGGATCGTCTTCGCCTTCGCCATGATCCTCGGGATCCACAGCCTGCTCCATATGCACTGGATGCGCGTGCGCAGGAACCAGGCCGGCTGGGCATACAGCGCCATNACGCTGATCTCCTTCACAGTAACGCTGGTCTTCGCCTTCTACAACCACGGAGCAGGCCCATTCACCGTCCAGAACATCACGAACGGCCCGCTCATTTGGATGTATCAAAGCATTCAAGTCCCGGCTGGCGCGACGATGTTCTCGCTGCTTGCCTTCTTCATCGCCTCTGCAGCCTACCGGACGTTCAGAGCCCGCAATCTCGAAGCCGCCATCCTCCTAATCGCTGCTGTTGCCGTAATGCTCGGGCGTGTGCCGATCGGAGCGGCAATAAGCGAGCACCTCCCGGTCTTCTCGCAATGGCTGATGGACACGCCGAACATGGCGGCGCGTCGAGGAATCATGATCGGTGTGAGTCTCGGGGCGATCGCGACCGCACTGCGGATCATCTTCGGGATCGAACGATCTTGGCTCGGTGAGAACTCGAACTGATGGAGCGACTCCTCAACTTAGACCGCNGANTTGTCTACCTGTTCGTGTTTGTGAGCGTCACGCTCGCACTACTCATCGACTTCCGGCTCCCTGTTCGGGCAACCCCGAACGTTCGAGCCGTTTACGACGGAATTGAGGCGCTGCCTGAAGACTCGAACATCCTTATCTCGTTCGATTTCGGTCCTTCAACGGTGACCGAGTTGGGTCCGATGTCACGTGCGGTTCTCCACCATTGTTTCAGGAAGAACCTTCGCGTCATCGCGGTGACACTCATCCCCGAGGGACTCGGAATCACGCAGAACCTTTTGGAGGAAGCGGCACAGGAATTCGGAGCGGAGTACGGGAAAGACTACGTCTTTCTCGGCTACAAAGCTGGGAACGAAGCGATGATCCTGAACATGGGGCAGGACATGCGGCGTGCTTTCGATCGGGACATCCGAGGCAACGCGCTCGCCGACATGTCGGCAACGCGCGAAATCAGGTCGCTTCGCGACCTCTCATACGTGGTCAACCTCGCAGCAGGGTATCCTGGCGTAGAGGAGTGGATCCAGTATGGCCAGGAGCGCTACGACTTCCCGCTCGGTGCAGGGGTTACGGCCGTCATGGCGCCAGACTTCTTCCCTTTCCTGCAGTCCGGACAGCTTCAGGGACTACTTGGAGGCCTTGCCGGTGCGGCCGAGTACGAGCACTTGATCGATAAACCTGATAAGGCTATAGGCGGGATGCGACCACAGTCAGTCGGACACGTCGTTATAATCGCCTTCATCCTGTTTGGTAACCTCGCCTACTTCGCTGGACGGTCCAGACAGTGAACAGAGAACAACTTGCTCTGATCCTGATCGTTGCCGTCTTCACGATCGTAAACGGGGTCCTAATCGCCACCGGCACACTCGCACCCGACTGGGATGGGTTCAGCATCATCGTCGGGGCTGGCGTCACGCTCGCCCTCTACAGCTTTCTGTATCGCGACAACCCGCTCTTCAAGCTCGCCGAGCACCTGTATGTGGGCGTAGTTGCAGCCTACGAGTTCGCACAAGTCTGGTTCCAGAACATCGTCACGGACATCATCGATCCCCTTCTGGGACGTGCTCAGAACCCGGAACCGGCATGGTCGATCATCATTCCCACGATCTTTGGGATCCTGCTCCTCTCGCGACTGGTCGGCAAAGCGGTCTGGCTCTCCCGTCTTGCCTTTGGCCTGATCGTTGGCCTTGGTGCCGGTCTGCTGATCCCGAGACGCGTGTCGGCTTACATCATTCAGCAGATCGATCCGACNGTCTCGGCCGTCTTCGCACCCGCCGGTTTCGACCTCAACTCATTGTTCATTCTGATCGGGGTCGTCTCGGTTCTCGTCTACTTCTCTTTCTCGATCGATCACAGCGGCGTTGTCGGGAGCGTGGCCAGAATCGGAATCTGGTTCCTGATGGTTTCATTCGGCGCATCCTTCGGCTACACAGTCATGGCACGTCTCTCGCTACTGATTGGACAGCTGACCTTCCTGTTGCAGGACTGGCTACACCTGGAATTGCCTTTGTTCTGACCTCTCCACACTGCCCACGGAGAAATCCGGTGGAACGACTGGCAGGGTTGGCGTGTTCAGCATCTACTTATGCTCAAACGGTTGATCTGGAATGGCTGAAAATCTCTTAAGTGTAAAAAATTTAAAAACTTATTTCAGGACAGAAGCGGGTGAGGCCAAGGCCGTTGATGGCGTCTCCTTCGACATCGATCGTGGAGAAACACTCGGACTCGTTGGAGAGTCGGGGTGTGGAAAGAGCGTCACCTCGCTCTCCGTGATGCGCCTTGTACCCGAGCCTCCCGGCAAGACCGTCGGTGGCGAGATCCGGTATCGCGGTCAGGATCTCGTCCAGATCTCTGATGACGACATGCGCAAGGTCCGCGGCAACGACATCGCCATGATCTTCCAGGAACCGATGACCAGTCTCAATCCCGTTTTCACCTGCGGCTACCAAATCGACGAGGCGGTCATCCTGCACCANGGACTCAATCCGACGCAGGCGAGAGAAAAGACAGTCGAGATGCTCAAGCTCGTCGGCATCCCCGACCCGGAGCAGCGGGCGAACGAGTATCCACACCAGCTGTCAGGTGGTATGCGCCAGCGCGTAATGATCGCGATGGCCCTGAGCTGCAACCCGGATGTCCTGATTGCAGACGAGCCGACTACGGCTCTCGACGTGACAATCCAAGCACAGATCCTAGAACTTCTCGAGAAACTGCAGACCGAGCTCGGAATGGCTGTCCTGATGATCACGCACGACTTGGGCGTGATCGCCGAGGTCGCGGACCGGGTAGCCGTTATGTATGCAGGCAAAGTCGTCGAGATGTCCGAGGTCAATCGGATCTTCAAGACCCCACGGCATCCTTATACGATTGGTCTTCTGGAATCGATACCCAAGCTGAACGAGCAGAANGAAACGCTGTCTGTCATCCCGGGCACGGTCCCGGAAGCGACACGATTCCCTGTCGGCTGCCGCTTCGCACCGAGATGCTCCCAAGCGGATGACGTATGCCTTCGGGAAGAGCCTCCCCTACTCGCGATCGAAGAGGACGAGGTCGCCGGAACACATCAGGTGGCCTGCTGGTTCGCAGAGGGATACTCTGAGCAAATGGAAGCGGAGATTACGTGAGCGCATCAACGGCACAGGCCGCGGATCCCTTAATCAAGGTACGGGGCCTTAAGAAACACTTCCCGATCACGAAGGGTATACTCTCGAGAACGCACGGATACCTGCGTGCTGTTGACGGTGTCTCCTTCGACCTACTGAGGGGTGAGACGCTCGGGCTCGTCGGCGAGTCCGGCTGTGGTAAGACGACAACGGGCAGATCAATCCTAAGGTTGATCGAACCGACCGACGGCCACGTGGAATTCGATGGGCAGGACATCTTGGGTCTCAAATCAGCCGAAATGCGGTCTCTCCGACGACGGATGCAGATCATCTTCCAAGACCCATACAGCTCACTGAACCCTCGNATGACGGTGGGCGGCATGCTTGGCGAGGCGCTCAAGATCCATAAACTAGCNGAGGGAAGTGCCCGTCAGGGCAAGATCGAAGAGCTGCTCGAAACGGTCGGTCTCACGAAGAATCACGCACAGCGCTACCCCCACGAGTTCAGCGGTGGGCAACGTCAGAGAATCGGGATCGCGCGAGCGCTGGCCGTCAACCCGGACTTCATCGTCGCGGACGAGCCCGTGTCGGCACTGGACGTGTCGATCCAGGCACAGATCGTGAACCTGATGCAGGAGCTTCANGACCGGCTTAGTCTCACGTATCTGTTCGTCGCCCACGACCTCAGCGTCGTGAAGCACATCTCCGACCGCGTAGCGGTCATGTATCTTGGGAGAATCGTAGAGATCACGACGAGCGACCAGCTCTACGACACGCCACAGCATCCATATACACAGGCACTCATGTCGGCCGTTCCGATCCCTCATCCCGGTCGGAAGAAGAGCCGCACGGTCCTGAAAGGTGACGTACCGAGTCCTGCGAATATTCCTACGGGCTGTCCTTTCCATCCTCGTTGTCCGGAGAGAGAGGACATCTGCACCCGCGTCGTACCCGATCTGCTCCGAATCGACGACAATCATCACGTTGCCTGTCTGCTCAGAACGGGCCAGAAAGAAGAGCAGCCGAATACCGGCTGCGCCAAGATGTAGCGCAGGAAGACGGCGGCCGACCATACNACAAAAGGGAGAGAACTGTGAAGGAACTGTCTACCAAACGANCGCCGGGGTGGCGATTTATCTTAGGAATGGCCCTGGCAGTCGTGATGACGGGTATGGCCGATGCCCAGATTGGGCCNCTCACCAAAGGCCCCACGCTGACCCCTACGGATCTGTCCATGGTCCCGATGAATCGCCCCACACTCCAGCAGCGCTACCTCAACAACCAGGAACAGTTCTTCCCCTCACTCCTCGGCCTCCGAGGGGGCGGGATCCGAGCGATTAAGACTCAGCACTTCATCATCTACAGCCAAGGNGCCCCTAACACCGCACGTCGAATCGCCGAAATCGCCGATGAAAAGCTGGAGGGTCTTGCACGATTCTACCCGGGGTTCATGGAGCGATACAAGCCCATCCACGTTCTCGTTATCGACGGTGTAGACGTGCTTGGCAACGCCTTCGCAATCCCCGAGTTCAACTACATCCAGTTCTGGGCCACCCCTTTCGACATCACCGAGCGCGGCACGGCTGACTGGGTCGACAACGTCTTCACACACGAGCTTGCACACGTCGTCACTCACAAGGCAGCCCACAAAGACTGGCCCTTCCGACTCGGCTTTTTCAGCATGAGCGCCTCTAACAAGAACCCGGACTACACCTTCGGCATACCCTTCTATAACGCGATGATGCCCTCATGGTATTCCGAGGGGATTGCACAGTATGAGGCTATGCTCCAGGGAGACGAGACCTGGGACACGCACCGGGATATGCTCCTCAGAATGGCCGCGCTTGAAGACGATATGCTCTCCCTCGACGCGATGGGAGTGTTCAACAAGGATGGACACCATTGGGAAATGGTCTACAACCAGGGCTTCGGACTCCTCAACTTCATCGGCGAGACCTACGGAGAGAACACCGTGCGTGACATGGCTGACAAACGCCCCATCGTCAGCTTTAAGTCAGCGATCAAACAGACGCTCGGTGTCTCGGCCGACAAGGTCTACGCACTGTGGAAGGAGCATCTTCTAGACAAATACGGCGCGCTGGAGCAATCGATCAAAGCCGCAGGTGAGCGCGAAGGATCTCTGCTCTTTGACGGCGGATCGATGGACTATCATCCGTCCTTCTCTCCGGATGGCTCCAAAATCGCTTTCCTCAGCAACCACGGAGCCGATTACGCGCTGACGGAACTCACGCTGCTTGACACGGCAACAGGCAAAACAAAGCGTCTCGGCGAAAACAGCAACTACTCTAGGTATCTATCGAACCGAATCTCGTGGTCGGCGAACAGCGAGTCCATGTTCTATGTCAAGTCGCAGGGCGGTCGCTGGGACCTTTTCCGTTATGACTTGGCCTCAAAAAAGGAAACACGGCTCACGGCCAACCTGCGTGGCCGCGACCCTGTCCTGTCACCGAATGGCGAGTGGATCGCTTTTGTAGGAAATAAGGATGGAACGAACAAGCTGGGCCTAGTCCGACCAGACGGGACAGGAAAGAAGTATCTGACGTCCCACAATAACGGGACACTCATATACGGTCCCAAGTGGTCACCGGACGGAGAGAAGCTTCTGTTCACGATCTTCGACGGAGAGGATCGGGATATCGCCACGATCAATGCGCATGCCACGCCGGAACCAACCAAGCGTGAACGCTACCTGATGGACAAAGAAAAGAAGAAACGGAAAGAGCGTTCGNAAAAAGATGCGCCCGAGGATGAGGAAGAAAAAGAGGGAGACCTCAACCAGCTGAATGCAAGGTTTGCGAAACAATCGGCAGGCTACGAAGACAGCGATACCAGCGAGCCTGCGGAGGCTGAAGACGAGAACAATGATCACGACGAAGACAAAGACGAGGATGAGGAACCCGAGGAGGTTTACCCTGACAGCGTCGCCTACGCTAACGATTCGCAGTTCGAGCCAATCGTCGCGACCGAGGCCGACGAACGCGACGCCGTCTGGCTCCCCGACGGATCGGGTATCGTGTATGCCTCCGATCGGACCGGAATTTTCAACATCTATATCAAAAATCTGAAGACAGGTGGGGAAAGACAACTCACAAACGTCGTCGGCGGNGCTTTTGTACCCTCAGTATCTGCTGACGGAAAAATTGTAGCNTACGCAGGCTTCCACGCGGCGAACTACAACCTCTACCAGATCCCGCTTGAGAATGCAGTCAAAGTCGAAGCGGCCNAGATGGTGGAGCGCGACTATAGGACGCTTTATGATGGACCGGAGCTCAACGATCTGTTCAACTCTGGCGTCGTCGGAGCCCAGATGCACTCTTACGGGTTCACACCCTTCCTGATCCTTGGTCCGACATTCATCGGGAACAGATTCGGTCTGGACCAGATCAGCGGAGGAGCGCAGGCTTCGTGGGGTCAACTGCTGGGGAATGATGCCCTGACAGCCTGGGCGACCATCGGTAAGAACTTCCGACGCGGCGTCGACCTGAACTCGGAGTTCTCCGCATTCTATCAGACTAGCCTGACATCGGTCCAGAACGCGAAAGGTGCGCTCTCACCGAGTCTTGTAGTCGGCGGATCCCGTTCGACCATCAACAGCCTTGTCGACCTAGGCACGCTGGTCACACAGAAGGACACGCTTCAGCAGACGATACAAGTCACGATCGACTCTCAAACCGTTCTGGTACCAAATGCCACGATCTATGAGAATCTGAGTCTCCAAGAGGAGGACGAATTCAAGGATGTCTTCACGGACTTCCTCGTGGGCACCCAATTCGGGATCGGACGAAGCCAGAGGGTTGGCCTGTTCTACGGTTACCGCAACTACAAGGAGAGCCTGAGCGGCGTCCAGACCGTTATCGACAGCACGCGATTCTTCCAGACAGTCGACGGGACATTCACTGACATCACCGAGCAAATCGGGATCGATACACCGAACGAGCGTGTCGCTCTGGACGACTTCTTCTATCAGGACCTCACATTCTTCAAGAGCCACGAGTTGTCGCTGAGTTGGAGTTACGCCAACTTCAAGCCCACCTTCGATCAGTTCCTGAACCCGACGGGTGGACGTGTCATCTCGGCGAGCTACCGCAGAATCAACGCCTCGGTTACGGACTCGCTCTCGCTCTCCGTCGACCTGAATCAGGACAACATCCCAGATCCCACGGTCGACGAAGTCTCACCAGCTCTATTCCGCGCGGACAACCGGAAGCTCGGCATAAACGAGTACATCTTCTCGTGGAACGAGTTCCTAGACTTCCCCGGCCGATCGACGATGTCTATCCAGGGCTTTGTCGGCTACAAGGACCAAGTAATCAAGGAACCCGTGCAGGGAGGCGGGACATTCGAGGGGGCCTTCTACTACCCGCTACGCTATTACCTTGGCGGTATCGGAACACTCCGAGGATATCCCTACTTCTCAATGGCCGGCGGCAAGGTCGCCTTCGCTCGTGCAAACTTCACCTTCCCAATCTTCAACCGATCGAGCAAGGAGCTAGCGCCCTTCATCTTCGACAAGATGTATGGGAGCGTCTTCTTCGAGACGGGCGCGGTAGGGAACGCGGCGAAACTAAGCGATATCAACTTCAGCACCAAACCATTCCTGTCAGATTGGGGAGTGGAACTAAGGCTGCAGCTCTTCCAGAACTATCAGATTCCGATGTTCGGCTTCTTCCAGGTCGCCTTCCCCACAGAGACAACGATCACAGACCGGAACAACCCGACTGAAACGATCGAGGTCGATGATTTTAGAATCTATTTCGGACTGACCATCTGAGCTAAATCACAGAGAAAGTACAGGGGGGCGAGACGATGTTTCTCGCCCCCCCTTTTTGCATTTTCTGATACCTGTTGGCCTCTCGCTTTTACTCGTCTACGGAACGGCCCGATATTCTGGGTAGCCACCTCCAACCGAACGAGGCACCATGAGACCGACCACAGCTCTTCTTCTCCTCACGGGCATACTCGCGTGCAGCGACACCGATATCCGCAACGCAAAGCAAGATCGAACCCGGGATGCTGATGGGATCATCAAGCTGTATCAGAACAGGGAGCAGGGCGACTGGATGCTGAAGGGGAAGATCATCTTGGTCGAACACGCGGTGGTGACAGAGACCGGAAGACAGGGCCTCGTGGCGACGGGTCAGACATCGTTGAACCCGATCCCCCTGTCTGTTCGGTTCAGCGAATCGGAGAAACGGGGTCGCGGANTCGCAGCTGGCGATCTGATCACCTTCAAGGGGCGGTGCAAGGGCATGAACGGGTCGATCGGCTTCGAATCCTGCTTCCTGCTTAGCATCACCAAGCCCGCCTCTCTCCCCTAAACGATTGCCAGCATTCAACTTAGCGGTTATCTTCTCAAGTTGCCCCGTCTTGCCGTAGCCANGGGAAGGCAGGCGCCAAGCATGGAAATNTCGCTTTTGCCAACTCGGAATCTTGGAGCAGACGGTTGATTTTTGCCATCCTGAGCGCGCTGAGGCCAAAACAGTGGATCAAGAACGGCTTTGTGCTCGCGGCGCTCGTCTTCTCCAGACATCTGTTCGATGCGACGAATGTCTGGCGTGCTTCCAGCGCTGCAGTCATGTTCATCCTGCTGTCCGGTGCGGTCTACCTGATCAACGACGTCTTCGACCGTGGGAATGACCGCAAGCACCCTCAGAAGAAGAACCGAGCTATCGCATCTGGTCGCGTACCCGTCAGCGTGGCTGTCGCGATCGCCGTCCTCTTGGTAGTTGTCGGGCTTTACGGCGCCTTCGACCTCGACAAACGTTTCGGGATCGTCGCCGTCGTATACTGTATCCAGAATCTGGCTTACTCGATGGTCCTCAAGAACGTCGTTATCCTCGACGTGATGATCATCGCTTCTGGATTCCTGCTCAGGGCCATCGGTGGCGCCTTCGCGATCAACGTCTCGATCTCATCGTGGTTCATCCTTTGTACGATGCTTCTGTCTCTTTTCCTAGGNTTCGTCAAACGGCGCCAAGAGATCACACTTCTCGGTGCCGGTGACCACAGACGGATCCTCGAGGATTATGACCGCGGATTCCTCGATCAGGCGATCGGGATCGTGACAGCAGGATCTTTAGTCGCCTACGCGCTCTACACAATGTCGCCCGAAGTCACGGAGAAGCTGGGAACCGAGCACCTCAACCTGACGATCCCCTTCGTGATCTANGGACTCTTGAGATACTTACATGTCGTCTACAAGAAGGGTGAAGGCGGCGATACTGCCTCCACTCTTCTCAACGACACGCCTCTGATCGTCAACGGTGTGTTGTGGATGATTACGCTGGTCGCCGTGCTCTACTTCGGCTCCCCGGACGGAGTNTCGCTGAATGAGTAAGGTCGCAATCCTGAAGACCTCTCCGGACACGATCCTCGAGGATTACCACCGACTCCTGAACCTGGCGGACTACCAGGAAACCGTAGACAGGACTGTGGACACGGCGTTAAAGGTCAATATCTCTTGGCACTTCTTTTTCCCGGGGAGCAGTACGACACCTTGGCAGATGGACGGCGTGATCAAAGCCATGCTCAAGGACGGCTTCGACAAGGATCTGATCCACGCCTGTCACAACCGCACCGTCGTCATCGACGCACACCTGGGTGAGCGCGAAAACAAACAACTGAACGTCGTCGAGNAGCACGGGATACGGAACGTTCACCTCTACGAGGGTGAGGAATGGCTACACATTCAGGATGCGGTGGGCGACCTGTGCGACGAGTTCCTTTGTCTGAACGAGGTCTACAAAAACGGATTTTCGATCCCGAAGCGATTCATAGGTGAAAACATCATCCACCTACCGACGGTCAAGACCCACGTCTTTACGACCACGACCGGGGCGATGAAAAACGCTTTTGGAGGTCTTCTCAACGAGCGCAGACACTGGACGCATCCGGTCATCCACGAAACACTCGTCGACCTGCTCATGATTCAGAAGAAAATTCACAACGGTGTCTTCGCGGTAATGGACGGCACCTTCGCAGGAGACGGCCCAGGACCTCGTTGCATGATTCCTCACGCAAAGGACCTGATCCTGGCNAGTTCCGACCAGGTCGCGATAGACACGGTCGCCGCAAAGCTGATGGGCTTCGATCCTCTCTCAATCAAATTCATTCGCCTAGCTCACGAACGGGACCTCGGCTGCGGTAACATCTCGCAGATTGAGATCACGGGCGACGAGGCCGCATTGAAGGACGATTGGGGATTCGTCGGACCGTTCAAGGAGATGACTTTCGCGTCGAAGATGCAGCACAAGATCTACTGGGGCCCACTCAAGGCGCCGATTGAATGGTCGCTCAAGACGATCCTCGCTCCCTGGGCCTATCTCGCCAGCGTCCTGTATCACGACTGCTTCTGGTATCCACTCAAGGCGAAGCAGAAGATGAAGAANGTCCTCGCGAGCTCGTGGGGTCGGCTCTTCCGAAATTGGGAGCATCTCACACCGGACGAGCGCGGTTTCCCCGAAGTCGGAGAAGACGGTGCCGTCGTCCACAAAGCCGGCTGGAAGGCCTTCTGGCGCTCTTTCGGCATTCTCGGCACCACGCTCACAGAAGCCCCCGAATTCATCAAACGCAAAACGGGCGTCACCAGCCCTTCCCAATGCACTCGTGGTGTTCCTGAACCCTAAACCCTGAAGACTTCTTTGTCTCTACTCGAAATCGACAACCTACAGCTCAAGTTCAACACCATAGACGGCATCGTTCCCGCGCTGATGGGGGTCGACCTCCAGATCGAGCGCGGCGAAACGCTCGGCCTCGTTGGCGAATCCGGTTCCGGAAAAAGTGTAACGGCCATGAGCACCATGCGCCTCCTCGCCGAACCACCGGCGAACCTGTCCGGATCGATTCGCTTCCAGCGTCGTCAGGGGGACACAATCGATATCGTCAGCCTGCCTCACGGCAGCCGGACGCTTCAGGAACTTCGCGGTAACGAGATAGCCATGATCTTCCAAGAGCCGATGCGCGCCNTTTCGCCAGTCTTCACGGTCGGTCACCAGGTCGCAGAAGCCATCTGGCTCCACCGGGAAATCCCGAAAGAGGAAGCACTCAAAGAGGCAATCGTAATGCTAGAACGGGTGGGTATACCGGATCCGTCGCGACGTGCGACCGAGTATCCCCATCAGCTCTCCGGTGGCCAGCGTCAACGCGTCATGATCGCGATGGCTCTATCCTGTCGGCCGTCCCTGCTGATCGCCGACGAGCCGACCACGGCTCTCGATGTCACTATCCAGGCCCAGATCCTCGACCTGCTCAAAGAGCTTCAGGAAGAGTTCGATCTCGCCATCCTGCTGATAACGCACGACCTCGGGATCGTTGCCGGAACGTGCTCGCGCGTGTGCGTGATGTATATGGGTGAGATCGTCGAAGAAGGGAGTGTCTACGACATCTTCGAGAACCCAACACACCCATACAGCAAGGGGCTGCTCGAAAGCGTTCCCGTCCCCGGCGAAGCACACAAGAAGCGTCTGCCTGCGATCCGTGGGAGCGTCCCCGATCCCCGTGACCTTCCGTCGGGTTGCGCCTTCGGCCCTCGCTGCGATCTTTTCGAACTTGGCACTTGCGACATATCAGGCCGCGTTCCGTTCGCCGAAACGGGCACCAACCAGCGCGCCCGCTGCTACCTCACAGAAGCTTCGCCGCCAGAGGTCGCCNCCGACAACTAGCTCGCTTTGACCTTTGACACTGGACCATGACTTGTGCCATTTGACCCTGACTTGCCCGATCTGATCCTCAAAGTCCGCAACCTCAAGAAGTACTTCCCAATCCAGGCCGGCTTCTTCCGCCGCGTCGTTGGACACGTGAAGGCNGTCGACGGCGTCGACCTCGATATCGAACGCGGAGAGACGCTCGCGCTGGCCGGTGAGAGCGGCTGCGGAAAGACAACGGCCTTGCGTACGATCATCCGCGCACACGAGCCCACAGACGGATCGGTCCTGTATCACGACGGCGAGAAAGAAATCGATTTCTTCGCCATCCCGAACGAGAGTTTGATCGACTATCGGAAAGACATCCAGTATGTCTTCCAGGATCCCTATGGATCGCTCGATCCAAGGATGACCGTTCGCGACATCGTCGCCGAACCACTCGTCATCCACGGTGAGGCGAAGGGGCGTGAACTGAGTGAACGAGTCGCCGGACTCATGGAGCGTGTCGGCCTTAATCCCGCTCANCTAAATCGGTATCCGCACGCATTCAGCGGCGGTCAACGTCAGCGTATAGGGATCGCACGTGCCCTCGCGCTTCGCCCGAAATTAATGATGCTCGATGAGCCGGTATCCGCCCTTGACGTCTCCGTGCGCGCGCAGGTGCTAAACCTTCTGATGGATCTCCAGGAAGAGTACGGGCTGACCTACCTAGTCGTCGCACACGACCTAGCAATCCTTGAGCGGACGTGCGACCGAATCGCGGTCATGTTCTTGGGGCAGGTCATGGAACTAGCCTCAGCGCAGGCCCTTTTCGCAGACTCTCGTCATCCCTACACAAAGGCTCTGCTTTCCGCGATCCCCGTCCCCGACCCGCGTGTCGATCGCAATCACGAGATCCTTCAGGGCGACGTACCAGATCCCGCAGAATCACCCGTTGGCTGCAAGTTCAGCGGTCGCTGTCCGCTGACTGAGCAACGTTGTATCGACCAAGAACCAGAGCTTCGATTGATCGAAGAGGGTCACTATGTCCGATGTCACCTCGTCGAGTAACGAAGCCCCCACCAACTTACACCAGAGACTCCGCTCCCGAATCCCCAACCTGCTGCCCGACAACCCAACCGTCGCCGCAATTTTACCGATCTATGCACCGGGAGGCATCCATCCGAATGTTCGTCGCATTACCCTCTCTACCGGCGAATCCCTTATCGCAAAACGCTACCTCTTCGCGCCACTGACAAAGCACGAGTCCTGGCATCTCCCTGCCGTAGAGAAGACCGTCTCCGACCACTTGGCGGACCTTGGATGCTCAGTCCCGAGGGTCCTTGCTACAATCGATGACGACATCGTGGTCCTGGAAGACAAAGGTCGGCTGACCCTAGATGATGCAGCACAAACCCTTCCTCGCGTCAAACGTATGCGGATNGCTGAGCGTGTGGTCGAGGCATTCGCCCAAATACAGAACGCATTCGAGAGAGCAGATGACAGATTCGAGGCTCTNGTAGCGCCGGGTGCTGACAGAGAATCGGTTCAAAGCGCGTTCTTGGAGTTACGAGAGAGACTTACTACAAGGAGGCTGCAAGGTTTGATCGGGGAGGACCAGGAGTCGAAAAAAATATCAGGTGAACTGCAGAAACTGGTCGAGGAACTGGCAGACAGGCCTCTGTCAGTGGGGCCGATAGACTACAATGCCAGAAACATNGTCCTCGACGAATCGAAAAAGCCGACTTTCATTGAATGGTCCAAGATCGGGTATGACTGGGCTGAAAGAAGGTTGGTTCAGTATCTGGCGAGCCTTGGAGCGGGTCGAGCCGGGAGTAGCCCTCGCCTCTTGATCGATCGACGTATTCAGGACGTCTTCNCGGCTCAAACAGGAACGGTGGATACGGACCTCAAGAATCACGTCCGCCTCTTCAGCGCTCTCTTGGGCCGAATCAATGGCCACCCAACTGCACACACCGACCAGTGCGCAACGTAGGCCCCGTCANTGGCAGGGAGCAAAGCGATTCAAGCCTGCACAGAATCGCCTCCCCTACATCATGTTTTTCTCATTCCTTGCGTTGTTTCCTCTTCGCGCCCCGGAAGTAAATGTGCTGGTTCGCTNGCGCGAATTATTGGCGTGATACAAGACGGGTGTTACGGGGAGCTTACACGAGGCCACTGTGTTCGCGTGGGGAGGTTCATGCCGGATACGCGAAGGATAATCTGACCAGTGACTTGATTGGATTGTCAATAAACTGGTGACCATCTTCTGGGCGTGTGCTTCATCCCAGTTAGCTTCGCCATCCCTGTTTTCACCAGNACTATCGTGTATCAAGGGCTCAGCGCGTTACACCAAGTGGCAACCAATAGCCTTCGCATCGGGCATCATAATCGCGATCCAATAGACGGCCTTGTTGACCGTCCAGTTGACACGAAGGTCTCAGACTGGCTAGCTTCCGTCTTTAGGATTCCCGTTCACATCTACCTAAGAGGTCTATATGTCAGGTCCGGTAACACGCGCGACGGACACAGAAGCCGACGCCTTCCCTTGGGGTGCCATCCGCTGGCTACACAGCGGGCAGATCAACGAGGGCGCCGAACAGACTTTCGGGTTCGTGTTCATCAACGCGGAAGATCAGAACCCGCCTCACTACCACCCGAACTGCGAGGAGGTGCTCTACGTCCTCTCCGGCACGTGCACGCACACATACGGTGACGATGAATACGAGCTCGGCCCTGGCGATTCCATCCTGGTACCGCAAGGCGTAGTCCACCACGCCATCAACAAAGGCTGGGAACCGCTCCGAGCGATCATCTCCTTCTCATCGGGTGACCGAGAGACGGTGTTCCTGGAGTAGTATCTCGCAGGTAGAGCTTCCGGTGTTCCTCATTTTTGTGCTTTTCGGGTTTTTTGTGGCCNGCCTTTTAATCTGACAAACACGGTTCTGCCTCTTGAACACACTACCCACAGGCAAACTTCCCCTGGGGCTTCTCAACGATCTGCTCGACAAATACACGGGGACGGCCGATCCACGCGTACTGGTCGGTCCAAGGCTCGGGGAAGACGCGGCCGTCATCGACTTCGGTGATCGGCTGCTCGTCGCCAAGACAGACCCGATTACGTTTGCCACGGACGAGATCGGCTACTACGCCATCCATGTGAGCGCCAACGATATCGCGACCATGGGAGCGACGCCAAAGTGGTATCTCCCGACAGTGCTCCTGCCGGAAGGCATCGAGATCGAACTGGTCACTGACATCTTCCGTTCGATACAGGAGGCGGCAGACGGGATTGGCGTATCGATCTGCGGCGGTCATACGGAAGTCACGTCGGGTCTGGATCGGCCGATCGTTTGCGGACAGATGCTCGGAGAGGTGGACCGGGGTCGACTTGTCACATCGGATGGTCTTCAGGTGGGTGACCGTATCCTGCTGACCAAGGGCATGGGCATCGAAGGCACATCCATCCTGGCACGAGAGCTGGCGGATGAGCTCGACGGGTATGGTGTACCCGACGACATCGTCACAAGAGCGGCAGGATTCCTGAAGGATCCCGGTATCAGCGTCCTGACCGATGCCCGGATCGCGTGCGAGCAAACACATCCACACGCCATGCACGACCCCACAGAGGGCGGTGTCGCCACGGCGCTCCGAGAACTCGTGTCTGCTTCCAAGGTCGGGCTTGCGGTGTACGAAGACGCACTCCATACGGCTCCCGAAACTGAGACCCTCTGCAAGGCCTTGTCGATCGACCCACTCGGCCTGATCTCCTCCGGCGCGCTCTTGATCGGGCTATCGGAGTCAGATGTCGATTCCGTCAGGACTCACCTCGAAAGAGGAGGGATAGCATCCGAGGTCATCGCCCGGGTCGAACCGGCCTCGTTCGGGCTGAGAATCGGACGAGGTACTGAATGGGAGGACCTGCCCAGCTTCCCCCGCGACGAACTCGCCCGCATCTTCGACACATGCAAATGAACAGTCCGAACAGCCTTCAGGCCGTGATCCTGGACATGGACGGAACGATCACTGCGCCGGTGATCGATTGGCACAACCTTCGGTCGACGATTGGGGTGCCACCGAACGAGACGATCATGAATCACATTCGCTCGCTATCCATCGGTAAGCGCCAAGAGGCAACACGCATANTGCTCGAGACAGAAATGCGTGGCACAGAGGGTGTTGCGCTCAATGCGGGATTTGAGGAGCTCGTGACCAAGATCCGTGAATACGAGCTGATGACTGCGGTCGTGACAAACAACAACGGCGCCGCGATGCAACGGGTCATCGAACAGAACGGTCTGACCTTCGATGTTGCGCTCAGCCGGGACGACGGCGAACTCAAGCCGGCTCCCGACCTGATCAACCTCGCCCTCAAGCGTTTAGGTTGCAGCCCTCAGAACGCCATTGGCGTCGGTGACAGCCGACTCGATACAGAGGCCTGTCGTGCTGCGGGTGTTCAGTGCATCTACCTCACTCACGGGACACCCTCTTTTGATCACGAACCCTCTGTCGAATCCCTCCTCGACGTGATCCCCTTTCTTTGTAGCTAGCCCGAATTCGACACAGAGGAGCGGGCTACAAACAAGGGGCAATCGCGTAGTTCTCTCTCCCAAGGGCATCTTCTCCGAGTCCAAAGGCCTTCACAGGCTTGAATCTGCGTCCTCCCTCTCTTCTGCCTTGAATTAATCAAGGTTTATTGTGCCCGAAACCCGAAGTGATTATCATATAATGGTTTACCGCTGACACATTACCCCGGAGTCCCTTCTTGCCATACCAGAACAGCTACTCCTTCTACAGCCCAACAAGGTTGATTGTCGGGCGTGGTTCTCGATCTCAGACGCCCGATCTCCTTTCTGAACGGGGCCTATCGGCTCCCCTTATAGTGACAGACCGCGGCCTGGTCGAGGCCGGTGTAGTCGAGCTGGTCACCGCCAAACTCGAGGGTCTGAAGACCACTACTTATGACGGCGTACTACCGAACCCGCCGATCAAGGTCGTCGAGGAGTGTGTCGAGGCCTACCGCGACGGTCAATGCGACTCNATCGTCATCATCGGTGGTGGAAGCTCGATCGACACGGCCAAGTGTGCTGGGGTGATCGCGACAAACGGCGGAGAAATCGCATCCTACTTCGGTTCCGGAAACGTCAAGAAGCGGATGCCTTTTACGATCGCGATCCCGACCACTTATGGAACCGGGAGCGAAGTCACCCCTTTTGCGGTAATTACGGACGACAACCATTTCAAGGCTGCGGTGCGGGGAGACGAAATTATACCAGATGTGGGACTCCTCGATTCCGATCTGTCCGTGAAACTCCCCCTTCCAGTCGCCGCCGCTACTGGCATGGACGCGATGACGCACGCGATCGAATCGTACGTCGCGAACACCTCGAACGCGCTCGCAGATGCATCTGCGCTCCAAGCGATTCGAATTATCGCCGAGAACCTGCGCCAGGCGGCATCGAACGACTACAACCACGACGCGACCGAACAGATGCTCGTGGCCAGCACGCTCGCAGGCATCGCATTTTCACAGACCCTGCTCGGCAACGTTCACGCCATGTCGCACCCGGTCAGCGGTCATTACGGCGTTCCACACGGAGTAGCGAATGCCGTCCTGCTGACCCGGATCATGGACTTTAACCTGATAGCCTGTCCAAATCGGTTCGCCGAGATCGCCTGTGTACTGGGCGAAGAAGTGTCAGAGATGTCGGAAATGGAGGCGGGCGAGATCGCCGTCGACACGATCGAACAGATGAACGCGGAGCTCGGCATCCCGGAGAACCTTGCCGAAGCGGGCGCAGATGCCGAAGGTATCCCTGTAATGGCAGAGGACGCAATGAAGAGCATCAACATACAGTTGAACCCGCGAAAGACGTCNCTGGATGACGTCATCGCCCTTTACGAACAGGCTTTCTAGCCTAGAGACCCACCTTCCTGGAGACGTCTATGGAATACCCTCGGATGTTCCGCCTGAAACAGCACTTCGATGCGCCGACACTTGATGACGTTTACGGGTCCGTCCGTGCAGAGATCCAAAAGCTCGACCCCGGCTCGAAGATATCGGCAGGGCAGACCGTCGCTGTAGCTGCTGGCAGTCGTGGCATCGCGAACATCGACACGATCGTCAAGGCGACGGTCGACGAGATGAAGGCAATCGGTGCGGAGCCCTTCATCGTACCNGCGATGGGATCCCACGGAGGCGGGACAGCCGAAGGTCAAGCAGATGTCCTTAGAGGTTACGGCATCCACGAAGAGTCGATGGGATGCCCAATCAAATCGTCCATGGAGGTCGATCAGATCGGGACCTCGGACTTTGGCATGCCGATCTACTTCGACAAGAACGCGTCCGAGGCGGATCACGTGGTCGTCGTCAACCGTGTCAAACCGCACACGGGCTTTGCAGGTGAAATCGAATCGGGCCTGATGAAGATGATGCTAATCGGTCTCGGCAAGCACAAGGGCGCGTCGGTTTACCACCGTGCGATCATCCATCACTCGTTCGACAAGATCGTTCGTCTGGTCGGACGCGTCGTCCGCGAANAGATGCCGATAGCCTTCGGCGTGGCAACGCTTGAAAACGGATACGATGAAACGGCGGAAGTCCACGCTGTCGACGCACCCGACTTCGAGGAAATCGAGAAACAGCTCCAAGTCAAAGCCAAGGACTGGTGTCCAAAGCTACCGTTTGAGGATGTCGATCTGCTGATCATCGACGAGATGGGCAAGGACATCAGCGGCGCAGGCATGGACACCAACGTCATCGGACGCAAGCGGAACGACCGTAGGGCCATGGACGGAGAAACGCCGCGCGTGTTACGAATCTTCGTGCGTGACCTGACAAAGAAGACTCACGGGAACGCGACGGGTATCGGAATGGCCGAGTTCACGACCACAAGGCTCGTCGACAAGATCGATAAGCACGCCACCTACACAAACGTGATCACGGGACAACACGTCTCGGCGGGCGCCGTCCCACTGCATTACGAAACGGATCGGAAGGTGCTAGACATCGCGCTCGAGTCNATCGGACTGATCGAGATCCCGGCTGCCCGTGTCCTCTGGATCAAGAATACGCTCGATCTGGGTGAGGTCGAAGCATCTGTCGCTTACCTCGATCAGGTAGAGGACAGAGATGATCTCGAGATCATATCCGACCCACGTGAAATGACCACAGGCGACGACAACAATCTGCCCGCTTTCGAGGTCTTCGCAACTGCCGAAGCGTCGGAACCCGTTCCTGCTGACGACTAACAGCAACCTGACAGATTCCCTTATCCCCGGAGTTTGACAGCGGTCAACTCCGGGGATGCTCGTGTACGGCCCCGAGGTCTCCGATTGTGATCAAGATTCGAGCCTTATCCTACGCCTACCTGNCNGACACACCAGTCCTCGATGGAATCGACCTCGATCTGCGACCGGGTGAGCGCGTCACCGTCCTCGGCGCCAACGGAAGCGGCAAATCCACATTCCTGAAGTGCATAGCGGGGCTGCTGTCACCAACGCAGGGAACGGTCACCGTTCCGGACTCCTATCGCACGGGGCTCGTATTCCAGNATCCTGACGATCAGATCGTATCGCCTGTTGTCGAATCGGAGATCGCCTTCGGTCTCGAGAACCTAGGGGTCCCCCACCCCGAGATGGTCGAACGCGTCGACGAGATCCTCCACCGGTTCGACCTGATCGACTTCGGGAAACACGATCCCCACTCGCTTTCCGGTGGAGAACGCCAGCGTCTCGCAATAGGGGGGATCGTTGTGCTTCGACCTGATTTCATCTTATTCGACGAACCCTACTCGATGCTGGACCCATCGTTCCGTGACGAAATCCGCGACGTGATCCACAGTCTTCACGGCGACGGACTCACTCCCATCGTTGTCGCCCAAGATCCGGACGACGCTCTTGGATCCGATCGCCTGATCGTCTTCGACAAGGGCCAGATTGTGCTGGATGGAAAACCCGAAGAGATTCTGTCCCGACCTGAGAAACTCAAGCTGCATCGCCTTTCGACGACTACTTCCGGAAGACTCGCTGCAGCTTGCGGACACCGCTCTCCAGTACCTGTAACGCACGCTGCCCTAACGAGTNCGACCTTGGAGCTCCCGCAGCTCCCTTCCCAAGAATCCCCTACTCCCGCGATGAGCCCGAGCCCGATCGTCCAGGTCATCGACCTCTGCTTTACATACAACTCTGGAGAACCCCATGCGCACCAAGCTCTNTTCGACGTGGACTTTTCGCTCGATCAAGGCGAGTTCGTCTCCCTGATGGGACCAAGCGGTTCCGGCAAATCGACATTCGCGCTGCACCTGAACGGACTCCACATCGGGGAGAGTGGACGTGTCATAGTAGATGGACTGGATGTATCCGACTCCAAGAGCCACGACGACATCCGCCAGAAAGTAGGTCTCGTGTTCCAGTTCCCTGAAATGCAGCTCTTTGCGGAGACNGTCGAGGAAGACGTAGCCTACGGCCCCGCCAACCTCGATCTCGATAGTATACCGGATCGGGTCGACCGAGCTCTAGCCTCAGTCGGCCTCGAGCCGGATCTCTTCAGACGTCGGAACCCGTTCACGCTCAGCGGTGGTGAACGGCGTCGGGTCGCGCTGGCTGGAATACTCGCCACGAATCCTTCCGTACTCGTACTCGACGAACCCTCTGCCGGCCTGGATCCGTCCGGTGCTGATGAACTCGACCGCATCCTACAGAAACTACGTGCCGATGGAACGACTATTCTTCTGGTCACCCACGACCTGTCTAGAGCGGTCACACTGAGTGACCGCATCGTCGTAATGCAACAGGGCCGTGTCTCTTTCAATGCCTCGGTGGATACCACNCTCGCAAATCGGGAGCTGCTACAAGATTTGGGCATCCCGACCCCGTCTGCAATCGAACTCGTCGACACCCTCAGAGCCTCTGGACTGCTAATCCCATCAGGCCTGCACACCTCGGACCAGCTGGCCCGTGCAGTCCGACTCGGAAGCGGAGGAAGCGCAGTCTAACCCGCCGAAAGCCTTGACAACAAAGGGTTTGGCCGGTAGATTTTNCCTCCGACAACAACACCTCGTCGGCCCTGATCCTCCCCCGCTAGGATCGCTTTGATCGGCACTTCGCCAGACCCTCTACTTCTCAAAAATGGACGTATCATTGATCCCGCCAACGGGATTAGTGAGACCGCGGACCTCTTAATCGAGGGAGACCGCGTCTCGCGTATCGGTAAGATCGACTCGACGAATGCGGCCCTCACACTCGATGTGTCCGGCCAGTTCGTCGTTCCGGGGCTGATCGACGCCCACGTGCACNTAAGGGATCCGGGATTCCCCGAGAAGGAAACGATCGAGACGGGGTGCCAGGCTGCTGCATCTGGGGGTTTCACGAGCGTGATCTGTCTCCCCAACACGGATCCGACGATCGATAGCCCATCGATCGTCAACGCAATCCACGCGAAGGCCAAGACAGCCGAGGCACGAGTTTTCGTCGTCGCCTGCGGTACGTTGGGGATGGCTGGCGAGCAGATNACCGACACGAATGCCCTTCTGGAGGCAGGCGTCGTCGGCTTCTCCGATGACGGTTTTCCGATCGAGTCGCCCGACATCATGCGCGAGCTCCTTAAGCGGTCCGAGGCACAAGGCTTTGTCGTCTGCCCGCACGTCGAGGACTTCGCCTACACGCGCGATGGCGTTATGCACGAAGGCGAAGTCTCAAGGGCCCTTGGGTTCAAGGGCATGTGCAGCAAGGGTGAGACGGCGATGATTGAGCGGGACATCGACCTGGTGCGCGAGGTCGGCGGCAAGCTCCACATCCTGCACATCAGTGTGCGAGGTGGAATCGAGCTTGTGAGGAAAGCAAAGGCGGAAGGCCTTTCCGTAACCTGCGAAGCCTGCCCTCATCATTTCATCCTGATGGACAAGGATGTCCCGATATACGGCACGGCAGGCAAGATGAGCCCGCCCCTTAGGACAGCAGACGACCGCGAAGCAGTAATCGAGGGATTAGCAGACGGAACGATCGACATCATTGCAACGGATCACGCGCCTCACACGACAGAAGAGAAACTGCGCGCCTTTCCGGAGGCCCCGAACGGTATCCTCGGTCTCGAAACGGCTGTTGGCAGCGTCCTGAATGTGCTGGTCGATCAAGGTGTTCTCACCTTCGAGGATGCCATCACTAAAATGACCTCGATACCTGCGGGGCTCTATGGTCTCGAAGCTGGTACCCTTAGCGAAGGAGCTCGAGCGGACATCACCGTCATCGACCGCGAGCAGGTCTGGCANGTCGATGCCACAGCATTCAAGTCCAAATCCCGCAACACGCCCTTTCACGGNTGGACGTTCAAGGGGCGCGCAACGACTACAATCTTGGGTGGCCGCATCACGCACCACATCCCGATGGAATAGGAGCGACTGAACGGATGTCAGACACGCAGAGAGCCATCCTCGTTCTCGAGGACGGCACGTATTTCGAGGGACGTTCATTCGGCGCGGACGGCGAACGGACAGGCGAGGTGGTGTTCAACACAAGCATCACGGGCTACCAAGAGATCCTGACGGACCCGTCATACAACGGTCAGATCGTCACCATGACTTACCCNCTGATCGGGAATTACGGTGTCAACCCTGAGGATTTCGAGAGCGCGAAGCCACAGGTGGAGGGATTCGTAGTCAAGGAGCATTGTGACGTGCCGAGCAACTATCGCTCGTCAATGTCGCTCGGAGCATTCCTCAAAGAGCAAGACATCCTGGGCATCGAAGGGATCGACACACGTGCGTTGACGCGTCATATCCGACTTCGGGGAGCAATGAAAGGTGTACTGACGACCGTCGAGTCGGACATAGATGCATTGACAGGCAAGGCGAACGCGTATCCGGGTCTCGTCGGTCGAGACCTCGTCGCCAACGTCACCTGCACGGAACCCTACAACTGGAAGGTCACNCTCTACGACATCCTCAAGAACGAACGCGCGAACGTTACCGAGTCCCGGTTCACGGTTGCAGCCTACGACTTCGGGATCAAACAGAACATCCTGCGCTATCTCGTCAGCAGGGGCTGTGACGTAACGGTCTTCCCGGCGGACACTCCGGCGGATCAGCTGCTAGAAATTGATCCGGACGGTATCTTCCTTTCGAACGGCCCTGGCGACCCTGAACCCGTCGACTATGCCGTCCAGAATATCCGCAAGCTGCTCGAAACGAAAAAGCCAACATTTGGCATCTGTCTCGGTCATCAGCTCACCGCGCTCGCCCTAGGAGCGAAGACCTACAAGCTTAAGTTCGGCCACCGAGGTGCAAACCAACCCGTNCAAGAGACCAGCACCGGTAAGGTCGAAATCACTTCGCAGAACCACGGCTTCGCTGTAGACGCCGACTCGATCGATCNGGACGCTGTGACCCTGTCCCATATCAACTTGAATGACAACACGGTCGAGGGTCTGCAGCACAAGGAGCTACCCGTATTTTGTGTGCAGTACCATCCGGAAGCCTCGGCTGGCCCTCACGACGCGGAGTATCTGTTCGACCGTTTTGTGGACTTCATGGAATCCTGTTAGAAACATCGGAACCATCGACCACAGTCGGAAGTCATAATGGTGTATCAGGATTGATCGGCAGGATNGATCCGGTTATTCNTTGTGTGCANCNGGAAACANATNAAATCAGGAAAAGACATGAAATCACTGATAAAGACAGCGATGCTCCTAGCCGCTCTGACCACGGTGGTAAAGGCTGAGGGTGTCGGCTTCACCAGTGATCGGGTGGTCACCAATCCGCTCAAGCCTGCGGCCACCGGGNTCAAGAACCTCTTCGCCACCGAAAAACTTGAAATGGAGCATACGGTGGGGATCAGCTTCGGTACGGGAGCGAACCGGTTCAGCCAGTACTACCTGAACACNATGACCTACAAAATCTGCGAACCACTGACGATCCAGGCGACGCTCGGGATACAGAACCAGACACTCGGCAGCAACGCATTCGCTGTCAGCACCAGCGGTACCCGGGTCATCATCCCCAAGGTCGGTATCCTGTATCAGCCAAGGCCGAATCTGCGAATTCAGTTCAGCTTCAGCAACACGCCCTACCAAGGCTATGGCTACGACCCTTACTGGACCCGCTACGGCTACTAGAACGACTGAAGTGGTCAGACAGAAGAGCGGAACGATCCTACGTTCCGTTCATTTTTATTTGCCGACACCAAGGCACATGACCTAAGGTGAAACGTTGTACTCTTCGAACTGGTCGAAAAAGATGTGCCTTATATGATGCGTTTCTGGTTAATACTTCCGTTCCTGACAATCATAACTGCGTACGCCTTCTTCAGCCGAACCGATAACCCGGCACAGCCCGCCCTGCCCTCCTTCACAGCCTCTCGCGATGTCAAGGTCGAGGTCCTTAACGGATGCGGCGTAGACGGAATGGCGAGAATGGTCGGAAACCGGCTGCGAGCAGCCGGTTTCGACGTGATGACGCTGGACAACGCAGATCGCTTCGACTATCCTGAATCGATCGTGATCGAAAGACTTAGAAGGCCTAACGATGCAGATCGCGTTGCCGAGGCGTTGGGCATCGGCAACCGCATCCAGCAGATCGTTCCCGACCCTTTCCGAATCGAGTCCGTCACGGTCATCATAGGACGAGACTACAGACGGATCGGGCTCGATAAGCAAGTCAGCATAAGGACCATTCGGACCAGCACACTCAATCTATGACCGCTCCCGAACCAGACCTCAACACCCTCGAGACCTTCACCNAGCCACTCCTCGAACTGAAGGCCGAGGAGATCCTTGTCCTCGATCTGCGGGGAATCGCCGAGTTCGCGGACACTTTCATCATCTGCACTGGCACGTCAGATATCCAGGTCCGCGCGATTGCNGATGCGTTGATCGCACGNGCCAAGGAAAACGGCCAACGTCCACTGAACATCGAGGGCTACGACCAGCGAAAATGGATCCTGATCGACTTCGTCGACACCGTTGTCCACGTCATGCAGTGTGAGGAACGCAANTTCTACGGTCTGGAACGTCTCTGGGGGGATGCGCCCGTCCACGAGATAGAGGACGAGAGCGTACCGGAGACTACCTGAAATGCCTGTCGCAACCCTAAACTGGAAAAACGATCATCTCCGGATAATCGACCAAACCCTCCTTCCAGCACAGCTCAAACACATCGAATGCCACGATGTCGCCACGGTTTCAGAGGCGATCAAGATGCTGCGCGTGCGCGGCGCACCCGCCATTGGTGTCGCTGCCGCCTACGGCGTCGTGATTGCCGCCCAAGAAGCCCTCACCAACGAAGCGCCCGCTGAGCACCACATACGCGTCTCGATCGACANCCTCGCCGGTACGCGACCAACGGCGGTCAACCTGTTCTGGGCCCTCGATCGCATGGGTCGAAAGCTCGATGAGCTAAGTGACCAGGATGCCTCGAGTATCCGTGACACTCTGCTCGACGAAGCCAACCTGATCTTCGAAGAGGATAAGGAGACCTGCCGCAAGATCGGTCGAAACGGCGCCGAGCTGCTTGAAACTGAGTCGACCATACTTACGCACTGCAACGCCGGCGGGTTGGCAACGGCCGACTACGGAACAGCGCTTGCCGTCGTCTACGCGGCCGTGGAAGCGGGCAAACAGGTAGCCGTCTTCGCAGACGAGACGCGACCGCTCCTTCAGGGATCCCGTCTCACGGCATGGGAACTTCAGCAGAACGGTGTGGATGTGACGGTCATCTGCGACANCATGGCCGCTTCGGTACTCCGCGACAAACCAGTGTCGAGCGTGATCGTCGGTGCAGACCGGATAGCCGCAAACGGTGACGTGGCAAACAAAATTGGCACTTACGGACTCGCCATCCTCGCGCGTGAGCACGATGTCCCTTTCTATGTTGCGGCTCCCCTGTCCACAATCGACATGTCGCTTGAGGAAGGCTCGTTGATCCCGATCGAGGAGCGCGAACCGGTCGAGATCACCAACGGCATGGGCAAGCTCACGGCACCCGCAGACATCGCTGTCTATAACCCCGCCTTCGACATCACCCCGAACCGCCTGGTCACAGCGATCATCACGGAGGTGGGTGTCGCAAACGCTCCATACGAGAAGACCTTCAACGCCTGGTTCGAATCAGCACAGGCCTAACCCACTCTCTCCNTTTTCTCTAGCCTCCTCACCCCATCTCCAGGCCCTCCTACCACGGCCTCCATCTATAATCGCCTACAAAACAATTATTTGTGCCTGTTGCCATGCCCTACCANCCCTATAGCAGACGAAAGAACGAGTGCATCTAAACCATTAAATATCACCGACATGTGTCAGAATCTCGTATTGACACAACCACCACCCGGCCCTACTATATACTTCCAATGAAGAGCGGCACATTCATCCCCCTTCTCGTCGTCGTCCTATTGCCTTCCTGCGGCGGAACCGTNTCTCAAACCTCCCAGCAACCCGCGATTCTGGGATCCAGTACGTCCTCTGTCCGCGAGGAGTTTGATCCGCAGACGCTGGACGACGACTTCCTGCTCCAACCGACATCCGGCACACCCGCTTTCGACATCCCCGATCCGGTCCAAAGACACCCGACGACCGCTAGAGCCACCGGCACGAAGGGCTATCGTGTGCAGATTGCCGCGGTCCTCGATCAGCTGAGAGCTCAGACGATCAAAACACGTGCCGAGCAACTGCTGAAACAGCGCGTATACGTTGCCTATCACGAGCGGACCCGACTCTACAAGCTTCACGTAGGAAACTGTCAAACGGCAACCGAGGCGGAAACGCTTCGTCGCGACACAAAAACGAAGGGATACCCGGAAGCGTTCATCGTTCGATCTGGGATCGAAACGGCGCCGTCTCCATACAGGATTCCGAAGCGCATCGGGTACCGGGTACAGATTTTCTCCGCCTCCGGTCGGGGAGCTGCAGAGAACGCGGTCAAGAAGGCGCGCGCTGCGCTCGAGAGAGAAGATATCTACATCGCCTTCGGGCCCCCTTACTTCAAGGTGCATGTCGGTGATTTCGAGACGAAGGACGAGGCTGACAAGTTTGTCCAAACGGCACGCAAGCGGGGCTACGACACGCCCTTCCCCGTTCGGACCGAGATTCGTGCGAAGTCGAAGTAAAGCCGATAACCGAGGACTGACTTGAATCCTCCTCTCAAACGAATTCTGCCCGCGGCGCTCGTCGTCTTCAGCTGCGCCGGAATCGGGCTGAAAAGGCCGGGACCTCCCGTCGAACCGGTCGTGATACCACCCTCCACACCTATAGTGCCCGTTGAGACCCAGACCCACTCGATCCTCAATATGGTCCAGTCTCTCCTTCACAGNGCCTTCACAAGCATCGACCACAGTTCGCATCAGGCCGCACTCGACAGCCTATCGGTCGCGACCGACCATCTCGTAGCCAGCTACCAGGACGAGCCTTCGGTCGCNCTTCTATCCCGGGAGACNGCAGATGCACTGACCCGGGCGGCTATCGACATCTACTTCGACGCACTTCCCGGCTCGGCGCCAATCAAGCCGGATGCGCCCATTGCTCGGCTTCTTCAGTCCCTGCCAGACGATCTGAAGAGTTCTCTGCTCACCAACACCCGCTACCGTCAACTGCATATGAAGGTTCTTGCGGGCACGTCGCCGATCCGGATAGATGTTAACGCCCGTGTCCTCGAGAAGATTGCGTTCTTTCAGCGGAACGGTCAGCGGATCTTTCGAACGTGGATGGGCCGCAAGGGGACGTATGGCCCTCTTATCCGCAGAACACTTCGCAAAGAAGGGCTGCCTGAGGATCTGATCTATCTCTCCATGATTGAGAGCGGCTTCAACACGAAGGCTTACTCCCGCGCTCGTGCAGTCGGTATGTGGCAGTTCGTCAGCCATACAGGCCGTATGTATGGTCTCAGACGAGACACTTGGGTAGACGAGAGACGAGACCCGGAAAAGGCAACACGGGCGGCGGCCCGTCACCTGCGTCACCTCTATAACCTCTTCGGTGACTGGCAGCTCGTCATCACGGCTTACAACTGCGGTCAGGGCCGCCTGCAGCGATCGATGCAGGCGGACGGCACCCAAGACTTCTGGAAGCTCGACAGCCTGCCAAAGGAGACGCGCAACCACCTTCCAAAATTCATGGCTGTATTGCTGATGGCCCGAGACCCCGCCTTCTTCGACGTGTATGATCTGGAGTCGGACGACCCNCTGTCTTTCGACGTCGTCTTGGTCTCCGATCCGATCGACCTTCTCCTCGCTGCTCAGTGTGCGGGNACGACGCGCGAAACTATGCAAACCCTCAACCCGGAGCTCCGGCTCGGATACTCACCGCCCCAGAAGGGTCGCAAGACATACGCGCTGAGAGTGCCCTTCAACACGTCCGATCGTTTTCTAGACCGATATGCCCGAATCCCTAGCGATAAGAAGGTCCAGATGATCGACTACAAGGTNCGATCGGGCGACACGATCTCGAAAATCGCGTTCTCATTTGGTGTACGGTCTTCGACAGTCATGGACGCGAACGGAGTCCGGAACCCTCGCCGATTGCGGGCTGGACAAAGACTGAAGATTCCGATTCACCCATCGAAATCAAAGCACGNTCAGGCGTTGACGAGNCNCTCTCGATCTACGACGGCAGGGAAGGGCGAAAAGGTCGTCTACCGTGTAACGCGCGGCGACACGCTCTGGGATATCGCCAAAAGCCAAGGCGTGACACCCGAGCAGATCCGGGCGTGGAACAAAATTAGGACGACAGGCCACATTCATCCTGGTGATCGATTGACACTGTGGATACCAGATACCCCGCTTCCCAAAGGTTCAGAACCGCTAGTAGAAACCAACGTATACCACAGGGTGAGGCGCGGCGACACCCTATGGGATATCGCGCGTGCATACAGCACAAGTATTAGAGAACTGAAACGGCTCAACAACATTCGGAACGCATCTCAGATTAAAGCCGGAGACAGACTGCAGGTGCGCGAGGCGTCGGCTGCAGTAGAATAGACCAGACTTCATGAGGATATTACACCACGCATTGCTCACGGCGCTGGCGTTGCTCATCCAGACGTCTTGGGCACACACGATCTCGATCGCGGGGATTCGTCCCGATGTTGTCCTGATCGTGATCGTCTACATCGGAATCCGGAGCGGGGAGCTTGAGGCGACGATATTTGGTTTCGTTACCGGTTTTTTGCTTGATGTCTATAACCCCGCGTTTATGGGTGTCAACNCGTTCTCGAACTCNGTCGTGGGATTCGCCGTCGGATACAGCCGAGCCGGAATCGTGGCAGAGAACTTTCGCGCACAGGTTCTATTGCTTCTGATAGCAAGCCTGATACACGACCTTCTGTATTTTGGACTGTCATCCTTGTCAAACCCGATGAAGATCGTATCATCCGTGTTCAGATACGGGATCGGAACAGCCGTTTACACGGCCCTGATCGGGCTGATGGTCGTATTCCTAGCATCGATTCGGTTCCAGGGCGGGATAAACCTAGATGTTCGAAGACTTCAGGAATAACNGCACGCGCGAACACCGGGCTCGTTGCATGCTAGCATTTGTTCTCGTGATGTTCGGGATTCTCGGAGCCCGTCTGTACTCGCTGCAAATCGGTAACTCGGAGCGTTACCGCATCCAGTCCGAGAAAAACACGATGCAGCCCGTTCCGCTCGAGGCCAGCCGTGGCGTTATACAGGATCGTCGCGGTGTCATCCTTGTCGACAATCGCCCATCCTACACCATCTCCGTAATCCCTCCACGCTTCCTNCAGGGCGTCGCAGACTCGAACCGTAAAGAAGGCATCCAGCGACTCGGGAAGATCGTCGGTCTATCCGAGAATGTCGTACGGAAGCGCCTGGAGAAGCAAACGCGTCACTTCTACGAACCCGTCAAGCTCAAGCGCGATGTCGAGTTCAAAGCCGTCTCGATCGTCGAAGAGGAGCGTCACGACCTGGTCGGCGTCGAGATCCAGGTTGAGTCTCGACGCGGATATCCCGAGTTCAACGCGCACGGAACCGTCGCAGCACACCTGCTCGGATACGTCGGTCTGATCGACCCGGACGAGTATCCTCAGTTACGTCCGCTCGGCTACGGCTACGATGACCAGATCGGTAAGCGCGGCGTCGAGAGGCTGTGCGAGTCGATGCTGCGAGGTCAGGACGGTCTCAAATACATAGAAGTCAACGCGTTTGGTCGNGAGGTNCGCCCCTTCCCNGACAAAACACAACCACCCAAGCCCGGTGAGGATGTCATCTTGACGATCGACGCCAGGCTTCAGCACGAGGCCGAAATCGCGTTTGCCGACACCATGAGGGGCAGCCTGATCGCGATCGATCCAAAGAATGGCGAGCTTCTCGCAGTTGTAAGCAAGCCGGACTTTCATCCAGGAGCCATCCGTGATCCCAAGGCCTGGGAGATTCTGAAATCGGGCGGCGGGAACCCGCTCCTAAATCGAACGATCCAGGGCGAATACGCCCCCGCTTCCATCCTCAAAATGATCACCGGGATCGCAGCGCTGGACATGGGCATCCTTCAGCCGGATGAAATTAAATTTCCGACCTTGTGAAGGCAAGATCGAGTTCGGTAACCGCATCTTCCGGTGTCACGTCGAGAACGGATGCGGTGAGCTGGACTTGGGGGGCGCGCTGCGCAGATCCTGCGACACCTTCTTCTACCATCTCGGGTTGGAAGTTGGGATCGCGAGTTGGAACCGCTATGCGGGGCTGTTCGGGATCGGCCAGAGGACAGGTATCGACGTGGCAGAAGGCGAATCAAGCGGACTATTGCCCGACCGCCAGTACTATATCGAAAAGAAGGGCAAATACTTCGACGGAAATATGCTCAACCTTGCGATCGGCCAAGGAGAGACACTGGCCACCCCGATCCAGATCGCGCGCTATACGGCTGCCCTCGCGAGCGGCTGGATGGTCACTCCACACGTGTTCGCGAGCAGCAGCCTGCACTATCCGAAGGAACTCGTTCGAGTTCCCGTCGAGCTACTCAAAACGATACAGGAAATGATGGTCGACGTCGTCCACTACGGGACCGGCAAGCACAGCCGGATTCGTGGGATCAACGTCGCCGGGAAAACAGGAACGGCTCAGAATCCACACGGAGAGGATCATGCATGGTTCGTATCATTCGCGCCCGCCGAAGACCCTGAAATCGCGATCACAAGTCTGGTCGAGAACGGCGGACAGGGCGGCGCCGTGGCCGCACCTATCGCTCGTCGCGTTATGAAAAGATACTTCGAACTGAAGGAACAGGATGCGCGTCTGAACACGAAGGTGGCCACGNTCGAAGCACACCGCGATGATGTAGAGACGGAGGTCCGCTAGGCTAGGTGAACGTCTCCCGCTACATCCGTCGAGATCTGGACCTGGGGCTCCTTGCGTCGGTCCTAGTCGCGATGACTATCGGCATCACCATGATCTACAGCGCCACCTTCGATTGGGATTTAAAAACGGCAGGGTCAACTTACCAGAAACAGATCGTATGGGCTCTTCTAGCGGTCGTCGGAATGGTCGTCACCCTGCAGATCCCCTTGAAGATCTTCTACGCGTTCGCATACATCATCTACGGCCTGGCGATGGTCGTGCTAGTCGCAGTACTCGAGTACGGGAACTACCGGTGGCTGAATTTCGGCCCCCTCCATATCCAGCCTTCCGAACTTGCAAAGATCGCCGTTGTGCTGGCTCTCGCGCGATATCTGTCGTCACGCAACATCGACTTCGACCGGGTTCGCACGTTCATCGCGCCGACCCTGATCGTCTTGGTCCCAAGTCTGCTCGTGTTCAATCAGCCGGATCTCGGCACTGCCCTGGTCTTTGGTGCGGTCGTCTTCCCGATGCTCTACTGGGCCGGGCTCAAGCCTGTCTCCATCTTTTTCATCATCTCGCCAGGTCTCAGCCTGATCAGCGCGTTCCATCCTTGGTCGCTCGGGCTACTCTACCTGGTGATGGCCGTTGTCATCTTCTACGTGAGACCCAAGCTTACCACGATCGCCATCCTGGGAGCGGTCAACCTGACGGTCTCCGTCGGCGCCCCGTATATTTGGGACAACAAGCTTCACGACTACCAGCGAAGCCGCATCCAGACCTTCCTGAACCCCGACATGGATCGGCTCGGCAGCGGCTACCAAGTGATCCAGTCGAAAGTCGCCATTGGGTCGGGCGGACTCCGCGGCAAGGGATTCCTTGAAGGAACGCAGACGAAACTCGCCTTCCTCCCTGAGCAGCATACCGACTTTGTGTTCTCCGTTGTTGGCGAAGAGTTCGGGTTCGTCGGCGCCTCAACGATTCTTATGCTATTCCTCTACATGGTCTGGCGGGCGCTTCAGATCGCCACGATCTGCAAGAGCAGGTTTTCCAGTCTAGTCGCGATCGGTCTGACATCGATACTGGTGTTTCACATCTTCGTCAATATCGGAATGACCATAGGCGTCATGCCCGTGACCGGTCTCCCGCTCCCCTTCCTCAGCTACGGCGGGTCCTGGCTAACCATGAGCTGCGTCCTGATCGGCTTCCTCCTCAACATTTACGCCCGCCGCCACGAGTACTACTAGACTCCGCCTACAAATGCACTCAACAAAGAAGCCGCCGCGCGGAATCGAGGGGGTGCCTAATTTGCTGCGGAAGCCGCCCATCTCTGTCTCAGGTCCGGCGGCAGAGATGGCGTGCGATGTCTCGCCACATCGGACGAGATCCAAGTCTTCACATCGAGTACGCCATTGACTTCGTTGATGAACTCTTCCGTCGGNGACACCTTCAGGTCTCGCGCCTTGATCACGGCCCGGTTTCCGTCATCAATCTCGACGTGGATAAACAAACTGCATCCGCCCTCGTGTCGGCCTGCAATCTGCTTCAGCGACATAAGCCGATCCTCCATCAAATTCTTCCCTGCCAAGAGGACGTTCACGGCATCTGCCATCTCGACTCGGGCCTCGTCCAGCGATTTCAGCTGCTCCACCTGAACGGAGATCCGGCCATTCCGGTCGGACAGCCGGCCGTGCAGCATCACGAGCGCATCCACCTTCAGATCGTCTTTCACACGCTCGAAAGCGTCTGGGAACACGACGACCTCCGTGCTACCGATCATATCTTCGATCGACCCGAAGGCCATCTGACGGCCGTTGCGGTCCGTATGAATNTTCACTTCGCTGATCAAGCCGCCGAGCTTGATCTCCGCACCATTCGGCAACCCTTTTAGGTCACCGCTCGACCGAATCCCGATGTTCGCCAGATCCTGACGATACTTGTCGAGCGGATGACCGGACATATAGAACCCGAGGACCTCCTTCTCCTGCGCAAGAAGCTTCTTCTCTGACCAGGGCTCCATCTCCGGCAGATCGGTATTGGCGACAATCGCGGCCTGTTCTTCCATTCCCTCGCCACCAAACAGGGAAATCTGACCCCGGATCTTGTCCTGCTGAGCGCCCTGCGCCATTTCCAGTGCGCGATCCAAGACCGCCATCTGCTGTGCCCTATTGCCCTCCAAGCCGTCCATGGCGCCCGCGCAGATCAGCGCTTCGAGTGCTCTTCGGTTCACAGCTCTCAGGTCGACACGTTCGCACAGGTCGAACAGTGACTCGAACGGGCCGCCGTCCTCGCGGGCGGCTACGATTCCCTCGACGGCGCCCTGTCCGACGTTCCGCACAGCCGCCATCCCCATCCGAACCGACTCCGTTGTATCACCCGGCGCACCCAAAATCGCAAGGAAACGGACANCGCTCTTGTTTACGTCGGGGCCGAGCACCTCGATCGCCATCTTCCGGCACTCGTCTATCAGCACAACGAGGCGGTCGATATCTCCGATTTCGCTGTTCAGGTTCGCCGCCATGAACTCGGGCGGGTAGTGTGCCTTCAGATAGGCGCACTGATATGCCACCATCGAGTAACCGGAGCTGTGCGCCTTGTTGAACCCATAACCGGAGAACNCCTCGATGTCCGCCCATATACGCTCGCCGGCCGACTTCTCAACACCGTTGGCCGCGCACCCGTCGAGGAACTCGGCCTTGTACTGCTCCATCACGTCGGCAAGCTTCTTCCCCATCGCCTTCCGGATTCCGTCCGCTTTGCCGAGCGTGAAGCCCGCGAGATCACGACACAGACGCTGCACCTGTTCTTGGTAAGTGATGATCCCATACGTCTCTTCGAGAGCCGGACGCATCTTCTCGTCGTAATAGGTGACCGCTTCCTTCCCATTCTTCCTAGTGATATAGTTCGGGATGTACTGCATCGGGCCGGGCCGNTACAGCGCGTTCATGGCGATGACATCCTCGATCTTGTCGGGATTGAGCTGCGTCAGATAACTCTTCATCCCCGCGCTCTCGAACTGGAAGACACCAGTCGTATCGCCCCGCCCAAACAGCTCGTATGTTGGCACATCGTCGAGCGGCAGGTTATCGACATCTAGGTCGAGACCGTAATTGCTCTTAACCATTTCGACGGCATCGTCGATCACGCTGAGATTCCGAAGCCCAAGGAAGTCCATCTTCAGGAAGCCAAGGTCTTCGACGTGATGCCAGTTGTACTGAGTCATCACCTCGCCACCCTTCGGCGCCTTGTAGAGCGGCATCAGCTCGGTCAGCGGCTTCGGCGCAATCACCACCGCAGCGGCGTGGATCGAGCAGTGTCGCGCCATCCCTTCGAGCTGTCGTGCGATCTTCAGAAGCTTCTCCCCCTGCTGACCGTCCTCTGACAGCGTCTTCAGCTCGGAAGACTGGTCGATCGCCTTGTCGATCGTCATCTTCAGCTCTACGGGGACCAGCTTCGCGATCTTGTCCACGTCGCCGAAGGGCATGTTCATCACACGGCCTACATCCCGAATCGCGGCTTTCGCGCCCATGGTCCCGAACGTCACGATCTGACAGACATTGTCGCGGCCATACTTTTCTACCACATAATCGATCACGCGCTCACGATATCGGTCCGCAATATCGTAATCGATATCAGGCGGCGAGATCCGTTCCGGGTTCAGGAAACGCTCAAACACGAGCCCGTATTCGAGTGGGTCGACCGTCGTGATGCCGAGCGCATACCCGACCAAACTGCTGACTGCCGACCCACGTGCCCCCGCCCGGATGCCCTCCTCCTTGCAGAACTGCACGAGGTCGTCGAGAATCAGGAAGTAGCCCGGGTAGCCCGTTTTCTGGATCACATCCAGCTCGAACTTGAGCCTCTCTTCATACTGCGGTGTTATTTCGCCGATCCGATCCTTGAGCGTAGCCCGGGCGCGATGTTCTAGGAAGCTCAGGGGATCATCGAAACCCGCAGGAAGAGGAAAGTCCGGCGCATGGGATTCGTCGAAGGACATCTCAAAATCACATTTTTCGGCGATCTCTAGGGTTCGTTCACAGGCATTCGGCAGATCATGGAAAAGCTCGTACATCTCTTCTGCCGATTTGAAGTAGACCCCCGTCGGATAACACATCCGGTTCGGATCGTCGAGCGTCTTACCCGTCTGGATCGCAACGAGCGCGGCGTGTGCCTCGTGGTCGTCAGCNCGCAGAAAATGTGAGTCGTTTGTGGCAACAAGGGGGACACCCATCTCGTTGTGCAGCTTTAGCAAACCCTCGTTGATCTTGGCTTCCNTGTCGATCCCGTGTCGCTGGATCTCCAAGTAAAAATCGTCGCCGAAGATATCCAGATACTCTTCGACTGCCTTTTTGGCTTCCGGGATCCCCTCTCGCTCGATCAGATGCGGAATCTCACCGCTCACACAGGCGGACAGGCAGACGAGCCCTTCGGCGTGCTCCCGTAGCAGTTCCTTGTCAATCCTAGGAGCGTAGTAGAAACCCTCCAGATAGCCGGAAGAAACAAGCTTGATCAGGTTCNTGTATCCCTGCCCGTTCTTGACCAGAAGAACCAGATGGTTGGACCCGCTCTGAACGCCCCGTGCTGGCTTGCGGCTGAACCGGCTCTCGATCGCACAGTAGACCTCGCACCCGATGATCGGCTTCACGTCGACATCCTTCATCGCGCGGTAGAAATCGATCGCTCCGAAAAGGTTGCCGTGATCGGTCATCGCAACGGCAGGCATCTGCCATTCAGCTGCCGCGTCTGCGATCGCGCCAATCTTACTGGCCCCGTCGAGAAGGCTGTATTCGGTGTGGCTGTGAAGATGGACGAAGTTTGATGATGACATACGTGCCCCAAAGAGGATAGACCACGGCTCGCGGGAGAGCGAATCAGAATCCTAGGGAATCGAAATGGGAAAATCAGAAACAGGGGGGAACCGCCCCGGGGATGGGCGTCGAATCAATGTAGCCTCGGAGGCAGAACCGTGTCAACGACGCACTTCCTCAGTAATACACTTCGTGGAAAAAAATTCATCTGATTTCTAACTTCTTTGGTAAAAGGTTCCGCTTCCGTCGATACTCGAGAAGCGCCAAATCCACATTTTTGCTTGTTCTAATGCGGGATTCAGAGCATCAGACCAAACTGGCACGGGTCTTGTTCTTCTCTTGGGTGACTCTGAGTGGTACCGATTGGTCAAGCCCCCTCTGGCGGTAGGAACTTTCCGTTTGGAAAGTGACCGAAACCGGGGGGTCTTTTTTTATCCAGAACTGAAGGCATCTCATCCTTAATGTCCGATCAGAGCCGCCTTTTCGTCCCTGTGTCCATCGAATGTTGTTACCTTTCTCGCAATGAAAACTCTCGAATTACAACCCTTTTCGCACCCGATCAACGCCGAGGTCATCGTCCCCGGCTCGAAGAGCTACACAAACCGTGCGCTCCTTATCTCTGCATTGTGTGAGGGCAAGACCGTCATCGACGGTGCGCTCTACAGTGACGATACATACCACATGGTGGAGTCGCTCAGGAAGCTCGGCATCCGGGTCACGTCGGATGAGGCCAACCANCGCTTTGTCGTCGAAGGATGCGGAGGAAAGATCCCCGTCGGTCAAGCCGAGCTCTACATAGGCAACTCTGGCACGACTGCCCGGTTTCTAACAGCCTTTCTGGGCCTCGGAAACGGGGAATACGTTGTTGACGGGAACGAGCGAATGCGCGAGCGCCCGATACAGGATCTGATCGACGGGCTCGCCCATTGGGGCGTCGATATCACGTCCGTGAACGATGACGGATGCCTCCCAATCACCATCCGTGCAAATGGCCTATCGGGCGGCAGAACATTCATGCCCGGCGACAAGAGCAGCCAGTATTTTACAGCGCTGATGCTCGTCGCCTCTTATGCCAACGAGAACTCGGACATACAGGTTGAAGGCGAGCTGCAGTCGAAGCCATATATCGACATGACCGCAGACATCATGTCCAAGTTCGGCGTTGAAATCGCCATCGACGGCTATAACACTTTCCAGGTTTGCTCGGGGCAGCGATACCATTCGAGACAATTTACGGTCGAGCCGGATGCCACCAACGCGACCTACTTCTTCGCAGCAGCAGCCATTACTGGCGGTCGCGTAGTCGTTCGCAATCTGACNACGGCATCGGCCCAAGGCGATGTCGGATTCGTAAAGGTACTCGCGCAGATGGGCTGTAAGGTTCACAAGCAGTCCGACGCAATCGTCGTGGAAGGCCACGACATCCTGCGCGGAATCGATGTCGACATGAACGACATGCCCGACGCAGTGCAGACGCTGGCCGCAATCGCGCCGTTTGCCGAAGCACCCGTCACGATCCGAAACGTGCCGAACCTACGGATCAAGGAAACCGATCGCATCGACGCCATGGCAACGGAGCTTACTAAGCTGGGTATTCAGGTCGACGTGTGGTCGGACGGTATGCGCATACACCCGACACCTGAAATCCTCCCTGCTTCGCTCGACACGTATGACGACCACCGCATGGCTATGAGCCTCGCTCTGATCGGGCTCAGAGCCTTGGGCGTCGTTATCAACGATCCCGAGTGCGTGAACAAGACCTTCCCGACCTACTTCGAGACTCTTTCGGGCATACAGCCTGACTAGAAGAAAAAAACGACTCCTGCTTGTAGACGACGAGGAACACATCCGAACGGTCTTGGGCGACCCGTTCCAGTAGACCGGCTACCTCGTGATCTCAACCTCCTCCGACGAGGAGGCCGTGTAGCTAATGGATAAGCCGATCGTCGACCTGAAGATGCGTGGCATGAGCAGACTCGATAAGGGCAGCACCATCANACTTATCCTCGCGATCGCCGACGTCCACGAACCGGCGGCCTAGGCTAGCCATCTTCCGTCCGGCGCAGCTTCAGGTAGGTGCCCACCTTCGCCTTGATCACCCTGAATCGAGTTGAGTCCTTCCGCATTCCAGCTTCAGGTGGCAGACTAGCCACATCAGTCTCCACGCTGAAGACATACCGGGCATCCTGTCTCTNCGTGTGGTGAGCCAACTCGCGTCTGAGATCCCGGATGGAGGTCACGACCACTGGACCCCGAAGCNTGGGTAAGCTCGCTTTGATGTCCCTCACAGCCTGACGACAGANCTAGACCTCATCCGACGTCAACAGCAGGTTGATCTGGCTGAGCGTCGCACACGACGTTAATCCGGCCGCCACACAGATGCCCCTACTCCACTCGGCCTATACTAACCTAATCCCATCTACACTATTCTCAAACGGCCTCCTGAGACCTGTGCCTCGCGGCCGATCGGGAGCANACGTCTAGGCAGACCGTGTCCAAAGGGCAACCCCTCGATCACNGGACACGGNCAACGACCCTTGAAATCCTCTACCACTTCTGTGACCGTGCCGTCCTCAGCGTCCCCTTCGCACCCGTAGAACGTGCCGATCAAGACGGCGGAGACCGTTTTCAGGATACCCGACAGCAGCAGTTGGTTTAGCATCCGGTCGACCCGGTAGAGCGACTCCCCCACGTCTTCTAGAAATAGGAGTCTTTTATCGAGCCGTGGAAGCCACGGGGTACCAAGCAGATGAACCAGCAACGACAGGCATCCACCGATCAATTTGCCTGAAGCGTCTTCCCCGGCCAGACCTTCGACATCCTGCATCCGCCTTCCAGCCAAGAGGTCTATAAGATCACGGTTGAGCGTCTGGTCGGGTGTCCCTTCGCGGACATCGGTCGAAAGCGAGAGCCCCGTGTAGCTGACCATGCCTGTCTTCGCATATAGGGCGAGCTGAAAAGCGGTCGTGTCGCTGAATCCGACGAATGGTTTTGGATGTGCGGCAATACTCGACCAATCGACCAGCTCAAGGAGACGGGAGGATCCGTAGCCCCCCCGACCGATCAGGATCGCTTTGACGGAATCGTCTCTGAACATATCAGTCAGATCGCGAGCCCGATCCGCATCGGCACCCGCCAGGAAGCGATCGCGTGCACCTACCGATTTACCTAGTTTNACGGCATATCCGAACGATTCGAGCCAGCGCATCGCTGGCTGCATCTGGTCTTCGGTAACCGAGCTGGCCGGCGCAACGATCCCGATCGTGTCGCCGGGTACTAGGGGCTGGAACGTCACGAGTTTGCCTCTATACGCGCCAGAAGGCTGTGGCCGAAGTCCGTCAGCGAATCATCTCGGGCTCCCATGACCACGATCCTGTCGCCCTCTTTGACAGCCTCGGCCACCTGTTCACCAAGGCTCTCTCTGTCGGCAACGAACGCTGCTCGCTTCCCGCCTCGCTCCACATCCGCAACAAGATCGCNGGACGAGATCGTCTTCTCAGCCGTTCCTCCCGCGTAATAGATCTCAGGCATCCATAGCCGGTCGCTTTCATCGAGGTGGCTTGTGAACGCATCGACCAAGCCTTCTCTCAGCATACGCGTAGGGCCAAATCCGTGCGGCTGAAACACGACATGTAGCGGGCTGTCGTGAACCTTCAATGCACGAAGCGTAGCAACGACTTTGTCCGGGTTGTGAGCAAAGTCGTCGATGACCGTCACACCTCCGGCGGAGCCGAGGACCTCGAGCCGTCTTGCGATGCCCTTGAAGTCCTCAAGTATGGCCGCCGACTTCCCAACCGACACTCCCATAAGCTGACAGACCGCGATCGTAGCGAGNGCATTCGATACGTTGTGGTATCCTAGCACGGGTATTCGTACGGGTGTCGCATCGATCGAAAAGGACACGCCCGAGCCATCCGGTTCGACATCGGATGCTCGAACATCGGCCACGTGATCGATAGCAAACGTCCGTCGCTCTAACCCTTCCGTCGCCTGCACCGACTCTTCACAGTCAGCGTTGACAACGCACGTCTGACGCGCTCTTTCGCAGTAGGCACGAAAGAGCGGCCTTAGCTCATCAAGAGGCATGTGGTCGAGCGAGATGTTAGTCAGAACGCTGATCTCAGGTTCGTAGAATGCGATGGTTCCGTCGCTCTCATCCGCTTCAATCACTAGGGGTCCTGACCCTTCGATCGCATTACCCAAGTAGGGTTTCTGATCGAAGTTGAGCATCTTCCCCCCAGACACGATCGTCGGTGCAAGGCCGGCGCCGTGCAGTACGGTTCCGATCATCCCGGTCACGGTGGACTTGCCGCTCGTCCCACCCACTGCTATGCCTTGCGCATCGTTGAAAAGATCCGCAAGGAGCTCAGCTCGCTTCCGGATCGGGATCCCGAGACGCTGTGCAGCGCCTATGTCCGGGATCGACGCTTCGACAGCGGAAGACACGATCAACTCATCGACACCTTTGTCTACGGACCGACCGTCCTGCGCCACGAGCTCGATCCCCTGTGCCTTAAGGTTCCCAAACATCTCTGAGTGCAGACCACGATCGTGATTCCTGTCCGACCCGAGCACGCGAACACCCCGCCCCGCGAGAACCTGCGCGATCGCGCTCATGCCGCTTCCGCCGACGCCGCAGAAAAATATCGTCCTCTGTCTGGTCACATCTCAATATAAGTCAGATGGAGCGAAGGTATCAGGACCTGACGTCGCAAACCCAGCAATAAAACTAAGATGTTCTGCGANAGAGCGATCCTGGCCAGCTTCACAGCCAAGNCTGTCTAGNCCTTCTGTGCCTGGCCCAGAGCGCTTTCGATCAGGTTGCCAGCCAGCGAGAATTAGAGTGATGCAGCGTAGCGGGTCACAGTTCAACTCCTGTTTCCATTGCGTTCNGTTCGGCAGTCTCAACCGCGGTTGAGCTCGTAGGTCTTGTTGATCGTATCCCGGAGCGCTTCGTCCAGCTTTGTAATCCCCGAAAAGATTTTACGGGCCTAGCTGAAACCCTCTTTGATCGCGCCGCGGATCAGCGACATAAATCCGTCGCTCCCGACCTCTGTCGGCACCGCTGCCCTGAGCTCGATGTATCCGTCAAGGTAGCCCGTAGAAAAGTCGCTGATGCGACGTGCCTTCGGGAGACATATCGATAGATCCGTCCATACTAATGCGAAGGTCGATCCCGACCTCTAGGAGAGCTTTGTTGATCTGCTCGACGACGGAATCATTCAGGACGCCGTTGAACTTTACAACCGGAGAGACGGCGGAGAACTCGACCGAATCGGACGTGGACTGCTTCTGTGTTCGAGCCCATCAGCACCAGTCCATTTCATGGTTCGGTCTGACCGGAAGCGGGCGATCAGGGCCTCCGTGTATAGGCTTGTCTGAGTCAGGGAGTCGATAATAAAGGGTCAGGCCCACGAGGGCCTCTCTATTTTGATAGATTGGCACCATCTTTCCACCCTTTACTACTTTTGGTATCGTTCAGATGGCTAACAGGGAGTTTGCAATTATGATGAACATCGCACACCGTGGCTTTTCCTCCCGATACCCGGAGAATACGCTGCTGTCGTTTCATAAAGCGCTCGAGCTGGGGGTTACAAACGTGGAGTTGGACCTGCAGCTAACGTTTGACGGTCATCTTATCGTCATGCACGATCTGACGGTAGACCGCACGACAAACGGGTCCGGCACCGTGTCGGATCTGACTCTGAATGAAATCCGGGAACTTGATGCAGGGAGCTGGAAGGATCCTGACTACGCAGGTCTCAAGGTTCCGACCTACGAGGAGATACTGAATGGACTAGCCCCCTCCACGACAATCGTCACGGAGTTGAAGTTTGTCGGGAACAATGGAATCCAAAAGGTGGTCGACCTTATCCAGTTACACGATGCGTGTGACCGCGTGGCCATCTCCTCTTTCGACCTCCCCAAGCTTCCGATCATCAAGCAAATGGCTCCCGAACTCCCGACCACGGCCCTCGTCAAACGGGACGACGCCGGAATCGAGGAGTGGGTCGAGAGCACCAGACAACTCGGCATCGACACGTTAGCTCCACAAGCTTCGGAAACTACGAAAGAAGTTGTGGAAGCTGCGCACCGAAAAGGGCTCCTCTGCAGAGCGTGGGGGCTTGGACACGACCAAGGTGATGAGATGAACCGTCTGATAGATCTCGGCGTCGACGGAATGACCACAGATTATCCGGACGTTCTGCAGGCCCTACTGGTCGAACGTGGCCTCGCTTGAACTGAACAAATTTGTCGTAGGTAGGGGGGTGTCNTGGACGAAGGCACTCTCATATAACGAATACACAGGGAACCTCTAGGGTACATTTTCAGCACGGCGACCCCGTCAAAATAACGAGTTTAAGCCCAATTCGAACCGGATCAAAGGATGCGTCCCGCCTATCAAGTAAGATCATTCTGTCTCTGGTTCATCACAGACACCCTACTTTCATTGACTGAGGTGCCACGCCGGGGTAGGATGCTTTCGGATGGTCACAAGATCAGGAACCTACCACACGGCCGGTCAGGAGACGAGACTTCGACTCTCTATACCAGGCGGTCAAGAAGGAGATACGTATGAGTCGCGTTTCCCGCATACTGACTGCAATGGCGTTGACCCTAGCAATTGTCCCTGCAGGGACGAGCTACGGGGCCCAAGAGTATCTTATCGATAGCTCGCACTCAAGTNTCCGATTCTCTATCCGTCACATCGTCAGCAAGACCACCGGGAGGTTCAACGACTTCGGCGGTTCGATCGTCTACGACGCCGAGAATCCCGAGAANTCTTCGGTGAAAGCGATCATCCAGATGGCCAGCATCGACACGGACAATGCTCGTCGTGACGGCCACCTCAAAAGCGCAGACTTCTTCAATATCGAGAAGTATCCAGAGATGACATTCATGAGCACGGATGTGACGGCCAAGGGTGCGATGCTGATGGTAACGGGAGACCTGACGATGCACGGTGTCACCAAGTCTGTCGTGCTTCCCCTCGAGATCCTCGGTGTCGGAATACATCCAATGACGAAGGCCGCGGTAGCTGGGTTCCAAGCCGAGCTCGTGGTCAAACGATCGGACTACGGCGTAAACGCCTGGACCGATGCTGCCGGTATTCTCGGTGATGAGGTATCGGTGACTCTTATCATCGAGGCACTCGCCTCATCAAGGGAATAGATAGCGGAAAAACCCTGCAACCCCTGTGGAAACGCGTGCAACCCTTTCGGGAAGAATCNCTGTGAAAAGAATGCACGCAATCCATGCGGCGAATAATACTACAACACAGAGAAAGGGACGAGCCCTTAGGCTCGTCCCTATTCTATTGTATCCGCCTCCTTCTGGGTCACCCCTGCTTCAGTCGCTCCACTTGCTCGAAAACATTTGGAACGTCCACCGGCTCCCCCTTCGCCTGGCCCATCAGCGATTGCTGACTTGAGAGTTCGCCTGAACCACCCGGTTGGATATGGGACCCCTCGGACAACAATCGCCAAGCATTCTTCGTATCCGAAAGACACCAACTCAGGATCTCGCGTATCCGACCGGCAAGAATTGGGTCCTCGACAGGCACGAGCACCTCGACACGACGCCTCAGGTTTCGCGACATCCAGTCAGCGCTACCGATGTATATCTCGGGGATACCCCCGTTCTCGAAAGAGATGATTCTGGAGTGCTCCAGGAATCGACCGACGATACTGATCACGCGTATCGTGTCCGATACGCCCGGGATACCGGGCCTGAGACAGCAGATACCGCGGATGATCAAGTCGATCTGAACTCCACTCTNCGAAGCGGCATACAGCGCCCGGATCACCCGCTGATCCTGAAGCGAGTTCATCTTCGCAACGATGCGAGCTGGACGCCCGGCCTCAGCGTGTTCGGCCTCGCGACGGATCTTAGCCAGAATCCCGTCCATCATATTGAACGGCGCCACGAGCAGTCTTTTCACATCTGGCTTCGATGATTGCGTAGTCAACAAGTTGAACACCTCCGCCGCTTCCGCCGTCAGGTCTTCACGACACGTCAGGAGACCGAGATCCGTGTAGAGTCGTGCGGTTGACGAGTTATAATTCCCCGTCCCGAAGTGGCAGTATCGGCGGATACTATCATTCTCACGGCGGATCACGAGCGACAGCTTGCAGTGGGTCTTCATGCCCACAACGCCGTAGACGACGCAGACGCCCGCATCCTGCAAGCGTCTCGCCCATCTGATGTTCGAAGCCTCGTCGAACCTCGCCTTCAACTCCACAACCACTGTCACTTCTTTGCCCGCCTCGGCGGCCTGAATTAGTGCGGCGATGACCGGCGAACGCTCGCTCGTTCGGTAAAGGGTCTGCTTGATCGCCAAGACGTTCGGGTCCTTAGCAGCTGACGTGACGAAGTGGATGACCGGGTTGAACGAGTCGTACGGATGGTGCAACAGTACGTCTCGCTGCCGGATCTCGTTGAACACCGTCTCCGGCTCTTCCCCGATCGGAACCTCGTTCGCTTGGAAGGGCAGGTATTTCAGATCCGGTCGCGGACAGGCAGAGGACAGCATCATCAGACGATTCAGGTTCACAGGTCCGCGTACCCGATACACCTGTTCCGGAGAAAGTCCGTTGAACGCCGTCAAACGCTGGACGATCTCCTGAGGCGCATCCGCATCGATCTCGAGCCTGACCGTGTCCCCCTTGCGTCGGTTTATCAACTCGTCTTCGATCGCCGTCAGCAGGTCATCGGCCTCCTCGTCGTCCAGATACAGGTCGCTGTTACGCGTCAGCCTGAACGACACGGTCGACACAATCTCGAACCCTCTGAAGAGCTCGGGAATGTGCATCCGCACAAGATCGGCCAGGAACACGAAGTCCAGTCTTCGCCCCTCCTCCACCCTGGGAAGCCGGATCAGACGGGGTAGGAGCCTAGGNACTTGGACCGTCCCGAATAGAGTCTCTCCTTGCTGGTCTTTCAGCAGGATGGCGATACAAAGGGCCTTGTTCACGACACGCGGGAAAGGATGGGCAGGGTTTACGGTAATCGGCGTAACGACCGGGTGCAGTTCACGATGACAGTAGTCCTTCACAAACGCGAGTTCGAAGTCGCTCAACGATTCGACCGTTCGGATATGGATGTCGGCTTCGTGGAGGGCAGGCAGCAGCTCGTTATTCCAGCAGTCATAGTGTTCTCGGACCATCTGCTGTGTCTGCTCGTTAACCAGCACAAGCTGTTCATCAGGAAGGAGGCCGTCCGGGCCCGCATCGGTGATACCCGCCTCGAGCTGCTGGCGCAACCCGCTCACGCGGATCTCGAAGAACTCGTCCAGGTTGTTCGCCACGATAGCCAGAAACTTGACGCGCTCCAGAAGCGGGTTGTCCGGGTTCTTGGCTTCGTGCAGCACCCGCTCGTTGAAGCCGAGCCAAGACAGCTCTCTATTCGTGAAATACGAGGGATTTTTGAATTCGTTCACGGACCTAAATCCTTGTCCTTTCACCACATCCTCCCTGCCAGCATCCAACGTCCCTAGAATAGATGTCTACCCCGTACCTGTCAATGGGTCGCAGGGAGGCTTGCGTTGACACTCCACCGACGCACCGGTATATTCAGCCTCGCTCAGAGAGGACATAACTTGCTGTTTTACAGGGCACTAAGAGCCTGAACCGTAACGCGGGAACCGTAACGTGAGCACCATATTCGAGCACACACTGATAGACGCCGACACTGGGATCTCACAGCCTACCTTCCATCTGGATGCGTCCAGACTTCCGACAGCCGGTGACTTGAGCTGGCAGATCGTCAAATACACCCTAAGGGGTGGCCTGCAGGAAGGCGTCGAAGTCATCGAGATCGACAACGGCGAGCTCAGTTTTGCGATCCTGCCGACACGCGGGATGGGCATCTGGAAAGGGTGGCACAGGGACACCCCGTTGGGCTGGAACTCCCCGGTCAAGGATCCTGTTCATCCCGCCTTCGTCGATTTGAACGATCGTGGCGGGCTCGGCTGGCTCAAAGGTTTCAACGAGTGGATCGTCCGGTGCGGACTCGACAGCAACGGCGCGCCTGGCGAGGACGTCGTCATCGACAACAACGGGAACGAGGCAACCGTCTTCCTTCCCTTGCATGGGAAGATCGCGAACACGCCTGCCCGCAAGGTGATGGTTTCGGTCACCGATGAGGGTGTCCTGTCTGTCACCGGCGAAGTGGACGAAACCATGATGTTCGGCCCCGCGCTCCGTCTGACAACGACGATCACGACGAAAATCGGATCGAATGAGCTGACCATCCACGACCGAGTCACGAACCTCAACCGATCTCCCACCGAACTTGAGCTGCTCTACCACTGCAACTATGGGGACCCGCTTCTCGAACAAGGTGGACGTATCGTCGCGCCCTTCAAGTCCGTTTCACCACGAGACCCAAGAGCACAGGAAGGGATCGACGAGTTCCACTGCATTTTCAAACCGACAAACGGCTACGTCGAGCAGTGCTACTATTACGAGCTGGCGTCTCGTCCGTCCGGTGCGACCTGCGTACTCCTCAGAAACAGGGCCGGAAACTTAGGGAGTGCTCTGAGATTCAACCTGAACGAGCTCCCTGCCTTCACTGTCTGGAAGAATACGGGGGCAAGGGAAAACGGCTACGTCACGGGTCTGGAGCCTGCCACAAACTACCCGAACCAGAAAAGGTTCGAGCGTCAGCAGGGACGTGTGGTCCGGATCGCCGGCCGGGGCTCGTACGATGTCACGCTGACCGTAGGCGCTTACGCGACTCGGGCCGCCATCAGGGGGATCGAGCAGGAGATACAGCGCATACAGGGTCGAAGAAAAACGGTCGTCAACCAACAGCTACAACCCCACCTGTCGGACCTCGGATAGTCGAGACCGGACCCAGGAAGAAGGAAACACCGTGAGTGTAAAACTGACGTTCCAGGAACTCATCCTCAGGCTCGAACGATTCTGGGCGGATCAGGGCTGTATCGTATGGCAGCCATACAGCGAAAAGGTCGGCGCGGGGACAATGAACCCTGCGACGGTCTTGCGCGTGCTCGGGCCTAACAACTGGAACGTGTCGTATGTCGANCCCAGCTTCCGCCCAGATGACGGCAGGTTCGGCGAGAACCCGAACCGGATGCAGATGCATACCCAGTATCAGGTCATCCTCAAGCCTGACCCGGGCAACCCTCAGGAGCGCTATCTCGACAGTCTCGAAGCACTCGGCCTCGACCGGAAAGAGCACGATATCCGGTTTGTCGAGGACAACTGGGAGTCTCCCGCACTTGGGGCGTGGGGGCTGGGCTGGGAGGTCTGGCTTGACGGGATGGAGATCACACAGTTCACCTACTTTCAGCAGGCGGGAGGAATGCCGGTCGACCCGGTCGCCGTCGAGATCACCTACGGTCTTGAGCGAATCGCCATGTATCTCCAGGATGTCGACGANGTTTGGAATCTCCAGTGGAACAACGACGTCCAATACGGAGATATCTTGAAGATGCAGGAAGTCGACTACTGCCACTACGCGTTCAATCACGCGAACGTGAAGCGTATGCACGAAATGTATGCGCTCTACGCAGCCGAAGCTCGCTCAGCTCTAGATCGTGACCTGATCGTGCCTGCTCACGACTACGTTCTCAAGTGCTCCCACGCGTTCAACATCCTCGATACTCGCGGCGCGATCGGTGTGACGGAGAGAGCCCGCTACTTCGCCGAGATGCGCGAAATGTCTCGACAAGTCGCCGAAGGATTCGTCAAACAACAGGGCGTCGACCCCGAATCAATGACAGTAGGAAAAGACGACCGCAGATCGGTCAGCAACATTCCCGAAACGGTAACCGAGAAAGCGGACCTCGTCCTCGAAATAGGCACTGAGGAGCTTCCTGCGGACAACGTGCCCTCTGGGATACAACAGCTAAAGGATGGGATCCGGAAGACGCTGAGGGACGCACGTCTCACGTTCGGTGATGTGCAGGTGGGCGGCACACCCAGGCGACTCTATGCAATCGTGAAGGATGTTGACGGTAAACAGCCCGACGAAGACGTGTGGGTCCGGGGCCCCGCCGCAAAGGCGGCTTTTGACGACGCAGGAAACTCGACCAAGGCTCTCGAAGGCTTCTGTCGTGGACAGGGGATCTCCCTCGACGGCGTTGATCGACGCGAGGACGAGAAGGGCGTCGAGTATGTCTACGCGTTTAAGCAGGATGTCGGAAGTGGCGCCCTGCAGGTCTTGTCAGACGCGCTGCCCGACCTGATCGCTTCGATTTCATTCCGCAAGAACATGCGATGGAACTCGGGCGGGATCGGTTTCTCCAGACCGCTTCGCTGGATCGTGGCTCTCTTTGGAGATCAGGTGATCCCCTTTAACTATGCCCGGACGAAGTCGGGCCGCACGACGAGGGGCCTCCGACCNGACAAGTCCCCTGCAACAGACGTCGCCGCCGCCGATCAGTATCTATCGACACTCACAAGCCTGGGCATCGTGGGTGACCGACAGACCCGGAGAAAGCAGGTGGCCGACCAGGTGAAGGCCCTAGCAGAAGAGGCAGGGGGTATCGTACCCGAGGATGAAAGGCTCTTGGACGAGGTCACGGATCTTGTCGAAGCTCCTCACGCGCTGCGTGGTACATTCGACGAGGGCCATCTGGCGCTACCGCCCGAAGTGCTCGTCACCGTGATGAGGAAGCATCAGAGGTACTTCCCAGTTGTCGATCCCAAATCGAACAACCTTCTGCCCTGCTTCATCACGGTCTCGAACGGAAAGCCTTCGTCGGAAGCGACCGTCATCCGAGGGAACGAGGGCGTCATCAAAGCACGCTACGCTGATGCAACCTTCTTCTACAAGGCGGACACTGAACAAAAGCTTGACGACTTCCTGACAAAGCTCCACACGCTCACCTTCCAGGAAGATCTCGGGTCAGTACTCGACAAGGCCGGCCGAATCCAGAAGCTGCTCAGAGACATCTCGACCGACCTCGGTCTATCTAACCCGGATCGAGACACTGCCGACCGTGCGGCAGGTCTGTGTAAAGCCGACCTCGCTACCAGCATGGTAATTGAGATGACGTCCCTGCAAGGAATCATCGGTCGTTACTATGCACTCGAGTCGGGCGAGACGGAGGACGTGGCCGCCGCGATCGAGGATCACTACCACCCTCGCCACCCGGGCGATTCGCCTCCGGCGACTGAAGCAGGGTTCGCGATCTCCGTGGCAGACCGACTCGACAGCCTGGCCGGCCTGTTTGCTGCGGGAATTCGGCCCCGATCTACGGCCGACCCCTATGGCCTGCGCCGCGATGCAATCGGTCTGCTCTCCTGCCTTATTGCCAAAGACCAGCCTTTCTCTCTCCGACAAGGGCTTAAGAAGGCGGCCACACACCTTCCGATCAAGGCAGACGCAGAGAAGATCGATGAGGCCTACGACTTCATCCTCAGACGATTGGAGATCCAGCTGCGTGACGAAGGATTTCGACCAGATGTGGTGTCAGCCGCGATTGAAGGAGGGAGCGACGACCCGGCCGAAATCAAGAAGACCGTCGAGCAGCTCGACGCCGCGGTCAAGAAGGAGGGCTGGCAGGAGACCTTCAACTCTTACTCCCGGTGCAAGCGCATCGTGCGTGAGCTCGGTCCGCTCGCCCTGACGGCATCGTCGGACACGGAAGCCTCGACTCGGAACCTATTGCAGGCATATGAATCGGCCAAGGCCTCTATCGGCGACAACCCCGGTATCTCCGGCCTGCTTAGCGCGATCTCCGAGCTCGAAGCACCGATCAACCGCTTCTTCGACGAGGTACTCGTCATGGCAGAAAAAGAGGATCTCAAGGACGCGCGGCTCAGCCTGCTCCAACACATTGCCGACCTGCCTGCAGGCATCGCCAACCTCAGCCGACTCGAGGGCTTCTAGAACCGAGCCGATACCCGACGGCATCAGGGGGATCCAGTCGTGAACGACGGTTCATCCACCATCCTCGTCGTCCCGTGCTACAACGAGGCGGCACGCCTTGACGTCGATGCGTTCTGGCAGTTCGTCGACGCAAACACGGGGGTTTCGTTCCTTTTCGTCAACGACGGCAGCGTCGATGACACCTCGACGGTCATCGACGGTCTTGCGGACAGATCCAACCGGATGTGGTCCCATCATCTCGACGTCAATTCAGGCAAAGCCGAAGCGGTTCGACAGGGCCTGCTCTATTGCATCGAGCAGGGCTACGATCGTATCGGATACTGGGACGCCGACCTCTCCACCCCNCTGGACGAACTCCACTGTTTCAACAACGTCCTCGACNAATGTGANTCGATCNACATCGTGACGGCCGCACGGATCAAGATGGTCGGGCGTCGAATCGAGCGGAATCCTTTCCGNCACTACTCCGGACGCGCCTTCGCAACAGCCGTATCAGTGCTGTTCGGGATCGAGATGTATGATACGCAGTGTGGTGCGAAAGTCTTCCGCAACACACCTGATCTGAAAAGAGTACTGATCGAGCCCTTCCAGACGCGCTGGATTTTCGACGTCGAGATTCTCGTTCGCTATTTTAGTGCACCAGGCAAGTCGATCTCCGAGAACCTAGTGGAAATCCCACTCCGTGAGTGGCGTGACGTGGCTGGATCCAAGATGCGACCTTTCGACTTCCTCCACGCACCTCTCGAGCTGCTTCGTATCCATTTCACTTACTTCAACCGGTTCTGATGCGTCCGGATCGCGCTGCACTGATTGGAATCCTCGTCGTAGCCGCGCTACTGCGCTTCTGCGGGCTCGACTGGAGCGTCGATCCGAAAACAGGACACTTCCACCGGTTCCACCCGGACGAAGCGACGGTCATGAACAACGCCGCCTGGCTGGGTGAGGACCTGACCCAGATCAAATCGGCTTACGGCCTATTCCCCGTCTACTTCGTGTATGCAGTTGCTCACGTCTCAGGATCCCTCCTAGGCTTCGAAGCCTTCGAGACCGCGGATCCACGTTCAGAAAAGCTGAGCTTCCTGACGGGACGCGCTATTTCCGCCCTGTTAGGAACAACTACAGTACTGGTTCTGTTCCTGATCGGACATCGGGCAGGCGGGGCAGGGCTTGGGCTGGTCGCCGCGTCGCTCCTCGCCCTNTCTCCCGGGCACATCCAGCAGTGCCACTTCTACACGATCGATGCGTCTTTCACCTTCTGGGTCACGCTCTCTCTCTACCTGATTCTGAGACTACCGAGCAACCGCTGGTGGTTGTATGGGGCGATCGGGCTCGCAATCGGCATCTCGACGGGTCACAGGTTTGTCGCCGCGCTACTTGGCATACCCTTTATCGTAGCCCAGATCTGGCATCCGGGAGACCGCGTCCCTCAGGATGCTATCGAGAGCCTCCGAACTAGAGCAATGAGCTTGATCTCGCCGCAGTCGCTCGCCTGCGCCGCCCTCGTCGTCGTCGTCACCCTCGTCGCCACACCGACCCTCCTGTTCGATTACGAGGGGTTCTTCGACGCAGACGACCAGCGCAATTTCCTGCCGAGCATGGATGTGGCAACCGGGAAGGAGCTGCGTCTCTGGAATCTCTACGACCTCACGACGACCCCATATCTCTTCTACGTCACCGACCTGTTCCCGGCAGCTCTCGGGACAACCGCTGCGCTCTCTGCGCTCNTAGGGCTTCCAATTTTCGCGCGCAGACCGACTCGCATAATGACAATCCTGCTGGCTTGGGGCATCACCTACTTCATACTGACGGGCGGACTCTTCACCAAACCGATCCGATACACAGTACCTGTCCTCCCAGTCCTCTGCTGTCTGGCAGCGTTCACCTGGTCGATGGCTCGCCACCTAGCCGACCACAACCGACAGAGATTCGTGCTCACGACAGCGGCCTGTGTCCTCCTGATTCCAACTGCCGCACACGGCCTTGCGCAGACAAAGGTCTACTTGGTGGAAAACATCCGTTTTGAAGCCAAACGCTTCATCCAGTCAAAGCTCCCCAAGCGCTCCGGCATCATCGCTGAAACTGGTGGGTTCCCGACAACCTGGATGACCAGCGGCTTCTCTGTTCGGAAACAGGATCCCGGGACGCTGTTCATGCGGGCACGGAATCACGTTCTCCCCAGCAACGTGCTAGATATCCTTGCAGAGACATTGAGCATGNTCGACTACTTCGTGCTGACTCGCGAAAACCGATCGATCCCATACCGGTCGACCCCTGACCGATATCCGATCGCTGCAGAATTTTATGAACGGATGAACGACGGAAGCATCGGATACCAAAGGATTGCCCAGTTCAACCGCCCCCTTCGCTTTCTCGGGATGGACTTCAACACAACCAACCCCGATCCCACGATCGCGGCTTACGATCGGCCGACAATTGAAATCTACCGGCGAACGTCCTCACACGACTCCCTGTGGTCAGTCTGGCGCGACGAGCTAATCGCGGATGACNAGAATCCGGATCGGCTGATCATCGATGGAATCGCGCAGTTACGGAGGGGAGACTACGCCGCCTCCCTAGAGACCTTTGAGCGCGCGATCGAGCGACATCCCGAAGACGGACTTGCCCGGCTGTGCCGTGTAGAATCGATCTACAGAACCCAGACAGCCGAGGCAGCCGTGGAGGCGTTCGAGAAGGCCCAGCCGGAACAATGGGACTTTGCCGGGCTGACCCTTGCTGGGATCCCGGAACGAGGAGCAGAATACACGCGGCTCACGCAGACGGAAAATCAAGACACACCTCAGAATCTGTATCTGAGAAAGATCGCTGCCAGGGCGATGAACAAGCTGGCCCAAGACGCCATGCAGCAGGGCAAGGCGGACCAGGCTATCGAATGGTATGAAAAATCGATCGAATTGAACCACCTCTATGTGCGTCCCTTCAGAGATTTGGGCATTCTCTACATGGAAAAGGGTCGACTCGAGGCATCTCGTGACGCTTTCAGTCGGGCCACAGAGCTTCGACCTGACTCGGATGAGCTCTGGCTGGGGCTAGCAGTGGCTTATTCGCGTCTCGGGCAGGTCGATGGGGCCGTATCCTCAGTCAAGCGAGCCATGTCTCTTGGGACCGTGGCACAGCATTATCACAAAGTTTTGAAGGATCTTCAGGACTATCTGGCTGAGATCGGCAGGCCATCGGATGCTCTGGAGATCGCGGAGTTCCTTGCCCGATCAGTCCACTGAGTAGCAGATCCCGGCTAGGGACAAACCCCTTGCCACGACTGATCGCAACACGCACTTAAAAAACCTTAAATNNCTGTAAATAANAGNATTAAGGGTTATTTTAGTCATTTTCGGGGGTGAACGCACACTGAGTATCTCAAGATAATCCATTTAACCTTGAGCTCATCTCCTGCATACTCAAGGCGCACGGCGATCACATCTAGGTTGAAAGAGAAGAAGGCGAGGGCAGTACCTTCTCCTTCTAATTCCCCCTCGCTAAGGAACAAGCCCCGCCTAGCGCAACCTACCGCCAGTATCGCAAGGCCCGGAGCACTCCAATGNCCCGGGTCCTTTTCGGAGTGTTCTGCCACTTTTCGCTGCCGTCCGCCCCCCGCCACCTTTATCCCTGCCGATTACCTTCCTTACAATGAAAACCCAGTCTGCAAATTGAATGTCCTTCGCCTCTTGAACCCGTCCAGATCATCTGGCTCGTAGGTGAACTCCACCTCCCAGATGACCTGCACTTTTCTGGCCGGCTGCAGACCGATCCGGTAGCCAAACCGTGTATCCTGGTCCGCATCCAGAAAACCGACCGTCGACGAGGCGCGCGACCGCTTCTCCAGATAGAACTCCGANAGCGTGACCCACCTGATCGACCTCAAGAGCTCAGGAAAGATCGAGACATCGGCCCAAAGGATCCTGTCGGACAGGTCCGAACCGGTCAGATGCTGATAAGAAAGGTGGAGCGAGAACGAACGTACCCGTTCATACGTCAGGTGAGCAAAAAGACCTCGCATACTGGCATCCTTGATGCCGTCCTCACGCGTGGCCACCCGCCCTTCGGGCGATACCGTGGCACGCGTCTGATCGTAGAAAGCATCGAAATGATCGGGCTCGAATCGGCCAAGTGTGTAGCGCGCCTCGACCCTAGCCGACAAACGTCCCGCCAGATACGACAAACCGGGTCCGTGGATCCCAAACCCTCGGTTCGCGGTCGCGGCGTTTCTTGCGAAACCGCCGTAAAGCGCAAAACGCTTCCCCGCCTCCTGATAAAGGGGAAATATCAGGTCTGCCCCATAGACGGCGTATGGGTTTGTGTCTATGGGCCGAACGGAATCCGGTAGCGCTGCGTGCTGATCCAGATCGACGACTAGCGATCCCCCTAGTTCAGCACCACCGATCACGGACGTCGTCACCCGACCTCCAAGAACCGGAGATCCCCGGTCCAGCAAATCAACCAGGTCGCTCACAAATCCACGCAGGTCCAGTTCCTGCCACAGGAACCCTCTCATCTGTAAATCCAGACCCGTCCGCTTGTCCCCGGGGGAGCCAAAGGTGTTTCGATAGTCACGCACGATCAGTCCGTTCCCGATCGTCAAGTGGTCGAGAGCTCCGATTCGAAAGTAAAGCGGTCGGTTCGGGTCCTCGGGCATCCCGTACTGCAGGTAATGAATCTTCCTGAGAATGCTCTGCAGCCCACTGCGCCGGCTCGAGAAATCCCAGCCGCGGTCGCGTATCCGGCCGTTCTCGTCCATGAACAGCTCGAGATCGAAGGCCGCGCGCACCGAACCCAGATTCACCGAGGGCCGGATGTTTAGGCGGTGCCACTGGTTCCGATCGACGGTGACCGTACCGAGGAGACCAGAAAAAGAGACTCCATTCGGGATGAACTGGGGCCTCGCCTGAGAAGGCCAGAGCAGGGCAAACAGAAGGGCAATCGTGTAGGTTAGACGCAAGTAAGGCTCCTCTCTTGACCCGGACTATAGGGACGGACAGTGATGGGGGTCAACACGTGCAGTTTCATGGAACTCGCGAGCGTCGAGAGACGTTCCCATAATATCGGAGCACGTGTGTATGGAGGTTATAGGTTCACATCGCTACAGAATTGGCCTAAATCATTGACATATATAGGGTACCCGGATATTTTANTCGGTTTATATCTCAGCGTGGAAAAGTACACAAAACCGCTCGTACCTCTCCGATTCGGAGCGGTATTGAAGGAGAANAGATGAACATCTCTCACAAGCTTTGGATGCTTGTGGCTTTGCTAGCCGGTCTGGTTCTATCACCGGCACCCTCTGCCACCGCGGCGGAAAACTCCACGCAGCTGACCGGTGCCGACCGCGAATACCGGAACACGCTCCTCGCTCTCGGCGACCGTCAGCTCAAGTCCGGGCAGATGAACGAGGCTCTCGACACGTTCACGCAGCTGCTCGAGCGATTCCCGAACGATGCCATCCTTTACACCCGAATCGGGCACGTCTACCTGAAGAAGCAGGAATGGGATCTGGCGAAAGAGTCCTTCGAAACAGCGCAAAACCTCGACAAGACGCTGGTAGAGGCCTACGTGGGGCTCGGTCTGGTTTATGCGGAGAGCCCAGCCAAGGGCATGAGCGCCTACTACAACTTCCGAAAGGCTGTAGGGGAGGCTAAACGCGCAACGAAGCTTGATCCCAACTATGGACCGGCCTACCGCCTCCTAGGAGAGGCCTATGAGCGGTTCCAAGAGGAGCACGAGAAGGCGGTCGGTTACTTCATGCGCTATATCGAGCTCGAGCCAGACAACCCGGATGGGCTTTTCTACTTCGGTCTTGCTGCAGTACAGGCCAAGGACTTCGAAAAGATCAACGACCACATTCGGCCATACTCGGAGGCGAACCCCGAAGAGATCAAGCTGATACCGCTCGTGGCGCAGGGACACTTCTACAAGGAACGCTTCGAGCTTGCTCTGGAGAATTTCGAGCGATTTCTCCAGAACGTGGACGGGCGCGAACGTCAGCTGTTTACGGACATCACGAACGTTGCGTCGGAGAAGGAGCTCGTTGCCTTCAAGGCAACCGCCCCGGGGCCGGAACGCCAGGCCTACCTGGAACAGTTCTGGTCACGTCGTGATCCGGATATCCTGACGAACATCAACGAGCGGATCATCGAGCACTATCGGCGTGTCTGGTATGCACGAACCTTCTTCTCGGAGAACCAGTATCCTTGGGACAAACGAGGCGAAATCTACATCCGCTACGGTGCACCCGACTACCGGTCCCGTTCAAACCAACGCAACTTTATCCAGAGCCCCGAGGTCGAGGCCGTCCGAACGAAAATGGCCGTCGACATCTACGGCCCAATGGCCGCGTTCTTGACGTTTACGGGACCTGTATTCCCGATTCGAACGCGCCGAATCTTCGATCCCCANGACCAGACCGTCTCGTCTGATATCGAAAATATCGGCGAGAGTCCTGCCGTCGACTCTGGTGAAGGCGGTGAGGCAGACTTCGATGATGACGGCGCTGTCTTCACCGCGGAAAGGGGTGCTCGATTCGATCGAGACCCGTATGCNCAGTATGATGATGAGAACTCGGAGAGGGAGTTCTACAATCACCGGATTCGACTCCAGTTCGGCGGCCACGCCCCCGTAACGATCGACAACGAGGCGGAGACGGTCCCCTGGGAGACCTGGACCTACACGCAGATCTCGGGTGGGATCGAGATCACCTTCACCGACGAGATGAGCAGCGGGGTGTATGCCTACGCGCCGCTCCCGGATGGCCAGTTCGAAGACGCCGAGGCTCTCCGGTATCTCGCGAGGATGACCGAACACGCTCCTGAGGTCATCGTTCAGCGCGCAACCAGCGAAAGCCCGGACTACTATCGCCCCGGTGCTTTCGGCCCAGCACTCAACTTCTACTACGACCTTGCAGACTTCCAGTCAATCCAAGGTGACGGGCAGACCAAGCTCGAAGTCTACTACGGTATACCGCCCGAGCAGGTCGAGATGGAAGAACACGCAGACAGCGCGATCATCCACGTAAANTGCGCACTCGCGCTCGCCGACGAGGACCACACGACGGTTTACCGGAGCGCGCAGGAATTCGTCTACGCCGGTCTTGCGGCTAACTTTGGCGATACACGAGGATCATTCGTACCGGAAATCCTGACGACGGAGGTGCCGCCGGGCAAGTATGAGCTTCAGATTCAGGTCAAGGACATGGTCTCGGGCCGGACGGGACTCTATAAGCAATCTCTCGAGATCAGCGACTACAGCCCTGATCAGCTCCATATGAGCCACATCCAGCTGGGATCCGAGTTTCAGTACGAGGGAAAGCCCAAGTTCCAGAAGGGAGACATCTGGATCATCCCGATGCCGACACGNACGTATGGGGAGCGTCAGAAAGTCTACGCGTACTTCGAGCTTTACAACCTCAACAAGAACCAGTTCGGTCAGACGAGCTACAAGACGCAGTACAACGTCCGTTCCAGTTCACTCCCGTCGATCGGTGTCTTTGGTGCGGTTTCGTCGGGTTTCAAGGCCCTGTTCCGCAANCGCAAACCCTCATTTTCTATAGAAACCGAGCACACGGGGTCGGATACGGACGTCGAAGCTGAATACGTCGAAATCGACCTCGAGAAGGCCAAGCCGGGTGTGAACGCTCTTGAGATCCGTATCACCGACCTCGTAACGAGTCAAGAAGTCTCCAGAGAGGTCAAGTTCCGCTACGGAAACTAACCTGCTTTTCAGAGCACAAAGAATCGGCCGGTGCAGCTTATCTGCACCGGCCTCTCAATGTACGACCAGATGAGAATCATCTCAGGAATCCACAGGGGACGNAGAATCCCCTTCAACAACAGCGAGTTCGGGAACGCCCGTGTCACCTCCGACTTCGTGAAGGAGGCCGTCTTCGGCTCCCTCGGACCCGACCTGAGCGGCCGGAACTTGCTCGACCTGTTCGCGGGGTCCGGACAGATCGGCTACGAAGCGATCAGCAGAGGGGCCACAGTTTGGATGAATGAGCGTGACCGGAAGCGATCGGCTTTCATAGAATCCATGGTAACCAAATGGTCGCTTACCGAACAGACCACACTGACCACCGAAGACGCGTGGAAGCTAATCGATCGCCTAGCCGAATCCGAGCCCTGTCCTGCATTCGATCTCGTCTACATCGATCCACCCTATGACGCCAGCACAACCGCCGGAAAGCCGCTCTCACTAGCCTGTCTGGAGACCCTGGCCACATCGCCTCTTCTGTCTTCGACCGTAACCGTCTTCGTACAACACGATCAACGAACAGACCTGCCTACCGATGTCGGCAACCTCTCGATCGGCAGAAGCAAGCGCTACAGCGGCTCAAAACTCTCGACCTATTGCTGTCAGTCGACCTGACTTAGTTCGGTTTAGAATACGGGTCGACGGCGTCACGCAGGCCGTCTCCGAGGAAGTTGAAGCAGAGCACGGCGAGGATGATGAACGAAGCGGGAATCAGAAGCCACTGGTAGTAGTAGAGCGTCGTGAGACTCCGTCCGTCCTGAAGCAGGACGCCCCAGCTGGTCATGGGCGGGCGGATCCCGAGATTCAGGAAAGACAGCGAGCTCTCGGCGAGGATCATCTGAGGAATGGCGATCGTCCCGATCACAATGATGTGGCCGAGGACGGCCGGGATTAAATGGCGGAAAATCACGCGCGTATGGCTGGCACCCATAAGCCGGGCACTCAGAACGAATTCCTCGTTCCGCAGCGACAGCACCCGCCCCCGGATCTGTCGAGCCAGTGAAGTCCACCCAAGGAAAGACAGGATTAATGTTATCATGAAATATGTCCTCAGCTGGTCGATGTCCGGCGGGATCGCGGCCGACAGCGCCATCCAGAGCGGGATCTGTGGGAAGGCGCGCAGAATCTCGATCATTCTCTGGATAAGCTCATCGACCCCCCCTCCGAAGTAGCCCGAGACCACACCNAGCACGCTTCCGAGAATGATGCTTACGAGCACACCGACCAGCCCGATGGTTAGAGAGACACGGGCTCCGTAGAACACGCGCGAGAACAGGTCGCGTCCCTGCCTATCGGTCCCAAACAGGAAGATCCCCTCTCCACCGTCCGTCCCAAACAGATGCAGCGTTGTCTCGATTCCCAGGAAGCTGTGGGCATCCCCCCTCACAAAGAATCGGACGGGATAGCGCTTCGTTTCGTCGATCTTATAGACCTTGCGACCGGAGCCCTCTTCGAAGGCAGTCTTCAGACCGTATACAAACGGTCGGAAGTGGATGCCCTCCGAAGACAAGAACCGAGGCCGCTGAGGTGAGACGAAATCCCTGCCCGCGAACCGGTGGTCGCGCTCGTACGGTGCGATGAAACCACTAAAGAGCGTGCAGAGATACAGAACCAGCAACACCCCACCCGAGTAGAGTGCCAGACGATTCTGTCTGAACTTCCGCCAGGCCAGCTGCCACTGACCCGCCGTGTAGATCTGCTCGGACGCGTCNGGTCTCTCTTCTTNGATGTCGATCGTCGCTTCAACCACGTTGTTCCTATTCGAGTCGGATACGCGGGTCGGCCCAAGCCAGAAGGATGTCGGCTAACAGGTTTCCGAGCAGCAGCAGGATGGCCAGAAGCATTAGGAAGGACCCGGCCAGATACATATCCTGCGTTTCGAGTGCACGGTAGAAGAGCGGCCCCGTCGTTGGCAGACCCAGAACGATGGCGACGATGATCGACCCGGACACTAGCTGTGGCATCTGTAGCCCTAGAATGCTGATCATCGGGTTGATCGCCACACGCACTGCATACTTGTAGATCACCCACAACTCGGACAGGCCCTTTGCGCGAGCCGTCGTGATATACTGCTCATCCAGGACATCGAGCATGCTCGTTCGCATGATGCGTGTCAGCGAGGCCGTTCCTGCCGCTCCGATTACCAGGACCGGTACCCACAGATGTGTCAACAGATCCCAAACACGGTCGAGCGACCAGTCCGCGTACTTGAACTCCGGCGAGAACAGGCCACCCGCGCTGCCCCCAAACCAGAATACCGATATGTACATAGCAAACAGGGCGATGATGAATCCAGGCACGCACAGCCCGATAAAAGCGAGAAACGTGAGGAAGTAGTCCCCGAAAGAGTATCGATTCCGAGCGGAGTAGATCCCGATCGGAAGCGCCACAAACCACATGAAGACGAGAGCCCCCGACGCCATCAGGAAGGTGAGGCCGAGACGCTCCACGATAAGGTCCGAAACCGGACGCCTCCACTCGAAGGAGTAGCCGAAGTCTCCCTGCAGGCAGCCTCCCACCCAATGCAGGTATTGCTGCCAGATGGGCAGATCCAGATGATACTGACGTCTCAGCGCTTCGAACGCCTCCTGATCCGCCTGTGAATCGCTCTCCGCCAGCTGGGCCTGGAGCGAGTCGAAGAAGTCACCCGGTGGCAGCTGGATGATCACGAAGACCATGATCGAAATGGCGATCAGGGTCGGAATCATCCGCAGCAAGCGTCTGGCAACGTACGTCAGCATCAATTACTCGCCTTCTAACTTCCTGATAAAAAAGGTCTCGGGGTTCAGGTTCCCGGGCGTCATCGTGATCCAGGAGGCGACGGCTCGCTCTGGGACATTCCGGAAGTTGTCCGACAGCACACCGATCGAAGTTCCTCGCTCGGTCGTCGGAATGATCCAAACATTTTCCGCGTGTGACCTGACTACCTCTGACCATAGCATATCCCGACGGCCCCTGTCGATAGTAACCTTAAGCTCCTCTTCGATACTCTGGAGCCTTTGCACCTCAGGTGGTGGCTCGACCCCTCGTTCACCACTGGTCAGAAACCATTCTGCCCAGTGATGTGCCCACTCGTCCCAGAGGTTGGTCCCAAACCACCTGTGCGAACTGACCAGCGGAAACACGCTCTCGTGTCCCCACTTTCCGATCATGTGCTCGCCGTTCTTCGTCACTCTTTGGAAATAGAGCGTGCGCTCCTCAGGCTTCACCGCGGTCTTGATCCCGACAGCTTCCCAGTTCGACCGGATGATCTCGAGCATATCCATCTCGGCACGCAAAGAAGAACTCGTCTCGATGATCAGGCTGATCGTCTCGCCGTCCGGTCCAATCCGATAACCCTCGGAGTCCCTCTCGATCAACCCCATCTCGTCGAGCAAAGCGATCGATCGATCAGGCTGATACTGGTAGTAGTCCGGCAGACCTGCGGTCGAAACGTAGTCGGGTGATGACTCGAATAACCCGACTTTCCCCGGGTTAGTCAGTCCTCGGTAGCACAGTTTGCAGATCATATCCCTGTCGATCGCGAGCGAAAGCGCGATTCGGAACCGACGATCGAGAAACAACTCGCGTAGCACATCATTTCCTGGATACTGCAGGTTGAGCATCACCCCGTCCCGGCCCGTCGCTTCATACCGAATGATTCGGTATCCACGCTTCTTCGAGAAGTCACGCAGCAGGTCGATATCCTGAACGCTGAAGTGGCGTAGCTGCATCTGCAGGACGCCGCTGACAGCGCGGAAGTTCAGCATCTCCTGGTTCAGAAAGATTTCGACCTCGATCTTGTCCAGGTAGGGCAACTGGTTCCCGGCCGGATCGACCTTCCAGTAGTAGGGATTCCTGACCGCGGTCAGATGATCCCCCGGTTCCCACTCGGACACCTTCCAGGCGGAGATCACCGGCCGCTCCGGGTTGAAGTCGTTCGCCTTCTCCTCGAANGTCGCATAGTTGGCCATGGTTCGTTCANCCGGGTCGTCATCATCCGAAGGCAGAAACGGTTCCAAGTAGTGTTTGGGTGCGAAGAAACCCGCCCGCTCGAACACCAATGGCCACTGGTTCCCCTTGAAAGCCAGATACTGCACCGCCATCGGGTAAGGCTTCGCGAACCGAAGCTCGACCGTCACCTCATCGATCTGCCTCAGCTCCATCGGCACCCCACCCGGTGTCCATTCCTTCGGTATACCGGGCGTGAGATTCGGGTCCTGTGCAATCTTCTCCCACCAGAACACGATATCATCGGTCGTAAACGGATGGCCGTCAGACCATCGCAGACCACGTCGAAGTGTCAGGGTCAGCGTTTTTCCCTCGTCGGAAAAAGTCCACGCTTTTGCAAGCCCCGGCAGCACCCCGTCTCGGGGGTTCGGCGCCCACCGCAGGATCTGATCGTATACACAACGTCCGTAGGCGTGGAAGTCGCTGGTCCCTTTCATCATTCGGAGCCACGTCCCCCCATACTGTCCTATCTCCTCGTGTGGTGTTACGACAAGCGGCTCCGCGGGTAGACGCTCCATCACCGGAGACAGCTCCCCTCGCCCGACCAGCGAAGCCAGTTCGGGTGCCTCGCCGAACGAGGTCGGCATCTGACCCGCAGTTGTTCCAATGCACAGGAACGAGAGCAGGATCGCCGATTTCAGTGAGCTTCTTGACACCATGGAGGAATCACCTAAATTGACACGACGAATATTGATCGTGCGTTCGATACGCGACGAAAGGAGTGTAACGATGGACAATCTGAACTCCGCCGCGGAGTTTAGGCCTCGAAGCAGAACTCTGATGATGGGCAGCGTACCGTGGCTGCCGAGAATCACCGACAAAGCGAGAGCCACGCTCCGCGGGACGATCGGCGACTACATCTATCCGTGACCCGCTGACAAGAGGTTCCTGGAGGAACTGGGCATCAGTGCGGAAACATTCACGGAAATCGTAGAGTCCTGTAAAACGGACGAAGAAGTCATCGAGAAGATCAAGCCAATCTGGGCGAAATCTCACCCCGCGGGCTGACGAACAACGGGCCGCATTATAAGGATTGCGGCCTAGTCGGACAAACGGCACACACCGTCCTCGATCAGGTCAGAAACCAAAGTGCCCGCTTGGTTCCAAGATCCCAACCGGGGAAAGCCATGGAGCGCGTCGGAGGGGTCTGCACACCTCCTAAAACAGTGCAGCCTGGTCACGTCTCAGAAAAAGCGGGCTGTCCCCGAGGACCACTCGATTGAATCGCTTGACGACCCTTATTAACAAAATTGGCCGGTTCCGTCAGTTCTACCAGACGATCAACCTGATCTACCAGAGAAAGAATCAGGAAGCCCAGGGCGCATCACGGGGAATGCGGGCCTACGTCGGGGTCGAATGAGTAGCCGCCTTCGCGACCTGACAGTCGTCGCGACGGGCGCCGCGCTCGCACTCGTACTCGGCATAATTTGCAAGGCCTTGCCCCTCCCTCGCCTGCCATACGGCGGGTCAATCACCCTCGAATCTGTACCCATCCTGTTCGTCGCCTTCTGGCGTGGCTGGCGACCCGGCGTCCAAACCGGCGTCCTCTGCGGGCTGCTTCAGCTCCTGTTGGATGCTCACATCTACCATCCCGTCCAAGTTGTTCTCGATTACCCGCTCGCATTCGGTCTGCTCGGTCTCGGAGCAGCCGTCGGACCAACGGTCCCCGGTATCCTCATCGGATGTGCCTTCAGATTCCTTGCGCACTTCTTGTCGGGCGTCGTCTTCTTCGGTGCATATGCCCCGGAGGACACTACCATCTGGGCCTACTCCGCGCTCTACAACGCGACCTACCTGATTCCTGATGCAATACTGGCCTCCTTCCTCGTCCCCCTTCTGCTCCGCCGAGTTGCCAACGAAAAACCGGCTAGCCCTGACAAGACAGCCAGCTGATCAACACCTCCTGTTGGGCTGGCTTCAGGCGACGGCACAGCGATAGGTCCAGTCCAGAGCGGCGACCATCTCCGCTTCCTGGATCTCCCTCAGCAAAAGCGCCTCGGCCTCCTCCTTCTCTTCACTGACTTGGTAGCTCTCACACATATCGACAAAGTAGACGGGATCCCAGATCCCGCCGGCATCAATATGCCGCTTAAGTTCGAAAGCCTTGTCCCTAGCGTGACCGTATTCGGGCATCAACAGGACCCGCTGGAGAACGTCCTGAACGCTGTCTCGGATCTGAAGCAGGCCTTCCCACCGCTCCGCCCGTCCGAACCAACCCTTCGAGTTCTGGAAGTCAGGCTCGCGTCGATGCAATAGGCCGTGCCAATAGTTCGCCGGCACGTTCTCACGACCAAAGCCCTGGCAGATCTCGTGGCTCGTTTCGAGATCATCGTTAAACAGGTGAAGACCCGCCAGAAGAATCACCCTCTCCTCCGAGTCTGTAGGGACCAGAGAGGCGAGTTCCACTCGATCAAGGTGTTGCTTCAGAAACGAGGCGCGTGTGCCGCTCGGGAACAAGGCGCGCTGCAGGTTTGCAGACGGGTCAATTTCCACGTTCCATACTGCCAGATCATCATCCAGCAACTCGATGACCAGCCCCTTTTCTGCCAGCCTGATGTCGTGTTCCCAGACCTGCTCTTTTATATGACGGTAGGCTCCCAGAACATCCATCACCTCGGACTTGATCAGGAGCGCACCCGGCTTCCACGGTGGCGCCAGCAGCGTCGCGATACGCAGACCCAGAACTCGCAGCAGATCGAAGCTCGTCTGCTTGAGCTTGCCACTCGAGTCTCTCACGGACATCCGGTGCGCGGACCCTACACCCGCGTCGTCGGATCCTTCCCTAAGCCTCAAAACCTGACGCTCGATCTTGCTCGGATCCCAAGTGACACCAGGCTCGGTGTGCACCAAGAACTCACCTTTGGCCTGATCACGAGCCGCATTGAGAGCAGCGGTCCGGCCTCCCGGTGTCTCCGGGATATACTGGACCTGCAGCGTCTCAATAAGCGAGGCGGGATAGCTCTGCGAGGCGACACTCTGCATCGCCTCCTTCGTGGCGGGGGCCTCCACTTTGTCTGCCGGGACTACCAACAGAACGGATACCTTGTCCTGATCCATCGGAGTTCTCAACTCTCTGCTTTGGGGAACGCGCGCGGGCGACTGCATTCCTGGGTCATGCGTCTCACATCAGGCGATCCGAGAGCGACGAGCGTAGAGAACTCCAAGCCGGCCGCGTGCAGCAACACTGGCTCCTCCTCACCCGCGAGCTGGAATGCCTCTTCCACATCGTAGTTCACGCCTCGTAACCGGTAGAGATGACCGAGGCTGTCCAGATGCCCCGACTGCCTGAGGCTGTTCGTAACGCCCATCTTGAAATAGTATCGGCGGCGATCTTCGCTGCCTCCCCACCCAATCGAGTCCGTATCCTCTGGCAGCGAAGCCATCGACTCGGTCAGCTCTTCCTGAAGCGTCTTGAGTTCATCGTCAAACCGCTCGAGGATCTCTCCTATGACGCGGCGCTCATCCGAGTCCTGTTCGCTCTGACCTTGGTCCTGTAGGACCAGAACCGCTCGCGAGTAGAACTCCATCAGCCGACGCCGGCTGTCGTCGAACAACGTGGCCTCGACCTCGTCCGCCTTCTTCTTCAGTGCGTCGAACGTGATCACCTCGTCAGACACACCCGCATAGTCGTCGTTCATCCGAGCGAGTTGAACACCGACGAGCAGGGCCCGCACGAGCGCGCTCCGAGACTGTTCTTCTCTCAGATTGATCACCCTCAGACCGGGCTGTGTTGGGGCCTTTGCCGCCTTCTCCGTGACAGGATAGCCCATCCCACGCACAGTCTTAGTCGCTTCGCATCCATCCATCCCGAGACCCACGAACAGCTCGTACAGAATGCGGCCTATAGGTTCACGCCCTCCTGAGACCGCGACAATCCCATCCGGACCAATCCGCTTCACCGCCTCCTCAGCAACATCGGCATCGGTCTCTTCGTGGACCGTCCGCTGATCCCTGCGCGACGCACCCGTCAGCCACCAGATCAGCGCCAAAATACAAAAAAGAGTGAGGACAACGCTTAGCACATCAGGCCCGAAAGAGTTCGCCCATTCGCCGTCCTAGGAATCGACCGGCCAAGAATAGACTTGCCATCAGAAGAAGCATGCCGAGAACACCCATAGCGCTCGCGATATACGCACCATCGGTGATCCGTCCGAGCAGCGCGTAGATCGCTCGTGTGATCGGATAGTAATCGGCCTTCATCGCTAGGATCAGACTGTCGCTCACCTCAAGCATCGCGAAAGAGAAACAGAGCACCCCACCGGCGACCAGGTTGGCCAAGATCAACGGAAACGTGATCTGCCAGACCGAACGGAACCGGGATGCGCCCAAATTCTGTGCCGCCTCTTCTAGGGCAACGCTCGTCTGCTGGAACCCGGCATAGGCCGCCCGAACCATGTAGGGCAGGCGTCGGACACCGTAAGCAATCACGAGCAACGGCATTGGGTAATGCCGCGCGTCCAGGAAGGTACCCGAATATCCGGCAAGATACCCGAACGCCAGAACGAGCCCAGGAAGTGCCAGCGGCAACATGGCCAGACTGTCGAGCACGCTCTTGAACGGGATATTCGTTCGGACCAGCAGATAGGCAATCGAAACACCCACGACAATGTCGAGCAGCGTGCTGAAGACGCTGAGGATCAGACTGATCCGGATGCTCGAAGACGAAAGTGAATGGTCGAAGACCATCCCGTAGTGCGCAAACGTCATCGACTCGGGCAGCACGGTCATGAACCAGCGGTCGGCGAACGACGTCAGCACAATGCTGATGTGAGGCAGCAGAGCGATCCCTGTCACCGAGAGCACACTCACCCAGATCGCTGCGGTAATACCGGGAGTCGCTCGCTTCGACGCCCCGGCCACATGACCCCGCGAAACCATCTCCACGTTCTGCCCACCGATCATCCGCTTGGCTAGGTAGAAGAAGAAGATCGTCATCACGATCACCAGAACAACCAGCGCATAGGCAACCGGATTCTCGTTGATGTCCGCGATCGAGTTGAAGATCTCGACAGCGATTACTTGCCGGAAATTGAACACAAGCGGCGTTCCCAGATCGGTGAAGGCCCAGATAAACACGATGATCGCACCGGCGAAGTAACCGGGAAGCATCAGCGGGAAGGTAATCGTCCGGAACAGACGAAACCCTTTACTCCCGACGTTGCGTGCGGCCTCGTCAAGCGTCGGATCGATGTTCGACAACGCAGCCGCCACATTTAGGTACATGATCGGATACAGATGGAGCACCTCGAGGATCACCACACCAAGAAAACCTCCGCCGCCGAAGAAATCGATCGGCTGGTCGATCACGCCCATCCGCATCAACAAAAGGTTGATTGAGCCGAAGCGAGAGAACATCTGCTTCATACCGATCGCACCGACAAAAGGAGGAAGCACCATCGGCACAAGGATCAGACCCTGGAGTAGACTCTTGCCGGGGAAGTCGTAACGGACGAGCAGGAACGCGAGCGGAAGGCTGAGGATCGTCGTCGCAATAGTCGTCACCATGGCGAGGCGAAAGCTGTTCATGATTGCTTCACCATACACCGGGCTCGTGAGCATGAAGTCGAAGAACCGGAGCGTGAACGACCCCTCCACAAAAAAAGCACCCACGACGGCATACCAGAGCGGATACAGCAGGAAAGCGGCGAAGAACACGAGGAGGGCCGCAAGATAGGCGACCGTCCACGGTGTCAAGTCATACCGTTTCAGCATCTGCCTCACCATCAGCAGGAAGCACGACGACCTTCGACGAGCTGAACTGCAGACGCACCATATCTCCGCGTGAGGCCTTCGGGCTCACAGGATCATACTCCACCATTCGCACCGGAGTCCCGTCGACGAGATCGATCACATACTGCTCGACCTCTCCGAGATAGACGGCGTGGCGGACCTGACCGGACACCATATTCTCTGGGACACCCGGTTCGCCTTCCACGAACTCGAGGCCCTCGGGACGCACCGCGCAAAGAACGGAATCACCACGTTTGATCGACCCGGATGGCCGGCCCTTGATCTGCCCAAGACCCGTGTTGACAACAGCGACTTCGCCGACTTCGGCCACCGTTCCGGCGATAAAATTGATCTCCCCGATAAAGTCCGCAAGGAAACGGCTGTTCGGGTTCTGATATAGCTCTCTCGCCGTGCCAACCTGAACGACGTGACCTCTGTCCATGACCGCCATCCTGTGGGACATGGCAAGCGCTTCCTTCTGGTCGTGTGTCACGTAAATCATCGTCGTCCCGATCTCTCTCTGGAGATCCAGGATCTGCTGCCGCATCTCGAGACGCAATCGCGCATCCAGATTCGAAAGCGGCTCATCCATCAAGACGACATCAGGCTCGATCACGAGCGCGCGAGCGAGAGCTACACGCTGTTGCTGCCCACCAGACAGTTGGTTCGGGGATCGATCCGCATACGGCGACATCTGGACCATCTCCAAAGCACGATCAACACGTGTGTCCATTTCCTCGCGTGTTACGCTCCGCATCGTAAGCCCGTATTCGACATTCTTCCGCACGGTCATGTGCGGCCAGAGCGCGTAGTTCTGAAACACCATGCCAGTGTTCCGCTCGTTCGGCGGGACGTTCGTCACATCCCTATCCCCGAAGAGGACGCGTCCTCCCCCCGGCGTGTAGAACCCGGCGATCATCCTGAGCAGCGTGGTCTTGCCGCATCCGGACGGGCCGAGTAGGAAGAAAAACTCTCCTGCTGCGATCTCTAGACTGACACGGTCGACAGCAACGACGCTGTCGAAATGCTTTGTAACTTGATCCAGTGTGACGCCAACCATGCTACAACCAACGCTTCTGTTTGAAAATAACGAGTGCGGCCACCGCGTAGACGACCAGCACACCGAGCACGATCGAGGCGACCTGATCGCTCACAGGAACCGCCTCGAGTGAAAGGAATCCCACGACAAGCAATGGCAGCAGCACTGACGTCACCACGACCGTCGACCAGCGTGTAGCCGCCTGCGTGCGTCGCGTGTCTGCTGTTCGGGCCGCCTCCACCGCCCAGGACAGCCGTTCGACTCCCTGCTTCATCCGATGGTGCAGATGCCGGTTGTGATCGTGCACATCACGGAAGTAATCCCGATTCTCTTCTGACACAAAGGACGACTCGCTGTTGGCATACCGCTCGAGCGCCTCCTGCTGCCGCTCTGTGATGTCCCTGAACAACGTCAAGTCCCTGTGCAGATCGATCGCATCTGAGAGATCCACCGAAGTGTCCTCGACCATCGCTGCGATCGCGTCGACCCGCGCCTCGAGCGCATCGGCTGCAGGCCTGCAGAAATCGACCACAGTGTCCAGGATCCCGTGAAGCAGCCAGTCTGACGATCTGAGGAGCGATCCGGGGTTCTTGGCCACCGCCCCACGGGTATCGAAGATCCCCTTGACCTCCTCCTTGTGGTGGGTCACAAGGAAGTTCGCACCCACAAAGATGTCGATCTTTTGAGCAGCCAGACGATCTGCAAACCCCGGTGCGGCGGCGTAGAAGATAGAGTAGGAGTAGCCTTCGTAGAGATCCTCTTTCGGCAGCCACGCATCGCCGATGCTGTCCTCAACAGTCAGGATGTGGAACCCAAATATCCCGCCGAGAACGCCTGTCTCTTCGTCAGTCGGGTTCTCAAGATCGACCCAGACCGTCCGGCCCCGATCACCCAGGTGTCTAGGCAACTCTGCGATCGGTGGCGTCTCCATCCGGTTGGATTCGCGCGAAAACGAGAAAATCCGAATCATGCCTTCTCCCCAGCCCGTTTCAGGTGCCGCGGGTACGCCGCACCATCCACACCGTCCCGATTGCGATACCAGCCGGGAACGCAAAGGTGATGAAATCGAATATCGTGGCCAGCGTATCGTCCGGTTCGCCATATTTTCCCCGGGCAAACGCCGTCCATTCCGAAAGCTTCTGCACTCGAAGCTCCTGATCCTGTCGCCAGACCACGCCGAGCTCGATTGCTGCACGCTCGGATAAAGGCATCTGGGAGAGCTGACGAATCTCGTCCTGAGTCAGCCCATCCTTCTGCGCCTCCTTCCACGCGAACCGCAGCCTATCGTGCGAGTCGATCACGAACGCACCGATTAGGTCATTCAGGACACTCCATCGGGCTGACGCCTTCGGTGCGTCATACACGAGATCAGAGCGCCAATCGAACGGGTTGAGCGTCACCGCTGCTTCGTCTTTGTATTTCTGATATAGACCTGGGAGCACGGTGAATCGGTTGAGCTGACGCTGGACGGGTCCGCCCGGTGCGCCCTTCTTCAGGAACCAGAGCTTCTGCCCAGGCTCCGACATCACGAACCGAACGAACGCGCGGGCGACTTCCAGGTTTGGAGCGCCCTTCAGGATGCCGAGACCGTCCGGGTTCACTATCGTCATGTTGTCGGGCATCGTAAATCCGACGAAGTCCTCCCCAACCTCTGCAACCTGCGCCCACGCATAGAAGTCGATCGACAGGCCGAACGCGACCTCGCCGACAGCGACATCCTTCGGCGCCTGGCTCCCGCTCGCAGCGAAGTTACGGACGTTCGCGCCCATCGTCGTGATCACTTCCCAACCGCGCTCCCAACCGTAGGCTTGGAGGATCAACTCGTAGGCCATGTGGACGCTTCCGCTGAACCGAGGGTCACCGGACCCGACCCAAGTGGCGTACCGGGGCTCACCCAGTTCTTCCCACGTCTTCGGGACCGAGAACCCGAGTGTCTCTAGGACACGCTTGTTGTAGACGATACCGAANCCTGCCAGCGTCGCCCCAAACCAGCGATGTTCGGGATCGTACACGGGAATACCGCCGANTGTCGGTGCGATCTCGGCGAGAATCTCGTGCGGCAGGGTATAGGGCTGGAGGATCCCGGCATCTGCGAGCTCCGTATACGGATCAAGCCCGCCACCAAAGAACAGATCAATCTCGATGCCATCGGGCTGGCGTCCAAACTCGCCCTTAATGTATCGTAGGATCGAGCTCGTTCCGCCCCCCACATCCAACCACTCTAGGGTGACCGATCGACGGGTCTCCTTCTGATACAAGGTCTCAAAAGCCGCGNCGAACTCATTCTGGATCTCGTCTGAGTGAGGCGAGACCAGCACGAGTTTATCCTGTCCCCGGGACAGACCGTGCAGCATCANACAGACCAGGACGAAAGTCAGNATTCGGATCGACACATCAGCCTGGTCGCTAGAATTCGCCGAGAACGGAGTGAAGCTCCTCTTCACCCTTCCCAATCAGGATGCTCAGATCCCATTCGCTCGTACCGCGGGCAGGAACCACACCGCAAGTGTCCAGACCTGCTGCCACGTCGAGCCGATCGACCTGCGAGGTGGAAGGCTCGAGCGCAATCTGGTGCTGGTTGTGGTAGCCACCCTCGTTCGCCCACAGTCCCAGATACGGGAACCGCTTGGCAGGGAATAGGAACCCAATGAACTCGTCCTTCGGGTAGACAAGCGCGCATCTGCCCTGATCGAGAGGCGTCGTAAACAGCTTCTCCGACTCCTTCGCTCGGCTGGAACGGAGGACGCTCCGNTCATAAGACTTATCTAGCGTGAAGTCGGTCACCTCGGGCCACTCGTGCTCGGTCATCGGTTTCCCCAGCCGGTCCTCCGAGCTGCTATAGGTCACTACATTCGCACCGGTCGGGATAAGAACCTTGGACTTCGTTTCAGCCTTGAACAGCGGGTGGAAGGCATACAGAAACGGCATGTCGTAGGGCCCGTCGTTCGTGACGGAATAGCTCAGCCGGATATACTGCTTTTCGTGCCGGGCAAGCGTCTCGAAGCTGATCGTTCTCTCGAACAGATAGGGCAGCCGGACCCCCCGCACCCACGTGCGAAGTTTGTCTTTACCAATCTCGTATTCCCAGGGAAGACACCAGAGCTCCCCGTGATCAGGAATATCCGCACCCTGCCAGGGATAGTTCGGGTATGGGCAACCTTCAACGGTCGGGAAGCACTCGTCCGCACCGTCACGCTCGTAGTCCTCGAAGGANTCGCCATACTCGCGCGCTCTGTACTCGACGTTAGTGCGCGACAGAAACTCGCGCTTCGTCTTCCGGTTATAAATCGACGTGATCTTCGCACCCAGTTGTGGGACGACCGTCACGGAATACTGACCGCTGGTCATCGTCACTTGCTGGATGTCTTCGACAAGCTTCGACTCTTTGATCTTTGCCTTTTCGGTGGCCACGGTGCTTTCTCCTTTCGATAGGCGTCACGAACGTCCCGCAGGTTGCACGGAACGCCCGCCCTAGACGCTAAACTGCCGTGGGTGACGAGTTACTTTCTTGGACGTGAACGGTTCGACCTGGATCTGCCCGGGCCACGTCCGCCTCGTCTGCTTCTTCGGGCGCCAGATGAATCCGGGGATCTCAATTCCGGCTCGTCCCNNATCCATACCGGTTCGATTTTGTTCGTTTTAATCAGACGACCTAGCACTCCCAGGTCGCGGTTGGTCACGAACGTCACAGCCACACCTTCGCGACCCATACGGCCGGCCCTGCCTGTGCGGTGCGTATAAGCCTCCTCCGACATCGGGAAGTCGTAGTTAATCACGTGGGTGACCTTGTTGAAATCGAGACCACGTGCCGCCACATCGGTCGCGACCAGAAGGTCGATCTCCTTGCTTTTGAACTTCCGAAAAACGGCGCTCCTTTGAGGCTGGTCCAGCCCACCGTGGATGATCTCAACAGAGGGCTGTGTCGACTTTAGCTGCCTGAAGAGCTGTGAGCTTCTCGAACGGGAGTTGCAGAACACGAGACCCTGACCGACCTCGTGTTCTCGCAGATACTCATAGAGTCGCTCCTCCTGCTTCCCGTGCTTCACGACCTGGAAACAGTGCGTGAGCGATTGCGGAGCCACCTGATCCTTGTTCAGCTCGAGTCGCACCGGTTCGTGTTGATATGTGCGCGCGAGCCGAGCTACCGCATTCGGCATGGTGGCAGAAAACAAGAGGGTTTGCACCTCCTGCATGATGCAGGAGAAGATGAAGTCCACATTCTCGACAAAACCCATTTTCATCATCTCGTCAGCCTCGTCCAGGACGACGGTCCTAACGCTGTCCAGAGGCANCGGATTGTTCCAGATGAAGTCNATCAGACGTCCCGGTGTCGCCACTAGGATGTGGACGCCATCCTTCAGCTTCGCACGCTGGATATCCATGTCGAAACCACCGAACATCGCGAAGGGGGCGACATCGGAATACTTCGACACNTCGGCGATCTCCGACACATACTGCTGTGCGAGTTCTCGAGTCGGCACCAGTATCAAAGCCTGTATTTCGCGAATCGACGGATCGACCATCTCGACGAGGGGCACGGCGCACGCACCCGTCTTCCCCGANCCGGTCTCCGCGAGCCCGACNAGNTCCTTCTCNTCCAGGATGTGGGGAATCGCCTGCTCCTGAATCGGCGTCAGATCGTCATACCCCATGTCCTGCAAGGCCCTCTGTATTTCNGGCTTCAGCNACAGCTCTGCNTACTTCATGCGTTTCGTTTCCTCAGAATTTGCCCGTCCGCGATTCGAACTTGGTCGGTTTACCTAACGTCTTCCCCCCACTCACCAGCCACCCGGCGACCCAGGCAACAATCTGGTCGAACCCAATTTGGGGTTCGCCCAGGGCATCGAACATCTCGGATGCATCTCCGAGCAAAGCTGTATCCGCTTCTTCACCTGTAAAAACTGGGTTGACACCGAGCGCCTTGCCCAGAGACTCAGCGATCGCCCGAACTGATAAGACCTCTGGCCCGGTCATGTTAATCGTCTTCGCGGGTGACTCGCAGAACTCGAAGCACCGGCAGAGGTAGGCGTTGGCGTCTCCCTGCCAAATCTGGTTCACATACCCCATCGTCAGGTCAACAGGTTCACCTGCCGCAACCTTCTGCCCNATGTCGAGAACGATCCCGTACCGCAGCTCTGTCGCGTAGAACAACCGTACGATCGCCAGTTCCGTTCCGAGACGGTCAGCCTCGAATGCAGCGACCCGTTCGCCACCGAGTCGTGACTGCGCATACTCGCCAATCGGCTCCACTTCATCCGTCTCGGCCGATCCTGCCCCGGTCGTCTGAGCAAACTGATAGACGTTCCCGGACGATACATAAACGATCTTTGAATTGCTGTAGCGAGACACGACTCGTGCCGGCAACAGCGTGTTCATCGCCCACATCAGCGGCTCGTTCCCGGTCGATCCGAACTTGTGTCCCGCCATCTGGTAGACGTAGGGTGCGTCCGGAAGTGAAGCCATCGCCTCCTCNNCCAGCAGATCCGCCTTAATCGTCTCGATGCCACGGTCTTCCAGATCTTTCTGAGAGGCGGGATCGGAAAACCTCGACACACCGATCACACGTGGACATCCTGCCCGCACAAGTAGTTCTCCCAGGGTCGGCCCCATCTTCCCTGCGATCCCAAGGATCAGGATGTCCCCGTCCAGATGCTCCGCCGCGGCCTCGACCTCAGGCGTCGGTGTGGTCATCTGATCGATCAGCTCGGCTTCGGTCTCAATCCGATCGTGTGTNTGAACATCAGCCACTAGAAAAAGGGCCTATCCTCGCGCGCATACTTTCTCAGCATTTCCTCGTTNAGCTCGACACCCAGGCCCGGTCCATCCGGAAGCGTGATGTAACCATCCTGAATAAGCGGAGGATCGGCGAACACGAGCTCGTGCCAGTGCGGTCGGTCCACCCAGTGCCACTCTAGNACGAGAAAGTTCGGTACCGACGCACAGCAATGGCTCGACGCGATCGTCCCGAGCGGTCCGCATACGTTGTGCGGTGCGAGTGGGATGTGATACATCTCTGCGTGATTCGCGATCTTCCGTCCTTCGGTCAAACCGCAGCACTTCGGGAGGTCGGGCATGATCACATCGACAGCCTGCTTCTCGATCAGATCGCGGAACCCGGAGCGCATGTAGAGGTTCTCACCCGCACAAATAGGCGTCTTTGTCGAGCGTTTTACCTCCCGCATGGCATCGATATTCTCCGGCGGGATCGGTTCCTCCAGCCAAAGCAAGTTGAACGGCTCGAGCGCCTGCGCCACACGGATCGCGGCAAAGATGTCGTATCGCCCGTGCATGTCGATCGCGAGGTCCACGTTCGGCCCAATCGCCTCACGCACCGCCGCCACACGCTCGACCATCTGATTCAGCTCGCCCGGTGTGATCGACCAGTTGTAGTCGTCGAGCTTGTAGGGACTCTTCGCATCATCGATGTCGAACTTGATCGCGTTGAACCCCATCGCCACGATCTCTTTAGCACGCGCCGCATACGACTTCGGTGAATCATCTTTGCCAGCGTGGCAGTCACAGTAAAGCCGGATCTTGTCCCTNAACTTCCCGCCGAGCAACTGGTAGACCGGCACGTTCAACGCCTTCCCCACCAGATCCTGCAGTGCTATCTCAATCCCAGTCAATGCAGTTACTACGTTCCCGGCGATCCCCCCGTTGAACAAGTAGCGGCGCCGAATTTTCTCATACAGCCGGTCGATATCGAAGGGCTCTTCACCCTTGATGATCTCGGCCATGTTCTCGATCAGACGGCTGCAGCCGTCTCCACCGTGGATACACTCACCGATTCCCGAGATCCCTTCGTCTGTCAGAATTTTCACGAAGGTGGAGTATCCGTGCCCGCTTGCCTCTGCTGTCCTGATATCTGTGATCTTCATCGTGTTCGTTTGTTCAGTTCGTGCATTGTTTCGTTGGCTGGTTCGTGATCAGTTGCGCTGTAGTTCATTATCTGGGTCTCCGATCCCAGTCCAACGGCACGGCACTGGATGCACTAGATGCAGTCCGTTGCACGCTTAGACCCCGACAACCCCTGTGGCGAACTCCATACTCTGGTACCGCCAGCGACCTTCTTCCCCTGCACCATTCCCAACCCGACAGACATCTCGTTGATGATCTGATCGAGGAACGGGTAGACCTCGATGCAGTAATCCGTGACAGAAACCAAGNCACTGAGGTATAACTCTATGTTTTACAGTAACATATAAT
>PAXL01000035.1 GCA_002714465.1 Gemmatimonadota bacterium | reverse complement strand
AACAACAGGATCGCGAGCGCGATCGCAGTCAGCGCGTCGACGGTAGCGGAGATAGACAGCGCAACCGTGCCTATGGCAAAGAGCATCGTCGTCGCGCGCTTCCTACCCAGACGATCCCCCACATGACCAAGGACTGGCGCCCCAAAGAAGTCGGCGATCCAGCGAACAGACAGGAACAGGCCGTTCAGGCTCGCAACTCCGATCGTCATACCGAGCAGACCGACATCCTCACCGACCATCTGCTTCAGAACCAACCCCAGCGTCGACATCACCAGACCAGACCCGACACAACCGACGGCGAACCCGCAAAACAGCAAACCACCTGACCGAACGACATCACCCTCACAATCGGGCTCAGCTTCGGTCCGATGTTTGAGACCCTCTCTCCCGAAAAGACCGAGCGGAATCGCCAGAACGGAAACGCAAGAGAACCCGATCAGCGTCGTCGTATAACCGAGTAGGTCGTGACCAACTGCGCCCAGCAGGTTGCCCGCCAGAGAGCCCGTTCTCGAGATCCCTGAGTAGAATCCCATCGACCGACCGAGCCTGTGGTCGGGGTTGCTCTCCACGACAGTCATCAAACCGATCTGTCTAATGAACGACCAGCACAGCCCCCAGGTCAGACGAGCTACGACAAGGAGCCCGAAGTGAGTCACGACCGCGTAGGCGTATGTGACTAGGGCGCCAACACCGAAGGCGAGCACGGTCAGCGCTCCCAGTCGGACCCGGCGGCAGAGCTGCTCCGCGAGATGGTTGGTAATCAGCCGGATAAACCGATTGGCCGACAAGATGACACCAACCTGATACGGCACGAGTCCGACCGACGTGAAATAGGTCGGCAGGACCGAGTAAAGCATCTGATCGCCGAGGAGCGAGAACGCCGTCGCCAGTCCGATCAAAACCGTCGGCCGAGATGCGAGCTTCCAAGTCAAACCTTTCGCTCCATACCTAACTCTAACGGCAGGCTTGTCTTCTCCTCAGCCTAGACCGCCGTGGTCAACCCGGAATCTGAATCCGGAACAGTGCGCAGTAAGATTTCATCTCCACTTTCCCTGCTCCGGCCCCTCACGGGTGAAATTGCGCCCCTTCGTCCTGCCGGCTGCTTCCGCCGATCATCTCTCCCACATACGACGTCACCTGGGTGATGGCTTCATCGACCAACGCTTTCCCCGCTTCAGCAGTCGCCTTGAGCGGCTCTTTGTCTTCCTGATCGTGCATCACATCCTGGCGGACGCTGTCCGGGAACAGGTGCAGTGCGGTGGCCGTCTCGAACTCCTGAGCGTGTCCAGGATACCGCTTCGTCTTCAGATGCTGGTCGGCAAAGTCCTTCGGAATCAGGTCCCAATACGAAGCGAAGTGAAGGTTCGTGTCCGGTGCCTGCAGCTTAAAATACAGCTGCCACTGCCCAATGATGCCGTTGACGGGTGCCACGTTCCCACCGTGTCCGTTCAGGATCAGAACGTTCTTCACGCCGTGACGGATCACACTCTCTACCGCGTCAAAGATCACGGCAAGCCACGAACCCGGCTTTGCCGTAATCGTACCTTTATGAACCATGTGGTGCTCAGAAATCCCGACGTTCATTGGAACCGTCACGCAGACCTCGGGATGCAGATTCAACGCGGCTTCCCTCGCAATGTGGGCTGAATGACGGATGTCATGCCCCGTCGTCAGGTGCTCCAAATGCTGTTCGTTCGCCCCCGTTGGGATGATCGCCGTCTGAAAGTACCCGGCTTCGATCCCTTCCCGGAACTCACGTCGCGTCAAGCGATCCATCATCACTTCTCGATCAGCCATTGATGCCTCCCTCTCACCAAAACGCGTGTAATCAGGATGATTCAGCCGAACCTCTATAACCCTAAACAGGTGGAAGAGCAACACCCCACAGTCTCGGACCACCCTTCAGGTAATCTGAACACTCAGCGATGGGCATACTTCTATTGACTGCCTAGATCGTTGCTTGTCTTCATCGTCTGGACCTCCTCTTCTGGTCCTATACTGACTAAAGGTTACCTCACACACCTATAACAACGCGGAGGCACATCACAGACAACCTCCGGCTGTCTTCAAAGCTCCAGCAACACTGCCACCTTTTCACCCAACATCTTCTCCAAGCTCGGCTCCACACCCCAGAACGTCTTCAATTCCGCATATTCCCGTACCGCCTCCTCGACATCTCCACCGTCTTTCACGGCACGGATCATAAGGTTTTTCGCGGTTTCTTCCGTAGAAATGAACTCGATCACTTCGGACCGGTATCCAGCTATCCTGAGCAGCTGAGCCCGAAGGGCGTCGGTCAGGATTTCAGCGGTTCTATGTTTCAGAATCCCGTGCCGGAGGACCGCGCGATGCAGGTCGGATTCAAGCTGGCCAGACAGTTCCTGATGACAGCAAGGCGCCGCCATCAACAAATCCGCATCCCAGTGAACACCCTGCGCGAGTGCCTCGTCCGTCGCCGTGTCGCAAGCGTGCAGGCTCAGCACGATGTGAGGACGCTGTTTCGGCTTATAATCTGCAATCGCTACCTGCTCGAACAGCACCTCGGACCAGCCCAGATTGACAACCATTCCGCGACACTTTTCTATCAGACGCTCATTCCAATCCACGCCTACTAAAGTAGCAGCACGACCTCGGACATCCGTCAGATATGCATAGGCAGACAGAGCCAGGAACGCGCTGCCGCAGCCACAGTCGACGATTCGCACAGGATCGGCATCAATCCCCTCCAGCCGGTCCCCCAGAAGCTGTAGAAACGCGTTCACCTGCCTGTACTTCGGCTGCATCGTTGGCTTGACACACCCGTCTCTATCCAGAATCCCAACCGCAACAAGTACCTCACGTCCGTTGTCCGGTGTCAGAAGATGATTCCTTGTACGGTTGTGCTCGAATTGATGTCTGTTTTGTACGCCGGAGCAACGTCCACGAGATGTCAGGATCTTCCCTTTCTTCGTAATCCGGACGTGCAGATCCCCTTCCTTCGTCTGGACGTGGTAATTGGCCAAGCCTTCTCGGAGCACTTCGTCTATAGGCGTGTCAAGCTCGTTCAGGTCATAGTTCTTCGTGATATCTTGCTTTCCGTCGAAATACGAGAACTGAAAGTGAAGCCGTCCCCCCAACTGGACCGGCCGGACCACGACTCTCATCCAACGAGGAGACGCGTTCCGTTGACGTCCGGATGCAGTGAAGCCAATAAGCGTGTCGACACACTCGACAGCCTCTCGCACGTGATCCAATGACTCGGGTGCTACCATTCGAACTCCAAGATCGGTGAATGATCCCCCACAGGACAGGCTCTGATCCACTCCAAAGGGAGATCGGTCGTTAACGAGAACCTACGGTGGTCGTTAAGTCGATCCGGACGCTTCACGAAGCGTAGAGACGATATCGGCCGAAGGGAAATGAGGGGAGAGACAACGTTTCGCTTAGGACGCCCAACAGTTCCTGAAACTTTTGGAATAGTGGTAGACTAGCTTTGATAGAACTTGTCACCCCCACGGAAAACACAGAACACCGGCAGAATGCTTGCAGCGCGATAGCCGTGACAGCCGTCGATGTTGATCCAGTCACCGAAACACCTCGGGTCAGAGGCTCTCAAATCTTCTCGGTCTCGCTCAAGGCAATCGATACTCCAATAGAGAGTCTCATCGTCATACGCCATCCGGACTTTGGTAAGCACCGAAGGTGTTTGCACGTCCTCTGGGTCTCGCTGAGCGAAGCATGAGGAGATTAGTATTCCTACCAACAAACCGAATCATCCGGGTGGCCACCTAGAACCGACCATCGCTGTTGATCAGGATTGCCCTCATCAGGTTCTCTTCCTAACCCTCGCTCTTCTGAACATCCAGACGGTGTGAATCTTGTCCTACAACCGCGGGGACACCGAGACCAAGGCTCAGCGCCTAGTGACCTTCCTGTCAACAGGCACACCGAGGAGCCAAAACGTTCCCATTGGTGATATCAGATGGGGGTGATGTGCCCTTGGGTCGGATAGTCGTAGGGATTGTGTTTGTCGAGGTAGGGAATCGGTTCATCAGTCAGGACGTAGTCGGTGACGGCATCGACCGTGTCAAAGAAAGAAGAAAGGTCGGCCGAAAAAGAAACTTTGCTTATGGGTGCGATAAAAGCTGCGCAGTGGATCAGGGCGATCATGAAGCGCGGTGAGCTCGAATGGTTAGGCATACCCCGATGCCAGACTCGGTTGTCCCGAATCAGCAGACTGCCCTTCTTTGTGTTCCCGCGCACAGGAGGATGCGACTTCCGTCGCCTCTCGACCGTATCCGGGTCGACCTTGATATCATCGCCCAACACGTTCGACATAAGCNGGTGNGTGCCCGGCCATAGCTCGATACTCCCGTCCTCCTCCGTAACATCCNTCAGGGGGATATTCACGACCAGTTTATGCGCCGNTTGCGCTTCCGTCAGCCCCGCCAACAGATCACCCCCATCGACGTGTACGGGCTGAAGCTCGCTGTTTGGCACGTTCGTGTTCCCCGAGTAGCTCTTGTTGTATACGCCCTCTCCCAGCAGGTGACGCGTTATCTGGTTTACCAATCGATTCTCGAGCACATCCTCGAAGACGTAGGATGCAAACGGCGGTGGATCCTGCTGCACGTTCCCGTAGACGAACTGATGCGGCACGACACCCCGGGCAAGGATCTCGTCGAGATCAACCACCATNCGGTCCCAGAGTATATCCAGATGGGCATGATCGATAACGTCCTCCAAAACCACGAACCCCTCTTNACGAATCGCCGTCGACGCCCGATCGAGATTCGATTGGTCAAGGTTTCGGAGTTCCCGCTCTCTGGCTGTCAGTTCAATTGTTGTCAAACCTTAGGCNCCATATGGACACAGATAGATGCGGATGGAAAATANGCCAAGTTGCGATCACTCGCTCCTTCACGACGCTATCCCACCCAGCCAAAGTCTTGATTNTCCGTNTTACTTCTGACAACTTGCAAACGCTCAGTCTGGCAGATCCGNCCCCTATCCCTGTTCATCCGTGATCGTCCTGCATCATGACGGAGCTTTGCTCGATTGGGGCATCTCAGCGGATTGATTTGAGGTGACAGCTGAGCCAAGCCGGCCAGTCAGGATGCCGATGGAGAGAGTGCAAAGACTTAAGCCTTAAGTGGAATCTGTTCCTACAAAGAAACCGCGATGTTTCCTTCGGAAGGAAGACAAATGTCCTGACATACAGGACACGGATATCTGGCAGCCTCGGCAGGTCTCACAAAATTGTTGTCCAAATTTCACGAATGCTGACATTAAGAGTTTGCGCAATCATCCTAAACTGAGAGATCTCATGAGCAAGCGAAGGCCCTCCCAAATTAGCACCCTAAAGGAATTCCTGAAAAGCGCCGTCGTCGTGATCGGTGCATCGATCCTTGTCCGATCGACNGTCGTCCAAGCTTACCACGTCACTTCGGGATCTATGGANGACACGATTCTGACCGGTGACTTCGTTATCGCAGATAAAATCACTTATGGAACTCAGGTCCCGGATCGACTTCCTTTCTTCGAGACAAAAGTGCCTTCGGTCCGGTTGCCCGGGTTCACGGATCCGGAACCCGGGGCTCTCGTCATCATCGAATCGCCCGAAGACGAGAGCAAAGACTTGTTCAAGAGATGTATCGCCGTCGCCGGGCAGACAATCGAGATCCGCAACAAGGTCATCTACATCGACGGAAGCCCTTTTGACAACCCGCCGGGTGTTAAGAACACGGACCCGCGCGTCCTGCCTGCAAGATTCATCGCGCGCGACAACTACGCTCCCTACAAGGTCCCCGAGGGCCACATCTTCGTCGTCGGCGACAACCGGGACAACAGCTACGACTCCCGGTATTTCGGGCCCATTTCGCTCGAAAACATCAAGGCCCGTCCACGTNTCATCCTGTTCTCCCGCGACATCCTCCACCCCCTATGGGAAGTCAGCCGCTCCATCCGCTGGGGCCGATTCGGTCTTTTACCCTGATTTTTCGAGGAGAATACCGCTNCCAATGCGTAATAGAGGAAGCGCTATCTGCAACCGGATGGCTGACTGCGATTCAGATACTTCTCAATGGTCTGGCATTGCCTGGCCCCTAGCCTCTCTCTGAACCCTCCCAGCAGATTTTGCCTCTCTATACAAAGTGACACCATACTATACACGCTAAAGGAAGCAACAGCCGCCTAGCTTCAGGCCACACACTATTTNCACCAGTTCGCGCGCACAAGAGCCGGCCTGCCCGGTATCCGTCCCACCAGAAAAAACGTTTTATTCACAACAACTTAAGAACCAGAAAGGCGCCTGCTTAACCCTTCACGCTATAATCGTGAAAGGTTAAGCAGGCGCCTCAAGAGCTGATTTGGAAAAATCCTGCAACAGGGAGAATGGCGTGATTCGCTTTAACTATATCAGCACCACCAGTCGCATGCAATATTCCGTTGTGGCGAGCCTCTTTCCACTTTGAGTATCAATCAGGCTACCTGATGCGTCTCCANGTATCCGTCCAACCGTTGGTGTAGCTGGCGGTCATCACATCGCCCGAATAAACCTGCTTGAATCCCTGGTCGTTCCCTTTGTCCACACCCGTTTCTCCCTTTGCGGCGTGGAAGAACGTGATCTCATTCCCGTCCACAGACGCCTTGCCCTTTGCTGTCCTTCCTCGGATATAGTGGCTCAACGGGTTTCCTTCCCGGTCCCGATAGCCCCGCTGGATCAGGACGCGGCGCTTACGTGTGATCGCCGAGGTCGAGATCTCGTAAGTACTGAGCGAATGATCGAGCACCTGTTNATCATCCTCTTCGGTCAACAAAGTCATCGACACGTGTGCCTTGCGGGAGTCGATTGGTTCCCAGTGAAAGCTACCATTGATCTGTGGGGGTCTAATCGTCGACCCGTCCGGCAGCGTCCGTACCTCGAGTTGCCACGTCCCAGTACAGACGCTCTGCATTTCGGCAAGCCGGTCGCTGCAAGCGCACACGCCTATCGTGAGCACACATGTCGCTAATCTACGTAACATCGGTCCTCCGTTCCCAGTCCTGATCGTACATTAGGTGTCACGTAACAAGCAAGGTAGCAACAGGGAAGAAGACAGTCAATTTATGAAGGAAGTCATCAGGAAAGCCNTTTTGCNCNAGGTTCCCGGTGGAACTTCTGGACCGCGACACTAACGACGCGCCCGCTCTTCNATTTCAAGTNGGNCAACTCGCTGACGGCTTGCTTCGAGATAATCGACTCCGCCGCGACTTTCGGACATCACCCGCCATGTCACGGCGATCTCAGCAAATTGCGGGAGTTACTCATGAAACACCGAACCGGATCCAGAACACCTTCACAGGTATCTCGTTGATCCCATGGACAAAAAGGTGCGAAGCCAAGTATCTTTGACATCGCATCTCCCTAGTGTCCTTTCCGCTTCTATCTTGGAGTGTCACTTGAGAGATCTCCTTCGCGGCTACAACCTCCGCGAATACAACCGGAACGTCCGCCTCTTCTTCCTGTTCGGCATTCCCGTCATCGCGGGAATGATGGTTCAGGGTCTTCTATATAACCTATATCTTACTCGACTGGGCTTCGAGGAAGACTTCATCGGTCAGATCATCGGTCTGGCTCCGATTGCGAGCGGTCTCCTCGCATTCCCAACTGGCTTTATCAGCGACCGAATCGGGCGACGCCCGTTTCTTATCGCCACATCCGGCGTCCTTGCGACGACCCAACTCGCAATGGCCACGCTCTACGACCCGCTAGCACTCCTCATCCTCTCGTTCGCGGCCGGAACCTCGGGCGCCTTCCTGTGGGTCAATCACGTTCCCTTTCTGGGCGAAAACGCCCGTCCCGAGCGTCGCGCCCAAGCGATTGCCATATGGATGAGCCTCCAGGCGATCACCAGAATGGTCGTCAGTCTCGGCGCCGGATACCTGCCCGACCTGATGGCCAGCCTCACAGCCACTGACCCCACCCTGCCGGAGCCATATCGTTACGCGCTATATCTCGGCGCGATGTTGTCCATCCTTTCGGCGCTCCCACTCCTAGGTGTGGCAAGCGGTGTCCGAAAAGCCCCCACTAGTGAAGATACTTTTGACGATGCGCCTTTTCCNAAGCGGGTGTTCGTCGCCTTCTCGGCGATTAGTGTCTGTCGCGGCGCTTCGATGGGCCTCTCCTTCCCCTTCTTCAACGTCTTCCTCCAAGAGGACTTAAGCACGCCTACACAGATGATCGGAGTCATCTTCTTTATCGCCCAGATCGTCACCGTGCCGGCAACTGTTCTGGCTCCGGCTATGGTGCGTAGTTTTGGTCCCGTCAAAACCATTGTGCCGTGCCGTATACTCGGTTCCTTCTCACTCGCTTATCTCGGGTTTGTCGGCGATATCTGGCTCGCCCTTCCATTAATTCTTGTCAGCGCAACGGCCGAGGCCATCACCACCCCTTCCGAGATGACCTTTGCCACACAGGTCATGCCTCGCAAGTACTGGGGCCGTATCCAAAGTGTGCGAGTAACTGGCTTCCAGATCCCATCCGGTGTCGCAAGCTTCGTCGCAGGATTCCTGATCGTCACATACGGATACTGGATGACCTTCGCGCTTTCTGGTGGCCTCAAACTAACAAGCGCCCTAATCTTCCTTGCCGCATTTAAAGATACAGACGTCAAAGAGCCAACCGATACCACGGCGACNGATCTACACGTGCGCTGATCATGTAATACCCACAAGGCAACTGAATACCTCTAGGGCCTGCAGACTTGCGGTGGATTGAATCGTGATAGGAATCGGCAACTCCACGGGCAAGTTTCGCGTTCTGAGAAGTGATTCTCCCTTGGCAGGAAGGCGCTCACGGATGATCGGTCAGATAGGTGAGGTCTACGGGTCTCTTGCACAACGGAACCCGACATCGACACGCCGCGTGGTCAGGTTCTCCCAGTGGAATGCCTGCACAAACAGGCTGGTGCCGAAAGGATCGTCATCGAAGCTGCCGCCCATGATCGCAGNCTCGGTCACCCCAAACGACTCACGTTGCTCATTCACCCACTCCCAGACGTTTCCCGTCATGTCGTAGGCGCCATATTTCGCAAAGCTGTCGTTCGTCTCAAACCCGTCTGTCTCTCCGTTGTAGTAGCCGACAGGTGTCGGTCCGGGCTCATAGGGATCGCCGCTCTGAAAATAGTTCGCATCCTTCGAGGTCACCTCGTTTCCGTGGGCATAGAGCCGGTCTTCCTCACCAATCGCAGCGATCACCCACTCGGACCATGTAGGCAGTCGCCCCCCAACCCACTCGCAATAAGCTTGAGCCGAAGCATGGTCGACGCCCACAACAGGCAAATCCGAGTTCGTCGAGTAGAAGTCGGCAAAGATCGCCCCATTCACTTCAAGTGGTGTGTGATCTGCTGGACGACCGATTCGATCCCAGAACCTGAAGTATTGCGCATTCGTCACCTCGTACTTCCCGATCAGGATATCATCTGAGAAAGCGCGCTCGAACAGGCCCGTCTCAAAGTTCTTGAACACGATCTCACCCTGCGTAACCGGTTCGAACACGTGCTGATCAAGCGCCGGTGTTCGGAAGCTGATCGAAGTGTTAACGCGCTGGTTGTAAAAGAACCCAAAGTAGAGCATATCCCTAAAGGCGACAAATCCGTCCCGATCGAAGTCGTATCGAAAGTCGCGTGCGCCGAAGGAGGCTGTGATCTTCAGGAAGTCCGAAAAGTCGACTCGCCGATTCTCATCGAAATCCATGCGCTGTGGCGTAAAGTCGGTCACAGGTGGGACAAATCGCTCCGCTACCGGCGGTTCGGGGGGATCGGGGGGTATAGCCCCACCGAGAACCACGATCACGTAAGTCTGAACGATATTCTGCGTCCCATCGGTCATGCGGATCGGGATTCGGTTAGTTCCTCCCTGCTCAAACACTGGCTTCCAACGGAATGTATTCCCCACGATCTCGGCGCCGTCTGGTGGTGGGGCCATATCTGTGAACTCGAACAAGAGCTCGCGCCCAAGTGCGGATGTCGATCCTATGAGCTCCTTGGCCACGGAATCACCGACGTTTACCGTATCCGTCGTCAGCAATCGGAACGAGACGCTCGGGATTCCACCGAACGGACCCAAATCTCCCGGGTTGCTGATGTTCGCTGGGTTACCAACAGCTAGGTTGTAGTTAAAAGGATCGAATGCCTGATTCTCACCTATATACTCTGCCCGCCAAGTGCCCGTTATCTCCTGAAGCTCTTCACCGTTCGTATATCCGTCACCGTCGGAGTCCAGATTCGCTAACGACCGGCTCCAGTTCACGTATTTCGACGGTCGAAGCCAGTATCGGACGTCGACACCGAATTCATTCAGCGGGAATGTCGTGGCACCGGGTGTGGGTTCTCCATCGTAATGACAAAGGGCGCACCCATAGCGGTCACCGTTCGGTACACCGCGATTCATCCAACTATCAGCATATGTCGGTAGCGACACAGCCTGCAGGACAACCACAAGCGCGCACAGCCAGATCAGTCGGTTCATTACTCCTTCGCCTTGTGTAACCTGAAGACTGCCTCTTTCTGAGTAAGGACCTGNCCATTCAGATCCTCGACAATCAGGATCAGGCGGTTCATTCCCGGTCGAGCTGCTTCCAAATCTACTTCAAGATACAACCTTTCCATAGGTTTTGATCCCGCCTGTTCAATCGTGGCCGCTGCTTCCTGGCTTCGTGCTCGCCTAAATGCCCCAACGCCCGTTAAGTTTGTGCCAACCGCAGCAACCTTCGTTGTCACCCTGTATTTCGTCGCCCCGAAGGCATCCTGCTGCAAGTTGTAGATCTCATAGTAGAACTTCAGCCTCTCTTCCTGCCTATATGTTCGAGATGGCTGGGGAACGACCTCCAAATCACCTCTACGAAAACGGATGCGCCCCGAATAGTCGCCCACTCGTGAGGCAAGAAGTAGATCGCTGATGCGCAGCGTGTCTGACTTGTAGTCCTCAACCTCAATCTCTCGTGTTTCCGATGCTCTCTTCCCCGTTCCCGCCTCCTTGACGGTCAACGTCATCGTGTACTTGCCTGGTGCGATGTTCGTCGGTACAACGTCGTAGAGTAGCTCAGCCTCGTCCTCAGGGAATAGGACTGTGCGTTCTTGACGCCACACATTGGAAAAGGAGGTGTCTGCAAGTGCAACTGACCGTATCAAAACGCGGCCCTTCCCCTCTGGGGTTCTGCGCAGCGCCAAAGATGCCGCTGAGACTGCGTAGCTCACGTCAAGCCGGGTCTCCCCCCCGTCCGACCGGAAGTCAACCACATCCGCCTCAAAGCCAATCAATTCGGGGTAGACTGGGGCATCGTACGCATCAGGAGAATTCACCATTACTCGCTCATACGCGATCTTGGGCGCGTACTCCGCGAGCCGAACAGAATTCTTGAGGTTCGAAGGCGCGAAGGCAGGCAACGGTGCGAAGTCGAAACCTGCGGATCCGCCCGTTTCCTGGGTAAAGTCGAACACAAGACCGCCTCCAACGCGGACATAAGTCCACGACTCCCAGCGTACGATACTGTTGTCTCTCTGGAGAGTTACGGGCGCATAGCCTTCGGGATTAGGGTTGAACATGCCTAGAACGCCGGTTCCGGGGCGATCTGCATCCAGCTCGGCTTGCTGTGCACGGGAGAGTGTCGGAACGAGACCACCGGTGTTGTCGANGATGTTCTCTTGGATGTCCCGAGTCGACAGACCCACATCGCTCCGAATCGGGAAGACAGGACCAACCAGTTCTCCATCAGGCGGATCTCGATACAGCTCCTGGTAGATCTGAGTCTTGATGCGTTCGACATCTGGTGGCAACAGACTAGGCACCCAGCCGGATCGCGCGCGATAGTCCGGCTCACCGTATCGAACATACACCTCACCACGCTGATCCCAAGGAAACGCGAGATCCGAGTAATCGCGACGAGCGATCCACACACGAGAGAGGTGCTCCAGATGACGCTCGTTCGCTTCCGTCGTCAGGTCTGGGTCTCGCTCGAGCCAGAAACGCTCAGTAAACGTAGCTCGTTTGACATCGTCCAACTCCTCATACGCGAGCTTGTAAGCTTGGNTCAAGAGCGGAGAGAGATCCTCGTAGATGTCGCGTTCACCCTTCCCTATGCGCCCCAGAAACCTGTCGAAGCGCTCCCGAGCTTTTTTGAAGCGGCCTGTCCTGTAGTCCTTATATGCAACGACTGGAAGCAAATCGTAGGTCTCCGGGTGAGTCCGTAGCAGTGGTTCTATATGCTGCTCGATACCTCTAAAGTCCTGTAGTCTACCGAGCGCATGCCCAAATCGAATCATCGTCTCAGTATCGTTGGGCTCCAGGCTTGCATACTTGTGGTAGAACTCGACGGCCTTCTTGTCCTCCTCGTTCTTCTCATACCAGTTCGCTAGGATGCGATACGGTCTCGAATACGAGGGGTCTAGGNCGATGGCTTTATTCGCATAGCGCGTTCCAGTTGTCATATCCCTGTCGAAGTGAGCTTGTGCGAGGTTGGCATACGCCTCCAGAAAGGCCGAGTCCTCGTTCAGAGCCTGCCTGAAGAGCCGAACTCCCTCGTCAAACCCCTCAAATCGGCGCACGGCTACCAAACCGAGTCCGTTTAGAGCCGCAGCCTTTCCGTCCGGGAACGTCAGGGCTGTATTGAAGGCCTCTTTCGCTTGGGACAGGAGTCCGCGCTGAAGATATGCGTGACCTACTTTAGACCAACCTGAACCAGTCGTTGCATCGGCCAATACATCGGCAAGCGAAGTCTCCGCCGCACTCGCTCCGAACTGTGCGAACCGCTCAGTCAGGACGGCCACGGTCGCTTCGGTCACATCTGTCAGCTTATCGTGTCGCCAGACACGGCGACCACTCGAGGACCCCGCCCACAGAATCCTGCCCGTCGGCACCTCGACCAGCCGAGACGCAACTCCGATGTTGTGAACAGTCCCGTCCTTCCCCAAGGTCTTCAGGCTTCCACAGAGCACAGCATCTACTTCGAGTCCTGAGTGCGCCATTGTCCGCCACTTGAAGCTCAGCCTGGGGGGGGCGGTACGACTGGATTCCGAACCGAGACTCCCTCGGATGACCTCGAAAAGACCGTCACGCTCAAGCCCGGACTGCAGACGCCGGCGGCAGTCGGCCGCCAATGGTCCGTCTACCGTCGTGTGGATCGGTTGCAGAGCGATCTTCCGCGGCAAAGCCTCGGCTTCCAGGGGTTTGGGCCGCGCATCGAAATCCCCGTATCCCATCGCCTCAAGCAGCGCAGACACCGGTATGTCACCCACGTTCTTGTCCATCTGCGTCCAAGTCCAGGCCGGATTATCCGTTGTAGAGCCGCGCCAGATCAAATCACCCGTCGAGACGTCCAGCACAGCGACCTCGATTGACAGGTGACCGACCATAGATACTGACCCCAGAAGAAGGTGATCCGCGTCTACACGATCACGAACCGCTTCAACATCCGCCTCCGTGAGCTTCTCTGTCATCGCCTTGCGGTGGAGATCGTGCGAAAGTGTGTCCGGCTCAATCAGCTCGAATCGCAGCGAATCCAGCGCCGTGAAGTAACTGTTCACGTAGAGCTCGGCAGTCAAACGGTCTGCGATGTAAACACCGTAATCGGAGTCTGGGGTATANAGGAAGGGATGCACCGCAATACGTGACGTCGATACAACTGATCCGGAGGTGACAAGGACACACGTGAGTCCGACTACTACTGCGCGAATCATGGTCAATACGAAGTCCAACTGCTTCACGGACCGATTCTCAAGCGAAGCTCAAATCGGTTCGGCTCCAGAATTAGATTATCCAGAACGGATGCCCCCCAAACGGCTGCGAGTAGGATGGCCGCCGCATTCGCCGTGTTTGTTCTGCTCTGGTAAGCGTTATATCTAGACTCAAAGGGACGGGGAATATNCGACGTACCAGTCAGACTCGTTAGGCCAAGCTCGGCTACCCTCGTCTCCTCGTAAGCCTTCTTCGCGTTGTCGTAGTCACGAACTGCTTTGGCGAGGAATAGCCCAGCTGTTNCAGTAACCGCCGTAAGGACCACCCCGCGCTTTCTATGACCCCGATACATCTGACCCCATCCGGGGAAGATCAGCGATCGGCCGGCGGCCTTTAACTTCGTCGTCTGCGCATAGCGATGGCGCTTCGCGCTTAGACTAAGGTCNGCCACGAATTGTTGCGCCTGCGCACCTTCTCGCTCTTTCGTCGATGGCTTTGCCTCAGCGAGAGCCGGATCAAGCGCGTAAGCGTAGCGGAGTGCGCGAGCTGCTCGCNCCGTATCNCCCAAAGCGAAGTAGCAGCCGCCGATCTCATAGAACAGCTGAGCCCTATCCAGCTTGGAGTATTGATCGGTCTTGGGAACGGTCGTCATCAAACCCGGACTGGACAGTAGCTCGTTGAGCCGCTCGGATGCATCGGTCGACTCTANCGCCTGCGCCACGACCGATAGTGGCGATGCCACAAGCAGAATCAAGATCAGCGAGACACATACCAAGACAATAGATCGGTAGTTGATTAGGAGGCTCAAGGACGGTAGGTCGTGATAGTGCCAGAATTATCGAGCACGAAGACGTTCTGAGACGTCGCGGCGATATCACCACGATCGTAAACGCCCTCGGGCAGCTCCCAGTAAAACAGTACATCGCCTTGCAAATCCGTGACATGCACACGGTTGAGACCGGCGTCCAGCACAATGGCCTGTTTACGGTTGTTGGATACGACGGCAACCGGGTCCGAACCGGATGGCAGCTGGATCGGAGTCCAAGTAACGCCTGCTGGTATGCTGCCCGTCAGATCNAGTTCACCACGCAGCAACTGCGCNGGTGAACGGATGGTCATCCAAAGTAAGCCCTCGCTCGCTTCTATGGAGCTCGGTTCNGCCGACATGTCGAACTCGGCGACAGGCGTGAAGGTATTGTCTAGAACACGAAGTTTCCTGCCAGCAGCCAGATAGACGTTGCCCGAGAAAGACTCGGCCGATAAAGAAGTCTTGGCCGCCTGATCGCGAGGCCACCTGTGGGTCAAAACAGCCGTGCCTGAAGTATGCGCCCTTGCGACCAGTTCATCAGCATCTAGGGTGATTCCGCTCAGGAACAGCTCAACCGAAGCAGAAGCGGAACCATTGGACACTCGCAACTCACGACCCGGGGTGTCACCCGATAAGGTTGCCGGATCCAAATCCCGATCCTCTCGAACCCGCGGCGACCCTCTCGACTCGGACAGTCGACCTGTTCCATATCTGGAGACCGAATATCTGCGNTCCTCCGTCTTACTAAGGCCGTGGCTGTAAACGTAAAGCGACCCGGTCGAATTCGGAAGCTTCGGCACAATCAGGAAGGACTGCTTATTGCTGGTTGAGGAGACGGTCGTCANCTGTCTGCCAAGCGACTCGTAGAAGACCCCTGTCCCGGGCAGGCTNTCCAGNGTGAACCCGGAGAGTGTCGATCGGATATAGTAGTTGTATGCAACGTTACCGGTCAGGCCCTCGTCGACGAAGGTTCTAACCTGGAAATCATTCGTCTGATAAACCAGCACATCGCCATCCTCTTGCCGGCGGTATACCGACACGGATTTAACTTCATCCAGCGCTTTCCACGAGACTCGTATGCTCCCGTCACCCTCGTTGGGCGTGATAGAGGTCAGACGGGCTCCCGGAACCTGCACACTGCGACCTTCCGTGTAAGTGGCCAGACCGCGATCATTCGGGACCGAAATGCGATAAAACAGACGTTCACCCGAAGGGACACCGGTATCCCGGTAGGTCAGGGCGTCCCGCCTGAGTGACCCGCCCGAAGGCCCGGGCAACGAACCGACGAGCTCATAGGGTCCTGTGATACGTCGCTGGACNTGGAACTCGGAGATTGCGCCCTGACCTAGATAAGACCACGACACAGCCACACTCCCGACCGAGTTGTCGAAGGAAACATCACCCAGCTGGAGAATCGGTGTATTGGCAGGATCCTGGATGTTGTCGCGCTCGGAGCTAAAGCAGCCGTTGAGTAGGCTTAGACTGATCAGAGCGCTTATGCAGGATTGATTGAGGTTCATTTTATGCCTATCAGACCACGGNGGTTGAACTCTGCCCAATTCTCAGAATCCGAAGCCGATGTCGACAAACGGAAGGGCGGGAAGCCATCCCTCTGTATACTGTGAGAACGTGTTTCCAGGTATCTGGCCACCGGGTGCCTGCCCCCCCCCAAAACCACCACCACCACCACCAAAGCCCCCACCTGTGTAGGTGTAGCGCCTGACGTTCTCACGGTTATATACATTCGTCAACCCGAAAGCGAACCGCATCTGGACGCGACCGTAGTCATACCAGTGACTGATCTTCGCATCCAGCCGGTGATACAAAGGGTATCGATCCGACAGAAATGGCCCGCGAACGAGCGAGCGCGTCTGCTGTCCGTCCGCGTTGGTGACCGTCTCCACGAATCGAGGTGTGTGAGGCCAGCCTTCGCGGATCTCCCAACCCAACCCAAGGTGCCAGTTGTCCTTGGGCCGGTAGATCATGTCGACCGAAAAGGAGTGTCTTTGGTCGAACCGTCTGGGAGCCGTATCGCTCGACACCTCAAACGTTGCACCTGAAAAATCAAACGTTTCCTCGACGCTGGCGAAAGCGTAGTTCATCCACCAGTTGAGACGACCCGTGTCCCTCCTCACAAACAGCTCAAGACCCTTTGAGACTCCGGAAAGCGGGAACAGCTGGACACGGTCGCCCTCTGCTTCCGGTATGAAGTCAGTCTCGTCATCCAGGTTCTCATACCGATACTTGATGTCCGACAGATCCTTGTAATATACCTCCGCGCGGATCAGCAGTCCGCGACCGATTCGTCTTTCGATCCCGGCCACATAGTGCGTCGACAGAGAAGCGTTCTGGAAATCCCGGTCACCATCCTCGACCGTCATCTTCTGGATCCCCTGCGCCTGGTAATACTGTCCCCAGGCTGCCCGAACGACCGTCTGATCGTCAAGGCTCAGGGCTGCACCGGCTCTCGGGCTGATCTTCGAGTCACCCGTCCACGACTGTCGGTCGTATCGGAGGCCCACATCAAGAGTCAAAGCCTTACCCACACGTACCTTGTCCGACGCATACAAACCAATCTCGTGCCCCGTCGTTACGATCAAGGCCGACTGCGTGTCGTATCGCAGCTGATCGACTCCGCCAATTCGGTCCCCCTGGACCAGAGTCCGCTCGAAGAAATCGTAGTCCGTCTGCCCACGCTTCAGATCGATCCCGAACCTCGGGGCGTGCCGTTCCCTTCCCGTCATCTGAACATCGGTCTTCACGCCATAGAGATAGGTGTTACGCCAGTCGTCAACGAGCTTTGCCACGTTGCCGGTCGCGGTGACCGCGAAACGGCCGTTCTCGAGGTTGCTGAAACCGAGCTCCGTACCCTGCCGACGGTGATACAGCTGACCCAGATGACCGATCGTCCGTATACGTGCGCCGTTCTCGAGCGACGCGTTCCACGTCCCCCACACATACCCGTTTGCATACCGGCTCTCGAACCGATCGAAACCCTGTTCGACAGCCAGGATGTCGTCGGCCGCAAGAAGACCGTTCAGCGAAAGCGCGTGCCGGTCGTTGGCCTGCCAAGTGACCTTCCCGAAAACGTCGTAGAAATCGGGTGAGAAATTGTCGTCGGGATTGAACTGCTTGACAACCTGGTCAAGGTGGCTGACCCGGCCGGAGAACATCCATGAGAGCCGATTCTTCGCCCCCTCCGCTCGCAAGGTCGCCTGCATAATCCCGATTTCGGCACGTGTAAGAGCACCCTCTCTTGGCGCTCGGGTCCGCATCTCGAGAACGGCCGTTTCGCGGTCACCATACTCGGCAGGGAACCCGCCCGTCATTAGGTCGACACCTTGGATCAACCCTACATCGATGATGCTCATGACACCACCGCCCAAATCCTTCAGATGGAACGGCTCGTAGAGCTCGAGCCCATCTAGCGTAACGAGAATCTCGTCGTAGTCCCCACCACGAACGGTGAACCGTGCCGAGAAGTCACTGGCAGTCACTCCGGGCAAGCGGGATANCGCGCGATAGACATCCTGACCGACAAAAGGCATCGCTTCGAACTCTTTGCGCGTCAACGTTTGCGGCGCGGCTGGCGCATCGCTCAGGATTGAGAAACGACCAGGCGTCACGACCATCTCGTCAAGCGACAATGCAGTCGATCGGAGCCGAACCTGAAGACGTGTCAGTTCGTCGCTTGTGATTTTGATCTCGGTCAGAAGCCACTGACGGTATCCGATAAAAGACACTTCCATGCCGTAGATACCAGGCGAGATCCTGTCGAAACTGAACGTCCCGTCCATCCCCGTGATCGCGTTGAGCGAAGAACGGGACGAGTATAACCGAACGTTTGCCCCTGGCAGGACTGATCCGTCGGATGCATCCCGAACGATACCGGAGACAGTTGTAGTCTGGGCGTGCAGACTGGAAACAGTTATGAAGAGCGATAGACAGGCAGCCCAAATCTTGTAGAGGTCGCTGCGTCTCATTTCCTGTATGTCCAGGAATATTCAAGCGCAGTGTCGGGTACGGGAAGACCGTCGAGTCGCCTCATCGCGGACTGTACGTCGTCAGCACTCAGCGAGGACAGATCCTCGACACCCACCGTTTTGGCCACGTAGGCATCTGAAATCCCCGTCAGCGTCAGGACAAGGACCGGTGAGTCAGTTATCCGGAAAGTCACGAACTGTACATGGATGCCCGGAACCGAGCTGGTTCCTCTGAAGGCGATCACGCCGTTCGCCTGCCAGTACTTTCCCGTGTAGCCAGCCACCGTGATCCCAGGTACAGCGCTGCTGTAGGCCTCAAAGCTCTGATCGGGTCGAAGATCGATGGTTGGGNGCNCCNCANNAGAGGGTGCATCCTGGANCCACAGGCCTGAGAGAAGGGTGTCCACTGAACGGAACGAGGACGGGTCTTCTGCCAAGCAGCCCGCAATCAAAAATGCCAGCAGCATCAAAGTCAGGATGGATTTGCTACGGTCACTTAACACGCTAGATCCTACCAAATGGTGTAACCATTCACTTACTTCTTACTTGNAGAGTTAGCGGAATTGTGCGCGGAAGTCAATCGGGGTTAGGAGGCTGCCTGGACACATCATCTGGGCCCGGTTATATTTCCGCTGCCCATAAACCTAATGAAATATAGAAGATATCCACAGCAATTTGGATAGATCCTCTTATGCCCAAGTCTGGACTCGCCCAGAAGCAGATAGTCATCGACGGCGTCAGTCTTTCCCTCAGCCCGGCTGTCGATCAGTCGCAGGAGTGGATCGGACAGGGAGACGTAATCAGACAGCTTCTTGCCTGCTGGCTGGTCGTTCATGAGCAAGATCTTCCCCTCTCCCCACGTCTGATCGGCCCCCCCGGCATCGGCAAGACAACGCTCGCCATGGCGGCAGCTCGCGANAAGGAACAACCACTTTATATATATCAGTGCACAAGCGACACACGACCCGAGGACCTGCTCGTCACACCAGTCTTAGTCGAGTCGGGCAAGATTGCCTACCACGCATCCCCACTCGTCACGGCCATGATCACTGGCGGCATCTGCATCCTCGACGAGGGCAACCGAATGAACGAGAAGAGCTGGGCTTCGCTCGCTCCGCTCCTAGACCACCGCCGTTACGTGGAGAGCGTGATCGCCGGCATCACAATCCCAGCACACAGCGATTTCCGCTGCTGCGTCACCATGAACGATGACGAATCGACCTACGAGATTCCGGACTACATCATCTCGCGTCTTCAGCCGACGCTCGAAGTNGGCTACCCGAACCGCCGGGACGAGCTCGCCATCCTCCAGTATCATCTGCCCTTTGCGGAAGCCGAGATGCTCAACATGACCGTCGACTTCCTCCAGCGAGCCCACGACCTGAACCTGGAGTTCTCCCCCAGAGACGGGATCCACATCCTTCAGTTCGCGATCAAGCGTCTGCGGCAGGATCCCGACCACCCCTTGAGCCGAGACGAAGCCTGGCAGGAGGCTCTCGAACGAGTCCTCGGCGAAGAAGCGCTCGATCTCGGCAAAATGGCCGAAGAACGGAGCCGAGCCCTGGGTGGCGAAATTCCGGGCGTCAACCTAAGCGACTTCTTCTTCGGACCCGACGATCCCCTCAACCCGAACAAGGACGAATAAGATCTTTCAACACCGAGGGCACAAGCCNTACACCCCAGTGCGGGCACGAAGGCGAATTGCACGCCCAAACCAGGGCCATCNGAGCGGAGTCCGGTCAAAACGCATGAATGCATTCTCATCGACAGGCTCTGCCTGGTGACGCCCCTGAACTCTCACCTTTCCTGAATCCTGACCCCTTGACTTCCGTCCTACACCTCTCCGATCGCATCACGCTCCTCCCCGTCATTCACGGAAGCGGTGACTTCGCGCTTGAGGTCCGTCGCCGGATCTACGCGGAACCTTATGACTGTGTCGCGGTCCCGATCCCCGACGATTTCGAGGAAAGCGTTGAGACAGCAGTCGAACAACTTCCTCGCGTCCACATCGTGGCTCAGCGGGAGGGTGGCGTCGGCGAGGAGGCGTCNGCATACAGTTTNGTCCCGATAGATCCCTGCCAGCCCGTGATCGCGGCGATTCGTGAAGCGATTGACCGCAGCATTCCACGCGCCTATGTCGACCTGGGCGTCGAGTCATTCGAGCAGGACACATCGACTTTCCCCGACCCGTATGCCCTCAAAACGGTCAGTCTTGAGAAGTTCGACGCGGCTCTGATCCCGGGTCTGCCCGGTCCAGAAGCCGGGAGCCAGCGATACGCTCGGATACGGTGGATGGCGCATCAGCTCCATCTCCTTGAACTCGACTACGAGAACATTCTGTTTGTCTGCTCGGTGCTCGACTGGCCGTGGATCAGGGATGCATACAACCAGCGTGAGGCACCCCCGGAGGACAGATCTCCTGTATGGGATCCAGAGGTTTTCTACGTCGCAGAAAATTGCCTCTATTTCGTACTTGGTGAGTTACCCTTCCTGACGCACCTCTACGAACATCGTCGGGCCGAGATGCTTCCCGACGAGACGCTCGCCATCGACGGAATCAAGTCTCTGATACTGGAAGCTCGTGCTGAATGGATCCGCCGCCACGATCTGGCCTCACACTGGCTAACGCCGCAGACACTCAAGCTGATGCTCAAATACATCCGGAACCTGACGTTACTAGACAATCGCATGTCTCCGGATCTCTACAACATGGCGCTTGCTGGCAAACAAATCGGTGGTGATGACTTTGCGGCCATGCTGATCGAAANGGCACGCAAGTATGCGCCTCAGATCGCATCGCCCTACCCGAAAGTCTCGATACGGTTCGACATGGGCATCTTCCCGCTCGGCGATGCGGATACGAAGAACCGACTACTGGGAACGCAGATGGAGTGGCGGGAGTTGCCGCTCAGACCGAGCCCGCCAGAAGAGAAGCAGCAGAAGTGGCAGAGGCAGTGGGATCCGTATCGCCAATGCTCGTATCCGCCAGAGGACGACCGGATCGAAAGCTTCAATACCCACGTCCGGGAGCAGGCCAGGATCCTGATCGGTGAGGATCTCGCGAAATCTGAGAAGTTCACATCCTCGCTCAGGGACGGGCTCGACATCCGCGAAACGCTAAGAAACTGGCATACGGGCGATCTCTACGTCAAGGAGCTTCCTCCATCGAAGGGCTCGATCGACGCCGTCGTCTTCCTNTATGACACACCGGCGGATCCCCAAAAGTATCCCTGGCACACGACCTGGTATGCCGAACACAACGAGGAATCAACGCTCTGCTTCTACGCGACCAACTTCGGCGACAACATCCTCGGCCCTGGGATCGCCCAGGCGATCTATGGGGGCTGCTTCCTGCTCTTTCCGCCACGATCGATCCCCGACGTCTGGACCGACCCGCGTTTCAATTCGGCCGAAACGCTCGAGGAACGCCTCATCATGAGCGCCACCTTCCATTCCAACGAGAAGCGCATCGCCCTCGTCTCCCCGACCGCCCCCAAGGCCTCGTGGCGACGCATCGCCAAGCGTGGCAAGAAGCGTCTCGTCTACATCCCGATGAACCGTTTCTCTCTCCAGACGCTCGACCGTCTCCGCCGCTTCCACGTCCTGAACGGCCGCGAAGTCCGCTCCTACGCCGCCCAATACGTCCGCAACATCCGTTGATCACATATCCTGGATGACAGNCCCCCAAATCCATCTGGTCATCGAAGCTATTCCCACTGCATTCGATCAAATATCCTTTTCCATACATGCCTGACTTCGACATCAGCACGCTTGGGGAATCCAGTCTCGCCACTGGCTGGAAGGACTCGCTCTCGAGCTTCGATGAATCCGAAATTCGCTTCCTGACCCACGGAGCCATCACGGAGTCCGCTTCGTGGACGGAGCTCTCACGGGACGCAATCGTTGATTGTCTGGCGGCGGCTGACCGAATAAAAGGCAATACGGAACTCCGTCAGCTCGCGTGGCACGCCTACCGCCTCCTTTACCGTAAAGATCCGTGTCCTAAAATCAACGATTGGCCCCGCTCGATCCCTTCACTGGATTCATATACGGGTACGTTCTACCTGATCCTCGCGCTCGCAGGTATCGAACACATGCGTACCCTTCATCAGACCCACGGCATCCCTGTGGAGGTCACACGGCTGAACTGTTACGACATTCACATCTGGGCAAACGAGTACAAGACATTGGGCGAGCCGGCGGATCACGGATTCGTGCATACCTTCGAGCCAGCTGTATGGGGGCTCCACACACGCGGATTCAGATGGATAACAGGGAGTCTGACCGGACGGATCCTNAGAATCGGTCGACTGCAGTTCATCCACAACACATTCACTGCGGACTACCAAGCGTATCGCCACCGAAAGAGTCGAAAGGTTCAGCTGCTGGCGAGGAAAGGACATCGTTTTACCAAAGAGGGATGGGAAGCCCAACGCGACGCCAACGATTTCTGGCCCTCCGAACTGACGGCTCACGGGAACCGAATCAGAGCCACCCCGATTACACCCGACGGCCGGGCNCACAACGCCCCTATCACCCTCGACACAAACGAGTGGGACCTGATCCTGGCACCAGGAGATCCAATTCTCGAGGTCCACATCCCCGAGGACGGGCCTATGGGGTTCGATGACTGCGGCCAATCGATTCGCGAGGCCATCAGAAACTACGCTACCTGGATCCCGGAAAAGCCCTTCCACGCAATCGTCTGCGGATCCTGGCTCCTAGATCCGCAGTATCAGGACGGAATGCCCGAAACCTCGAACATCTGCCGCTTCCAGAAGGAGTGCTACCTCTTCCCAAATCAGCCGGGAGGAGGACGAAGCGGCTTCTTCCGTCTCTTCACGCACGACGATCTGTCTGCGCTTCCTCGTGACACAGTCATGCGCCGCATCTATCTGGACCTACTGAATGCCGGAGGGTTGTGGCGTGGAGGTGGGATGGTGTTGTTTCCGGAGGATCTTGATTGGGGCAAGCAGGTATACTTAAGGCAGCACAANCTTGTTTAAGCACAGCCATCAAAATACAGAAGACAAAATTGAANCCCGCGGCCNCATAAAACCGGAGTTTACATTTTAAGTTTTGCACTTTGACTTCCNCCNGAGACAGCCTGGACGACACGTACTGGCGTTCCCGATGTCTGCGCCGTACGTTGTCTCTGCATGAGCAACCCAGAACACACGATTCAGACACCACCTATGCCCGCAGTCCCTCGCCCAATCCTTTCGATCGGCGCAGGCGGAATCGTCCGGGATGCACACTACCCCGCATATCAGTCTGCTGACTTTCCCGTTGCCGGCATCTTCGACATCGACAGGAACAAGGCAGAACAACTCGCGGCAGACTTCCATGTCGAGACCATCTTCACGTCTCTCGAGGAGGCAGTCGATCGACCTACCGAGTCCGTCCTCTACGATGTAGCCGTACCTGCGAGTGCGCTGCACGACGTTCTGACACACATACCGGACGGATCGGCTGTCCTGATGCAGAAGCCCATGGGTGAGAACCTCGAAGACGCTCGTCGTATCCTGGATCTGTGCCTGCAGAAGAATCTCACCACTGCAGTCAATTTCCAGCTGCGCTTCGCACCATTCGTCCTCGCAGCCCAGCACCTGATTGGGCAGGGCCAGATTGGGGATCTTCACAGCCTTGAAGTCCGCGTGACGGTCCATACGCCCTGGAATCTGTGGACCTTCCTAGACCAGCTACCGCGGATCGAGATCCTCTACCACTCCATCCACTACATCGACCTCGTTCGCCACTTTCTAGACGAGCCTTCAGGCGTCTACGCCAAGACCACGCGTCACCCGGCAAACCCGACGCTTGCGGCGACACGTACATCGATCATCATGGACTACGGTGATGCGGTCTCAGCGAACATCGTCACAAACCACGGGCACGCTCATGGACGGAAGCACCAAGAAAGCTACATCCGGTGGGAGGGAACAGAGGGCGCGATCCGGGCCCAGATGGGTGTACTGCTCGACTATCCTGTGGGTGAGCCGGACATCCTGGAGGTTTCAGCGGACGGGGAGGGCTGGTCTGAGGTACCATTGACAGGGACGTGGTTTCCTCATGCGTTCATCGGTACAGCGGCCAGCGTGATGCGGGCAGCAGAAAGAGAGATCAACGAGGCTCCGACCTCGTCCAACGACGCCTACAAAACGATGGCTGTTGTCGAGGCAGCTTATTTGTCGAGCGAATCCGGTCCGACCACGATACCTGATTGACTTCTCTTTCGTGCCTTTTGTGGCAAGGTTTTCCCGGAACTGACCAGAATCACAGGAGCAGAAAATGGCAACCAAGGAAATCAGACTGATTGCGAACGGTAACCTGAGGCTCAGCGCCAATCGCATCGGCGGCCGGTCGACCGCCTCAGAGTTGTGATGCAAGAAATCCGAATAGGGGCAGCCCAATTCGAGCCGCGCGACAACGACACCGCTTACAACCTCAGCCGAATCGAATCGCTGACGGCGCGTGCGGTCGAAATGGGTGCCAACATCGTCTCCTTCCACGAGTGTTGCATCCAGGGATACACCTTCCTGATGACCCTCACTCGGAATCAACTCCTCGAAATTGCAGAGCCTGTCCCAGACGGCCCCTCAACGCAAAAACTCATCGAGCTATCGAAGCAGTACGAAGTCCCCATCCTGGCCGGACTTCTTGAGCGCGACGGCGATCGGATGTACAACACGTATGTCGCCGTCAAACAGGATGGCTTCGTCGCAAAGCACCGGAAGCTGCACGCCTTCATCAGCGACCACATCGATTCAGGCGACAGTTTCACCACCTTCGAACTGTGTGGCTGGACCTGCGGAATCCTAATTTGCTACGACAACAATCTGCCAGAGAACGTCCGGATCACGGCCATGAAGGGGGCGAAAATCATCTTCATGCCTCACGTCACGTGCGGTCTCGAATCGGCGATGCCGGGGCGCGGCAAGGTCGACAAAGCACTATGGGACAATCGGCATCGGGATCCCGTCAGCCTAAGACAGGAGTTTCTCGGGCCGAAGGGTCGTGGCTGGCTGATGCGTTGGCTTCCGACACGAGCCTATGAGAACGGTGTTTACGCCGTCTACACGAACCCAATCGGGGTAGACCACGACACGATCAAGAACGGCAACGCCATGATCATCGATCCCTTTGGTGAAATCCTCATCGAATCGGCAGCCCTCAAGGACGACATCGTTGTCGGGCTCTGCACACCCGACAAGATCACCGTGTCCTCAGGATACAGGTATCTACGAGCACGAAGACCGGATCTCTACGGGGAGCTTGTGGAGCCCTTGCCGGAAGACTGGGAGGCGGGAACGAACCCGGGGTGGCCGATGGAGAAGAAGGGGGGCTAGGGTTCAAACGTAGAACTGCAATACGGGCGGCATGGTTCTAAACGTCCGTGCAACCCTTCGTTTCTAAGGCCCACACTAGGAAGCCAGTCGTGGTGTCTCGGTACTCCTCAGAAGGATAGTGCACAGGATCAGACCAAGGAGACTGGCACCCGTGATCGCAAACAGCATGGGGTTAGGCGTGCCATCGTAGACAAACACATAGATCACACCCGACAGCCCAGTACCAAAATTTCGCAGGAACCCCATCACGGACGACGCGAGTCCTGCTTTTTCCGGATACGGGACCAAGGCTTCTGCGGCGGCCATCGGCATCGCCATGCCCCCCCCAACCGCCCAGAGATACATCGATCCTACAATCGGAAGCACAGCGTAGGTCTCCGTCAGAGCCTGCCCGCCAAGCGAAAGCCCAGCAACCGACACCACGACCATCCCGCCGAACACTAGCTGCCTTGGCTCGAATCGCCCATGCAGCTGTCTCGAGGTGAACCCGCCGCACATAAAACCGAAGGCAACAAAACCGAAGCAATAACCGAACAGGTCCGGTGACACACCGAGTATCTCGATCAGCACGAAGGACGAATTCGCAATGAACGCAAAGAACCCGGCAAAGAGTGTCGTCATGATGAGAACGTTTCCGATATATATCCGGTTGCCGACCAGCTCCTTGATATTACCGAACAGCCGGGATGGGCTCATGGCTTCCGGATCTCGCTGCAAGTTCGTCTCCGGGATCATTAAGAGGTAGGCAAGAAAGTAGATCGTCCCGAACCCGCCGAGCACGACAAACACGGATCGCCAGCCGAATGTAACCTGGAGATATCCACCCGCGACCGGCGCAAGCATTGGCGCCAGTGCCATGGCCGTCGTCATCGTTGCCAGAACGCGAGCCGTCCGCTCCTTCCCATAGATATCCCGAACAACCGCTTGACCAACAGATGGACCGCTTCCCGCGGCGAATCCCTGACAGATCCTCCCAAAAAGCAGGACCGAGATCGTCGTAGCCAGTCCGCAGAAGGCTCCTGCAACGGCATAGACACCCAAACCGATCAGCATCGTCCGGCGACGACCAAAACGGTCAGAGGCAGGCCCAAACAGGAGCTGGCTCACGGCCATAGCGATGATAAAGAAGGTTACTGCGAGTTGTACCTTGGAGGGTGCAGCCTTGAACTGCTCTGCCATCCGGGGCATGGATGGCAGGAACATGTCTATCGAGAGCGGGGCCAGAGCCGTGAGGCCGATCAGCAGCATCACGGTATAGCGACTCGGCTTCCACCCGGATGAAAAGTTCTTGTCAGCCATAGGCGGTCTAGTCTAGGCCTTTGTTTGTAACCGGACAAAGTTAAATTATCAGAAAGTCTCACATTTGCAGACTTGAACAGTGCCGGGGTAGATCCTATTCTCACCCGTGTGCGCGCACTTCTTGAAAATTCCAACTGGATATATGGACACCAGAGGGGACAACGTAATGAAGATAAATAGCTCTACGTGCTACCAATGAAGGCCTGGATCGTGTCGGCTCGTCATCCTCGATGGCCAGAAACTTCTTCGCGTGCACATCTCACCATATGGTTCCGATCGTTTCGGATCTGGTTCATTCCACGATCGTCCTTGCTTACGCTGCTGTCCACAACCTGACCGAGCACACGCAAATCGGCGCCGATGCATTGCACCGACGCCGATCGTCTGTTTCAAGGAAAGCCTGCCCAGCCGAAGTCTGCCGGATTAGAGTGAAGCCAATCCGCAGGGGGCGGCTTCACTATGGCTTCTATATTTCCGAGCTGCCCTAATGAACAGGTGCTTCGGGAGATCGACCACGGATTCCCATCCCCCAACCGGGTCCCCCAGGCCCCCCGTGCAGACCACGCCGTTCCCGGAAGTGACTCCGTCCGCCTCTGCGTCGCTTCGGCATCTCCTGCAGCTTCTGAAGCTGCTCGTCCGTCAGAACCTTGTTGATGGAGAGCTTCATCTTCACACGGTTCTCGGTGATCCTGGCGCGTGTCTCGTTCACCTTTTCAAGCACCTTGTCGACCTTGATCTCGCTCGGACTTTTCTGAGACATCAGCTCCCTAAGCTCAACCCGCCCGATCTGTGCATCAGCGCGTAGCTGAATCATCCTCTTCTGGTTCTCCGTCCTAATAAACTTCAGTCTATCCTTCTGGTCCTGCGTCAGCTCGAGTGCTTCGAGCTGATATCCCTGAAATCCGCGCATCTTGCCATTATGACCCTTGGCGTAAGCAGCTGTCGCACCCAGCGCCAGGATCAAGCTGGCGATCCCCATCCACATATACTTGCGCTTCATCTTGTCCTCCTTTGAATGGTCTCTTCGAATCTCACTTCCCTCTTGAGGCTCACCGATTTTCGGAGCCCTGCTCTCAGAGACCGGTTCACGTCGTCTTGTTTCCTTCTACCCGTTGGACGAGTGAACTGATGCGATGGTTGTTCGACTTCTGTAATGCATCTGTAACGAACTGTAAAAAATCAACCGCTGGTTACAAGGGAACCCCCGATCGGAGGCCGCCATCCGCCCGTGCAGGACGTCGACCTGCACGATTCGACTCAACTGACCTTCTATACTTTCGTGGCAAGCCCTGTGCGTCATAAAAGACCTAGAACCGCAGCCCAAGATCTATGCCTACCGAGCGCAGAGATTGGACACATACTAGAGAAAATATCCAACACACCTCTCCAATAGTCTATTGATGGTTTGTTGCCCTTTTGTAACCGATTGTAACGAGTCAGTATCCGCTTACTTGCCGGCACGAACAGACCCTGATCTAGTTAATCGAAGGCCTGATTTTTCCAAAAATTTCCGACTACGTCAGAAGCCGTTCTCGCCTTTCCATCTTCCGAAGACCCAGATACAAGAGCAGGACTCCTATTCCGATCACGGAAACCCGATTCAGAAGGACTGTATCCTCCCATATCGTGAGATCGACATTGTTCGGGATGTTGAACGGGTTAATCAATGGGTTGTAACCCTGGTTCGTGAGGTTCGACCCGAACATCAGGACCAGCAGCAGGCAGCCGATCGCAAGCATGCCTGCGGCGTTGCTGCTTCGTACGGAGACTGCGAAGTAGAACGTGAGGTTCGCAATCATATAGGCCGGCACGAACGCATTCAGCCCGCCGAGTACGAACGGGAATTCGGCAAACAGGATGTAGGACAAGCCACTCATTACCAGCGACGAGGCAACCAAGATCCCGTGCAGCGCCGTCAGCCGGACAATCCAGATGTTGTAGTGTGTCGATGCAGTACTAAACAACGTCTCGAGTGTTTCCCGGTCCCGCTCCAAAGCCACTAGATCCATGCTCAGGTAGACCGCCAGCGCCGCAATCGGAATCTGGACCAGAATATTTAGCGCATCTTCTACACTGAACCCGTCGCTCGGGTTGAACGTCATGATCGCATACAGGATCGCATAGTAACCGAGCACGCCGAACACGCCGAACCGCAGCTTCCGGTGGAATACGATACGTAGGCTCAGTACCACCATCGCGATAGACGACTGCCAAAGATCCTTGTAGGTTAGGCTGCCCACGACAGGCCCTTCCTCAGGAGACAGACATACGCGTCTTCGAGGTTCGGCGAAGGCGATGTCCCGTCGATTCCGTCAGGACACGACTCGGCCAAGAAACGAGCGCGAATACCGCCTGGCGATCGCACGTGTGTGATCAGCTCGAGCGAGGACTCCCGTCTCTCGAACTCCACCTCAGGAATCAAGGCTTCCCAGACCTTTCCGTGTGCCACGGCGCGCATGGCATCGGGCGCCCCGTGATACAGCAGCTGTCCCCGGTTCAGCACAGCCAGCTGGTTACAGCTTCCAGATATGTCCTCCACGATGTGGGTGGAGAAAAGAACCACACGATCTTGGCTCAGTCGCGCAAGCAGGTTTCGGAAACGAATTCGCTCAATCGGATCCAGCCCGGCCGTCGGTTCATCCACGACGATAATCTGCGGCTGATGCAGCAGAGTTTGTGCAATCCCGACCCGCTGACGCATACCGCCCGAGAACGTTCCGATTTGGTCGTCGATCCGGTCGAAGAGATTCACTTCTTCCAGGATTTCTTGCACTCGACGCGAACGCTCGGCCTCTTTTCGGAACCCTTCCAGAAGGGCTCGGTAGGTCAGATACTGTCCGGCCGTCAGGTGATTGTAGAGCCCGAAGTGTTGGGGCAGGTATCCGATCAGCCCGTTCGTTGTCCGAAGCTCGGACAAGTTCCGTCCGTTAACGAGGACCGACCCATAGCTCGGTTCGAGAACCTGCGTTAGAATCCTCATTAGCGTCGTCTTTCCAGCACCATTCGGACCCAGCAGACCGAACATTCCCTTCTCGATGGACAGGCTGACACCGGCCAGTGCTTGGAAGGGTGGCGTCTGCACGCCTATCAGGGGCACGGATGCGGCGCTTTTGTACAGACCCCTCCTCAACCACCCGACTCGTCCAGAGATCCTTTCCGGATCGATGCGACCGTCACGAACGCGATCGGCGAGGATAAACGTCAGGATGATCGCCAGAAACAGGACAACTGAAGCGATCGTCACGGAGAGCGTCTGAATCCTGAAGTGAACGGCCAAGAAGAACGCTAACGGCAGGATCCATCTCCACATTCGCTCGATCCGGTCAGAATTAGGTCGAGTGTGCACACACAGGCTAAGCAGACACATCCCAAGGTGCCTCAGATAAGCCCACGTCAGAGCCATTAAGAGGAAAAGCCACAAGGGATCCTCTAGGTAGACGTGGAAGAACCCGAGCAGCACGAGCAGCGGGATCTTCCATTGAAAGCTCTGGCGAACGGATGCTGCATCCTCTAGATCAATACGGGAAACACCCAGACGGTCCGCCCTTCTCTCGAACCGCGCCCATTCCCGTCGGAGGCGTCCGGGTGCGCCGTAGATCTTGGTCAGCGTCCTGAACTCCAGCCGATCAACCGAATCGATCTGAACGGCGCTCGCCTGCCTGCTCCTGTGGACGTGTAGACCGGCCCGTACGACCGTCAGGAACGCCAGCCAGAACGGCAACACGGACAGACCCGTCCAGAACCAGCTCGAGTATCGCTCGTCGACCCAGTAGGCACCACCGGCAGTCATCAGAGTCGCCAGCAAGATTCCCGGCCACCCGATCTCGACCAGCCAGGCCTTCATTCGATCGATCCCGACATAGGCCACGGGGATAAACAGCAGCGTGGACAGCATGGAGACCGCCAGACCGCCGAGGACGGTGATAGCGAAGGGAGGCCAGATCTCGAAATCGCCACCCATCTCGAGCGACAGCGGAAGCACACCTAGCAGCGTAGTAGCCGATGTCATCAAGATCGGCCTCACACGCGACCGGCCTGCCACAAGAACTGCTCGAGATCGTCGGAAACCGCGTCGGGATCGGAGCGATCCGATCGAGTCAATCAGGATGATCCCGTTGTTCACGGCAATACCGAGGAGCACAACGAATCCGAGCAAAGCCATAGGACCGGCCTGCGAGGTGAGACCCGTATCGGTCAGCATCAGGGCCCAACAGGACCCCACCACGGCCGTCGGGAGCGTTCCGAACACGATCAACGGCGCTGAAAGGGACTCAAACAGCGAGGCCAGGATCATGTAGATGAGGAGCCCGGCTATCGCCATCATCCAGTAGTAAATCGTATCTGTATCGGCCGAAATCAGCTCCCCCGTCCCCCCCGCCGGTATCACCATATCTTGAACGGCAGCCCGGACTCGCTCCCGTGCACTGTCTAGGAGTACTTGGGACTCGGCGACATCCTCCGTAAAACGATACTGCACCGAAATCCGTCGCGACTGATCTGTCCGGATGATCGTGCTCCGACCCTCGTTCGTGCGCACACGAGCCAGCTCTTCAAGAGGTGTGAACTGCCCACCAAGCGTCTGCACAGGAATCGTTCGGATACCCACGAGGCCAGGCCCATCGGCATCCGGGTCTTCAGTCGTTCGAAGATCGATCGGTGTCTCCGTGCCATCTGGATTCAAGTAGGCGACGCGAGTCTGAAAACCTTCCGGGTTCGCCGACTCGACAGCAGACAACACATTCGTGGTTTCGAGCCGCCGATCGAACAGGGCAATCGGGTCAGGAATAATCTCAAGCTCGGGCGAACTCCGTTCGACATCTGCCCGCACGCTATTCGCATCGATCTCATCCATATCTTCGAGACGGTAGGACAGATCGTCGGCGACCATCCTTAGGACCGTGAAGTCGTACCCGCGGATCACCGCCTCTTCTGAGGCCTGTCCCGTCTGCAGGCTGAACCCACCACCGCCTCGACGTCTACCACCGCCACCACGTCCACCACGTCCACCACCGCCGAAACCACCTGTGATTGGGGCGTCATAGGAGGCGACACCGGCGTTGAAAGAGTCCAGCTTTTCATCGAGCTTCGCTTTGACGTCGTCGAGAGATAGCCCATCCTCACGCTCTGACCTGTCCTTCAGCATCACGGTCACGCTGCCGAGCCCCTCCTCGGCAGTCGCCGTAAACCGGTCCACTCCGGGCAGCTCTCTCACCATCACCTCAACTTGCGCGACTGCTTCGTCGGTGGCTTCGAGCGTCGTTCCTTCCGGTGTGTCCACATAGACTATGAACTGCGACTCCTCTCGGACCGCCTCCTGCTGAAGCATGAAGAAGAAGGACAGACCAAGCGTGACAAGGAAGGCCAAACCGATCCCGATCGAGAGACGGGCCGGATGACGCAGACAAGCCTTCAGGAGCATCGTATACTTCTCGATCAGTAGACCGGTATCCAGAGGAGGTGTGATCTGCGCATTCAGCGTTCTCGTTGCTAGTGCAGGAACCAGCAGAAGGGCGACGACAAGCGAAGCGAGAACGGGGAACGTAATCGACAGCGCCAGTTCGGTCAGCACATCTTGGAAGTCGCTCGTGATGAACACCACAGGGAGAAACACGACGACCGTCGTAGCCGTTGCTGCAACCACGGCTCTCCCGACATCTCTCGTGCCTGCTTGTGCCGCCTCCTCGGGTGACTTGCCCCGCTCAAATTTCTTGAAGATGCTCTCCATCACCACGATGCTGTTGTCGGCCAGCATCCCCATCGCCAATGCGAGACCGCACAGCGACAGGACGTTCATCGAAAGACCGAACGCGTAGAACAGGTTGAATGCCAGGAGCAGCGATGTGGGAATCGCGAGAAGCAGAACGGCTACAAACCGGAGCGTGCGGAGAAACAGGAATAGGACGGCTAGACCCAGTATCACACCGACGACAGCCGCCTGCTTGAGCGTGTCGAGCGCCTCCGCCATAATATCCGCTTGGCTGTTCGTCACAACCAGCTCGATACCCTCCGAAGCATAGTCGTCGTTCAGCCTTTCCACAGCATCTTCGACGCCGGCCGAAACATCCAGAAGATTGGCCTCATCCTCTTTTAGGATCTGGATTCCGACGGAGGCCTTGCCGTTGACGCGGGAGATGTCCGTCCGTCTTTGCACGCCAGGATAGACTCGCGCGACATCGCCAACAGTCAGCGGAATCTCCGGCTTGAGCACCACCTCCCGGATCGAAGCGAGATCCGTGAACTGTGTCTGAACACTAACCGGAAGAACACGTGTACCGTCGTAGATCTGTCCGAGCGACGCGCGGGGACGGTTGTATCGCTCGAGCCGTGTGTTGATATCGTTGAGCGTGAGATCGTGAGCTTCCAGAATCACGGGATCCGCCACGATGGCCACTGACCGTTGCCGTCCGCCCTGCACACCCGCGTTCACCACGCCATCGACAGCTTCAAGCTCCGGACGAATCTCGTTCTCCGCGAAATCCCTCAGCCAATCCAGATCGGCCTCACCCAGAACCTGAAGGTTCATCACACGCGAACTGATATCTGATGTATCGAATCTCTGCACCACAAGCTGGGTGCGAGGCGGGAACAGCGGCTGCAGCTTTGCTACCCTAGACTGGATCTGCAGCAGCGCGAACTTCATGTCTGTGTCCGGTGAGTAGGAGACGCGGATCATCCCTCGGTTCGCCATCGACGTGGACGTCATCTCCACGACACCGTCAAGCTTCCCAATCTCACCTTCGATCGGAACTACGAGGTCCCTCTCCACCTGTTCGGGACTCGTCCCTCGCAGGATCACCGAGACAAACACTTCCGGATAAATAACCTCGGGCAGCAGCTCGACTGGCAGCCGTACCTGCGAAATCAGACCGAGCAGACTGAGCGCCGCAAACAGCATCGCTGTCGTCACCGGCCGCTTTATAGGGAGATCAGATATCCGCATAAATACACATACAAGTCATCCCTCTCCCGGTCCAAAGGGAGAGGGCTAAATGCTGTACTCCTGGTTTGCCTCTGACAGCGTTTCGGGTGAAGATCAGCCCGACGCTTCTCCTGGTTTGCTGCCCGGCACAAGATGCCGGGCACGTTCGCCTTTTTCACCACCTAAGAGCTACCAGCTTCTCCCAAGCACCACCGACTAGTCACTACCCACTCTCCCCTTGGGCCTCAACCCATCCACCAGCTCGTACACAACCGGTATCACCACCAACGTCATCAACGTCGACGACACCAGCCCCCCGATCACGGCGATCGCCATAGGTGCCCTCAGCTCGCCCCCTTCACCCAGCCCAATCGCCATCGGGAGCAGTGCAAGCACCGTCGTGGCGCTCGTCATCATAATCGGTCTCAGTCTGTCCTTCGCTGCCTGAACGATCGCGTGCCTCACGGTCTGTGAAGTCGACCGTAGCTGGTTGATCCGGTCTACAAGAACGATCGAATCGTTCACGGCGATACCCCCCAACATGATCACACCGATAAATGCCGTGATACTCAGCGGCTCAGCCAGCAAGAAGAAACCAATGACTACGCCCACACCGGCAAGCGGCAGTGACAGCATCACGGTGAAGGGATGCAAGAACGACTCGAACAGAGACGCCATCACCATGTAGACAAGGATGATCGACAGAATCAGCGCAAACATCAGGCTATCGAACGACTCGGATCGGTCGCGCTCCTCACCACCTATCGAAACCTGATACCCCGGAGGAAGCTCAATCGATGTCAGCACGGCGTCCACCTCTTCGACCGCCTGACCGAGTGTCGATGCCTCACGTACATACGCCGTTACACGGCCGACCCGTCTCTGGCGTTCACGTCGGATCTCCCTCGGGCCTTCCACAATCCTAGGTTCCGCCACATCACCGACCGTCAGGATACTTCCATCCGGTGTGCCCACACGGATCTGATCAAATTCGGTCATGTCCGTCTCACGGAACCCGACGCGAATCGTCCGCGCCCTTTGCCCTTCCGAAAATTCGCCCACATCCTCACCGGACAAACGCCGCTCGAGATCTCGGATCAGATCATCCGGGGTCAGACCGAATGAGGCCGCCACATCGAGTCGAAGGGCGAGATCCAGTTCGGGCTGACCACCCTGAAAGCTGCTCCTGACGTTGTAGATGGACAACAGACTCGTCATCCGACTCGTCAGATCTCCCGTCAGTCGCCTGAGGGCCTCAATGTCCTCACCCGAAATTTCGACGACGATGGGTGCCGTCTGCGTTCCCATCACCGTCTCAAGCGGGCTCTCGTGCAGTTCATACTTGATCTCAACGTTCGACATCTCCGACAGATGAGAATCGATCGCGTTCACAATCTCACCCACACGTCTTCGTTCTCCTTCGGCCAGCAGAACAGAGATCGTGCCCCTGTTGGGGCCGGTCGGTTCACCCACGTTCATCACTTGGGCAGGATCAACCCCGACACGGCCATACACGTGCATCACATCGTTTCCGCCTACGGCTCTGACCACATCCTTGATCCGCTGAGCCACCCCGTCGGTCAGCTCCAGACGTGTCCCTTCAGGTAGAGCGAAAGCGATGTGGAAGATTCCCTGATCTTCCCGCGGCATGAACATCACATCGATGCGGCGACCGGTAATGGCTGTCACGATCAGCACGACGAACACGACTACGAACGTCATCCCCTTCCGTTCAAGGGCCGACGTTACGAATCGAGTGAACGGCGCATAGTCTTTCGAGACCGATGATTCGCTCTTTCCTCGGAACATCCGTGAAGCGATCATCGGTACGAGGGACAGAGCGACTGCCAGCGAGGAAAGGAGCGAGAACGCCACTGTCCATGCCTGCTCCTTGAACAGCTCACCTGCCAAACCGTGGAGGTAGACGATCGGGAGGAAGACGGATACCGTTGTCAATGTCGACGCAAGAATAGCCGTCCCCACTTCTCCGGCACCCCTTGCCGACGCCTCCATCGCGTCTTCGCCGCTTTCGAGATGCCTGTAGATGTTCTCGATCACAACAATCGCGTTGTCGACGAGCATCCCGGCGCCCAAGGCCAACCCACCCAGAGACATCACGTTAAGGGTCAGACCTTCGAAATACATCAACGTAAATGTGGCCAGGATCGAAATCGGGATGGCAAGCCCGATCGTTGCCGTCACTGCCCAGTTTCTGAGGAACAGGAGCAGCACGGCGACAGCGAGAATGCCCCCGTAGATCGCCGCTTCTTTCACTTCGTTCACCGCCAACTCGATAAACCGAGCCTGATTCTCGACCACAGTGAACGCGATTTCCTGTAGATCCTGATCCAGATCATCGAGCGCCTCACCCGCCGTCTGAACGACACTCACGGTGTTGGCCTCGGCCTCTTTGTGCACAGCCAACCCGATACACTCTATACCGTCGAGCCGCGAGATCGACTCCCGCTCCTCATACGTGAGGGCCACTTCGCCCACGTCTGATACGCGGACAGGAACACGCAACTGCACCTCGTTTACAGATCCCCCGCGCCTCTCGCCGATGATCAGTTCCCGGATGTCGTCGAGGCTTTTGAGACGTCCAAGTCCCTTCACTTGGTAGGATCGCTTCGCGTCCTTTAGAATCCCGCCCGACACATCTAGGTTCGCCTGCTCAATTCGGCGGGCAACGTTAGCCGCATTCAGTCCGAAGGCCTCGAGCAGGTAGGGATCGAGGGTGATACGGGCCTCCTTCTCAGCCCCGCCCTCGATCTCGGCCGACGCGACGCCGTCCAGCGCCTCTAGGTTGGGCTTGACCACCGTCTCAATAAGACCGAACAACTCGTCGATCTCCACACGATCCTGATCAATCTGACCGTGAACGGCGACACGCATCACGGGAAGAGCCTGTGGATCCTCACGAGTCACGTCAAGCGACTCGATGGCCTCATCCGTCCCGTAAAAGGCCGTCTTCTTCTGTACATCCAGAAGCGCGAAGTCCATGTCCGCTTCCCACGAGAACTCTGCCACCACCACCGACTGCGATGCGCGAGTCACCGAATAGACGCGCTTTACTTGCGAGATCGTCTGGATATCCCGTTCGAGCCGGCGCGTATACCGCTCCTCCATCTCCCAAGGCGACTTGCCCGACGCTCGCAGATCGACAGTGATAACCGGAGTATGCAGGTCCGGAAGCAGATCCGTCCCCAGCCGATCGACAGAGATGTATCCGAGCAGGATCACGGCTAGTGCAGCCATCGTGATTGTCGTCGGATACCTCGTTGAGAATTCAGGGATCGTCATGGTTAGTCTCTGACCACAAACACCGAATACCGCTGCCGATATTCGGTGTCGAGCCGGTGTTCATCGTCATGTCCGCGTTGGCGGGCATTCAGGTCGGCATCGATTTTGTTCCGGATTCCCGCTTGTGTCTATCCGAGCACAGCAAAGGGGCGGGAATGACTGAGAGGTCGTACTTCGTGCCTTCTCGGTTTAGCTTTTGACCCTAGTTGCTCTCTGAGCTCGTCACCCTCACCCGTGTCCGTGACCGAAGCGTCTCGTAGTTGCTCGTTATCAGACGGTCGCCTTCCTCGATCCCATCAACGATCTCGATTGAGTCCCGGCTCTCGAGCCCCGTCTCGACGTTCCGCATCTGCGCCCGCGCCGACTCTTCCACAAACACAACGTCTTGATTCTGGCGTTTGACCACCAGCTTCTTCGACACCACCACAACATCCGAATGGGAAGCCTTCACGATTTCTGCCTTCACGAACATCCCCGGACGTAAGACCAGATCGGAATTATCGACCGCCGCCACGACCTTGAGCGTACGAGTCGTCGGGTCAAGCACGGGATCGACTGCCGTGATCTTGCCTTCGAACGCCTGATCGGGGAAGGCGTAGTTCGACACCCGAACCGCCTTCCCGAGGGCGATAGCGAGCACCTGGGAATTCGGGATTCGCAGGTCCACAAGGACCCGGCTGTAGTCCACCACCTTTCCAATCATGGCATTCGCTTGGATCTCAGTGCCCTGCGTCGTCTGGGTCACCTCGGTCATCACACCGCTGATCGGTGCTCTTACATCGGTCTTCCCGACCCTGATCCTGGCCTCTTCGTAGCTCGTCTTGGCGTCTGCGAGCGCCTTTCGGGCGTTGTTCACCTCGACCTCAGTCGTCAGACCTCGCTCGAACAGCGCTTCCTTCTCCTTGACCGTATGCTGGGCCGTCTGAAGCGCCAACTTTCGAGAATTGATGTTGGCGCCAACAATCCACTCGTCGTTCTCAAGCCGCGCGATAGCTTCCCCTGCCTCGACAGAGAACCCGTCGGACAGTCTGCCCAGACCTTCCCGCTCCGACAGGAACAGGTCGCCTTTGACCTCCGTCAGGATCTCGGCTTCCCGGATAGACCGCAGAGTACCCGTTGCCGTGATCGTGGACTCGATCGTCGAAAGCGTCGCCGGAGACACCGTCACAGGCACCGTCAGATCCACACTCCGTTCCTCTGAAGGCCGTCCACATCCCAGACAAACAAGACTGAGCGCAATCAGCCGCCAGCCGCCTCGGTTCATCATTATCACCGTCTCCATCCTCCTCCGGGACCACCGCCCCAGCCTCTACCGCCCCCCGGACCAAAGCCGCGCCCGAAGTTCCAGGCAGGGACATCCTCCTCATAGACTACATCAGGATTATCAGGATCGACATACCGCCATCTTACAGCGTCCGCATACAGACGGCCGTCTGCATCGTCTGAAAGCTCGACTACGCTTTCGCTCTGTTCCGGGAAGGTGAAGCGACCCAGCAGATTCCAACCAGCCTGCATATGCTCACTCTCGACCGTCAAGGTATCCAAACCGCCGCCGTGTTCAATCCGTATCGTAAACGACTTGCCCAGTCTGAGACGGCCTCGCATCTGGGGTGGCGGGTAGTAATAGGCCACATCGTATTCACCCCCCTGCGGGATGCGCGCCCGCCATACAGCAGGCTGTGCGCCGTCGCCCGGTGCCTTCCACCGGAAGTTCGTCTCGTATCGGCCGTAGGCCATCGGAAGCTCTCGAACATCCCAGTTCCCGCCCTTCAGCTGAGGACGCAGATACTTCGTCACGCGGCGAACGGGCATCGAGAAGCCCTCGTCTTCATTGTCCACGATTACTTCAGCGATCCTCGAATCGTCGTCCTTGACCTGTGTCACATACGACCTTGGCACGCCGGGGAAAACCTGTTCCGGGATGCTCAGGGGCGCCATCATCCGACGTCTGTTCCGCGCGAAGAACGGGTCGACCGAAACACGGCGGGGTCGATCCCATATTATTAAACCGATTTCAATCTCTGTTCCGCCTTCGATCTCCACGCCCCTGACCGCCTCGTCCTCCTGCCCTGTCACGGTCACCTGGACAAACCCACGTCCTGGCTCACCGTTACGCACTCGCACTTTCACTTGATACACAACCGCCCCCCAGCCGTCGTCCATCTTGACGGCCGTGGCCTTCGTAAGCGTGTAGCCCGGCACGTGGGTCGAGTAGATCCACTCGTTCACAAGCCGCTTCAGCGTCTCCTTTCGATCCTGGCGTCGCGTCCCTTCCATAAAGGCCGACTCGAAATCCTCGAAGGGCACATCCTCGAAGCGACTCCGCGCGCCAATGGCCTCCATCGTCGACAGAAATGACTCGTCTCCGACGACCGACTCTACCATCCGAAACATCGTAGGTCCCTTCGCGTTCAGTGCTCGACGATACAGATCCGGCTCGGCTGACGGATCAAGATCGGCAAACGAGCGCTGCCCCATCTCGGTCATCAGAGTATCCCAGGCAGCGGTCTCGGATCTGTCCGGCCCTCGTCGTCCTCTGCGACCTCTGAAACGTCCTCTTCGGCTACTACGCGTATTCGAGGACTCTCTCAGGGTGGTCTCGACGTCCTGCTGGAGAAAAAGCGGCAGCCCACGGGAGACAAGCGCAGACTGCTCACCCGTGAACGATCGATCAAACGACCAGAGCTGCACAATGGGACTCCGAAAAAGTCCTCCGCGTCCACCCTCCTTGCTGAAGAAAGTCTCAAGAATCGCCGAAACCAGCAGATCGCGCTTAACCGACGCCGGCTCCACTTCGCGTCCACGGCTGAACCGCTGTCTGCGTTCAAAATCTCGACTGAAGCGCTTACCCAGCAGGACATCTTCCTCGACCATCAGAATCCCGGGCTGAACAAGCCCGCCGCGCTCTTGCCATCCCTCGTAGTACCATTGAATCTGAAACGGCACCTCGACGACGGACAGTCTAGAGAAGGGATAAGCCAGACCCGTCTCTTGCTCCATCACGTCAATGATCTGGTCAATCACCTGGATGGCTTCCTCTTCGGCATCCTTGAAGAATTCGACCTGCCGCCGATGGGTTGGATGGATGTAGAGCGCCAGATTAACACCGTGGATGTTTTTCTCGTATACACGGTAGACGCCTGCATTCAACGAGAAGGCGGGGGTTCCAGATTCGACACGCCACTCCTCGGTCTTTCGACCGTCGGATGTGGTCGAGTCGGCTCGCACCCCCTGTGTGACCGGCGTCAGGTGTGCGGGGAGAGACACGGTCAGGTTCGCAGTCGCGTAGGAAGGCTCAGATCCTGCTGTCTCGACACCCGGCCGGGGGTACCAATTGCTGCGTGGCGGCAGAAACACAGAGCGACGGTCGATCCAAGCCGTCATATCCCCTTTGTAAAAAGGATGCCGGCTCTTCTGGAGACGCGACTCTGTCTTGACCAGATCGAAAGCGTCGTTGTCGATTTCACCGTCGTAGACGAGTTCGACGCGCATCGTGTCACCCGCCGGCAACGCCGACGGGATACGGACGATCCCGAGATCGTGATCGTATGGGAGGGGGCCGTTCGAACCGTTTACTGCATTAATCGTCAACCCGGGGTTCAGACTGACATACAGCGTATCGAGACGTTCCTCGTATGGGTTGACAAGATCCATTCCGACGGTCGCGCTCAGCGAAGACCGTCCGGAAAGCAGCTCAATCGCAAAATGGTAGTGGAGAACACGCGGGGCCCGTCGATCGGCGATCCTTGTGCGCTCTTCACTCAAAGCTTTCCGGAACGCTGAAGTCCGCACGGCGATGTGTTCCGAGTAAGCGTAGACCGAAGCCGAACCGGCCAGCCCAACCACTGCCATCACACGTCCGATCCACCTACACGATGCGGACTGGGAAAGCCGCGGATAGCGGTTGATCGACAGTCCCAGAAGACCAACCGCCAAGATGCAGTACATCAGCCGTTGCTGGAGCACCTCGGATATGTCACCAGTTCCGAGCAGGTCCGAATAGAACAGCGGGGCGAAGAAGGCGCCGAAGTCGAACAGCCCGTCATATCGACGGCCGAGGAACAGAATGACGGCGATCGTATACGCGCCGACCGTCAGGGCCACCGCTGTCTGTTTCCGAAGCACAGCGCCAAGAACGAAAGTCAGCGCGGAGACGAACACCATCGATGGCAGCGTCATCACCATCATGTAGACCAGATAGGGTTCGAGCGAGAACGGAAGTCCCGTGATACTAATCTTTGCAGCCTGGATCAGAACGGTCGTGATCAGCACACCGACACTCAACGCGACGAGAGCCGTCATCGCACCGAGATACTTACCGATCACCAGCTCTGCCGTCGAGATTGGGCTCGCGTCCACTACCTCGTGGATGTGTGCGCGTTCGTCGCCTGCCCGGAAATCGCCGACCACAAAGGCCACGACCACCGTCTGAAGGAAACTGAACACATAGAACGGGATAAACGCACCCATCGCGAGCGCCGATCCGAATTCGACGCCTCTTGCCTCCGCGATCGCGAGCATCACGCCGATGGCGATCGGGATCAGCATGCCCAATGCGCCGAGCACACGGAACCGCGTACTCCGGAACATCATCATCCGCTCATAGCGAGCAACACTCAGTATGTTGTAGAGAAGACTCATACGGTCACAATCAAAGGCGGACCAAGCTCCCGAGAGCCGTGTGCAAGCTCGCCTTTACGTGAAACTCGGAACGCTCTTGCAGTTCAGGAAAGTCTTTCGGTTCTAGTGTTCCTCACCCACAGCTACCCCCATCCGATACACATACGCGTCTTCCAGGTTCGGGGACACCTCACGAGCGCCATACGGCGGATCTGTAGTTCCGACAAAACGGACATCCATCTCATTCCCTTCGGCGGTCACGTTGACGACCTGAAATGTCTCCGATAGTGCTTCGAAGCCGGCGTCATCGACTCGCGTCTCCCACACGTATCCCTGGGCAGATTCGATGAAAGCTTCCGGTTGGCCCATAAAGACGAGGTGTCGGGGCGCCAGAACAGCGATCTCCTCGCACGTGCTTGAGATATCTCCGACAATGTGCGTCGAGATCAGAATCGCGCGGTCTGTGCTGAGCCGTCCCAGAATCGCGCGGAATCGGATTCTCTCTTCAGGATCGAGCCCGACGGTCGGCTCGTCGACGACCAGAAATTCAGGGTCTGCCAGAATAGCCTGCGCGATACCCAACCGTCGCATCATCCCGCCCGAAAATGTCCCGGACTTCTTGTCGCGGACTTCGGTCAGCCCCACATCCTCGAGTGAACGAGCCACGCGATCTCGCCTCACCGACCGCTTGTGTATCCCAGCGAGACGCGCACGGTAGTCCAGAAACTCTCCCGCCGTCAGCTGGGGATACGCCCCGAACTGTTGGGGCAGATATCCGAGCTTTCTCCGGACGTCAACACGTTCCGCCACGATGTCGTGTCCTTCGATCAGGACACGTCCGGATGTAGGGAGCATCTGCGTTGCGAGGATCCGGATCAGCGTCGTCTTTCCTGCTCCGTTCGGACCAAGCAGCCCAAAAGTGCCCCGCCCGATCTCGAGAGTAAGATCCTCCAGTGCAGGAGGGGCGTCTTTCTGGTAGACCTTGGTCAGATGTTCGATCTGAATGGCCATCGTTTTTATCGTTTGCTGGCTAGTTTCTCCCTCCGGGACGACGACCACCCTGTCCGCCCCGACCACCGCGTCCCCCACGGTCCTGCGCTCGTTTCATCTGCTGCTTCAGCCGCTCGACCTGTGCCTGGTTCAGAACGGTTGAGACTGCGTTGAGCAGATCGCCTCTAAGCGCCATCATGTCTGCCCTTGCATCCTGGAAATCGTGCTCGCCGCTCCGTATGCCGCGCATCAGATCCTGCTGCTTCTTCTGGATTGGAATCAGAACTTGGCGCAGATTAACCAGCTGCCCGTCGGTCAGGTTCGTCTCGGTATCGAAGGCCAGCATACCGAGAATTTGGCCAGGGTTGACCCCACTTCCGCCGCCACGTCTTCGACCAGCGCCGGGTTGAGCCATAACCTCGGCCGTCGCAGCGAAGCTAAGTGCTACGAGTAGTCCATATACCAGAAAACGCTTCATACGTCCTCCTCTAAAAAGAATCCCGATTTGTCGATTGTGTCATCATAACGACAAGAAAACGTNCCCGAATCGATCGCGATCCGGCTCCAGAAGTTAGATCGGAGGATCGANCTTTTTGTTCCGTCTTTTACGAAGAAAGCCCGGAGTATATCCAAACTCTCGAACGCCTTTCAGCCAGACTACCTGAAAACCACACTCGTGCTGACTCTGTAAATCCGGCAGTGATCTCTGCGAGTTCCCGACCGAAAGATTGCTGACCCAAAAGCCGTTGTGTGAGTGAAGAGAATTAGCGGATCCGCAACTTTATCTGTTGATTGAGCACCTCTTAGATTTCCCTCAGTGAGCTTTTCNCCTCCNTGGCCGCAGATCGTTGTGGCTCCAAGTAGCGGCCTCACTCACCTCCGCCCCACGCTCCCTGCCGGTCAGGGGCGGGGGGATTGATTGCGTAGCATTCCGGCGCCGTGTTACCCGGTGTTCTGAACATCCAAGACTGCACTGCAACGTCAGGTACATTCCGGAAGCTGTCGTTAACCACAACGATTGACGGCAACTCCCCTACCATCCCGATGACCCAGAGATTCTCCCGGTTGTGATCCAGGATNGTCTGGAACAGCCGCTTCTGCTCCTTGTGNTCGATGGTCCTCTCGATCTTCGCCCAGATNGCCTGAACGGCCTGGATGTCTGCCTTCGGTCGCTCACCGGCTTCTCCCTTGGTGGAGTACCACCTACCATAGGCCGGTGCGTTCCAATTGTTGGTGTCCACNGGCACAAACCATCTGGGTTCCAAGAGAGGGATTTGTCCTGCCGACCCTCCCCAGACGGCTACGTCAAANGTCAGCGCGCGCTTTCGCTCAATCCAGAGCTGGCGGGCCAGCTCTTTAACCTCAGCCTGGATTCCGACTTCTCGCCAGTTGCTTGCTACGATCTCAAGCTCCCGGCTGTTCTGGTTTTTCGTTTCGATGTAAAGACTCAGTGGACGACCATCGCTCATCAAGCGGATCCCGTTCGCATCTCGTTTGGTCAATCCGAGTGAATCCAGCACGCGATTGGACTTCTCTGGATCGAATCCGATATATGCGTGTGAAAAAGATTCATCGTAGTATTCCGATGAACGTGGTGGTGAGATCTGGCGCGGCTCACCGATCCCGAAGTATCCGATCTCATTGATCGCGTCNCGGTCAATAGCGTGTGAGAGGGCGATCCGAAAGCGCCTGTCCTCAATCAACGCGCGGACGAGTGGATCACGATGGTTCAGGTTTGGCAGCAAGCATGCAGGACCCGCTCCTCCGTCGATCCACTTCAGCACGCGATATCCGCCCTTCTCTTGGTGCTCGAGGAGGAGCGAGTAGTTTCGAAATTCGAGGTGCCGAGCCTGCATCCCGATCTCGCCGTTTATGGCCTTGAAATTGATCGTCTCCTTGTCGTAAATCTCGAAGGTGATTCGATCNATGTAGGGTAGTTGATTGCCCGACGGATCGATTTTCCAATAGTACGGGTTGCGCTCAAGCTCGATGGGGCGCGATGGAGGCGGATCCTTCATCAGCCACGGCCACAGCCGGGGTGTCGTTGTGCTCCGCCACTCCCATTCATCCTTGAAAAGCTTGTGCCANAAATCGAATCCCTTCTCACGGGCCATCACTTCCAGCTTTTCACGATTGATGAAGTCTGCGTGAAACCGCTTCAAGTGGTGGGCGGGATACCCCACCATCTCAAAACTACGGCCTGAAGCCATCTTCTGGATAAACAAGCCTTTTGTTTCCTGGAATCGAAANCGGATGGTCCACTTGTCGAGCGCCTCGACGCTCATCGCAATCCGACCGCTCCTGAAGTCTCGGGGCACGATCGGCGTCAACTCTTCGTTCATTAGTACGTGCCGATACCAAAATAAGATGTCATCGGTGGTGAATGGTTTTCCATCCGACCACCTCACACCCTTTCGGAGATAAAACGTGAATGTCCTGCCCTCGTCTCCGATCTCCCAATGTGTGGCTAGATTCGGAATGACTTCGCGACCCCTAGGACCCCATCTCACCAAGCCGTCGTATGCTAATCGGTCATCTAAGATGCCGACATCTTTAGGACCAGTACCAAATCGGGTCCAAGTGCCTCCATAAGGCCCGTGTTGTTCAGGGGGGACGACCACAAGCGGATTATCCGGCAGCCTTGCCTCAACTTTTGGCAATTTNCCTAATCGCACTAATTCGTCGAGCATCGGAGCCTGTGTAAAGGATCGCCCTGCCTCCAAGGGCCATTCGCTCACACGATGCTCCCGAACACGCTTTTCAATCTTTGGAAGGGTTTCGATATCCGGAGGATTTACTTGGCCGGGCGCGACCGGTTCATTCTGCTGCCTCGCCAGGTTCAGTCGCCCCTTAGCCATTTTCTTAAAACGTGTGGCACCAGCGAGCTGNTCATCCGTTTGCGGGATTGCCATCCAGACTATCCGACCAAGAATGACAACTAAAAACGTAAATAGCAGCAACGTCCACAGAACGCTGGTTGATATGCGGATTGGCNTTTTTGTATCGANGGCCATGAGTTCGATGATGGATTTTAAATAAAAAAGGGGTGTGTCCGAAAGGACACACCCCTCTAAAACTGCATTCAGCCGATGCGTCGACTAGAAGCCGTATCCGACCGTTAGGCGAAGCGGTCTCTCTTCGAATGTCTCAGCATTCGACAGGGAGATATCGACAGAAATGCGTTGTCCGGCCATTTCGTGGTTAATGCCTGCACCGACGCTCCAGGACTCATTAGTGTGTCCCGTTTTATATCCAGCACGAAGCGCCAATGTGTTGCTAAACCATGCCTCTGCACCAAAATAATAGCGTGCTTCATAATCGGTGAAGAAGGCTTGCTCAACAGAACCTGTGATGGAAAGCGGGTCACCCAAGTTTCCTACAAGTTCTCCGGCGGCCGCTAGGTAAAACACCGTTGGTACACGTGCATCCTGAGCGACAACTGCGGCGTCAGCACCCAGATTCCGAAGTGACATTGATAGACGCGTACTCTTGTAACCTGTGAAAAACACGGTCCCGAAGTTGATGTCGACAGTTGAGAAGTCGACCAGGTCCAAGTCTTCTTTAATCCATCGAACCTGACCACCAAATGCCAGCTTATCTGTCAACTGCTTCGAAATAGTGAAACCTAGTGCCGTATCCGATGTCCGGACCATTCGTCCAGTACCAGCAGGATTCTGAGAAGTGTTTTCCTCAAATTCCTCACTCTGGAAGAAAATTGCACTTACACCGAAAGTTGCGACCCCCGTCTTCACGGCGAACGCAGCCGTTCCAATTGTAGAACCAACAATCCAGCTTGTGTAACTCAGCGTTGCGGCTCGCTCCGTTTCCATCTGAGTAATTCCGGCCGGATTATAAAAGATGGCCGACAAATCATTACCCACCGCACTGAAGGCATCGCCCATTGCCACACCACGTGCACTCGTCGTCAGCTTCAAGAAGCCAAAGCCTGTCGAGGATAGACGTGCGTTTTTGATTAGACCCTTTGCCTCCGGTGCCTCACGTCGACGGTTTACCGGAAACGGACCCAGATCCTGCGCNAGAGCTTCCTGTGCGCATAATCCAATCGTGCCGGCCAACAAGACGCAGGCAGTCAATTTTTTAAACATATGATTCATCTCCTTAATCCAATTCAAATTGGTGAACACAGTTTTTCAACTCTGCTCGTGAGAGGAGTCAAATCCTCTCGTATCCAGGCATCAGCCTGTCCCCAGCTTACTTGATGACGACAAACGTTCCTGTTTGGAACTTACCCATCGACTCAGGCATAAGGGATGTGACTTTCCAGAAGTAGGTTCCGGGCCAAACGGCCTGTCCGAAGTCGGAAGGACGATTCTCCGTGAACTGCCTCCAAGTCACTTCACCCTTAGTCAGATCATCATTCCACTGTGAATAAATCCACTGTCCGGTTACGTCGTAAAAGTCAATTTGGCAACGACCGGGCAGGTTAATGAATCGGATATTCTGTTGACCCTGGTAACTGGCGTTCGGGTCGTCCGGACGATACGGGTTCGGAACGACTCGGACTTTCGCTTCCAGTCGATTAAAGATTGCATCCGAAGGAACAACTGGTACGACGCCTGTACGGCGGCCCATCATCGCCACACCCGTTGGTCCAGGTGAACTCTCAAAGCTTGGCACCGCACCCGTACCCTTCCAATCATCGTGACCGGAATCATAGGTTCGGATTGNATACCAGTTTGGGAAACCAGCCTTGGACGTTGCGTCTACCCACTTATACATACCCGGAACTTCATTACCCGCTGCAGCATCATCACCACCGATGTCTGAACGTGCACGAAGTGGAATACCATTCGGGTAGGTGGATGTCTTCACGGTCGTAAAGACTCCTCCTGGTTCATAGGTTATGCCAGTCGGTAGATTACCAGCCTGTGCATCAGCTAGCGTGAAGTCAGCTATGAGTTCGAATGGACCCTCCGCTTCGGTCGANGACTTGTAGACTCGGTAGCCNACAATATCCTGAGCCGCAGCGCCCGTATAATCGGGATCTGCAGAATCCTCACCGACGGCAGGCCAGCGAACTTCGTTCTGACCCTTAAGGTTCGAATCAAACGCGCCGCGTATTGATGGCGGTTGGTTCGGAATATCGTATCCCCAATTGTAGACCTGGATAGCACGCTCGAAGTGATCGAACATGAGATCTTCGGCCAAGGGGATCTCAGGCTGACGCTCTGCAAACGTCGTCGGTGCCACACCCTTACCGTTATACAAGTTCTGGTAGGCAAAAAGGAATGGCTTTCCGAATTTCGTATGGTCCGAATATTTCGAAAGGCTTCCCGGATGTCCGCCAGCATAGGCAATCACGAACTTAGCTTTTTCGCCCGGCGCCAAGTCCCACGGGCCAAGGGTCATATAGTTCGTGAACATGTCGTTTGCTGTCGGCTCTGCTCCGTGACCATTCGCNGTCAAAATATCATAGATNGCCGTGTCACTGTCTTTACCCGGATCNGGCTGGGTAAACTCGCCGTGCGTCGTAAACTGCCAGATTGACGTTGCAGCTGGCTGCAGCACCGACTCGTCTTGGGCTGTTGACGGGTTGTCCCTAGGTGCGACATACGCCTCGCCATCAAGTCCGCCATACGTATTGAAGGGAGGGAAGGCATCGACAAGTCCGACGCCAAAGTACGTGGGATGGTTAAGGAATCCTTCATTCAACCAGCTCTGGTCTGTTTGGATTCTTGTACCACCCAGTTTCATATCCCAAGGACCGCCCCAGTCGTTGTGCGGCCAAGCAGCCTTCTGCTGGTCACCGTCGTGATTGTAGATCATCGCGTGACCAGCCGCCGCCAAGTCGGCACCGCGCTGGCTACCGGCAGGCTTAGTTGANCCTAATGGTGCTGTACCTTCCAGGTAATTCGGTGCCATCGTAGAACGCGTCCAGTCATCAGCAGCTAGACGATCGCCCTTAAGGCCGTGCCACCAGACGGCGCCCTGATACCAGCTATCCTCAGACGCGTGGAGGAATCGGTTCTTGATGGCGACATAAATGTCTGTTTGCGCTGCGCCACCAACGTTCTCCAGCACAGTCTCCTGAATCAGGAAATCGTTGTAGTCGCTATGGCCATACTGTGCCCAACGACGTGTCCACTGGATATCGTTCAGCGTAGATGATGCTTTCTGGATCCCGACAACCTCGGGAAAGTCATCCTCAGAAAGAGTGCTGGCCCAGCCGGGTTCGCTCAATTGTGCCAATTCACCAGAGGCAACTCGATCTGCAAACGATGTCCCGTTGTTATATGAGTTCCACTTGTAATTCCAAATGATTGCAGGATGGCCACTTGGAACCGTGCCAGCCTTAACTTCTCCACCTGCGGGCCAGTAATTTGTGAGCACGCCTGCCAAGGCGGGGCCGTCTGTCCAAACTACCCGTGCACCGTTGGCGCGCTTAACGGCAAGTGCCCAGTTTTCATGATGCACGGCGCCGAGGTAGGCCTCCGGATATGTGGATGGATCGTGGTCAATCGTGGTAATGTCGGGTGGTTCAATATTATTCCCACCGTATGCAATCTGGACANTGCCGCCCGTTTTGCTCATTACCCAGATGCCGTCTCCGGCGCTGTGGATTTTGTGGTTCCAACCGGAACGTACCCAACCGCCGGAATAGACCTTTAAGTTACGAGCAGCCGGATAAGAGAAACCGTGTGGCTCCTGTTTCTTGCCGTTGTCACGGTGNCCGCCCCATCCTTTGTTCAAGATCGACTGNGCAATCATACCGCGATGCATCGTTCGGTATGANTGTGTCCACTGGGCCGTTGCCTTGGTCGCAAAGCCAGTCAGCAACAAACCGACCGCGGACAATGCCCCGGTGATGCAAAACCAAGTCTTGCGAAACTTCATGAGTTCAACTCCTGTTTGAGGTGACCGTAAGCTGCTTCCCTCTTATGCTTTCAAAGTCTATTGAACCTGCTGACTTCGACAAGAGAAAAACTTTTACGTCGTCCTTCCTCGTTTGTGGTAGGTGGCTAGGGATGCATTAGGCATCCCTAGCACCCATTAAGCCACTTTCTCTCTTCGACCATTGTTATTCACNNGGCCAAAGCGATTCTTTATCTAGAATTTCAACCGCATGCTGAAATTCAACTCANGCGGACGATCCATATAGTTCGCGATATCGTTGATTTCTCCATAGGTCTTGTAGTCCGCACTTGTCGGCTCCAAGGCCTGGATTCCATACTTCTGCCAGCGGATCCCATCAAAATCGAGCCGCATTGAGGAAAACTCTCCGCGACCAGTGGTCTGACGGACGTCTTTCTGGTTGAAGAGGTTATATACCTCAACAGCCANAGTCAAACCGACTCCCGAAGAGCCTCCGACCTGTTTTTCTACGTTCAAGTCGACCCTTGTGTGTACCGGGCCATACTCGAAGGAATCGACACCACGGAGAAGGCCCTGGAACGCAAACGGTGTCCCCGTATACACGCGATAGACCATATTCGCGCGCATATTTCCGAGTGCCTGGCCGCCCCACGGGCCGTACTCCGCCGGCGTGGCGAACATAAACGTCATTGACCCGAAAGCACGCCGATCAAGATCGTCATCTGGCGTGTTCTCACCCGTGGATCGGGCGTTGTGGTCAACCAGCAGGTTGGCCTCACCGTTTCCTGGGTAGTTCGGAGCTGCGTTCACACGCTGCCAGTAGTCTTTGTCATCTTGACCATAGTCCGTGGCATTCGTTGAACCATCCCACTGCGTGTAACCTTCTGCTGCGTAGTGCGAGATCCAGGGGATCCACGCTCGTGAGTTTTGCTCTTCCTTGCCGTTGTCAGCGTTTTTGAGCCTCAGATTAGCGTTCTTTCCGAAAGCTGCGCGATCGGAAGCACTAAGGGGCACCGGAATTTCAGCACCCGTTGACGGATCAACCGTATGCTCGAGCCAGTAGTGGCCTCGGGCAACGAACAGTGAATCCGGGTACACGTCGCTTCGTGGGACTGAGAAGCCCCCCTGGTCTGCCCACTGAAGATTGTAGGCCAGGTTGAAGGCGAACATATTCGAGAAGCCCTTCTTGAGACTCAGCTCAAATCCACGCGTGTCGCTGATATCTCCGTACGACCATCCGCCCTGACCAGCAACGTATGCTGGGGAGGCTGGATCTTGCCACTCNATCTGCAACGTACGGAGCTGGTGACCTGAACTCTTGTAATACGAGGTGACACTGGCCACGTAGTCAGCCACAAAGTTCCAGTCGAGACCAAGCTCAAAGTTTACAGTCTCTTCTGGGGGTAACTTCGCATTTGCAGCGTGATGGCGTGCGGTNTTGGCGTTGAATGCGTTCCAACGCTCACCCGTATCAATCGTGCCATTTCCATTCAGATCTGTATCTGAAGAGCTCTGGCTCTGCCATTGGTTCCGATATAGCTGCTCAAAGTTCGGCATCTGCTTGAACTTGCCATAGAAGAACCGAACGAGCGACTTTGAGGTGATCGGATGGCTCACGCCGACACGAGGGCTGAAACCGTTGATCGTTCCCGCCGGAATCTCGGGGACGTTTCTGTTTCGTGTCATGCTCTTCCACATGGGGGACTTCCCACCATAGTAGGCCTGAGCATCGGTGACCATTTCTTTCGCCTGCAGCTGATCAATACGAACACCAGCGTTTACGATCATTCCCTCAAACTCGATCTTGTCCTGCAGGTAAGCCCCAAGCTGGATCGGATTTACCCCGGCCGTCTGCTGTCCAGGGAAAAAGTCAACCGCATCGTAGCTCTTGGAGTACCATTTCACGTCGCGACTGGAAGGGCCATCTGACTGGTAAGACTGCCACCAGTTGTTGAAGCGCGTCACCTCAAACCCGAGTTTAACAAAGTTCTGCTTGTTAATCTGGCTTGAGAGATCGGCCTTCAGGGCCAGCCGTTGACGGTTGAACCGTTCCCAATTGACCACTTCACGAAATACCGTATAGCGGCCAGCTGTGTCCTTTACCGGATTACTTGAAATGCTAGTTTCTGGTGTGGCTAACCCGCCACCCGTTGGCAATCCGGTCGTGTCACGGGTCGACTTCGACATCGAGAGCCGCAACTCATAGAAAGTCTTNGGCGACAACGAATGCGTGATGCCTGCCCACGCAAGTAAGTCTATGTCCTCCCGGTTACCGGCAGGCGCAGGAACAACCATAAACANGTTCTTCCCGTCGTTCCTTAGGTCCAGAAGACCACCTTCGGTCGGGCCCCTATTGAAGCCCTCACGCTTATCATAAAAACCGCCCGCGCGAACCTTAACAGTAGGCGATGCGGTATATGAAAGCTTCAGGTTCGAATTGGTGTTGAACGGAGTTGCCAGATTAGGGCTCGGGAAAGTAGATGCTTGCCGGTTGTACTTGGAACTGGCAAAGAACGTAAAACTTTCACTTAGGGGACCAGAGAGGTTCCCCTCTATGAAGTGCCCAATCGTACCCGTATAGTCCTTGCGCTGGTGTGCCGGGACCGTGCTTCCATCGGGTAGTGTAACCGTCTCACCGATCCAGTCCGGGTTATCCCAGGCGTTGCTCCCACGGTGGATGGCGCTGTCATACACATTCGCGCCCCAGTGCTTCTGGCCTGACGGCTGGAACTGATAGTCGACCAGACCACTGTAGCTCTGACCACCTTCGCGTGTCACGAAGCTGACCACACCGGCCTGAGCGTTACCATACTCAGCCGCCATACCTCCAGTAACAACTGTCATTTCCTGGATAGACGTCCGGTTCACGTCTCGATAAACTCGGGTTCCGGCGTGGTCCGTCGAGGCGATACGAACACCGTCAACGTAGTAGGCGGTGTCCTCGGAGTCGCCCGCTCGGATCGAGACATCTCCGTCGACCGACACACCGGCCTGGAGTTCGATGAACTCCGAAGCCGAACGCACCATCGGCACGTTCTCGATGTCGTCGGCACCGACGATATACTTCGACGTCGTGCGATCCGGCTCCACCGGGGGACGCTCGGCGACGACGACCATCTCACCCAACTGAAGGGCCGCCTCGCGGATCAGAAAGTTCACCTCGGACGAGAAGTCCGACTGAACACGAACATCCGTCTTGCGCTGACTGTCATAACCAATCAGCGAAGCATTCATTGCATACGAACGCGGATCAAAAAGCAGGGTGATGTAGTAGCCGTTCACATCCGTCGTCGCTCCACGCTTTGTCCCT